>CAWCVB010000017.1:0-69812 GCA_963798915.1 uncultured Gemmatimonadales bacterium | reverse complement strand
CTCCGCCCGGAGCGCGGCAATGGGGTCGATGCGGGCGGCGCGCCATGCAGGCAATCCCGCCGCCGCAGCCGCCGTCGCCGCGAGCACCGCCAGCACGGCCGCATAGGTAATCAGGTCCACCCGCTCGACCCCGAACAGCAGCGATGCGATCCACCGGCTCGCCGCCCAACTCGCCACCAATCCCGCCGCCGCCCCCGCCGCCACGGGCCACAGCACCTGCCGCAGCATCAGCCCGACGATCTCGCCCCGCCCGGCTCCCACCGCCATGCGGATCCCGATTTCCGGGGTGCGCCGCGCCGCCAGGTACGCCACCACGCCGTGCAGCCCGATCGCCGAAAGCAGCAGGGCAAGCCCGCCGAACAGTGTCAACACCGCCGCAAACAGGCGCTCCACGTAGAGATTCTCCTCGATCAGCCGCGTTTCCGTCTTGATGTCCAGCATGAGGAGGTCGCGGTTCACCGCAAGAACGGCCTGCCGCACCGCCGCTGCCATGGCTGCCGGATCGCCCGCCGTCCGCACCGCGAAAGCGCGCGAATAGAACCCCTCCGCCTCCCGGAAGGGCGCGAACACAGCCGGCTGCGGACCTTTGCGGAGGCTGTCCAGCGTAGCGTCCCGGACCACCCCGGCCACTTCCACCTGTTCCTGTTCGCTGCCCGGGTTGCGCCAAAGCACGCGCCCCACCGCCGGAAGCCCTCCGAACAGACGCCGCGCCGCGCTCTGGTTCAGGATAACGAGGTTTCTCGCAGATCTCGCGTCGCCCGGCACAAACGCCCGGCCTTCCACGATCCGCATCCCGACCGCCTCGAAGAATCCCGGCGTCACCGTGTTCGTGAGGACCTCGACCGGCGCCGCTGCCGTCCTCGCCGCCGACAGCGTCGTGCGGCTGCGCTCGCCGCCCAGCAGCGAGTGCAACATGGCCGTCGCTCCCGTCACCCCCGGGGTGGACCGTATCGAGTCCAGGATGGTCTCACCGACACTGGCGGGCAGGCGCGTTCTGTGCCCCACCTCGATCCGAAACACCAGCAGGCGTTTCGTCGCAAAGCCACTGTCCACGCGGTGTAGATTCACCAGCGTGCGCAGGAACAGCCCGGCCCCGCAAAGCAGCACCACCGACAGGGCCACCTGTACGCCCACCAGCAGGTTGCCGCCGCCCAGGCGCGCGCGGCCGGCCGATGCCGCCAGGCCCGGCTTGAGGTCGCGCGCAATATCCACCCGCGCCACCTGCCGCACCGGGCTCAGCCCGAACAGCACCGCCGTCACCACTGTTGCCGCCATCGTGAAGCCCAGCACGCGCAGGTCGGGCGAGAGGTTCCACGCCGCCTGCCCGAAAATCCGCGGCGTGAGCAGATCCGCGAGCCAGGGAGCCGCCCACACGGCCAGCAGCCATCCGCCCGCCGCGCCGGTCACCGCCAGCGCCAGCGCTTCCACCGCCAGTTGCCCGATCACGCGCGCCCGGCTTGCACCGAGCGACAGCCGTATGGCGATCTCACGCCGCCGCGCCGCCGACCGCGCCACCTCCAGCATCGCGACGTTGATGCACGCCATCAACAGCACTAGCCCCACCACGCCCAACAGAATGAAGAGCGGCCGGGCCAGTATGGCGTCGAGCGTGTTCGCACCCCGCGCGCCCGGCGCCAGCACAACCCGCGGGTTCCGCACATTACGGAGCTCGGGTACCCCCGAATCGGCCAGGACACTCCGGTACACCGCAGTCATGCGGGACGCCGCGGCTTCTGCCTCGACGCCGGGTTTCAGCCGTCCCATCACTTGCAGCCACCAGTAATCCGTCGCCGTCTTCGCCTTTCCCGTGCTGAATTCATCCGGCAGGATCAAGTCGAGCGCGCCCAGCGGCGCGAACACGTCGGACGGCCCGTAGAAGCCCGCGTCGGAGATGCCGTGAAATCCGGCACCCGCCACCCCCACGACGGTTACCGGCGCACCATCCACCTTGATGACCTTGCCGATCACGGCCGGGTCGGCGCCCAACGCATGCTGCCAGAACGCATGCGAAGAACCACCACGGGGCTGCCCCGGCGGTCGTCGCTTTCGATCAGCCCGCGCCCTAGCGCCATGGGCGCTCCGATCGCTTCGAAGAAGTTGCCGAGACCAGCGTCAAAAACGCAGGGCGCGTGCCCGCCCTGTCGCCGGCCGCCCGGCGCCGGTGTTGCAGACCGCGAACACGTCCATGAAATCCGCAAGCCCCTCCCGCAAACGCTCATAGGCTGGCAGCGGGAAGGTATTGCGCACGTACCGGCCCGTCCCCGGCGCGTTCGCGCCGGTAGAATTCCGGGTCCAAAGACCTGTAATCTGGGAGTCGCTGAGAAAACGCGCGGACCAGCCGCTCCGGCTCGCGAACCGGCAGCGTCCGCAGCATCACCGCATTGACCACCGTGAAAACCGCCGTGTTCGCTCCGATCCCCAGCGCCAGCGACAGCACCGCCACCGCCGTGAACCACGGGCTGTGGCGCAGCGTGCGCCCGGCATACCGCAGGTCCTGCCGCACTCTCTCCACCCAGGCGGTGCCGCGCGCATCCCGGCACTCCTCTTTGAGCTGCTCGCCCCCGCCGATGAGGATGCGGGCGCGCCGGTGCGCCTCCCCGGCGGGCACGCCCGAAGCCCGAAGCTGCGCCTCCTGCTCTTCCAGGTGGAACCGCAGCTCCTCGTCGATCTCGCGTTCCATTGAATCCCGCCGGAAGACCGCCCGCAGCCGGTACTTGAAATCGCTGAGCATGTCTCCCCCTCAGGCGCTCTCCAGCACCTGCCCCACCGCCGCCACCAGCGTCCGCCACGACGTCTCTTCCGCCGCCAGTTGCTTTCGTCCCCCCGCCGTAAGCCGGTAGTACTTGGCGCGCCGGTTGTTGCCGGTGGTTTCCCAGAAGCTCTCGATCCAGCCGCGGCGCTCCAGCCGGTGCAGGGCAGGGTACAGGGACCCCTGCTGGATCCGCAAAACGTCGCTGGAGATCTGCTGGATGCGCTGCGAAATTGCCCAGCCGTGCTGCGGCTCAGCGCGATGCTTTTCAGAATCAGCAGGTCCAGCGTGCCCTGAGGTAGGTCAATCCGGTTCTCCGCCACTGCCTCTCCCCTTTCACTTCTACAATAGAGAGTCTACGCCCTTCTCCTGTAGAAGCGCAAGGGGAAATCACGCGCGATCGCAGAAAATCGACCGCCTGTTTTCAAGCACATCCCGATCCCCGTCCCCTGTCCCGCCGTCCCCACCCACTACCCTGGCCTCAGATCGTTCTGCGCAGAACCAAGTCAGCGCGGCGGCCTCGCCGCCGTGTGGTGATACTGGCCCCCGGAGCCCGTAGCAGGGCTTGCCGGATCACTGGCCACCGTGCCAGATGAACCGGACGGGACAAGCCGGCATCGATGCCCGCCAGAGGACCGCCCCGGAACGCGCAAGCGCACCCCGGGAATGGTTCGGATCGCCCGGCGGGCGGAGCGAATTGACGCGCCGCCCAGCCGTGACGCCGCCGTAGTGTGTCCGCCGGCGAAGCCCGCGGCGCACCATCTCCCAACTCCCATCTCCCAACTCCCGCTCTTCAGCTCCAAGTCCGGTCGTGCGAACGCTCGCGGTCCCACTCCGGCGTCGGCTCGAAATACCCCGGCTGCCCCAGGTGCTGCTTCATCACCGCGTCGTTCAGGGTAATCCCCAGCCCGGGCTTCTCCGGCACGTTGATGAAGCCGTGGTCGAGGATCGGCTTGGGCACCCCGTCCACCAGATCGTCCCACCACGGAATGTCCACCGAGTGGTTCTCCAGCACCAGGAAATTCTCCGTCGCCGCCGCGCAGTGCACGTTTGCCATGCAGGAGACCGGCGAGCCGGCGAAGTGCATGCACATCCCCACCCCGTACTCCTGGCACGCGTCGCCGATCTTCTTGGTTTCGAGAATCCCGCCCGATGTGGCCAGGTCCGGGTGCACCATGTCCACCGCGTGGTTGCGCGCCAGCTCGATGAACCCTTCCTTCAGGTAAATGTCCTCGCCCGTCAGGACGGGGATATCCACCGCGTCCGTGATCTTCTTCAGCAGGTCGGTGTACTGCCAGGGGATCATGTCCTCCAGCCACGCCAGGTTGTACTTCTCCAGCGCCTTGCCCAGCCGGATGCAGGAATTGACGCCGATATGCCCGAAGTGGTCCGCCGAGAGCGGGATGTCCATGCCCACCTGCTCCCGCACCTGCCCCACGTACTCGGCCATCATTGCGACGCCCTTGGGCGTCAGCTCGACCCCGGTGAACATGTGCTGCACGGCTGCCGCGCTCGTCCACTCCCGCGGGACGGCTGACCGTGCCGGGCGTGTTCCCCAGCAGGTCGATCCCCAGGTCCATCTTGAGCCAGGTGAAGCCCTGCTCCTTGCGCGCCTTCAGCCGCTGGCCATAGACCTGCGGATCGTGCGATTCGGTGGTATCGGCGTAGCAGCGGATGCGGTCGCGGAACCTGCCCCCAGCATCTGCCAGACCGGCACGCCGTAGGCCTTCCCGGCCAGGTCCCAGAGCGCCATCTCGACGCCGCACACGCCGCCCGCCTGCCGCGCCGTGAAATCCGAACTGCTTGATCTTGCGGAAAATCTTGTCCACGTTGCAGGGGTTCTCGCCGAGCAGGCGGCTCTTGAGCATGAGCGCGTAGTTCTTGCTGGCGCCGTCGCGCACCTCCCCCAGCCCGTAGATGCCCTGGTTGGTGTCGATGCGGATGATCGGGCAGGTCATGGGTGCGCGCGAGACCACCGCCACCCGCAGGTCCGTGATCTTCAGGTCCGAAGGCCTGGAACCGGTGTTGACGTTCTGCACGGCGCCTTCGAGCGTGCTGTCCGTCCACAATGCCGCGGCCGCGCCCGCCGCGCTGCGCAGAAATCCGCGCCGTCCGGCCGGCCGGGAGAGAAACGATTGCATCGGCCTATTCTAACGCTCGAAGCGCCCCCACCGCAGCGCCGTGTCGAACTCGGCGCTCTCGGCTTCCTCTGCGAAAGCAACAGCATTCGAACCGCTGAGGCGCGGAGGCGCTGAGAAGACAAAATCAAAACGCGTTGCCGTCCGGCACGCTTCGATGCATCCCTTTCCTCTGCGTTCTCAGCTTCCTCCGCCCGAAGCCAGCGAAAGCAGCAGCCTTAACGAAGCGTGCCGCGCTAACGTTTTGATTTTGTCTTCTCTGCGGCTCCGCGGTTCTGCAGTTCAAACATTCCGTCCTACCGCTCGAAGCGCCCCCACTGCAGCACCGTGTCACGCTCGGCGCTCTCATCTTCCTCCGCGCCCGAAGCCGGCAAAAGCAGCAGCCTTAACGAAGCGTGCCGGAGGCCAACGTTTTGATTTTCTCTTCTCAGCGTCTCCGCGCCTCTGCGGTTCAAACACTCCGTCGCTACCGCTCGAAGCGCCCCCACCGCAGCGCCAGCGACGGCAGCACCAGCAGGTTCAACACCGTCGAAGTGGCCAGCCCGCCCAGGATCACGATCGCCATGGGGCCTTCGATCTCGCGGCCGGGTTCGCCGCTGCCGAGCGCCAGCGGCAGCAGCCCCAGCGCCGTCACCATGGCGGTCATGAGGATCGGGACCAGCCGCTCGCCCGCGCCGCGCAGCGCCGTCTCCAGGTTCCACGCCATTCCCTCGCGCCCCACCAGGTGCTCGTAGTGCGAGATCATCATGATCGCATTGCGTGTGGTGATGCCGAACAGCGTGACGAACCCGACCATCGAGCCTACCGTCAGCCACCCGCCGCTGAACGCCACCGCCAGCACGCCGCCGATCAGCGCGAACGGCAGATTCGCCAGCACCAGCACGAGATTGCGGCCGCGGCGAAACACCAGCGAAGCAGCAGCGCGACCCCCACCGCCGCCACAACGAGTAGATCAGGATCTCCCGCTGTGCCTGCTCGCGCGCTTCCGCCGGCGCCGGTGAAAACGGCAGTACACGCCCGCCGGCAGCGCCGAGCTTTCGCATTCACCTGCCGCTCGGCTTCCGCGATGAAGCCGGCCAGCTCGCGCCCGGACGACGTTGCAGGTCACCGCCTGGCGCCGCCGCGTCGCCGTCGTGCAGGATGGTGAAGCGCCCCGTGTCCTGGTAGACGCTCGGCCAGTTCGTGCAGGTGGATGCGGGTGCCGGCATCGTTGTGCAAGCACGAGTTCTCCCACGGCCTCGGGATTGCGCCGCACCCCGTCCTCCAGGATGACGGAGACGTCGAAGACGCGGCTGGCTTCATACGCCTGCGCCACCACGCTGCCCTGATAGGCGGTGTCCACGGCTTCGAGCACCTCCACGGGGCGGAAGCCGAACTGCCGCAGGCGCTCGGGCCGCAGCCGCACCACGATGCGGGGCGCGCTGGCCTGCGCCTCCAGTTGCACGTCGGTGGCGCCGCGGACGCGCTCCACCACGCGGGCGATCTCGCGCGCCTTGCGGTCCACCAGATCGAGGTCGTCGCCGAATACTTTGATCACAACCTCCCCGATGGTGCCGGAGATGATCTCCTCGATGCGCTCGTTGAGAAACGTGTGGATGGCGAAGTAGGCCCCGGGGAAGCGCGCGACGGTGCGGCGCATCTGCTCTTCGACCTCTTCGACGCCCTTGCCGTTGCAGGGCTTCAGCTCCACCTGGATTTCGCTGTAGTTCACGCCCCAGGTATCGTCCGCCAGCTCGGCGCGCCCCACCTGCTGCGCGACGGAAGCGAGTTGGGGATTGGCGAGCAGCGCGCCCGATACCTGACGGCCCAGCCGCATCGACTCCGCCAGCGACGTGCCCGGCACCACGACATGTGCACGATGAAGTGGCCCTCCTTGAGGTCCGGCAGGAACGCTCCGCCGAAGAAGGGAATGGCCGCGGCAGCGCCCGCGCAGAGCGCCATGGCGGCCGCCAGCACGCTCTTCGGGCGCGCCATCAGCAGCGCCATCACGCGTGCTGTAGCGCCCCTTGAGCCAGGCCACGCAGCGCGCTCATGCGCGTGTTCGCTGGCGCGGGGCAGCATCACACAGCACAGAGCCGGGGTCAGGGTGAGGGCGACGCGCGAGCGAGGCCAGGGTGGCCAGGATGTAAGCGCACGCGCGAGCGGCCCGAACAAGCGGCCCTGCACGCCGCGTCATGGTCAGCACCGGGCAGGAACACCAGCGACCACGACGAACGTCGCGTAGACGCACCGCGCTCCGCACTTCGAGCGAGGCTTCGAGCACCACCCGCATGAGCGCGCGCGGCTGCGGCCGAGCTCGCGGTTCTCGCGCAAACGGCGCAGGATGTTCTCCACGTCGATGATGGCATCGTCCACCACCACGCCGATGGCGATGGCCAGGCCGCCGAGTGTCATGGTGTTGAGGGTCATCGCCCAGGTGCTCGCAGCACTACGACGGCCGCCAGCAGCGACAGCGGAATGGCCATGAACGAGATGAACGCGGTGCGCAGGTCGAGCAGGAACAGGATCAGCACCACGCCACCAGCACGGCGCCGAGCAGCAGGGAATGCGCGCATGTTGCGAACGGCCGTGCCGATGAAGTTGGCGGGGCGGAAGCAGGTGCGCGTTGAGCATCATGCCGCCTCCGCCGCGATGGCCGGCGGCATTTCGGCCAGCGCGCGCTTCGAGCGCGTCGGGTCACTTCAAGCGTGTTGGCGCCGTACTGGCCGGAGACCACCAGCATGACCCCGGGCGTGCCGTTGATTGCGGCGGCGCCGATGGGCGGCTCGGGCGCATCCACCACGCGCGCCACGTCGCGCAGGCGCACCGGTGCGCTGCCCGCATGTGCCAGCGCCACCTCGCCCATTGCGCCGCCGTGAGCGACTGCCCCTCGGTTTCGAGCACGATCCGCTGCGCGGTGCTCTCCACGAACCCGGCGCCGCGCACGCCCGTCGATGCGCGCGCGGCCGCCAGCACATCCGTGATGGAGACGCCGAAGGCGGCCATGCGCTCCGGGATCACCTGCACCTGCAACTGCCGGACCTCGCCGCCGAATACCGCCACCTTCGCGACGCCCGGCACACCGAGCAGGCGCGGGCGCAGCACCCAGTCGGCGAAGGTGCGCAACTCCATCAGGGAGCGTGTGCCGGAGGTGAGCCCGACGGCCAGCATGGTGCTGGCGGCGCTGGTGAGCGGCGCCATCATCGGCGGCTTCACGCCCTGCGGCATCTCGCCGGCGACCTCCATCAGGCGCTCGCTCACCATCTGGCGCACACGGAAAATATCGGCGCGCTCTTCGAACAGGAGGGTGACTACCGAGAGGCCCTGCACGGATTGCGAGCGGATGGACTCGAGATTGGCCACGCCGTTCAGTGCGCTTTCCACAGGCCGCGTGACCAGCGCTTCCACCTCCTCGGCTGTAAGCCCGGGCGCTTCCGTCTGGATGGAAACCTGCGGCGGCGCGAACTCGGGGTAGACGTCGTACCTGGCGTGCGCCGTGGCCCACACGCCATAGCCGAACGTCAGGCACGCCAGCGCGATCACGACGCCGCGATGCTGTAGTGAAAACCTGACCAGCGCGCGCAGCATCAGGCGGGGTTCTCCTCGCCCACCTGAATCTGCGACTTCAACTCCTCGGAGAGCAGCATCTGGGCGCCCGCCGTCACCACCCGGACGCCCGGCGCCAGGCTGCGCGTAAACCATCCCCCGGCAGTTACGTTTTCGAGCGCGACTTCGCGGCGCGTGAACTCACCGGGCGAAGTTTCGAGATACACCCACGACTTTCCGGCGTAGCGAACCACCGCCGGGCGCGGCAGCAGCACGCCTTCGCGGCGCGGGCCGGGTTGCGCGAGCCACGCGGTCACCGCCAGGCCAGGCCGCAATCCCGCGCTCGGACCCGCCACGCGGAACAGGAACGCCTTGCCCTGGGCGCGCGGATCAATGGAGGCGGCCATGCCGATGGCCTCGCCCACCAGCGGGCCGTCCTCATGCCCCACCGGCACAATGCGCGCGCGCTTGACGGCGCCGTAGAGGATGTCGCCCGCGGCCACCTCCACGCGCGCTACCAGGCGGTCGAAGCGCGCCACGCGCAGCAGCGGCTGCCCGGCTTCCACGGATTCGCCGGGCTGCACCGGCACCTCCACCACCTGCCCGCCGCGCTCGGCCACCAGCGCGACGGGGCTGGCGGCGGCTCCGGTCGAGAGTGCCGCCTCGATGGCGCGCACCGTTTCGGCGGCGGCATCGGCGCGCGCCCCTTCCGTCTTGAGCCGCGCGGCAGCATCTTCCACGGCGCGGTCGGAGACGTTGCGGTCGTCGGCGTTGAGGGCTTTGAGGCGATTGTAGGAGGCGGTGGCGGCATCGCGTGCGGCGGTGGCGGCGGTCGCGTCGGCGCGCGCGGCGGCCAGCCGTTCCGTCATGCCGAGACGGTCGAGCGGGGCGATGCGCGGCGCCAGCGAGCCCACCGGCGCGCCATCCGCGATATCCTGCCCGATGCCCGGCCACTGCGGGGCGACCAGCGTTCCGGAGAACGGCGCCCGCACGACGAAGGTGCGGGACGGGCCTCCTCCAGGCGGCCGTAGCCCATCACTTCGCTGGCCAGCGAGAAGGCGGCCAGGGTGGTCACTTCCAGGCCGGCGAGATGTTGCGCGGCGCCGTCGAGCCTGATAACGGGCTCACCGGCGGCGTTGTGTCCCACGCGGTCCGATCCGTGAATGGGCGCTTCCGGTGCCCGCTCGGATGCGCTCTCCGCCCGCCCCGCCATGACGCCCCACACCGACAGCGCGGCTATCCCCAGCGCGGCCAGCGCGGGTATTGCAATTCTCTTCATGCTCACGGCTCCCTCAACGGCTGCCCGGCCGCATCTTCCGGTGAAGGCGCAGCCGATTACGATTTCCGTCAGATCCGATCCGTGTGAATTCGTGTCCATCCGTGGCCCATTTCAAAGAAGTTTCGGAAGGGGAATCGTACATGCCAGAATTCTTTTCGCCACCGACGGACACGAATGCGCACGGATACATAATCGAGCGGTTTTCCCGGCAAGCAACTACTAGCGCGGCTACTGCCACGGCTTCCCCAACGGCTGCCCGACGGCATCTTCCAGCGCCGCCAGCGCGGCATGCGCGGCGGCCAGCGCATCGACCTCGGCGCGCGCGGCGAGGGCGGTTTCGACGCGCGCGGCGTCGAGCGACAACCGGTCGTCCTCGCCGGCCTCGAAGCGCTGCCGCACGGCCGCCTCATGGTTGCGCGCGAAGCCCGCCGCACGGTCGTGCGCCTCGCGCCACGCGAGCCACGCGGCAGCGTAACGCGCGCGGGCCGTATCCATTTCCGCCACCGCCTGCGCTTCGAGCGCGGTGAAGCGGGCCTCGGCCTCGCCGCGCCGCGCGCCGGCTGCGCGGATCGGCCCCTGGTTGCGATTCAGCACCGGGACGGGGAACGCGGGGCTGAAGGTGTATTTGTAGTGGCCCTCGTCGAAACTGTAGCCGGGGACAAGCTGCACGTCGGGATACTGCTGCGCAATCTCCAGCTTCAGGGACGCCTCGGCCGCGGCGTACTCGGCGAGCGCGCGGCGCACGTCCGCGCGGTTCAGCAGCCCCGCCTTGACCACGCGCGACAGGGGCAGCGCGCTCTCGGGCGGCGGCGCGGCGGGTTCGGCCAGCGGCATCTCCGCGATGGCGGCGACGGGCACCCCCATGGCCGCGGCAAGCTCCGGCAGGGTGCGGGCCGCGTCCGTGCGGGCGGCGTTCAGGGCCGCGTCGATCTCGAGCAGCCCGGAGCGCGCCACGTCCAACCCGGCGCGCCCGATTTCGCCCGCCTGCCAGCGCTTCTCCAGCACCGCCGTATACGCCGCGCGCGCCTGCCGCTCGGTATCCAGCGCGTCTACCCGGCGGCGCGCGAAGACGGCGTCCCGCCATGCGGCCCGCGCCCGGCTGCGCACCTTCCACGAATCTTCGGCAAGCGCTACCCGGACGGCCTCCTGCGCGCGCTCGGCGTGCAGCAGCCGCAGCCCGCGCTTGCCGCCGGTTTCGATGGTGAATACCGGCTCGAAACGGCGCACCACGGCCGATTCCGGCGAATCGCTGCGGCCTCCTCCGAAGCCCACCGATGGATTCACGCGCCCGCCGGCGGTGACCACCGCGGCTTCGGCCGTGCGCAGGCGCGCGCGGGCCGTCTCGAGGTCCGGGTGATAGTAGAGCGCGACGGTCGCCGCCCGATCCGCATCGAGCGAGGCGGGGGGCCAGCGTTCGGCGCCGGCGAACGCCTTCAAGCCGGGGTCGGTGAGGCTGCGGGCGCGGTAGCTGCGCTCCACGGCCGGCGCGTCGATGGGCCGCGGGTGATACTTCACGCAGCCCGCCAGCACGGCCGCGCCGAGAACCATTCCCAGGCGCTTTCTCACACGATGAGTGTATTCGCCGAACGTGGGCGCGAGGATGACGCGCGGATTACGTTTTCGTCATGCTGGGGAAGACCAGGGTGACGCGGGTGCCGCGTCCCGGCGCGCTGGCGATCTCCGCCGTGCCGCCGTGCAGCGCCGCGATGCTCTTCACGATGGCCAGCCCCAGCCCCGCGCCGCCGCTGTTCTTCGAGCGCGCCGGGTCCACCCGGTGGAAGCGGTCGAACAGGCGCGGCAGGTGCTCCTGCGGGATGCCGCAGCCGGTGTCCGCCACCGAGACGGCCAGGCCGCGCGCGGTGCGGGCAGCTTCGAGCGTGATGCGGCCGCCCGAGGGCGTGTGGACCAGCGCGTTATCCACCAGGTTGCCCACCGCGCGTTGAAACAGCGTGCGGTCGAGCGCCCACGTTTCGGGCGCCGCCGCTACATCCAGCGCGATGCCGGCATCGCTGGCCGCGGCTTCGTAGAACTCGCGCACCGCCGCCAGTTCCGCCGCGACGGCGAGCGGCTCGCGGCGGACCTGCGTGCCCGGGTTCTCCGCGCGCGCCAGGAACAGCAGGCTGTCGATCAGGCGCGAGAGCCGCAGGCATTCTTCGAGCGAAGACTCCAGCACCTGCCGGTACTCCTCCGGGGGCGGGGTTTCGACAGCGCTACCTCCACCTCGCCGCGCAGGTTGTTGACGGGCGTGCGCAGCTCGTGGGCGATATCGGAGGAGAAGCGCGCCAGGCGTTCGAAGGCGTCCTCCAGGCGGTCCAGCATGCCGTTGAACGTGGCGGCGAGCGATGCCAGTTCGGCGGCCATGCCGGTGGTCTCCAGGCGCCGGTCCAGCGTGGCGGAGCCGATGCGCCGCACGCTGGCGGCGATCTCCTGCATGGGCCGGATGCCGCGGCGCGCGATCTGGTGGCCGATCAGGACGGAGGCCAGCAACCCCACCGCCAGCACGATCCACAACCGCTGCCGGTATTCGGTGAGCAGGCGCTGTTCGTGGGTGACCTCGATGGCCACCTGCAGGGTGTAATCGGGCAGGCGCTCGGAGCGGATGCGGAACGGCCGCCCGCTGGTCCCCGGCACCTCCTCCGAGACGCCGTTGCGCAAGAACCTGCCCGCCGGCAACTCGGTCCCCATGCCCACCGTTTCCACCACCAGGGCGCCGCCGGCCCGCAGCACGCGCGACAGAATCACCGACGAAGGCCGCGTGGTGGATTCCCCCTGCACCTCCCACTGCACGGTCCGGAAATCTTTGTTGGCCAGCAGGGTGGCGAGGGTGTTGATCTTCTCCTCCAGGTATTGATCGTCCTGGTTATCGGAGGCGGTGACCAGCGCCCAATAGAGCACCCCCGTGGCCACCGCCAGCAGCGCGAAGGCCGAGCCGGCGTACCAGCCGGAGAGGCGCAGCGCCAGGCTGGCGGGCGGCAGCAGCTTAGGCTTCGAGGACATAGCCGATGCCGCGGACGGTGCGGATGAGCTTGTGCTCGTAGGCGTCGTCCACCTTCGCGCGCAGGCGGCGCACGTGCACGTCCACCACGTTGGTGCCGCTGTCGAAATTCATGCCCCACACCTGTTCGGCGATGAGGGTGCGGGAGAGCACCTCGCCGGCGCGCCGCGCCAGCAGCGAGAGCATGAGGAACTCCTTGGGGGTGAGGTCGAGCCGGCGGCCGGCGCGCGCGGCCTTGAAGGTGAGGAGGTCGAGTTCGAGGTCGGCGACCCGCAGGTTGTCGGGCCGGCGGGCGGGGCCGCGCCGCAGGATGGTGCGGATGCGCGCCAGCAGTTCGGAGAACGCGAACGGCTTGACCAGGTAATCGTCGGCCCCGAGTTCCAGGCCTTTGACGCGGTCGGGGACGGAGTCGCGCGCGGTGAGGAAGAGGACCGGCGCCTGGTTGCCTTCACGGCGCAGGGTGGCGAGGACGCTCCAGCCGTCGCGGCCGGGCAGCATGATATCGAGCACGATGAGGTCGTAGTGCCCGCCGCGCGCCAGTTCCAGGCCGCTTTCCCCGCTGGCGGCGACGTCGGTGACGAAACCGTGTTCGGAGAGGCCCTTGCGAAGATACGCGGCGGCTTTCTGCTCGTCCTCTACAACCAAGACCCTCACCACCGCATGATAACCCGCTGCCCGTGGTAATTTGAAGCGTGCTGCTGCCCGCCATTTCGGGGCGTCCCATCGAAATCCGCTTCGTCAGCGGCTTGCGCGACCGGCGCGGGCCGGCGCACGGCGGGGCTTTCCTGCGGGAGCGCCGCATCCACCTGGACGGCGCGCTTCGGCGGCACCGCGGGGAACTGTCGCGCATCTTCGTCCACGAATTGTTCCACTTCGCCTGGGTGCGGCTGAACAACCCCGCGCGGCGTTGCTGGGAGGGCCTATTGACCGAGGAATTCGCGGCCGGAGCGCGCGGCGAACTGGGCTGGTCCGCGGAATGGCGCAAGGCCGCTCTCGCAGCCGGCGACCGCGCCGCCCGCACCCGGCGCTGGCGCGAGTACTGCTGCGAGAGCTTCTGCGACACCGCCGCGTGGCTGTTCGCCGGCCTCGCCGAGCACCCCGAATTCACACTGGCCTCGCGATTTCGCGTGCGCCGGCGCCGCTGGTTCATCCGCTCCGGTGCCGGGCGGGCGATCTCGATATAATCATATAGAAGAGCATGAACACACCTCGCGCTGTCCTGTTGGCCGCCGCTCTGTCGCTCGCGGTGCTGGCCGCCGCGTGCAACTCCTCCAAACCCGTCAACGCCGAAGCGAAGTCGGCCAACGGACGCAAGCCCGCCCCGGATTTCGCCCTGAAAGATTCCGACGGCCGGACCGTGCGGCTCTCCGACTTCCGCGGCAAGGTAGTCATGGTGAATTTCTGGGCGACCTGGTGCGGCCCCTGCCGCATCGAGATTCCCTGGTTCGTGGATTTCCAGCGCAAGAACCGCGACCGCGGCTTGGTGATCATCGGCGTGTCCATGGACGACGAGGGCTGGGAAGCGGTAACGCCTTTCGTCAAGAGTCTGGGCATTAATTACCGCGTCGTGCTGGGCAACGACGACGTGGCGCAGGCGTACGGCGGGGTGGACGCCCTGCCTACCACTTTTCTCATCGACCGGCAGGGAAATATCGCAACGGTCCATGTAGGACTGGCGGCCAAGAGCGATTTCGAAGATGGCATCGATCAATTACTGCAAGGCAATTCCGGCGCTGCTCCTCAGCGCGTCAGTCTTCCCGGGCTGCTTGTTCGCCCAAGGTAGCGGCATGCTCACGGTGGCTCCGCCCGCCAGGATAATGGCGAAGCGGAAGCAGACGGCGGAGGCGCGCATCGCCGTCACCGTGGCGCCCGGCTATCATGTGAACAGCCACACCCCGAGCGAGGAGTACCTGATACCGCTACGGCTCACCTGGAATGCCGGACCGCTCGAAACGGCGGACGTCGTTTACCCCAAGCCGGGAACGGAAAAGTATTCCTTCTCCGCCAAGCCGCTCTCCGTGTTCACTGGAAAATTCGACCTGCTGGCGAAGTTCAAAGTGCCGGCCTCGGCGCCGCCGGGGCCCGGGGTGCTGATTGGCAAGCTGCGCTACCAGGCGTGCAACGACAACTCGTGCTTCCCGCCCAAGACGGTGGAAGTGCGGCTGCCCTATGTGATCGAATAGCGCGGCGGGCGGGGCTCACGCCTCCGCCGCCCTGCCTTTCAGGAACTGCCCGATAGACCGCGTCGCTTGCCGGATGCGGTGCTCGTTCTCCACCAGGGCGAAGCGCACGTGCCCTTCTCCCAATGGTCCGAAGCCGATGCCCGGCGAGACCGCCACCAGCGCTTTTTCCATCAGCAGTTTCGAGAACTCCAGCGAGCCGGTGGCGCGGTAGGGCTCCGGAATGGGCGCCCACAGGAACATGGAGCCGCGCGGCGATTCCACCGGCCAGCCCGCGCGCGCCAGTCCCTTCACCAGCACGTCGCGGCGCTTCTGGTAGATGCAGGCGATCTTCCGGGTCTCCTCCTGGCATTCGCGCAGCCCGATGATGGAGGCGATCTGGATGGGCTGGAAGACGCCGTAATCGAGATAGCTCTTGATACGCGCCAGCGCCGCGATCATCTTGCGATTGCCCAGGCAGAAGCCCACGCGCCATCCCGCCATGTTGTAGCTTTTCGACATGCGAATAAATCTCCACCGCCACGTCGGTGGCCCCTTCGACCTGCAGGATGCTGGGCGCCTGGTAGCCGTCGAAGCAGATATCGGCGTACGCGAAATCGTGGATCACCAGCACGCCGTAGTCGCGCGCGATGCGCACGATCTGGCGGAAAAAGTCGAGGTCCACGCACGTGGTGGTCGGGTTATGAGGGAAGGAAAGCAGCAGCACCTTGGGCTTCGAGGCGGGATTGCGGACAGATCTCCTCCACCTGGTCCAGGAACGCGGCGGCGTTCGGCGAGCGGCAGCAGGCATGCCTGTCCCTCGGCCATGATCACGCCGTACTGATGGATCGGGTAGGCGGGATTCGGCGAGGCCACGATGTCGCCCGGGCCCGACCACCGCGAACAGCAGGTGCGCCAGCGCGTCCTTGGCGCCTATGGTGACGATGGCCTCCTGATCCGGATCCAGCTCGACGCCGTAGTTGGCGTGGTATCGTCTTGACGATCTCTTCCCGCAGTTTCGGAATGCCGCGCGATGCGAGTAGCGATGGTTGCGTGGGTTGCGTGCCGCTTCGATCAGCTTGTTCACCACCGGGCGGGGCGTGGCGCCGTCGGGATTGCCCATGCCGAGGTCGATGACGTCCTGCTGGGCCGCACGGGCGCGCGCCTTCATCTCATTGATGACTGCGAAAACGTACGGAGGCAGTTTTCGGATGCGGTAAAAATCGTCGGTAATTTCGGGCATTATGCCCATTCTACGATGCGGCGCGAAGCTGCGTCTCTACGACGAACCGCTTGGGTGCGGGTCCCACATAGTAGAAGGGATAACAGGTGATGAGCTTCATCTCCCCGTCCGGGGTGGGCCGCAGCGCGGATATGTTAGTGGGCTTCACGATGCGGGTGCCGGTCACCGTGTAGCGGAACTTGCCCTGGTGAGTCTGAATAAGGATATCGTCGCCCTTGCGAACGTCCTTCAGGATGCGGAAGTGCGTATCGCGATGGCCGGCGATCACACAATTGCCTGCCGTTCCGGGAAGCGCCGTTCCGCGCATGTGCCCGGGGCCGAGCCGCAGTTGTTTCGCATCGGTGCCTTCGTAGACGAACCAGGTAATTCCCAGGCGGGGGATCGACATCTTGGCGAATGCCGTGCCGAGGTCCGGCTTGGCAGGAATGGCCGGCTTGGCAGGAACGGCCGGCTGAGAGGACGACGGCGGCGTACCGGAGGACTTGGGTGCCGGCGGCGGCGCGTTCCACTCTTCTTCCGCCTCGTGCTGTCCCCACAGCGAACCCAGATAATCGCGGGCGCCCATGGCCAGGAAAATCCCGCCGCCCACAATCAGAAGCACCGAAAGCAGTGAAAGCCACCACCGTCGGGCGCGAGGATTACGGGATTCGGGATTCTTCCCGGTAGGGTTATCCATCGTTTCACTCCGTCTAATTTCGCACAGGCTCTTTCGTCCCGGCCTGCCGGAAATGGGCAGGCCGGGATTGCCGCTGCGGTTATCCGCGGCGGCGCCGAAGCATCATGCCGGCACCGGACAGCGTGCCGCCGCCCAGCAACATCATGAGCCAGTTGGCGGACGTTTCAGGCATCCGGGTAGGCGCAGGAGCCGGAGGCGGCGTATTCTGCGCTACCTCGGGCGCCGGGGCCGGGGCCGGGGCGGGCGCCGGAGCCGGAGCAGCCTGCTCCTCAGGAGCCGGAGCCGGAGCGGGTTCGGGCGGAGGCGGAGCGGCCTCAGCGGTTTGCGGAGCCGGCGCCGCGACTGCCTGATACGTGGCCGCCACGTTCATGGGAGCCATGCGCTCACGCTCGCGGGCTTTCACGTTGTCCGGCAGCGGGAATTCGTAGCCGTACTCCTTGCCCTGGATCCAGATCTTGTCGAAGTAGTAGTCCTGCCCGAAGTGATGGAGCACCACCTTAGTGTCGTTGGCGGTACGGTTCTGGAGCGCCGGAATAGTCAGGGCCGAAGTTTCGAACTTCATCCCGTTATCGGAGTAAATCAGCAGGTCCCGGCTGCCGCCGCCGGCGCTGTTCAGCTGCCGGATTGTGTAAGCGCCCGGCTGCAGGGTATGGTCGCCCAACGTTACCGTGTAGGGCAGGTCCACATTGACTTTGTCATACAGCGGCGACTGCGCCAGCGCAGCCGCCGGAAGGGCGGCGAGTGCCAAAACCAGCGCGCCCGCCGTTAGAAAGAAGCTCTTGACATTCATAAAACTGTGCGACTCCTCTCCTCTTGGGTCGTTCGTCAGTTGAAGGGCGCGCCAGTCATGCTCACAACGGACCAAACCGCTGTGAAAACTCTTATTTCAAGATGCAAGCACGTGGCCAAATCGGTTCCGCGGCGGGGTATGGTGAGGTGCGCGACGAAACGGACGCGAGGGTGGTTTTCTCACAACTGGAGTGGTATTTTTTATGGCGCCACCCCGCGTGGGGCGCCGCCTACAACTCGCCGAGGCAGGCGAACGCATGCCGGCTGGCCCACTCGGCCCCGACCTCCGTCACCACGATGCGGTCTTGCGGACCCAGGAACCCGCGCAGCAGGTTCTTCAACTCGCCCGCCGAATGCGTGCTGCGCAGCGCCCACTGGCTGGCCAGGATCTGGCGCGCCTCGAGCGAGCGCAGCCGCTCCCGGAGCGATTCGTATTCGCCCGTTTCCGTGAACTCGCAGGTCACCAGGTAAAGTTTCAGCGACACTCCGCAGGTTACCACGGAGGCGAATGAAAAGCGAACCTGGCGCCTGACGGCTGCGCCCTACTGGAGCGGCAGATCGCCCTGTCCGTCGGGCTTGAGGCCGTTTTCGCCGTTCTCGGCAGCTTCCGGAATGACGCTCGCGGCCGCCACCTGGTCGCCCTCCTCCAGCGCACCAGCCGCACCCCCTGGGTCGAGCGGCCGGCCTGCCGGATTTCGGCAGCCTCCAGCCGGATGATCTTGCCGTCCTTGGTGATGATCATCAGGTCCGTGTCTTCCTTCACCGACAGGATCGCCACCACCTTGCCGTTGCGGCGAGGTGGTCTTCATATTGATGACGCCCTTGCCGCCGCGCGACGTGATGCGATAGTCGGTCAGCCGCGTGCGCTTGCCGTAGCCGTTCTCGGAGATCGAGAGGATCAGGCCTTCCTCGTCGACCACCTCCATGCCGACCAGGTAGTCATCCTCGGCGAGGATCCATGGCCCGCACGCCGCGCGCCGGCCGGCCCATGGGGCGCACCTGCTTTTCGGAGAACCGGATCGCCTGCCCGTGGTGCGACCCGAGGAAGATGTAGTTCTCGCCGTTGGTAGGCGCGGCCGCGATCAATTCGTCGCCTTCATCCAGGCTCAGCGCGATGATGCCACGCGACATGGGGTTGTCGAACTCGGTCAGCTCGCTCTTCTTGATCACCCCGCGGCTGGTGACCATCACGATGTAGCGGTCCGGGACGAACTCCCTCACCGCCAGGAAGGCTTTAGCCGTCTCGTCCGGCTGCAGGTTGATGAGGTTGCGAGATGTGCTTTCCTTTGCCGGCCGTGCGCGGCATCGGGGATCTCATAAATCTTGAGCCAGTAGACGCGGCCCTTATTGGTGAAGATCAGCAGGTAGCTGTGCGTGGAGGCGATGATCAGGTGCTCGACGAAGTCTTCCGTGCGGGTCCCCATCCCGATGCGGCCCTTGCCGCCGCGCGCCTGCCGCCGGTAGGTATCCACCGCCGTGCGCTTCAGGTAGCCGCCGTGCGTGACGGTGACGGCCACGTCCTCTACGGCCACCAGGTCTTCGAGGCGGATCTCGCCGCGTGTCCTCGATGATCTCGGTGCGGCGCTCGTCCCCGTACTCCTTCTGGACTTCCTTCAGTTCCTTGATGATGAGATCGCGCAGCACCTTCTCGGACCCGAGGATCTCGAGGTACTCGGCGATGCGGCGCTGGATGTCGGCCAGTTCGTCGAGGATCTTCTGCTGCTCCATCCCGGTGAGGCGCTGCAACTGCATCTCGATGATGGCTTGCGCCTGCCTTCGGTGAACTCGAAGCTCGCCACCAGGGTGTCGCGCGCGTCGCGCGGAGAGCGTCGCCGCACGGATCAGCCGGATCACCTCGTCCAGGTTGTCCAGCGCCTTCTGGAATCCGACCAGGATGTGTTCGCGCTCGCGCGCCTTGCGCAGTTCGTATTCGGTGCGGCGCCGGACCACTTCGACGCGGTGGTCGATGAAGTGCCTTGATATCAGGCGATCAGGCCCAGCTCGCGCGGCTGGCCGTTGACGATGGACAGCATGATCATGCCGAAGCCGGTCTGCAGTTGCGTGTGCTTGTAGAGGTTGTTGAGCACCACCTCGGCCTGCTCGCCGCGCTTCAGCTCGAACACGATGCGCATGCCGTCGCGGTCGCTCTCGTCGCGAATGTCCGAGATGCCTTCGATCTTCTTGTCGTTGACCAGTCGGGAGGCCGTGCTCGATGAGCCGCGACTTGTTCACCTGGTACGGGATCTCGGTGACGATGATGTGCTCGCGGTCCTTGCCGACGTGCTCGATGGCGGCCCGCGCGCGCATCTTCAACTGGCCGCGGCCCGTGCGTGAAAGCATCCAGGATTCCCTGCCGCCCCAGGATGAAGCCGCCGGTAGGGAAGTCCGGCCCGGGCACCATTTCCAGAATCTTTTCGAAGTGGCGTATGCGGATCGCGTATCAGTTCGATGGCGGCGTTGATGATCTCGGTCAGGTTGTGCGGCGGAATGTTCGTCGCCATGCCCACCGCGATGCCGGACGAACCGTTTACCAGCAGGTTCGGCACGCGCGTGGGCAGCACTTCCGGCTCTACTTCGCTCTCGTCGTAGTTGGGGCGGAAGTCCACCGTCTCCTTGTCGATATCGTGCGAGCAGCGCGGTGGCGATGCGCGACAGGCGCGCCTCGGTGTATCGCATGGCCGCGGGCGGATCGCCGTCGATCGAGCCGAAGTTGCCTTGGCCTTCCACCAGCGGGTAGCGCATGGTGAACGGCTGCGCCATGCGGACCAGGGCGTCGTAGATCGCGCTATCGCCGTGAGGATGGTACTTACCCATCACCTCGCCGGTGATCTTGGCGCACTTGCGCGTGGGCCGGTTGGGGGCCAGGCCCATCTCGTGCATGCCGAAGAGAATGCGCCGGTGCACGGGCTTCAGCCCGTCGCGAATGTCCGGCAGCGCCCGGCCCACGATCACGCTCATGGCGTAATCGAGGTACGACCGGCGCATCTCGTCTTCGATGTTGATGGGGATGATGTTGCCGTCCCCTCCGCAGCGGAATCTGGGGTCCGCCGGGCGGTGGCGCAGGGGGACCCTGTGGGGGATTTTGCTGGTCTGCCAAAGCTGCTCCTAGGGAATGTAACTTCTATCTTAGCAAAGATTTAAAGGGGGAGGAAGGGGATAAGTCCGGAGTCGCCGGGAGCGGCCTGTCACCCGAGCCGGGAAGCGCTCCCGAGCCGGTCTCGACGGCAACTCGCCTCATGTATACCGGTGCCGGCAGGCACGGCACCACGAGGAGCATCGCGTTCCCCGCATGCGAGGGTAATCTACCACCCTAACATTTCTGCAATCATCGCTGGTGGAAAAGCGTACCAAAAAACTGCTATGATAGTGACGTTCCGCACACTGAAGGCCGGGGTCCCCGGCGAGCTTCAGAACGCTGCTCCGCCTCTCTTACGCGCGTTGACGTTTTCGGCTCGGCCCCACTCACCCGGTGGAGGACTGGTAAGAAAATGAATCCGCAAGACGCAAACAACTTCGCCGACTGGACGAAGGATGAATTGCAGAAGGCCGAGACCACGGCCACCCGCTTCCTGGAAGACAACGGTGCGCAGATCGCCGAAACTCTCCAGGCTAAGATTCGCTTCGTCGAGATTCTTGTGGAGCGCCTGAAAACAAAGAAGACGCCCCTCGACGAGCGCCTGGATTGCTTCGCCCGCATCTCGGAGATTGCCGACCTGCTCAAAGAAGACGTGGACGGCTTCTTCGCCCTGGCGTCGCAGCCGCTGGTGGCACGGATCCTTTCGGGCGTAAAGTAAGTCCACTGTAAAGCAGGGCGGCCGGGCAGGCCTCGCGGGCCCGCCCGCGACACGCGGCTTGCCTAAGCGGCCGCCGCGCGCACCTGCTCCAGTTCCGCCGCCTCCCCGAACTTCACACCCCGGGCGCCGGGTTGGATGCTGCGCAGCAGTCCCGAGAGCACGCCGCCGGCACCCACCTCGACGAATCGCTTCACTCCCTGTGCGGCCAGGTAGCGAATGGAGTCGGACCAGCGCACCGGGTTGGGAACCTGCTCGAAGAGTCCCCGGCGCGCTTCCGCACCGGTGTTGATCTCCTTTGCCTGCCAGTTATTTACCAGGGGAACGTTCAAATCCTCAAATAAGATTGCGTTCAGGTCGCCGGCCAGGCGTTCCTGCGCCGGGCGCATCAGCGCGCAGTGGAATGGAGCGCTGACGGGCAGCAGCACGGCGCGTTTGGCTCCCGCCGCCTTGGCGAGTTCGATGGCGCGCCCCACCGCCCCGGCGTGGCCAGCTATGACGATCTGGTCGGGCGAATTCAAGTTGGCCGCGCTCACCACTTCGCCCTCCGCCGCCTGTTCCAGTATTGGCTGAAGTTTTTCCTGCGGGAACTTGAGAATGGCGGCCATAGCGCCCGCGCCGGGAGGCACCGCCTCCTGCATGTAGCGCCCGCGGCTGCGCACCAGCCGGACGGCGTCGGAGAACGCCAGGCTGCCTGCCGCAACAAGCGCGGAATACTCGCCCAGGCTGTGGCCGGCGACGTAGTCCGGGTGGATACCCTGCTCGCGGAGAACGGCCGAAGCCGCGGTGGAAACCGTCAGCATGGCGGGCTGGGTATTCTCTGTCAGTTTGAGGGCGTCGTCCGGGCCCTCGAAGCACAGGCGCGAGAGCGGGAACCCGAGGGCGTCATCGGCGGACTGGAAAACGGCACGCGCGACGGCGTGCGCGTCGTAAAGACTTTTCCCCATGCCGGCGTATTGGGAGCCCTGGCCGGGGAACAGGAAAGCGGTTTTGGGGGCCAAATGCGATTATAAGCGACGGCGGCGCCTGCGGCGCCGCCGTCGGGGAGATGGGAGTTGGGGGATGGGAGATGGGGCTGTGCCGGCGCTTGCGGCGCGTGGCGCCGCAGGCGCGGAGATAGGAGTGGGGGGATGGGAGATGGGGCTGTGCCGGCGCTTGCGGCGCGTGGCGCCGCAGGCGCGGAGATAGGAGTGGGGGATGGGAGATGGGGCTGTGCCGGCGCTTGCGGCGCGTGGCGCCGCAGGCGAGGAGATAGGAGTTGGGGGATGGGAGATGGGGCTGTGCCGGCGCTTGCGGCGCGTGGCGCCGCAGGCGCGGAGATAGGAGTGGGGGATGGGAGATGGGGCTGTGCCGGCGCTTGCGGCGCGTGGCGCCGCAGGCGCGGAGATAGGAGTTGGGGGATGGGAGATGGGGCTGTGCCGGCGCTTGCGGCGCGTGGCGCCGCAGGCGCGGAGATAGGAGTGGGGGGATGGGAGATGGGGCTGTGCCGGCGCTTGCGGCGCGTGGCGCCGCAGGCGACGAGGATAGGAGTTGGGGGATGGGAGATGGGGCTGTGCCGGCGCTTGCGGCGCGTGGCGCCGCAGGCGCGGAGATAGGAGTCGAGAGATGGGAGTTGGCGCTGTGCCGACAACTGCGGCGCCGCCCATCTCCCAACTCCTATCTCCCATCTCCCAGCTAGTGGATCGTGCGCGTCTTGCGGTTCATGTAGTCCATTAGCAAGTACTGCCCAAGTGTGTACGGCGTCGTGAAATACGCCTTGCCGCGGCAGATCTCCGTCACCTTCTGGACGAACTTCACCAGGCCGTAATCGCTGGCCAGCATGAAAGTGTTGATCATGATCCCCTGCTCCTTGCAGCGGGTGACCTCTTCGAGCGTCTGGCTGATGACCAGCGGGTCGAGCCCGAAGGCGTTCTTGTAGATGCGCCCGTCCTCCAGCGTCAGGCAGCGGGGCTTGCCGTCGGTGATCATCACGATCTGCCGCATGTCCTTGCGCTGCCTGTTGCAGCATGCGCTGCGCCAGCCGCAGCCCGTCGCGCGTGTTGGTGTAGTAGGGGCCCACCTGCACGCGCGCCAGTTGGCTGAGCGGCAACTCCTCGGCCGATGTCGTGGAACAGCACGCAGCGAGGCGTCGCCCGGGATACTGCGTCCGGATCAGGTGCGCCAGCGCCAGCGCCACCTTCTTGGCGGGCGTGAAGCGGTCCTCGCCGTAGAGAATCATGCTGTGGCGCAGTCGAGCATCAGCACCGTGGCGCAGGAACTCTGGTATTCGCACTGGTGCACCTGCAGGTCGGAGTACTCGATGTTCAGCGGCACCGGCGCCCTCGCGCTGGATGGCGCGAGAAGAGCGTCGCGCTGATGTCCAGGTTCAGCGTGTCGCCGAACTCGTACGGCTTCGGACGGAGCCGCGCCTCGATGCCGGTAGCCAGGTCGCGGGTGTCGTGGCGGCCGAAGCTGGACTTGCCCAGCGAACCCAGCAGGTCGCTGCAGGTCTTGAAGCCCAGAAAATCGAGGCTCTTGTCGGTGACTTCGAATTTGACCTTGCGTCCGGGCCGTTGCGCCACCTGGCCGCCAGCGATGGCTGCTGGTCGGAAGGCTGCTGGTCGATGCTGATCTGGCTCGTCCACCATCTTCTGCACCAGGCTGTCGAGCAGCTTTTCGCATCTGCTCGTGAGCGTGAGCCATCTGCATCTGCTCCAGTCATCTCGCTGCATGTTGCTCGTTCTCAAACAGGTCGCCCGCTTCGAGCGCCTGCTGGATGGCCTTCTGAGATCTTCCAGGCTCTGCTGGGTCCATCTCGTGAACGCCATGTACTGGGTGTTGAAAGCCGCTGTTCAAGCAGAAAGTCGGAGAGCGCCTGCAGCAGGTCCTCCATGCTCGATCGCCGAAGTCCTCGCCGGTGAATACCGCGAGTATGTAATCGTTTCATGATGAGTCGTGCGGAATGCGGGGCCGCGCGGCCGTCGGCTGCCCCGCTCATCCGCTTCAGTTATATCTGCGCGTCGCGGAATGGTGGCCGCGCTCGGCCCGCCTCGCGATTCGGTGCGGCGCGCCTGCTTTCCTCCGGCGGTGAACCGCGCTCTTCGCTGCGGCCGATGCGCTGATGCGCGTAGAGCCCTTCCAGCACGAATTCCGCGGCGGACGCCCGCACGGCTCCGTGCTCGTTGGCGCCTGATGCCCGAGCGCCTTCAGCTTCTCCATCAGGCCCTGAATGCCCGACAGCGTCTTCACCATGGCGGCGGAAGTCGGCGCTCTCGTCCAGCTTGCAGGTGCCGCCCAGGTCGAACCACTGCACGATCTGCTGCGATGTTCGACGCCGTCGAAGTAGCTGTCGAAGACTGTTGCCCACGGCGGTGCGGATAAGTCTCGCGCGCCACCGCGTCGCGCGCCCTTCATCTCGCCCTCATACTCCAGTTCCAGCTTGCCGGTGATGGCCGGCAGCGCGGCGTAGATTCGAGAGATGCGCGGGACCGCCAGCGTTTTCGTCCTGCAGAATGCGCGCGCCGCTCGGCGTTGGAGACCACGTTCTCGAGCAGGAGATCGGCAGGCGCTGGCTGACGCCGGAGCGCTTGTCCACGCGCTTGTCCTCGCGCGCCACGAACGCGACGCTGCTCCATCACCTCGCGCACGATATTGCGGAACGTGCAGCTTGATGGCCGTCGCGCTGCGCCCACGCTTCCTGCTCGGTGATGGCGATGCCTTCCTCCGAGCGTCGCCGGATAGTGCGTGCGGATCTCGCGAGCCGATGCGGTCCTTGAGCGGCGTGATGATCTTGCCGCGCGCGGTGTAGTCCTCCGGGTTGGCGCTGAAGACCAGCGCCACGTCGAGCGGCAGCCGGACGGGGTAGCCCTTAATCTGCACGTCGCCTTCCTGCATGATGTTGAACAGGCCCACCTGAATCTTTCCGGCGAGGTCGGGCAGTTCGTTGATGGCGAAGATGCCGCGATTGGCGCGCGGCAGCAGGCCGTAGTGCACGGTCATCTCGCTGGAGATGTTCGTGCCCGCCGCGGGCGGCCTTGATCGGGATCGATGTCGCCGATCAGGTCGGCGATGGTCACGTCCGGCGTGGCCAGCTTCTCCACGTAGCGCTGTTCCGGCGGCGAGCCAGGCGATGGGCGTCTCGTCGCCCTGCTCGGCAATCAGGTCCCGGCAGCGGCGGCAGATCGGCGGTAGGGGCTGTCGTGGATCTCGCAGCCCTCGATGTACGGGATGTCTGCGATCGAGCAGCGCGGTCAGCCCGCGGATCATGCGGCTCTTGGCCTGCCCGCGCAGTCCCAGCAGGATGAAGTTGTGGCGCGACAGAACCGCGTTCACGATCTGCGGAACCACCGTGTCCTCGTATCCCACGATGCCCGGGAACAATGTTTCGCCGCGCTGGACCTTGCAGATCAGGTTGGCTCTGCAGCTCATCCTTAACCGTACGGTTGGCAAGTTCTTCCTGCGGAAATGGACTGTTGCGGAGAGCGCCCAGAGTACGGGGAAATTCCAAGTTGGTTTTTGTCAACCTCTTAGCCCCTCCTGTCCGCGATTGTATCAAGCGCGCGCGGCGCGGCGGCGCGCACACTGCGCTGGCTAATACAGTTCCGCCGCGTAAGCGCGCGGTTACACCTGTTGCAGGTCGCGCGGCGCGCGCGGACCGGGGTGCCACCGGTACCACCGCCGGCATGTTAATACTGAACGTATGCGTCTGCTCCTGTCTCTCCTGCTTTGCGGCGCCGCCCTGGCGCAGAACTTCGCCCTGAAGCCCGGCGATCGCGTGGTGTTCTACGGCGACAGCATTACGGACCAGCGCCTCTACACAACCTTCGCCGAAACGTTCGTGCTCACGCGCTTCCCGCGCCTGCCGGTGAGCTTCGTCCACTCCGGCTGGGGCGGCGACCGCGTCACGGGCGGCGGCGGCGGGCCCATCGACGTGCGGTTGGCCCGCGACGTGGTGGCCTACCACCCCACCGTCATGACCATCATGCTGGGCATGAACGACGGCCGCTACCGCGCCTTCGAGCAGGGTATCTTTGACACCTACGCCGCCGGGTACCGCCACATCGTGGATACCATGAAGAAGGACCTGCCCGGCATCCGCATCACGGCCATCGTACCTTCGCCGTACGACGATGTGACGCGCCCGCCACAGTTCGAGGGCGGCTACAACAAGGTGATGGTGCGGTACGGCGAGTTCGTCAAGGAATTGGCGGCGCAGGACGGCCTCACTGTGGCGGACCTCAATACGCCCGTGGTGGCGGCGCTGGAGAAGGCCAAAGCGGCCGACCCGGAACTGGCCGCGCGCATCATCCCCGACCGCGTGCACCCCGGTCCCGGCGGGCACCTGCTGATGGCGGGTGCGCTGGTGAAGGCGTGGGGCGCGCCGGCCGTGGTGGCCTCGGTCGAGATCGACGCCGCCGCCGGGCGCGTCGTGCGGACCGAGAACGCCGAGGTGAAGGAACTGGCGGCGGGCAGGGAACTCTCCTGGACCGAGACCGACGCCGCCCTGCCCATGCCGCTCGACCCGAAGAATGCGGCGCTGCAACTGGCGCTGCGCTCCTCCGACTTCGTCGAGACGCTCGACCGCGAGCCGCTCAAAGTGACCGGACTGACGGCCGCGCGCTACACGCTGCGCATCGACGACGAGACCGTGGGCACCTTCACGCGCGAGCAACTGGCGGAGGGCTGAACCTGGCGGTGCTGCCCACTCCGATGGCCCAGCAGGCGGCCGAGGTCCATCGCCTCACCCTGCAGCACAACAACATGCACGACGCCCGCTGGCGCAGGCTGCAGGTGCCGCTGGAGAAAGACAACCCGCCCCACCTGCGAGCCGCTATGGCGAGCCTGGACGAGTTGGAGGCGGACCTGGTGACCGAGCAGCGCGCCGCCGCGCAACCGCGCGCCCGCCGGTACCGGTTGACCGCGGAATGACACGGCGCGAGGCACTGCGGCTGCCTCTCCTGCTGGCCTCCCCGGCGCCGCGCCGGCGCTGCCGGGAACTCCGTCGCTTCGCCGCACCGGAAGCCGAACCAGGCTGTAGCCGTCGATGCGGCGCATTTCTACGCCATCGGCAATCACGCGATCGCGAAGTACAGCAAGCAGACGGGCAAGCGCCTGGCCGGATGGCAATGCGACGCGGGCAAGCCGCTGGTCCATCTCAACAGCGGCGTGATTCGCGCGGGCGTGCTCTACTGCGCGCACTCGAATGCATCCAACCGTGCCGGCGGTCAGTTCGATCGAGATGTGGGACGCCGGCACGCTGCGGCACAAAGGCACCCAGAGCTTCGGCATTTACACCGGCGAGGCCACCTGGGTGGACTTCCGCGCGGGCGAGCCGTACGTGACCTTCGGTTATTACCGCGGGCGCGGAGCGGAACCCAATCGCGATCCGCGATGGACCACGCTCATCCAGTTCGACTCGCGCTGGCGGCGGCTGCAAGGGTGGACTTACCCGGACGAACTGATTTCGAAGCTCGGCGACTACACCATCTCGGGCGGGGTCTTCGCGCCGCGCGACAGGATCTTCTGCACGGGCCACGATAACCAGGAGATCTACGTGCTGAAGTTCCCGCAGGGCGGGTCGATACTCACGCTCGAAGATACGTTCGCGGTTCCGAACCACGGTCAGGGAATCGCGCTCGATCCTTCAGCCCCGGGTGTAATCTACAGCATCGACCGGGCGAACCGGGAGGTGATTGTGGCGCAGGTCGAGCGGCTTTGAAAGCTGGGCGAGCGTTCAGCCCCTTGCGCCTGCTTTCCGTTCGGGCCGGCGAGCCGATGCGCCACGTGCCAGAATACGTTCGCGTTGAATGGCAGGCCGAGATGTGTCCCCACAACCTCTACGTCCACATCCGTCTTCCCGCTCAGGCAGTAACGCCAGTCGACGAGGCCATCGCATTTTGTATACATGGTGGTCTGCCGGACGGACCGCGGCCAGCGCCGGTCGAGTGACTGTCCGAAGCCGCAGCGGCAGCGGCTCGAACCCACACTCGCCGGGCACCCGGGCACGCTTGCGGCGTATCCAACCCCGCAGCAGCTTGCTCGCTTGGATCACCCACTGGCGCATGACCAGCCCCCTGTAGGGCGATCCGAGGCTGATGACCGAGCGAATGCGCTTCGGTCTCCGCACGGCCGCTGAGCGCGCGAAAATTCCACCCAGGCTGTGGCCGACGAGATGTACCCGGCGGCCCGTGTCGGCGTAGGCACGATCAATGGTCGCGTCCAGGAGCGCCGACAGTTGATCGGGGCAGTCCGCGGACAGCACAATTCCGGAGTAATACGGCCGATAGCCGATTCGTTTCAGCCATCCGTACATTTCGAACAGCCCGATGTCCATCCCGAGCAGCCCGGGTATCACGATCACCGCCGCCCCGTCGCCGGGCGGGATGCCCACACCGTTGTACACGGGCGAAAGGCGGAGCGCCAGGAACTCCAGCAGGCAGAGCGGCTCGCTGAATATGGGCGATGAACAAGCCTGTTCGCCATGGGGGATGAATCGTACCGCATCAGGCATGCGGCTTTGGGGACTCTGAGTTTTCAACAACCTGTAGATATTATGTACCTGTTCGCACACTGGCTCAACACGCAAAACTCGCAGGCGTGTACCGGCGCGAGGTCGAAGCATCGCGGGCTTTCAGGCCATATCATATTATGATATGCTCAGCTTAAATTGTGGCGACGGAGTTCCAGCGCGTCGAAGTGCCGCAGAACCTGCATGGCCGCGTGACCCGCGCACTCGCCCTGCGGGTGATCGAGGCCGAACGCGCGTCCAGCCCGGTTGTTTTCCCCAACGAGGCGGAGCTTTGCCAGCAGTTGGGGGTTAGCCGCAGCATCCTGCGGGAAGCCATAAAGGTATTGGCGGATAAAGGGATGCTGGACGTGCGGCCGCGTGCCGGCACGCGCTCCCGGCCGCGCGCGGAATGGAACCTGCTGGACCCCGACATCCTGGGTTGGCAGGCCGAACTGGAGCCGGACGCCTGCCTGCTGCGGGACCTCTGCGAGGTGCGGCTGGCGATCGAGCCCACCGCCTCCGGTTTTGCCGCGCTGCGAGCCGCCGATTCCGAGATCGACGAGATCCACCGCTGCCTGGAACGGCGGGAGGCACGCATCGGCGCGGCGCCGCCCGACGAGGTGGCGGACCTCGACCTGCGTTTCCATGCGGCGGTGGTGGAGGCCTCCCACAACACGCTCTTCCGGCACCTGCACGCGATCATCCGGAGCCGTTCCGCGCGGCGCTCTCCTACACGGTGCGGCTGCCGGCTTCGGTGGCGCTGGAGTTGGAAGGCTATCGCGCGCTGGCGGAGGCCATCCGGCGGCGCGACCCGCTGGCGGCGCGTGCCGCTTCGGAGGACATCGTGGGGCTCGCGATGCTGGCCGTGGAGCAGGTGATCCGGTCGCAGGAGCAGGCGCGATGAAGCTCGCCATTTCGGGCAAAGGCGGGGTGGGGAAGACCACAGTGGCGGGCACGCTGGCGCGGCTCTACGCGCGCGACGGCCGCCGCGTTCTGGCCGTGGATGCCGATCCGACGCCAATCTCGCCTCCGCCCTGGGGCTGCCGCCGGAGATGCGCCGCGAACTGCGCACCATCAGCGGCGAACGCCGGCTGGTGGAAGAGCGCACGGGCGCCAAGGTGCGGGAGTTTGGCCAGATGTTCCGGCTGAACCCGGAGGTGGCGGACATCGCCGACCGCTACGCCCTGCGCTGGGAGGGCGTGGACCTGCTGGTGCTGGGCGCGGTGGAGCGCGCCGCCGGCGGCTGCGCCTGCCCGGAGAGCGTGCTGCTGAAGGCGCTGGTGCTGCACCTGGTGCTGCGGCGCGACGAGGTGGTCATCCTGGATATGGAGGCCGGCATCGAGCACCTGGGGCGCGGCACCGCGCTCGGGGTGGACCTGATGCTAGCCGTGGTGGAACCCGGGCGGCGCAGCGTGGAGACGGCGCACCGCGTGCGCGAACTGTCGGCCGCGCTCGGGATCCGGCGCTTCGGCGTGGTGCTGAACAAGTCGGGTGGCGCGGCGGATTGCGAGTGGGCGGCCGGAGAGTTCGGCGGGGGGTACCTGCTGGGCGCGATCCCCGCGGACCCGCGCATCGCGCGCGCCGACCGCGACGGCCAATCGCTCTCCGACCCCGGCTACGAAGATCTGCTGGCGCCGTTCCGCGAACTGGTCGTCGACGACGATGCCCAGCGTCTTCTCGAACGACCGGATCGTCTGATCGAGCTGGCGATCCAGCACGCGCCGGTCGGTGATGACCACGATGGAGTCGAAGACGCGCCGGTCGCTGCGTCGTGCAGCCCCGAGAGCTGGTGGGCCAGCCAGGCGATGGTACATGCTCTTGCCGCTGCCGGCGCGAGTGCTGGATCAGGTAGCGCTGCCCGTGCCGTTGCGTGCGGCGTCGTCGATGAGCCGCCGCACGGCGTCGAGCTGGTGGTAGCGCGGGAAGATCAGCGTCCGTTCCCCGTTTGCCCTCGTCCTCTTCCTCGATCTCGTGGATGAAGTGTTGGATTAGGTTCGAGCACGCTGTCCCGCGCCCAGATCTCGCTCCCACAGGTAGCCAGTCGCGTAGCCCTCCTGGACAGGCGGGTTGCCCGCGCCGCCGAACCTGCCCTGGTTGAATGGCAGGAACCGCTTCTTTCGACCCCGGAGGTGGTGTGACGTACACCAGCTCCGGGTCCACCGCGAAATGCGCGAGGCAGCGGCCGGGCGTCGAACAGGGGCTCGGAAGGGTCGCGGTCCCGCTGGTACTGGGCGATGGCGTTCTTCACCGATTGCCCCGTGAGCGGCGTCTTCAGCTCGGCCGTGAATACGGCAGCCCGTTCAGGAACAGCACCAGGTCGAGGCTGTTCTCGTTCCGGTCGCTGTAGCGAAGCTGGCGGACGACGCTGAAGAGGTTCCCCTCGTAGAGCGTCCGGAGCTCCCGGTTCAGCCCGCTCACCGGCCGGAAATATGCGAGGCGGATCCGCTGCCCCGTTAGCTGCATTCCCTCCCGCAGGCAGCTCAGCAGGCCTCGTCGGGTGACCTGGCCCGAGACACGGCGGACGAACTCGTCCCGGAGGTCGTCGCCGTGGTGCTCACGGAGCCGCTCCCAGGCCTCCGGCTGCGTGGCCTGGACGAAGGCTATGAGGTCGTCAGGGATCAGGCAGAGTGCGCGGTCGCATGCTCGGGGCGGCGGCTGGTGGTAGCCGCCGGGGTGGTCGGCGCCATAGGCGTCGGGATGTTGCTCCGCAACACTAGTAGGGGTCACAGGCCGGCGCTGGCCACCATGGATCAGAAGCGCGAATTGGATGTCCTCTTCGAACCGCGCTTCGGATATTTCAGTAGACATGGCTGATCAGCATTGGACGTGTGGAATCCCTGACCGCGAGAGTCGGCCAAAACCGTGAGGTTGCCGATCCGCCCACGTCGCCAAATCGGGATCGCATCGACGATCCATCCTTCCCGCAACGAAGTGAGCAGAACATGTGCGGACACCTGAGTCGCAGCGGCATAGCGCACGGCTCGCCCCCGCTCTCCGAACCGCACCCCGGCTCAAGTCTCTTCGCCGACCTCAACTGGGAACCCTGGACCATATTTTCGGCGGTCCAAAGGCACATGAGTTTCAAATATGCATTGGCGGCATTGCCTTCTCCGGTAAGCAGATCCTCGTGCTCTAGAAGGAACTGCTCAAGTCCTCGACCGGTGGATCAATGAAGGTGATTAAAGCCACTGCTTTCGAGGGTCCATGCTTTTCAAAAAGCTCATGTACGGTGCTCCCTTGGACGGACCCTTTACGATACAAATATGCTGCGTCCTCGAACCTCTCTCTAGGCAGCTGGGCCACCCTCAACACCTTGGCAGGTACCCGCGGGGATCCGGACGTGACTCTCGATCGAGCATTCCCGCCTGAGCCAGGTACTTGAACAACGGAAGGTGTATTCGGTTCCCGGACAATAGGTTATCGAGTGTGGTTTCCACCAGCTCCTCAGAATTCCTTCGAGAGCGCTGCCCCCCACGGACAAAATCTCGAAAGATGTCGCGTGCGCCGATACTCCTGAATCCGGTTTCAGAGATCCGACCACTCACGCCTACGCCTACCACGAACTCGATATCTTCGTGATCGTCAAGATCTTCAACATCTACCACGGATATTCGTTCAGATGGGTCGTGCGTACGAACCAGTTCGTAAAGATGCTCCTTCATTTGCCTTAGCAAATGAGCTGGAATTCTCACTTCGATAGCTTGTAGTGCCCGATACAACGGAAGGAAGGAATCACAGCTGAGAGTAGTGAGCCGAAGATCGCGGTCACCTAAACGGATGACTGAGCTGCCAATCTGCGGCTCAGCAATGCCGGGATGGTACTCGACGAAGAGAAGCCGGTCTCTGAGTATGTCCATTCTCTCTTCATCAAGACACTCAAGCACATCCCGAAGAATGGATTGAATGTTAGGGTCGCCCAGAGAGTACCCAAGAAATACCATTGGATGTTCTAGAAAAGTCGTGATCAGCTTTGCAGCTAGATACTTGTTTCTCGCATGAAATCTTCATAGTCTTCTGCTGTCAGGACCAACGAGTTCGGTTGGGTACAGCAACCATGTATTTTGAATATTTCGGCTACCGCCATCGAGTCAGAAAATATTGCGCTATTCTGGCCGACGTACTTAGCGAACTTGGGGAATAGCTGCTCTAGCAGCGAATCCCAGTTCGTCGTTACGATTCCGTCGATTTGGGCATTGGCGAGCGCTTTGACTTCTTCCTGCAGTGGTTCCGGGACCTGATCCAGGTCGCTCCGTTCTTTCAGATCAGACGCGATAACGAATTTGAGAGGCGATGAAACACTGGTGCACTTCGCACCAATCTCCGACCTGGCGCCGGAGAACTCATCCTCCGACCACCACCTCTCGTGGAAATCCTCTGCCATAAGGGTGGCTGCGCGAGGAAGGTCACCGTTCACGCGGGATAGGTAGTATTGGAACGGGTGTCCGCAACGCGGCGCGTACTGCTCTAGAAGCGAACTCCAGTCCTCTAAGCCCAGATATCTACGGGACAATCCTGATCCAACGAATAGGAATGGTGCGGAGTCACCACGCTGGAAGCGAGTGATAAGCTCTTCTGTCAGGGCGTCGTCGGTCATCGTCATTTCCAATCCCTAGGCCTGTCCTAACCTGGAGTCTTCCCGGGTTAAGGCACTGAATACTCCGGTTGCGTACCGGTGGACTGATTCTGCTCCATGCCAGTCAGCTACTGAGCGGACGAGTAGAATCGAGCTGGCCAGTCACTGCGCTGGATATCAGGGTAGTTCGGTACTCCTGTAGGAGTTCCACGGCCTTTGCCGTGGAGGCTCGCAGTCTTTCAAGCCCGTCCAAGCGAACGGCGAGGTCACGGAGGATATCAAGTTGTTCCTTCAACGGTGGAAGGGGCACTTTCACTCTCCGCAAATGCGTCGGCCCGAAATGCTGGATCCCCACGCCTGTCCGCAACGCCGACACCTGTTGCAAGAACATTGATGAGGCTAGTAGATATCGGAGAAAGGCAGTTTCGAGCTGGTCGTTCGAAGGGCGCATTCTGATAATCCCGGTGTACGGGATCGCACCGTGGGCGATTTCGGTGACGACACTCACCTGCCCGGAAGTGGCGCTCGCGCTGATCAAGAGGTCGCCTTTGTGTACGCGGAAATGGGACCATTTCGCAGACACCTGCGACGGGTCCAAGTACTGCTCCCAATCGTCACTTACCACGTTGCCCCTCAGGTTACCAATACGAATCAGAGGAACTCCCTCCTCCTTGAAATCTTTCGCCATGATCCCTGGTCCCTCTCGAAAGGCAACCTTCCACGGCAGGCGTACCACCTCCCAGTGCTCCGGAATCTCCCCGATCCACTCCACCCCCGAGTCCTTCATGGGAACGTCGGGATCGAGCCCCCGGGTCACGGCCCGGGTGATGAGCGCCGTGCGCTTCTCCTCCAGGAGATCGAGGAGCCGCCGCTTCTTCTCGATGAGGGTGTCGATCCGGGCGGTCTCGCGGTCGAGGAAGGAGGCGATGGCTCTTTGGACTCGATCGACGGAGAGCGGCATGGTACGCGCTTCACGAATTCGTCCGAGATTCGCTTCTGCCCTCCGGTGCCGGACATTGAGCCGCTCGCCCAGCTGACGGAATCTGTCGCTGATCGTCAGATAGAATCAGGAAATCTGGCGTCTACATCGGTTGGGCCGAGCACGTGGAGCGATCGGTTGTAGGCCGAACCCGATTGACTCGGATCGCTAAGCCCCTTGGCGAGGACCGCGCTGATCACGCAGTCTCGTAAGCACGAGCGTGATCATTCGCGACCGACTACGTCAGCCGTCCCTGAGGTACGTCTAGACGCTGGATTCATCTCTCCTGAAGGAGCTTCGTCCTGAGTCAGATCCGAGAGCCGCCGTGCTCGTCGACTGCCGTCCATTGGTCCCGCTGCACGAGGAGGTCTGTCGAGCATGACCACTGATCCCAGCCTTGGTCGAGTTCTCCGGACGCCATGCGCAAGCCGCATTGTCACGCCAGCCGTTGCCGAATGAGCTCACACCCCCACCTCCCCCAGCATCCCCACGATCTCCTTCTCGATCTCCCGGATGTCCGCCTCGATCTCCTCCAGCGGCCGGGGCGGCTCGTAGACGTAGAAGTACCGGTTGAAGTTGATCTCGTAGCCGACGCGGCCGACCCGGCCGTCGCGGGCGTCGGTGTACGACTCGTCGATCCAGGCGTCGGGGACGTACGGCTTCACCTCGCGCTCGAAGTACGCGGCCACGTCCTCGTCCAGCGGCACGTTCTCGTAGTCCCGGAGGTCGGTGTCGGACTCGGGGTTGCCCTTCTTGTCCCGGCAGATCTCGGCGTCCTCGTCCTGCTCGGAGAGCGCCGACTCGATGGCCTTCCGGAGCGACGCCGTGAGCTTCACGCCCGCCTCCTTCGCGGCCTTCTTCAGCGCCTTCCGGAACTCCTTCCGGTCCATGAAGAGCGTGTCGGGCATGGCGCGGAGCATCTCCCGGATCTCGTCCTGGAGCTTCCGCCCCTCCTCGACCTCCTTCCGCTTCTTCTCCGGGTCCCGCTTCCGGCTCTTCGCCAGGTTCTGGAACGTGCGCTCGTCGTCGAGGCGGGCGATCCGCTCGTCGGACGCCTGGAAGTTGAGCCGGAGCGGCTGCTCGACGCGGACCTTCCGGAACCCGAACTCCTCGGTCGGGAAGACCTTGCTCCGCTCGCCGTCCTCCTCGTAGGCGCGGTACAGCTCGAGGATGCCCTCCCGGTGCATCTCGGAGACCTCGCGGCGCTTGTCGCCCAGGCTCTTCTTCATGGGGACCCAGAGGTCGGTGGCGTCGATGAGCTGGACCTTGCCGCGTCGCTCGGCGGGCTTCCGGTTGCTCAGGACCCAGACGTAGGTGGCGATGCCGGTGTTGTAGAAGAGCTGCTCGGGGAGGGCGATGAGGGCGTCGAGCCAGTCGTTCTCGAGGATCCAGCGGCGGATCTCGCTCTCGCCGCTGCCGGCGTCGCCGGTGAACAGGGGCGACCCGTTCATGATGATGGCGATCCGGGAGCCGCCCTCCTCCGGCGGCTTCATGTGGTGGACCATGTGCTGGAGGAAGAGGAGCTGGCCGTCGCTGATCCGGGGCGTGCCGGCCTCGAACCGGCCGGCGGTGCCGCGCTCGGCCTCGGCCTCCACGGCGTCCTGGTCCCGCTTCCAGTCCTTGCCGTAGGGCGGGTTCGCGATCATGTAGTCGAACCCGCGGCCGGCGTGGCGGTCGACGGCGAGGGTGCTGCCGTAGAGGATGTTGTCGGCGTCGGAGCCGTCGCCCTTGATGAAGAGGTCGGCCTTGCAGATGGCGAACGTCTCCGGGTTCACCTCCTGGCCGAAGAGGTGGACGTCGGCGTTGGGGTTGAGCCCCTCCAGCTTCGGCGACCCCTGGATCACGTCCTTCGTGATGGTCAGCATGCCGCCCGTCCCGCAGCACGGGTCGTGGACGGTGACGATGGGCCGCTCCCGCCCCAGCTTCTCGTCCTCGCCTTCCACCAGCAGCCGGACCATGAGGTGGACGACGTCGCGGGGCGTGAAGTGCTCGCCCGGGTTCTCGTTCAGCGCCTCGTTGAACTTCCGGATCAGCTCCTCGAAGATCGTCCCCATCATGGGGTTCGAGACCCGGTCCGGGTGCAGGTCGACCTGGGCGAACTTCTCCATGACCTGGAAGAGGAGCCCGGCGTCGTCGAGCTTCGTGATCGTGTTGTCGAAGTCGAACTTCTCGATCACCTCCCGCATGTTCGGGCTGAACGACTGGATGTACGTGCGGAGGTTGTGGGCGATGTTCTGCGGGTCGTCCACCAGCCGCTCGAAGGTGTAGAGCGACGTGTTGTAGAAGGCGTAGCCGGAGGCCTTCCGGAGGAGGTCGTCCGGGTTGTCGAGCTTGCCTTTGAACTCGCTGTAGGTCTTGAGGACCTTCTCCTTCGTGGGCTCCAGGACCTGGTCGATGCGGCGGAGGACGGTCAGCGGGAGGATGACGTCCTGGTACTTGCCGCGCTTGAAGGTGTCGCGGATCAGGTCGGCGACCGACCAGATGAAGGAGGTGATCTGGGAGTGGGTCATTTCAGTGCCTGACTTCTATTTTCGCGGCCGCAGAGGCCAGTTGACGGAAAGCCATGTGCTCCTTTATCTGGATGCTTCTTCGAACCCGAAGTGAGTCAAGTAATTGGGCGCTAAAGTGGCGTAACGCCAAAGCACCACATCGACCACGGGCACGGGCTCACCGCTCCACTCCGACAAGTACTGGCAGAGCTGCTGTGCGTCACGGAAGCCCAATTCGTCCGACAATCGTTGGACGTGCCGATCAGCCTTGGCCACGGGGTAGCCCAAGTTCTTCGCCAAGTGAAAGCTGGTAATCGGACCTATCATCGGGAAACCCCGCAGGCTTTCTATGGGATCTCGCTCCAAATCACTTAACACCGCATTCAAAACCTTTGCGCGTCACGTGCCTTGCCGCCCATAGGACTGCGTCAATTTTCCGCTCGTTTCCAAACACTGCGAGGGCCTGGACTCTGCATGCCTTCCGATTGCTGTGTATCCGCTGACCCGACTCGAATCGCATAAAGGCTGCGCTAAGGCTCGGGAACACGCGCCGCAGCACTGCTTCGGAGAACCCCGAAGCCAAAACAACCCAGGCGAGATTCGAAAGGAAAAAAGGCTCCTGGATGGGCCGAAGAGAGGCGGCCAAGGCTACGTCGATATCCTCATCGTAGCCGGCGCCAATAACATGGTCGCGGGCCGAAAAAGTATTGCTGGAGTATCCGATTCTGGTCGAGCAGCGTCATCTCTCCGGCCGTTGGAGCAATTTCTCCCATTCGGTGACCGACTCCGCCCTATCCGCGTTCCGCATGCGCCTGGCAGTCCTATCAAGGGCAGAACTGAGGATCCGCCGGTCCACACTTCCCGGGTTTCCGAGATATGAATCGACGTGAATCGACTGACCCGTCCGGTCTTTGATTGGTTCTCGAACCAAGTGCGAAGAACGATGGAATAGGTGAGAGACCATGCTCTTCAGCGTGTATGGCCCTTTGTAGTCCTTGAACGCCTCGACAGCCAGTGATTCCATGTGATAGCCGGTCGGACGCATGGCCTCTGGGTAGCCCGCCACGATTCCTTTTGCAAGCTTGACAGCGGGAATAATCTTGCCTTGGTGTTCCTTGTTGCGGTTGGTGAGAGCTTGGGTGAATCCAGCAGGGTCGATCTTAGCCCATCTGCTGCCGTTCTCGTTGGGAACCCACATCCGGCCTTCCGCCTTCATGGCGGGAATCAACTGCACGTCGAAACCCGCAAACTGGACGGTTACAGCGAGGTGGCCCACCCGTATTTCATGTTCTGGATATCGCTGCTTTAGTCGTTCGGCCAGGTATTGCTTCGCGGCATCAGGCGATCTTGATTGAAGCGTATTCTCGTCTAGAACCACGAGGGAATCAACGTCGCTAAACCCATCGACGTAGGTGTGTTTGGCTATCGAGCCGCCGTACATAAGGTCGAGGGTTCCCTCGACGTCTACCTCCAAGGCGCTCTTGATCGTATCTAAGTGTTTGTTGAGCGTCTCGTGGTCACGATCGTTGTACGCTGCGAGCATGCCACCTAAGACCGAATTGACTTCGACGTCGTACTCTGCCGAGGAAGAGGTCCTTTCAGATTGCCGGAGCTTTCCTAGGAGATCGGGTACATCGCCGCTAAAATAGCTGCCGCCGCTGCCAGAGCCTCCCATATCAGTCGATCCTTCCTCTCAAGGTCTCCCAGGCGTCTTTGAAGAACTGGGCATCTGAACCCCACCGACTCCAGTCAAAGTCGAGTCGGAACCTCCGCAGCTTGTCCTCTAGAGTCCTCAGGTAATAATAGTTCTCCGTCAGCGTCCTGAGCTTGACCGTGTCTGCGCGCTCTCTGACGCCGAATTCTCTCGCCCCGTGATTTTGATAGTCGATGGCTACCCCGTCGGCGTAACCGTAACGTAGCCAGGTCAGCCCATCGAATATCTCGGCTCCAGCCATATAGAGGAGAACGACTGTTTGGGGATCCAAGGCCCCGAATACGTGGATGGGCGGGGCGTTTTCGGATACCTCGTTAAGCCGCGCCTTGATACGGGCGAGATTCGTCATACGGTCCAGTAGCGAATTTCCCAGCTCTTTTTCAGTGAAGCCCACGATGTCGAAGTCGACCAAATCCTCAACTGCCGCTTCGACCTCGTCTAGCTGAACATACTTCTGACGCTTAGTGCTTGGCTTGACGAGTAGGCAGCGCCATTGGCTTCTGTAGCTCTCGAGGTCTTGGTGCGCGGCCGCGATTTGCTCGGCAAGAGAAATGCGCACGTCCGGATGGTCGTAACTCACGAACACAGAAGGAACGTGCTGAGGCCATCGTTCCAGTACTTCTAGATAACTTTCTCGAGGCCAAGGCTCTTCTCCGCCTCGTTCGAAGTAGGTAGCGGAGAGGTCCTGCACATCGGAAATTTCGTAACCTCCGCTGTCCAGGAAGAGCAGTTCGGTGAATGGCTCCTCAACTTGAGGCACCTTCCCGTGTGCGACATCGTACGCGCTGATCAAAATGGCGTCCGTTACGAATTCTCGTGCGACTTCAAGAAGCGTCCCCGCTTCCAATGCTCCTGACTCGCTTGTACCAAAGCCTTTGCTCGAGAGCGAGGGTACCAGGAGCGGGGTTTGTACGGACACCCCGCTAGGGTGCACGAGCGTCCGCCCATACCCAAGCGGTTGATCGAGGCTTAATGGCATTCGGCGTACTCCCGACAGCTAGTGCATTCTCCGCAGGGGCTAGAGCCCGATCGGTCACAGCTACGTACATTAGAAAGACCGATGCCTAAGCGAGCAGCATAGTCAATTACTTCTTGCTTAGTGAAGTGCATGAGCGGTGCGGAAAACCTCACCAACCCTCCCGTGTACAGGTCAGCAACCGAGTTCATTCCTTCGACAAAACTGAGCCCACAATCAGGATAACGTTCCGTGTTCCGTATCCCCATTGCGATTAAACCTCGCGTTTGCCCCAATTCCCACAGAGCAATGGAAGCGAATGCCGCATTCCTTCCAGAAATCGCCCCTGATCGGCGCACTAGCCCTTGGATAGAAATTGACTTGATCCCGGCGTCAAAGTGTTTTGCGATCTGTTCGGCTGCTCGGCGCTCCTCTGGAAGGGCGGCTTGACCATAGTCGATAAACAGCGCAGACACATTCGTTCTATGCGTTGCAAAATGTCCTAATGTCGCCGCGGAGTCCAAACCACCGCTCAAGAGCACGAGTACCCGGATCCGACTATCCAACTGTCCCTGACGCAATCCTGCGTTCTGATACTCGCTCGGATAGCTGGGTTCGCTTCCATTCATGGGGCAGAAAGTCAACGGCAGCGTCGAGTTCAACAATGAAATCGTGGAAGGTCCGAGATATCACTCTAATGCCATAGCGCTCCTGGTACATGTTCCTGACATCCGAATCTTCCCGGGGAAATACGGCGTACCACCGGGGGCCTGAGTGCTTCAGACGAAGATTAAAGAGCGATGACGCGATATCCATGTCCTGAAAATTGTAACCTACAAATATCACACAGCTTTCGTTGAATTTCGTGAAGAAATTGTCCAACAAGTATTCTCGATCGTTGAGGATCTCAAAGTAGTCGAACTGGGTAACGACCAATCCCCCGTCGCCTATCGCACTTCCCGCCCGAGGTGCCGATCCATGTGGTTTGTACAAGGGTATCCAGTCGCTCTGCAGCACCGTGTTCGAGTTGTAGACGGCATGAATGGGCAGACCAGAGTATGACCCACGTACGGCCGCCCAACCCATCTCAATGAGGTCGTCGTAATTCGTTGTCAGGACTGCTCGGGGATGCAAAAATGGCAGCGTGCAATGGTGCCAGAGCGGGAATCGTGCTCGGAACAAACGGGCAGTGAAGTCGATGACGCTCGCACGATCTGCACGAGCTTCGGCCAGGGCTGCGGCATGCTCCAGTGTCATCAGCCCCAGATTGCGGTAGTCAAATGAATCCTTATCCGCCACCGGAAGCATGAATTCGCGCCATATTGAGTCCCTAAGCTGAACCGCGGTAGGGAACCAAGCACCTCCAGCCGACTGAGCTCCGACTGAAGCTCCGGCGCCAAGGAATAGAATGAGCCGGTCGGAGTAGCGGCTCCAGTTGCTGACAAGATTTTCGAAATTGGGATCTGAGTCCCGATAGGTCCGCTGCGCATATGGGCCCGTATCGATGGGCTGGGCTTCGTGATGTGTCGCCATTATTCCCTTTCTATTCTCAAATCTTCTTGACGTGGGGTGCCTGCGAAAAGGCAGACCCCCTCACGCCACCGCCGCCGCAAACGCCTGATACAGATCCCCCGGCAGCCGGTACTCCAGCTTCCACGTAATCGCCATCGGCTGCTCCGACTCGTGCCGGACGTACGTCGCCGGGCCGAGGAAGTGGAACGCCCGCTCGTCGGTGTTCAGCCGCGCGAACAGCAGGACGTGGCTGCCTCGCCTGGCGTGCTCCTGGTACCGCCGCCCCGTCTCGCTGTCCGCCCGGGTGACCGACTGGCTCTCCCAGTGGATGAGGTCGCGGCTGATGGCGTAGTCGCGGTACCGGGTCGTCGGGGAGAACGCGCCGCCGGTCTTGTCCAGGGTGAAGGCGAGGAGGTCGGCGGGGAGCTCCTCGACGTAGAGGACGCCGGTCTGCCACGGCATCACCCTCGCCCCCTCGCCTTTGCCGCACGCGGCGAGGATCTCGATGCGGGTGTAGCGGGCGTGGACGTGGAGCGGGACGTCGGGCAGGATCCCGAGGTCGGGCGTGAGGTGGCTCACCCGGCTTCCAGAACCTCGAACAGCTCGTCCAGCTCGCGACGGACCTGGGGGTGCGCCCAGAGCACGGCCGCGCCGTCGCGCCAGGCTCATGTCCTTGCCGGCGACCTGGTCCAGGAGCTGGCCGAGGAGCATGCGGAGGAGGCGGTCGTCGCGCTCGGAGACGCCCACGTCGGGCGGCGTGTCGCGCTGGAGCCAGCGACGCCAGGTCGCGAGCCGCTCGGGGTCGTCTACGTGGAGCAGCCGGCCGCACGCCCGGCGGAGGATCTCCTCGTGCTCGCCGGCGGGGGCGGTGTCGAGCCCGGCCCGCTCCCGGAGGTCGGACCAGGCGTGGTCGCCGGGTAGACGTCGTCGAGGTCGAGGCCGGTGGCGTCCAGGAACTGCGCGAGCGTGACGTCGCCCTGCTCGCGCGACCAGCTCCGCGCAGCTCCTCGGCCCGCTGCGTGACGTTGTCCGGGAGCGCGTTCCGGATGCTGGCCAGGACCCGCTCGCGACGACACCCGGTCCAGCTCCATGTGGCAGCCGGCGGGGAGGAACGGGAAGCCCTGCTCGACCTGTCGGATGACGTCGGTGCGGGTGCCGCCGAGGAGGGCGCGGAAGCGGCGGTCGTAGCGGAACTCCTTGCGGTGGTGGCCGACGAAGTCGAGGACGGTGCAGACGGCCTTGCCCTCGGCCTTCCGGAGCCCGCGGCCGAGCTGCTGGAGGAAGAGGAGCGGGCTCTCGGTGGGGCGGAGCATGAGGAGCGCGTCGACGGTGGGGACGTCCACGCCCTCGTTGAAGAGGTCCACGCTGAAGACGACCCGGACGTCGCCCCGCTCCAGGTCCCGGAGCGCCCGCTTCCGCTCGTCGTCGTTCGTCGTCGCCGGTGACCGCGACGGCGGGGACGCCGTGCTGGTTGAACACGCGGGCCATGTAGCGGGCGTGGTCGACGCCCACGCAGAAGCCGAGGGCTCTGACGTCGGGCGGGTTGCCGAAGTGCTCGAGGAACTGCTGGAGGACGCGGTTCGCCCAGACGTCGTTCGCGGTGATGATGTTGGTGACGCCCTCGACGTCGTATCCCCTGCCCCGCGTGAACGGCACCTCCCGGAGGTCCAGGTCGTCGGCGATGCCGTAGTAGGCGAAGGGGGTGAGGCGGTGCTGGTCGATGGCGTCCCAGAGCCGGAGCTCGGCGGCGATCCGGTCGTCGAACCAGTGGAGGATCGGCGCGCCGTCGCTCCGTTCCGGCGTGGCGGTCAGGCCGAGCAGCTGGCGGGGCTCGAGGTGCTTCAGCAGCCGGTCGTACGACTCCGCGGCGGCATGGTGGAACTCGTCGACGATCACGACGTCGAAGTGGTCTGGCGCAATGAGCGTCCACGCCGTTCCGGTCGAGCGACTGGATGGACGCGAACACGTGCTCGAACTCCGCCGGCTTCCGGCCCCCGACCCACTCCTCGCCGAAGTTCGCGTCCCGGAGCGCGTGGGCGAAGGTGGCCCGGCTCTGGCGTCAGGATCTCCTCCCGGTGGGCGACGAAGAGCAGCCGCGCGCGCTCGCCCTTGTCCGCAGCCGCTTCCGCAGCCGCTGGTAGTCCAGCGCGGCCATGACCGTCTTCCCCGTCCCGGTGGCCGCCACCAGCAGGTTCCGGTGGTGCCCCCGCTCCCGGGACAGCTCGATCTGCTCCAGCAGCCGCTCCTGGAACGGGTACGGCCGGATCTCGGTGGGGCTGCAGGACGAGCGCGGTCGCCGGCGGGCCGGTCGCGGTCGACGGCGTCGGCGAAGCGCGCCGGCGTCGTACGGCTCGAAGTCGGCCTCCTCCCAGTAGCTCTCGAAGACCGCGGCCACCTTCTCGATGATGGACCGGTTGCGGGCGCCGGAGATCCGGACGTTCCACTCGAGGCCCGTCGCCTGCGCCCAGTGGGTGAGGTTGGACGAGCCGACGTAGGCGGTGGAGAAGCCGGAGTCGCGGTGGAAGAGCCAGGCCTTGGCGTGGAGGCGCGTGCTCGTGGTGTCGTAGGAGACCCGGACGTCGGCGCCGAGCTCCTGGAGCCAGTCGAGGGCGGCGCGCTCGGTGGAGCCGGTGTAGGTGGTGGTCAGGACCCGGAGCGTGCCGCCGTCTCCACGTGCTTCCGCAGCTTCTCCCGCAGCGGCCGGATCCCGGAGCGGCGGATGAACGCCATGATCAGGTCGATCCGGTCGGCCGACGCGATCTCCGCGGCGACCTGGTGGCCCACGGCGGGCTCGCCGGGGGAGTTGGTGAGGAGCGCGGAGTCGAGGAGCGGGATCAGCGGGGCGTCGATAGGCTTCGGGGTGCCCGTCGGGCGGAGCCGGTGGACGCCGAAGAGGACGCATGCGGGGTCCGGCGGGCGCTCGGTCGTCAGCTCGGCCGCCGCGCCGTTCTCCTCCACGACCCGGTCCACCAGCGACCTCGCCAGCGCCACGCCCGCGGCGGCCCGCTGGGCTTCCGGCAGCGCCTCGATGGCGCGCTCGACGACCGACGCGATGTGCCAGGCAATGCGGTCGGCGGCCTCGGCGTTCCGGAGGTCGTCGGTACGGGCGTGGCGGTCGGCCGGGAGCGCTCGAGGCGGGCGGCGAGGGCCTCGGTGACGAGGGACTCGTAGAGGCCGGGGGGGAAGGACGCCATTCGCGGTTCCCGGTCGTCCCATCGTGCTATTCCCAGCCTTCGACGTGGGAGCAACCTTCGAGAAGCGTGACACGATGGGTCGTATCTGCGCCTCTCCGACCTGCGCGCAGGCCTCCTCTTCAACTTCAACGTCCAGGCCCTCGCCGCCGGCGGGTTCAAGCGCATCCTGCTGGACGCGTGAGGGAGTTCCTTCGAGCCCTGCAATCCGACCGTCCCACAGCGCCATGGACCCCCGCGGCGAGGCGAGGCTATGTTGGGGCATGGACGCGGAGATGAAGCAGTACCTCGACGAGATCGTAACGGCGATGCGAGCCGGGTTCAGCCGCATGGAGAAGCGGTTCGACGGGGTCGAGCAGCGGCTGGACAGGGTCGAGCACCGGCTGGACGGAGTCGAGGAGCGGCTGGACAGGGTCGAGCAGCGGTTGGACAGGGTCGAGCAGCGGCTGGACAGGGTCGAGCAGCACATGGACGCCCTGGAAGTCCGCTCCGCTGAGGGCTTCGAGTCGGTGGATGAGCGGTTCCGGACCATGGGGTTGCGCCTCGAGCAGATCGAGACCCGGGTTCTCGATCGCCTGGACGCCCTGGATAAGCGGATGGGCGGCTTCGAGGAGCAACTGAAACAGGTGGACCACCGGCTCCAGCAGGTCGAGAAGAACGTCACCAGAGTCCACGGTCGGGTCGATGACCTGGGCGGCGACATGCGCCAGCGGTTCCGCGTCCTCAACGAGCGAGTGGGCGGCATCGAGCGGCGGCTGGTGGCATAGCTCACACCTCCACCTCGCTTTCCACCCGCCCCACCGCCTCCCGCACCGCCTCCGCCACCCACTCCGGCTCCACCACCCTCGCGTCCCGCCCGTACTGCAGCACGTGCCGGACGATCCACTTCGGGTCCGACACCTGGTGCCGAACCAGCACGCCGCCGTCCTCCAGCGGCTCCCCCTCCCCGCGCTCACGCAGCCACGGCGCGACCCGGCCGCCGTACCGCACGACCACCTCGAATTCGGTGTCGGCGGAGTAGACACGGCCGTCGGTCACGTAGTCGCTCAGCTCGAAATCCGCGGGCGCGTCGAACGACGCTTCGCCCGGGACCGTCACCTCGAGGACCCGGTCGAGCCGGAACACCCGAACCGCCTCCCGCTCCGGGCACCAGCCCACGGCGTACCACTGCCCTTCGGCGTAGACGACGGTGTACGGCTCGAGCGTCCTCTCCTCCGGAGCATCGGCGTCCGGCTTCAGGTACTTGAACTGCACCCGCTGCCGACGCCGCGCCGCGTCGACGATCAGCGCCCGCAGGCTGTCGGCGGCGGCGGGGTCTCCGTCGGCGGCAACGTGACTCGCCACGTCCTCCGGCACCGCGCGGGCGAGCTTCTCCATGAGGTGTCGCATCCGATCCGGAAGCTCGGGATCCTCCCGCTCGGCGGCGAGGATCCGGAGCCCGAGATCCAGCGCGGCCGCCTCGCCGGTGCTCAGGCGGGTGGGCCGACGCAGGTGCCCGGTGGTCCAGACGCGGACCCGTTCGCTGTCCAGGCCGATCTGGATGTCGCCCCCCTCGCCGCCGCGCATGTAGTACTCGCGGGCGGTGATCTCGGCGAGGTCGCGGTCGAGCTGGTCGCGGTCGATCTCGAGAGCGGCCGCGAGCTCGTCGTATCGGAGACCCTCGCCGTCGTCCGCGCCCGCGGCGATGGCCAGGAGCTGGAGGAGCCGCTCGATCCGCTCCAGTGCGGTCTCAGACGCCATAGACCTCCAGCGTCTCACGGGCCATCTCGACCTGCGCCTGCCGGAGACCGGGCGGGTCCGTCACCACCGCTTCGCCGCCGAACTGCTGGAGCCAGCGCAGGAACGGGTCGGTCTGCCGGACGCCGAACCGCCGGATCGTCGCCCCGCCGGACAGCTCCTCCACCTTCTCGCCGTGGTGGTTGCGGTCGGCCCAGAGCGAGAGGGGGAAGTCGAAGCGGACGTGGGCGGTGTACGGCTGGTCGTCGCCCAGCTCCCACGGCTGACGGCGGGCGTAGTCGGAGAGGTCGAAGTCGCCCGGGATATCGTACTCCGGCGACTTCGCCTTCCCGACCTCCGGCGCGTCCATGCGACCCAGTGCGGAAGACGCGGATGGCGTCGTCCCGCGTCGCGTCCGCGCCGATCAGGTACCACTGGCCATGCTGGAACAGGAGCCCGTACGGCGCGACGTCCCGATCCGTCGCCTCGCCGCGGTGGATCCCGTGATAGCGGAAGCGCACGCGGGTGCGCTCGCGCACGCGCGCGCGTGAGGAGCCGGAGCATCTCGGCGACGCCGCCGGTGCCCATTGCGTCGCTGTAGAAGGGTACCGGCTCCCCGACCATTGCATCGGTCAGGCGTTCGTCCGCGACCCCGTGCGACGCGTCCACCTGGTCCGCGTACGCGACCGGGCTCTCCCCGAACGCGGCGAGGTCGATATCGAAGCCGAGCTTCCGGAGGGCGGACCGCGCTTCCCGGGCGAACGGCGATGCCGGCAGGTCGGCGACGCGGCGCAGCGCCTCGATGGCGGTGGCGGCCTCGTCACCGGTGATCTTCAGCTCCATCGCCTGCCCGGCGCCGGGAGCGTTGCCCTCGGCTCGCCCTCGCCTCCGTGGCCGCGGACTCCTGACCCACCAGGCGGAGGTACGGGAGGTAGAAGTCCCGGGCGGCGAGCTCGTAGCCGAGGGCCTTCTCCACGCCGTCGATCAGGTACTCCCGCGTCTCCAGCGGGATCCCGGCGGAGCGCAGCTCGTCCTTGTCCCGCTCGAACATGCGCCGGACCGTCGCCGGTCCGTCTCCTCATCGCTGTTCCACTTCTCGCGGTAGGCGGGGACGCCGTTCATGACCTGGTCGACGTCCACCGGGAAATGGTGCCGGACCAGGAAGGCGATGAGGTCGAGCCAGCGCTGCGTCTTGGATATGGCCATGGCGCTACCGGTCCTCCCGCGGCACGCCCGCCAGCTTCCGGAGGCGGTCCGGAGCGGATGGACGCACGACCGCACCGGGGCCGGTCATGCGGCCCTCCATGGTCGCAGGCTGTCGAAGCGGGACGTCATCGTCCTCCAGCGATCGCGTACATGAGCTGAGACCCCGAGCGGGGGAGATTCCGCTCGGTCCCGGGCGCATGACGTCACGCCCCGGCCGCCGGTCCCGGATCAAGGGGGTTGAGAGAGCCGGCGACGCGGGAAGATGGGAAGGACCCGGCGAAGTGGCAATGATTTCCGTCAATTCGTTCATGTGCCCTCTGGGTAACGGCTTACCGCGAACGTATCGACGGGGTGTGACAGTGCCATTGGCTGCTCGCACGGCACGGCGCGGCCGAACTGTCCCATGCGAAGGTGGTGATCGGTGGGCGGGGGCGGCGAAGGCGGGGGTGGGCGCGGGTCGGCCGGGGGGGGCAGCCGACCCACCGCTGCCCCCCGGCCGGGTATCGGTACGACTATCGTTCCGACAGCCCCACGTAGATCCGGGTCGCGGCCCCCGGGTGGATCCAGATCACGTCCTGTCGGCTGTCTCCGTTGAGATCCGCCAGGTGGACGGAGTACTGGGCCCAGTCGGAGCGCTCCGCGGTATGGACCTGGGTCGCCGTGGAGAAGTCGAATGTCCCATCCGCCTTTCCCAGGCTCACATAGATCTGGTTGCGGGTGTCGTCCCGCCCAGCTCGCTCCAGAGGAGATCGGCGCGGCCGTCCCCGTTGAGGTCCCCGGCCCGGACCTGCATGGCCAGCTTGTTGGGGAGCTCCGCCCACTTGAGGGGAAGGAAGCTGATGCTGGACGTCGTGGCCCCGAGACCGACGAGAACCGGGTTGGGCTCCTCGTTGGTCCCCACCTGCGCCTCGGCCCAGGCGATGACGACGTCGGTCAGAGCGTCGCCATTCACATCACCGACCAGGGGAGCGACATCGGGCCGCATGCGGTAGCTGGTCCGGTCGTACGGGCCCGGGAACGAGAGGGTCCGCTCGGTCGCGCCGGAGATCCCGAGATAGACCCGCACGTGGTCGTACGAGCGGCCTCCCCGCGCCCAGACCAGGTCGGCCCTGCCGTTGCCATCCGGATCGCCCACGAACGTATCGAAGACGTGCCAGGGTCCCTTGATGGGGTGCTGCTGATTGGAACCGAGGGTGAAGTAGCCGTCCCCGGTGGACGTGGCGACGACGACGATGTTGCGGTCGTCGGTGGAGATGATGTGATTGAAGAAGAGGTCGTCGCGGCCATCACCATTGGCGTCACCGCTGTACACGTGCCACGCGGCGTGCGAAGCGGTGGAAGTCCCCAGGTGACGACGGGGCGGATCGCGAACGTGCCATCCCCGTTGGAGCTGGCCAGGAAGATGTAGGTGCCGGCAGTGCCCCGGGTCGCCCAGCCCAGGTCGGGGAGCCCATCGCCGTCGAAGTCGCCCACCACGGCGTCATAGCTCTGCCACCCCGCCCCAGGGGCGGCCACCGGGTGGGTGACGGGCGCGGTCATGCTGAAGGTGCCGTCGCCGTTGGAGAGCCCCACCACCCAGCTGTTCCCGGCGCTGCTGAGGCCGTTCCAGATGACGTCCTTGCGGCCGTTGCCGTTCACGTCGACCCACAGGGTGCGCAGCCCGGTGGCGGGGATGCCGAGGGTGACGGTCTGGAGCTCTGCCAGGTTGAAGAGCCCGTCGGTGGGGAAGCTGGGCGCGCAGTCCCGGACCGTGTACTCGGTGGCCTCGGTGACCCCCGCGGGCTTCCCGTCGAGGGTCTGGAAGACGTAGGAAAGGGGCGCGGCCGACGAGAGCGGCGCGGCCGCGGTGAAGTACTGGGACAGGTCACCCGTCCTGATCACGTCGAGCGTGGCCTGGGCGTTGCCGCCGTGGGAGGTGACCGCGATGCGCGAATTCGCGAGGATCGCCTTCTGCCTGACGTCGAGCTCGAAACCGCCGCTCCTGCCGATGTCCCTGTAGGCCGCTTCGAGGGATGCCCGGATCTCCGTCGCCGAGGCCGTGGACGTCATGGTGAAGGTCATCATCCGGCCGTACGTGATGGTGTGGATGAAGACGGGCAGGTTGTCCGGGCCCATCCGGCCCAGCGCCGTCTGCCGATCGAGCTCCGCCTGTGTGAACTCCGCGCTGAAGAAATCCGCCGGGGTCTGGGCAGCTCCACCACCACGTCGAACATCTTCTCGACGAAGTGGGCGGTGATGGTGGTCTCCGAGGCGTTGTGCTCGAAGCTGGCGTTCGCCTTCGCCTTGAACCCCATGTACCGGCCGGACAGCCCCATGGCCAGCGCGAGCTGCTGTTCCGAATGGCTCTCGGTGTACTCGAAGTCGATCGAGCTGGCGGAAGGGGTGCCCTCCAGCGTCGCGGCGCCCACGATGTCCATGATGGCGGCATTGACCGTGGCCAGCTCCGGATTCTCGACCACCCGGTAGTTCTGGCCGGACGCTATGCCGGGGATCGACACCTTCACCGGCTGCCGCTGTCGGATCGGGAGGCTCTCCAGGTTCCCCGCCCTGTGGCTCCTCCCCTGGAGCAGCCCGCCGGCCCAGAGCACCCCCACGTTCGGGCTGTACATGACGATCTCCCGGGGGTTCTGCCTCATGGAGTACGGCGTCTCCGTGCACACGTAGACCTGGTCGTTGAGCGTCTCCAGGTCCCCGTTCTCATTGACGATCGGGACATCCAGCGTGTCGGGCGGCAGCTCGACGGCGTCGCCGGTCGCTGCGGGGGCCTCGTCGGCCAGCCTGGGAGAGAACACGTCCCAGCTGGGGAGCGAGGCGAGATACTCCGCCACATCCGCCTTCGGCTCTTCCTCATCCGGACCCACCCCATCGCCCGAGCAGGCCAATAGGCAGAAGAGGATCAGGGCGGGGGCCATCACGCCGGGCCACCCGCGGGAATGCTCGCTGCTCCCCACGCGGGGATCCTTATCTGGCACCGGATTCATGGCAATCTCTCTTTCGATCGACGGTGTAAACGGGACCGACCTGGAACCGGGCCGGCCCGTGATTGCGGGAACGGCCCCGAACGGTGACTATATCCCGAAGACGTCCCCTGGCTGTCTATCCAACCGTCTACCCGGGCGTGGATCGATGCTGAGTCTGACCACCATGGGTTCAGTCGGGCTGAGCGATGCCGTCGGTGTGCGGTCGCCGCACCCGCTCCTCACCCAGCCCAAGCGGCTCGCGCTCCTGATGTACCTGGCGGTGGGCCGACCGGGGTCGCTGGTCTTCCGCGACACCATCCTGTCGCTGCTCTGGCCGGAGCACGACGAGGCGCACGCTCGCCGCTCTCTCCGACAGACGCTCTACCACCTGAGGAAGGAGCTCGGCGGCGGTGTGATCGTGGGCGGCCAGCGCGGTCTGGGCGTGGATCCGGATCGGCTCTGGTGCGACGCGGTGGCGTTCGAGCGGGCCGTCGTCGAGGATCGGCTGGAGGCGGCGGTCGAGCTCTACGGCGGCGAGTTCATGCCCGGGTTCCATGCCGGCGGGGGTGCGGAGTGCGAGCGCTGGCTGGACGAGACGAGGGATCGCCTGCGACGGAAGGCGGTGGCGGCAGCGTCGGCGCTGGCGCACCAGTCCGAAGCGGAGGGAGACCATGAGCGCGCCATCGAATACTCCCGCTGGGTGGTGGACGTGGTGCCGTGCGACGAGCGGGCCGGCCGGACGCTGATCCGGCTGCTGGCCGGGGGCGGTGATCGCGCCGGTGCGGTGACGGAGTACGAGGCGCTGGCCGCCCGGCTGGGTCGGGAGATGGAGCTGGAGCCCGACACGGACACCAGCGCGCTCGTGGCGGCGGTGCGGGCGGGCGCGGTGCCGCGTCCGGATCGGGAGGCCCACCCGCGCCCCGACACGGCCGCTCCGGAGACGGGCGATCCGGGGTCGGGCCATCCGGGGTCGGGCCATCCGGGGTCGGGCTATCCGGGGTCGGGCCATCCGGGGTCGGGCCATCCGGAGGCCCGGGCGCACTCCCTGGCGGTGCTCCCCTTCGCCGGCCTGACGGGAGCGGACTCCGAGGAATGGTTCGCCCAGGGGCTGACGGAGATGCTGATCACCGAGCTGGCGCGCAGGACGCCCCTCGCCGTCGTCTCCCGAACGTCGACCCAGCGCTATCGGGGCGGTGAGCAGAGCATGGCGGACATAGCGAAGGAGCTGGGCGTCGACCGCGTGGTGGAGGGGACGGTGCTGCAATCCGGGGATCGGCTCCGCGCCACCGCCCAGCTCCTCGTCACGCCTCCCGAGCGGCACGTATGGGCGGACAGCTTCGAGCGGTCCATGGACGACCCCCTGAGCACGCAGGCGGAGCTGGCCGGGGTGATCGCACAGGCCGTCGAGGCTGCGCTGGCCCGGACCGCGCCCGACCGCACCGGCTCCGCGAGCGCGGGGGCGCGAGATGCCTACTTCCGCGGGCGGTGCCAGTTCGTCCGCATGACGCCCGCGGGCATGCTCGAGGCGATCCGCCAGTTCCAGGAGTCGATCCGGCTGGACCCCGGCTTCGCGCCAGCGCACGCGGCGCTGGCCTACGCCTATGGCGGGCTGGCCCGAACCGCGCGGATCGCGCCCCGGGAGGCGTACGGGCAGGCGCGGCGTCGTGCGGAGCGAGCGCTGATGCTGGATCCGCAGAGCGCCGAGGCCCACATCGCCATGGGCGTGTGCGCCACCGTGCTGGACCGCGACTGGCCGCTAGCGGAGCGCCATTTCGAACGGGGGCTGCACCGGGCCCCCGACCTGCCGGAATCATACTGGGTGTACAGCTACTACCTCTGCGTCATGGGCCGATATGATGAGGCGCGGCGGGCCGCCCGGCGCGGGCGGGAGCTCGACCCCATTGCCCCCACGATCTGGCTGAACGAGGTGCTCACGCTCGCCGCGGGCCAGCACGCCGACGAGGCGCTCGTCATCGCCACGGAGTTCGGCGCCTTCCACCCCGATTCCAGCGCCAGCGCCTTCGCCCTGGGTGTGGCCATGGAGGTGTCCGGGGACCATCACGGCGCCGCGGCGTCGTTCGCTCGAGCGGTGGAGCTGGGGGGAGGACCACACTCCGTAGCGGCGCGGGCTCACAACCTGGCTGGCGCGGGCCACCCGGAGGAAGCCCGGCGCCTCCTGGACCAGCTGCGATCGGCCGACGGCGCCTACGTCCCTCCCACGAGCCTGGCGCGAATCCACGCGGCGCTGGGCGAATCCGAGGAGGCGTTCCGCTGCCTGGATCGGGCGGACGCCATGCGCGATGACTGGCTGCTGCTCCTGGATGGCTGGCCCCGCTTCGAGGGGATCCGAAACGACCCGCGATTCGCGGCGCTCCGACGACGCATCCGGCTGCCGGCGCCGCCCGCCGCCGCTCAGCCGGCGCCAGCCGGAGGCGCAGCGGTACCCTGACGTACGGTCGACGGCCCCGGCGCGAGGGCGGTGTCGATGCGAACGCCGGCGCTGAGCGTCCGGGGATCGGACAGCGGTGGGCCATCGGCAGGAGCCGCAGCAGGTGCCGGCTGGCGCGGTCGGTCGGGGCACTCCCGGAATATCCCCCTGTCACTCTTGCCACGATCTATACAATCGTGATACTATACATGCGCAATAGTATAGCTACCAGGGGGTGCAGCCCTCATGCGCCACGAAATAGTTGACCGGGAATCCGAACAGGTGGAGCTGCGGCGACTCGCCGATGCCGGCGAACCCCGCCTGGCTCTCCTCTACGGCCGCAGGCGGATCGGGAAGACGTTTCTGCTCACGCACGTCTGGGACGAGGAGCGGGCGTTCTATTTCACGGCCTCCGCCGTGACCCCAGCGCAGAACCGGCGCCGGCTGATCGAAGAAGTGGCGCAGTGGGCCGGAGAGGCGCTGAGCGTCGAGGATTATCCCACGTGGAGAACAGCATTCCGCCTGCTCCTGTCCCTGAAGCCTGAGCATCCGATCGTGATCGTGCTCGACGAGTTCCAGTACTTCGGGGAGGATGAGGGGGATCTGCATCGCATCACCTCCGAGCTCAACGCGGCATGGGAGGGCCTGCGGGGGCCGGACCGCTCCCTCCTCCTCGTTCTTTCAGGATCGGCCGTCCGCATCCTGGAGGCCCTCGATGCCGGTAGCGCCCCCCTCTACGGCCGATTGGCATGGAAGGCCCAGCTCAAGCCGTTCGACTACCTCGATGCGGCGACCATGGCTCCGTTCGATGACCTCCGCGATCGCGCCTGCCTGTACGGCATCTTCGGAGGCGTCCCCCGCTACCTCGCCCCGGTCTCCACCGATCGATCGCTGGCCGAAAACATTGCCGCTCTCGTGCTCTCTCCCCGCGGCGAGGTTCGTGGACAGCTGGAGACAGCCATTCTCCAGGAGCAAGGGCTGCGAGAGCTGCCGAAGTACATCGGCATACTGGCCGCGGTCGGGGCCGGACAGACCGAACTCGCGGAGATCGCAGCTCGGGCCGGGCTCGACCACGACACCAGCCTTCGTGACAAGGTGGAGCGGCTGGTTCGCCTGGGATACGTGGAGAAGCACCAGAATTTCGAGGCGGGGCGGACGTCGCCCTATCGATACCGGCTCGCGGACCCCGCCTTCATGTTCTACCACACGTTCGTCTCGCGCCTCGAGACCGCACTGGAGGTGAACGAACCGATGGAAGTCTGGACGGCGAACATCGAGCCGGAGATCGACGCCTACATGGGCCACCTCTTCGAGCGCATCGCCGAGCAGGCGTACCACCGGAAACGCGCCGAGCAGGCCCTGCCACTCGTACAGGACTGGGGCCGGTGGGAGGGGACCGATCGCGACCAGGGAAGTCTCGAGATGGACATCGTGGCCCGCCTGACTACGGGCGACATGGTGACAGGGGCCATCAAGTGGAACCGTACGCCCATCGGTATCGCGGTGCACCGGGCGCACATGCGTGACCTCGATCGGCTGGCGCGGTCCGGATACCGCTGGGCCCACGAGGCGCAGGAGGGCGCGTCCTTTCTGCTCTACGTGGCCGCGGGCGGGTTCCAGAAGGGCTTCAAGGATAGAGCCGAGGAGGATGGGCTCCCCGTTGTTTGCTGGTCGCTCGACGACCTGTACTGAGACAAAGGCACTGTATGGGACCCCATTACGTTACCCGCGGTAACAACAAAAGCGTTGAGCCGCGTATACTACAGCGGCTCAACGCTTTATCCATGGGCCTGGGTGGACTCGAACCACCGACCTCACGCTTATCAGGCGCACTCGGTGGCGTACACCGGCGCCCGGAGCCGCCATATTTGGCGCAATTCTGCGAAATCTCGCCGGGCGGGTCAAGGCGTCGCCGGGGGTCGCCAGCGGTTTTGTGTTACCGCTTGCGTTACCGCTCGAGGTGAGGCGGCCCGCGTGGACGAGCCACAAGCGGAGAGGATCCAACCTCTCCTTTTAGGCCGGCGACATGACTGCAACACGACGACAATGAGGACGAGATGGATCTTTGCCCTCCTCGTCTCGGGGCGCCACCCACCGCGGTCGCAACCCACCACCAACATGCCAGTCCAAACGGGGCTCATTGTCGATGCCTCGGGCTGTTAAATCGCTTGAAGACATACCGCCACCTCTTCACGAATTCCGGACGGAGTTGCCCAAGGAACATATCTCTTAGTACGAGTCGTCCGTGTTCGTCCAGAATGTACGTGCCGCTCAAGTCTAACTCGCTCGGAATACTATTTCCTCCGGTTGGTGCGAGATTGATTGAGCCGGACTCTACAGTTGTCGTGTATGTGCCCCAGTAGTCTGAATACACCTCGAAGAATGTGGACGAGACAGAGAAAGTCCCGTTCGGTCGAAAAATCAATTCGGCGATCTCGCCCGTCGTGTCCGTCCACTCACCGACCAGAGGGTCCGTCTCGACAGTGTAAATGTATAACCTGTTAACGACTTCGCTCGGTACGCCTCTCTCGAAGCCCTCGACCTGCGCCGTGATATTGTAAACGGCTCCGGGTCGCGCACTCGGGAGAACCCGTAGTGTACTCGTGTGTTGATCCAGGACGACACCCTCTGATGGCTCCACCACCCAAGTAGCCTCCAGACCCGCGATTTCCAAGTTTGGCGGCACCACCCCCACTGACCAGCTGAGGACTATTAGAGGGATGATCGAATTGGGTTTGGCCTGGAGTTCGCCGATTGCATTGATCCGTAAGTCGCTCAAGGCCCTTTCCGACAGCTCCGGCCTCGCGCACCTCCCGAGTATCCGACTTGGGGGCCGAGGCTCCGACTGCACTTGTCGGCGGGCAACCACAAACGCTTCCCGGATCGCTGACTTGCTGACGTTGGGGTGCAATCGCACCGTCGAATCCCATTGAATCGCATCGACAAAGCTGTCGGCTCCACGCAGTGACTTCCCCGCCTCGTAGCAAACAATACCGTGATACATCGCCGCAGTGGCGCGTTCGCGAGGTGTCAACTGCTGGAGCGAGGCGACCGCCAAAAGTTCTTCGGCCGACTGCGGCCACCCCACGGAATATTGCTCGATCGCCCGTGCAATCAGGTCTTCTCCGGACGACTGGCCCGACGCCCCTTGAGGAGCGGGGACGAGACCAATCACGAACCCGGCAACCCACACAGGTATGTTCCCGGGCCGCGACACGAGCGACTCCCTACGGTCGTGCGTAAGACCAATGAGGTATTCGATGATTGAACGCATGTGGTGCATACCTTCCCTAAGTCTGAATTGGGAGGTTAGGTCACGACAGGCGAAGGATGGATGTCCTGGTTCGGCGGCAAATGGAGTTTCGGCTCTCCGGGCGTTACGACTTCATGGCTGCTCAAGGCCTCCTTGGCCCGGACCTGGCGGCGGCGTTCGCGGGCCTTTTCCCTTAGCGGTCGCGCTCGGCATAGCTGACGGCGCGAACTTGGCATGTCGTGAGGCGTAGCGTATCCGATGGCGGAGTGCAGCCGCACCTCATTGTAGTAGCGGAACAAAGCATTCCACCACGTCGCGGCCCTCCTGCTCCTGGAGGCGGAGGGGCGCCTGGTACCGTTGTCGTACAGGGTCGGGTCAAGCAAGGTACACGTTGGTGCGCACAGTTGAGAATCGTCCTCTCGAGACAACGTCGTCATGAAAGAGGTTCTTGGCACCCAATCAAAGGCGGGGCTCGAGACTGCTCCCTCGCGACGCCAAGTGCAGGACCCGGATTCATGAAATCACCGGCTCGAAAAGGCGAGATCGGCCCGCAGCAAATTTAGGTCGGACTCGACCCAGTTACCGACGTCACCTCGAAAGTTGCTCGATCGCCGTAACACGGTCCACCACCGTCCGGTCGCATTGACCGGCACGCTCCACGTTCGCAAATGGCCTTCCGTACCGTAGAGCGACACCCGCGCGTCCGGAATGACCCGAGCGTCCCCGAGCCGGCATACAGGTGGACGGCATAGGTGTACGTGCCGTCGAACAGCGGCCGAATGGTCATCGTTTCAGGCCCGTACGAAGTGACGTCGTCCACATCCAGTCCCGCGTACGGCGGGTGATCGAGCGAACCCCTGTCGGCGAAGTAAACGTGGTATTCGCTCCCCTCTATCTCTGGCGTGAACAGGTGAGAATCCAGATCCCTCGGGTTCTCGCCCAGGTTAAGATCACCTGGAACCCCGAAGATGTGCGTATGTTGGGCGCGAGAACGACATTGTGGCCATCGCGCACGACCCCTCCCTCCACCGGGATCACATGGAAGTCATCTGCGTAGCCCTCCGCTTCGAAGTAGGCGGTGTAGGTGCCGGCGGCTACGTTCTCGAATGAGAACTTGCCATTCTCATCGGACGAGGTGGCCTGGACGAGCTCCGCTCCCGCGTCGTTCACTCCGTAGCGAAGTTGGATGGCGGCCCCAGATGGGATTCAGCGTGGTGGCGTCGCGGACGACTCCACGTGCAGTTCCCGGGAGCACTGGAATACGCCGTTAGGTAAACCGTTGGTATGACGAACCCGTTCTGGGTATCCGCCTCGACCGTGAAGACCTGGTTTACGGGGTGAAATCCGTCGGCCACCACCCTGACCCGCACCTCTCCCGGTGGCAGCGACATCGAGAAGAGGCCGGCGGCCGAGGATTGGGCCCCACCCAGCGGATTGCCGTTGGGTCCGTGGGCCGAGGATCGTTGCACCTCCCACCGGCGTAACTCCGCCGGAACCGCCACATAGACCACTCGACCCTCGGCCTCCACGTAATCGTCGGTCGCCGCCAATGAGGTGAATACGAAGGTGGTGACCGCCTCCGACGAAACCACGGACGCAATGGAGTAGCCAAGGTTGGCCGCAGTCACCACGGCGTTGATTAGGCGGATCGGGAACAGCCAAGAATCGACGACGCTTCGGGCGATCGCCTGGCCGGCGGTCTGCGTGATGAGATCGGTGACAATGTGCGGGTTCTCAGCGAACGTGGTCATCACGGACTTCACCAAGTCGACTGTGATATTGACAATGTCGCCCTCACGATACCAACGATAGAACTGCGCCGTTTTCGCTTGGTCGGTAATAATGTCCCGGGCGGCCTCTTCCACGAGACGGTAGAAAGGATCATCGGTCGGCCGCCCCCGCAAATCCTGGTGGAGGAGATTGCTCCCGACAACACTTCCACGGTGGGAATCGACGATGTCGAAGATCGCGCTGGCGCTTGCCGGGAGGATCGCGCGCTGGAACTCCGAGTTGGGAAGATTGTAGCCCCCGAGGCCCAGCCCGTAAGCCTTCACCGCCAGGTAGTCGTGCTGGGAGAAGGATACGCTCAGCGGGCGACTCTCGAATGTCAAGGACGAGCTGCCGTCGCAAAGTAACGCGAACAGGCTGATGTCGGGAGAGGGTATTAGGTCCTGCATCTCTCCTGTCGGAGAGAACGTGACACCGTCCTCGCTGCCGTCAACATAGACGCTGATCCACCGCTTCTTGCTGTTGCGTAGCTTGAACTCCCGTCCCTCATCGTGTTCAACCAGGTCCACCACTTCGAGGCCGTTCATTGGGAAGCCGGGTTCGACCGCGGCGGCGTAGTCACCTAGCATGTTCAGCCGGTCAGGGGCGAGCCTGTCTTCGACTTCCGTATAGACCGCTTCGATGGCGGCAGCGAGTTGGGTGTTGTCGTCGGAAAGAGGAGCAAGACCCGCCTCCAGTTGGGCATCGATCAGATCCACGAGGATCAGCAAAACTGCTGGCGGAACGGACTATGGCCACGAGCTCGCCTGCCTCACCGCGCTCACTCGTGACTAGGAACGGGTGCAGGAACACCAGAGCGGTAGCCGTAGACGCGGCGCCTATGGTGGAGGAGTCGCCCTCTATGCCGATCGACTCCACTGACAGCAGCAATGGCTCGTTCTGGCCGTTCAGGACAGTCACGAGCTGGACTGCGTCCTCATTCAGCTTGATCTCGTATGCCCCGTCCTCCTGGATCCGCCCAGTGTTGAACCCGGCAATGAGGCGGAGGTCAGCGACATGGTAGCTTGGCGGAATCTCGACCGACCCCACGAGTTCCACGGTGCCCGGCCCCTCTGCAAGATCGCCTTCGTTGGTGTACAGGGGAGACACTGCATCCTCGCAGGACAGTGCCACGAAAACCACAGCAGCCGTCTTGATTAGAGGAAGCCACCGGTGAGCGGCGCTACGCCTCCTGCTTCTCTTGCTCTGACCCGTCAGTCGAGGGCCTCTTCTTGTCGTCCGCTCATGGATCAGCAGCCCCTTTCAATCGTGGTAGGTCAAGGCCGTGCGGCATGCTTCGTCCGATTGAGCCACTTCAGCCGCTAAGGAAATCCCGGCTATGAATCGGAGGATCGACACCTCGGTCTCCGTTAGCTTCGGCGTCACCCTCATACGTCGCCGTCATAAACTGGCCTTCAAGGAACAAGCGGAAACGGCCGAGCCCGCGGAGCTCTATGCCACCTAAATAGGCCGGACCAAGCACGCTTCGCGTAATGAGCGAACCGCTAGTAGTCAGATTCCTCGGCCACAAACAATATTCCGAGCCCTGCTCCGAGATATACGCCGGCTCGACGATTGTGAACTGGCAGAAAGGTTACAGCAGCCGTGCCCATCATTGCGTCTATACGTGGTCCCGGAAGCGTATGTCCGCCGAAGGCTCTAGTCAAATCCGGCCGGCTCTCAGCCTGGCGAGGGCGACGCCGGCAAGCCACGGGCTCTGTCCCGCCATGCCACCGCCGAAGACGCCCACCGTAACCCGTGCAGGATTCCACTCCGGTGGCGGTGCAACGGGCTCACTCTCGTCGAGGGACTTCTGCCGCGAACTCCGCTGAACTCGCCGCCAGTGGCGTCCTCGGCTCTTCCTGAGATCTCGCTCTGCCCTCGTCGTCTACGACGGCCTCCGCGCGGGCCGGTACCGACCGGGTGTCGCGTAGCACCTCAGGAGTCTGCTCCGGCCTTCTGGCGTCACCGCTACCGGCGCTTCCGCCACGACTGGATCCGCCACCACCTGTCGCCCCTCGAGTTGGTCGAGCTCTCAAATAGCCGACGAGTGCGCCGTAGCGGACCCGCCACCAATCGCCTTCGTCGCGAAGCACCTGTAGCCGATGGCTGGCCGGAATCTCGGCCAACGCCTTCGCGGTGTCCGCACCGGTCGCGCGAAGCACGGCGGAGCGGGCGGTCCACGTGGAAGTCGCGGCTCCGGGAAGTGCCTCCGGCTCGTCGGCTACGGGGACTCCGATAATTTCTGCCGATTGACTTTGATCGGATGGGCCTTCAAGGCGCTCCGGCACGGCCTTCGGCAATGGCTCCGGCAGTTCGGGCGCAGGCGGCATTGCTCCGGCGATCCGGTTCCGTGGTAGCTTTCGGCTGGACTGGAGCAGCCTGACTCACCACCGCACCCGGCAGCTCGACCAGACCCCGACATCGCCCAGATACTTCTCATGGATCTGCCGCACCCTAGCGGCTAGCTCCCCGGGACGGAGGCCCGCAGCCCGAACGACTCCAGCGCGAGGAAGGGCCAGATCCCCGAACGCATTCACGACGAAGCGACCCCCGAGATCGGGATGTTCCGAAACCGTGAGAAGCACTGTGTCACCGGCCACGATTTGCACGTCCTGGCCGGCGACTCCTTCCGTCCACAGGACCGCGAAAGCGGATGCAACGATGATGCAGAACCCGAGATTTCTCACGGCAATCCTCCGTGCAGCGTCATGCATGGCCACGGACTCCTCGATCGCTTCGGTGGGGCGGCAAGCTGCGCCCACGAACTCAGAACGAAGAACGCATGCGAATGTACATGTTCACCGACTCTCCAAAGTCATTCGTCGGACTCGAGATAATGCGGTCTGTCCCGGATTCGGGAAGCCCTCCGAATCCCATGACGACAGCCAACATTCCCGTCTCTTCTCCCGCCTCCTGATAAAGCAATCGATTTCGCCAGGGCGGCGCTCCGCTACCCCACCAACTCACGCCGGCCGCAAAGCTCCGCTTCAGGCGATACATGCTCCGGCGCGCGGCATGAAGCCGTCATAGTCGTCGAGACGCACGGCGTTCGGTACCGGAGGCGCTCTCGAACATGAGCGCCACATCGGCCATGATGCGTGGTGTGCGATAGCTGAGAATCAGCCCGCCGCCCACTGCCGAGGCGGATTCGAGCAGGAGGTCCTCTTCCGTTCCAGAGGTCGAATCGCTGTCGGCTCCGACGAACAGACCACCCGTTCGCGATGAGTCACCCACCATCTCGTACGCGAATACAGGCTCGCTTCCGTACCGGAAGCTCGCCGCGATGGCCGCCTCGAACCCGTGACCGGCAGTCGAGAGGTAGGAGATCGGCCGTAGTTTAGCTCCGACGGTGACGCCGTATCCGATGACGACCTCGGACGCGGTGATCGGTCCTTCGTCCGTCTGGTCCTCGGCCGGCCGGTAGTTGTCGAGGAGACCGGAGGCGAGTCCAAGGTCGAATCCCACCTCCAGATTAGGCCCGATGCGGTAGCTCCGGCCCCAATCGACGCCGGCACGTCCCACCCAGTGGATCCCCGTTTCTTCTTCGATTCGGAACCCGGAAAGGTCGATCCCGACGCGCCCCTGCGCGTGCCCGTTCCACGGCACTCCCGCTCGTGGCACCCCGGGAATTTCGCTGGTGAACTGGGCTGACGCCGCACTCGGAATAGCGGTCGTCACCGCCAGGAGTCCAAGCAGTACATTGCGGGCCTTCATTGGCTACCTCCTTCGGCCGCTCCCCAGGACAGCGTTTCTATGCGGTCTGGGTTGGCAATCGGCACGCTACGCAGGACGGCCCCATCGTCGAGGCGCATCTCGATCAAACGGCCGACTTCAACCGCTCCGCTCTGAGTGCGTTGCAGGTAGATTACTCGGTCCCCGGACGGTGATACGGCGAACAGGAACTTCGTGACCCGCCGTCCGGGGATTCGTTCTATGATCCGGGGATTGAGTGGGTCGGCATAGTCCACCTGCATCAATCGTTGCCCGCCATCCTTCAAGTCGGAGGGTGTCGCCAAGAACAGGAGCTTGTCAGTGCCCGGGATAAACGTTGGCTCCTGTTCCCGGATCGCGGGTCTGACCCGTCCTCGGCCCCACACTGAATCCGGCACGATATCGAGAGTTTCACCCGTACCGAATAGAGCGAGGAGGAGGTCGCTTCTCTTCGCGCTTCGGGACCGCTCGAATGCGAACGCGTCGCCCGCGGCGGAAGCGCCGAGCGATCGTTCGAGTGTTGCGCTGCGCGTCAAGCGTGCGATGTCCTGATCTCCGCCCGCGGCCGAGACTGCGTAGACATTGTAGCTGCCAGACTGATTGCTCAGGTACAGGACCCTGTCGCCGCCAGAGCTCCAGCGGGGTGAGTGCTCCTGGTAGAAAGGGTGTGGAATACCCATGGGTCCGTGTGCCGGAGGTGTCAGCCGCCTCACTCCCGTCCCGTCCGGCCATGAAACGTGGATGCGCGACACTCCCTGTCCGTGACAAAGGCCACGGTACGGCCATCGGGCGCGAGGGAAGGTCCGCGCCCGGCGAGTCCACCATTATTGAACAGGTGGATTCGGCCATCTCCGCATCGAGATTGTGCCGATCCGGAGGCCCTGGGGTGTTCGTACCGACACGATCAACTCCCCAATAACGTAAACAGTCACCGTATCCCGGATCTGGCCTTCCATGGCAAATAGCTGCGCCCTTCCGGGTGCGACCGCCGTCGCCGTCCGCCCTGAGACCCGAGATGATGTCAGGAGTGAGGCTCTGCCAGTGCGCGCCTCGCGCCTCGGAGACCGTGGAGCCGTCGCGCCTGGCATAGTTTGCCTTGAGGGGAATGGCCGACCCGAGCAGTACCGAGCCCTGCGGCTGCTCGATGGATAGGTTCGGCGGTTCGACGCTGACCTCCCAAACCGCGCGGTGCGAGCCAATTCGCGCGGTGAGCCTGGTAGAACCCTCACGAATAGCCTGGATTCGACCTCTCGTGGCCGCTAGCAGGTAAAAGGTGTCTTCCGGAACGGCATTCAACCGCACATCTTCGAGCCAGGCGCCATCCGGAAGCATGACTGCGGCGGTCGCCTCCAGGGTATCCCCCCGCACGATCGCGACAGGGCCTTCCGGAGGGGTCACTGAGACATTCACCGGCTGAGGATATACCCGGACCGGGATTACGATTCTCTCGCCGTACCCGGAAGCGATCACCTCGGCGGCCCCCGGCTGATGCGGCTGTATTACTCCGGTGGAATCAACGTCCACGACACTCGGGTCTTCACTCCGCCACGCCATGGACCGGCCGACTTCCCGGCGCAGGTGCTGACCGAGAAGAAGCAGGTGAAGCGTGTCCGGGGTACCGACGAATGCGACGACCTCCGAAGGCGCCGAGATCCCTCCCTCGAAAACCCTCACGCGGACGGCGGCCACGAGACCGGAAGAGGTATTGGCCGTAAGAGTAGCCACGCCCGGGCTCATCCCTGCCACCTGACCACTCTGCGTGACATTGAGCACGGAAGGGTCGGATGAGCGCCAGTTCGCGGTGACATTCTGGAGCGGCCCCAACGCTTCATTGGTCAGCTCAGCGGTGAACGACATCGTCTGGCCCACCAGGAGTTCGCCTCCAGCGGGATTGATCGCGAGATCAAGACCGGGTTCCACCGCGCCTTCGTAGAATGCGACGGCATCCCCGGCTTCGACGGCATCGCCGCCCCCAAGAATGCGACCGGTCGCCACCGACCCGTCGAGGGTCTCGAGGGCGATTTCCGCTTTGGTCAGCCAACCGGCTGCTGCACTGTCGTACTGAACGACATATAGGATGATTCCCGACCGGAGAGAGGCTCGCGGTTCTGTTTCTATCTCGATCATGTCGCCCTCGGTACGCTCGGTGACATGGCCGACAATGGTCTGCGCGGAGAGGGCGCTCCCGCAGCAGCATCAGCCCGAACAGAGCCGCCAGAAGCGGATGGATCAGATGGGTGCCGCAAAGCGATCGATTATAGGCATCATTGTCTCGTCACACATTGATGGGTGCGATGCGTTCGATGAGCATTTCCGCGCTGCCGAGACGGTCCGAGCGTCGCTTTTCCAGGAGACTGTTCACGAGGCGCTGGATATCCGTCGGGATATGGGTCGGGAGCGGTGGCACGGGGGCTGTTTCATGCATTCGCATCACGACCAGAGGGTTGCGATCTGCGAATGGCGTACTGCCTGTGAGAAGCAGGTAGAAGAGAATCCCGAGCGCGTACAGATCCGTGCGTTCATCCACGGCCTCGCCCGCGCACAACTCCGGCGCCATGTACGGCGGCTTCCCGAATACCGACCCATCCATGGTGTGCACACTCGTGAACTCGTGCTTGGCTACCCCGAAATCAATCAGCTTCAACGCCAGCGGAGTCCCGGAGAGGATCATCACGTTGTCCGGGGTGAGATCACGGTGGAACACGCCGCAGCTGTGCGCCGCACGAAGCCCATGGCGATCTCGAGCACCACCTCGAGGGTCTCCCCGACACCCAACGCCCCCCCTTTGGCTCTCAGGAACGTCAAGAGATTCGTCCCCTCGAGATATTCGAGGCAAATGTACGGGCGGCCGTCCGGCCGATCGTCTTCGCGACCGTAGGTGTCCACACGTACGATCGGCGCGTCCGGGAACCGGGTGTTGATCGTCTGGAGGATTCGACCCTCCCGCAGGAACTTCGTGAGAAGATCCTGATCCGGCATGAGGGAAGCGTGCATCAGCTTGATTGCCCGGTTGTCCCCCTCCGGGGTCCGCGCCCGGTAGATCGTCGCCATCCGCCTCTGCCAAGCTGGTCGACGATCAAGTACCGATCGAAGCGTCCGGTGATGGTCTCGAGGGGATCAGGGGTCGCCGCAGGAAGCATTGTCCCTTTGAGGAAGATTGCGGCCGCGAAGATCAAAAGGAGCGCAGAGGCTCCCGCAGCCAGGGCGTTCCCGTACCGCTGCCACCACGATTGCCTGGCATATGCGGGAAGAGCAGAGGGACGATCTGGGTTTCTGACCCCAGCCCTCAACGAAACAGCGATCGTCTCTGGGACGGTCCCATCGCCGATACAGACTAGCCGGTGAGTTCCGGGGGGCAGTAGCGTCTCGAGTGGCCGCCCTCTCGAGGCGCGTCCAATTCTCTTCCCGTCCACGTTGCTGATTTCGGCTGGTAGCCGTGAATAACGAGCACCTTCGCCAGCACGTTGGCCGGATCGGGTGGTGGAGGTCGTCGTGAGAGGTACCCGCTCGGAACCGGCCGATTCCGAAGGCGAGGTCCTCGCTGGCCCGGGCGACGAGCGGTTGAACAGTGGCGGTAGGTTGCGGCCTGGGGGCCGCGGGTTCTGCAGGGAGCGGGAGGAGGGATCCGCATCAGGTTCACTCGAGGACCTGCTCTTCACCCGCGGCTACAGACGCACGAAGGTCGTTTCTGGAGAAGAAGCTTCGGGCTTCCCGCACGCGGCCGCACGGTATGCGCCCGGAAGCAAATCCGTGAACACCACCTGGCCGTTGCTTCCCGTCTCGCTGGTCCCCTGTCCGCTGGAAAGAGACACCGACGAGCCCGGCTCGGATTCGACCAGCAGCCGGCCGACCTGCCTGGCCAGTTCCTCAAAACGCAGCTGAACAGAGGAGTTCTGGTAGGGAGCAATAAAAGAGGTTGCTTGTGCGACTTCGGCGTTCGGTGCCGTGGCACGAACCACGACTCGCCGGACGGGATCACGAAGAGCGCCTCCCTGCCTGATTTGTGACGCGTGACAGATCCCTGCCGACCAGCTCCACACGAATCCCTTCGACAGCCGGACTTACGCGGACCGTGAGCCGCGATGTGTTCTGACACACCACCGGCGCGGCCCTGCCCGTCAGGAGCAGCATCAACAAGAGCCAGGAGCAGCATGACGCCACCGCATGCTACCGCTCGCCGAACGTCACGAGGAGGGTATCCGGCGTCTGCGTACCTATGGTGTGGACATGGACCTCGCCTCTCTGATTCTCTGGCACCACCTCCAGTACGGTTCCGACGACGGCAGTAAGAGGAAGCAGATCGCCCTCGTAGACCCACGTAATGGGTTCGTTGTCGATGAAGATCCTTGCTGAATCCACACCTCTCAGCAGCACGGCGAATCTGCGATGACTGCTTTCGTTTGCAGCTCGACTGGCCTCGTGGTCGGGCTCCGTGAGCGCCGCGAAAGCTTCCGTACCCTCTGCTGCTAGTTCACCGCCGCGCGGTTGCGAGTCGGATTGGCTCAGAAGCAACCAGGCGCTGCTGACCCCGCCGACAATGACGAGCCCAGCAGCGATCTTATGTACAACACCCGATCTCCGAGGTCGGAATATCTGTGTTTCCTGCTCGGTGAAACCCGCGGTATCGCTCCTCCTTATTAGCGCTCTCCGGGGATCACCTACCTCTACGACGGCCGCTGTGGCGTTATCCGTCGTGCCCTGCCGAATCGCTTCGTCCACGAGACCATCGGCAGCGCTCTGGGGCGTAGAGCTGCCGCGAACGATCGCTTCGATGGTGGCGTCGTCGAGAACATTCCACACGCCATCGCTGCACAAGACGAAGAAGGCTCCCTCGGAGCACTCGGGCAACGGAACTTCGAACAGGTCCACATTGATCGTTGATTCAGTGCCCACAGCCCGCGTGAGCGCGTGGGCGTACGGGTGACCTTCGGCATCTTCGGGATTCAGAGCTCCGCGCCGGATTGCGTCCGCAGTGACGGAGTGGTCGTCGGTGACCTGTTGGATTCCCGTGTGATGCAGTAGATAGCACCGAGAGTCGCCGATGTTCGCGATCTTGGCCACGCGACCGCTCGTTATCAGCAGGGACATCGTTGTCCCCATTCCGTCGAGCTGCCGCCGTGTAGCGAGTCGCTGGATCCGACTGTTGATCCTCGCTACCAGATCGATTACCCACCGATCGTCGACGGAACCGGACCTCCGAAGTCGCCGCCGAGCGGATCGTAGAGCTCGCACAGCCATCTCGCTGGCCAGCTCTCCCCCTCGGTGGCCGCCCATTCCATCTGCGACACACGCCAGCGCGCGTTCCACAGAGTTGCCTGAGATGACCTCGGCGACTACCCGGTCCTGGTTGACCGAACGCGGGCCGGCGCGGGTCGCCGTAGCGACCCGCAGCCGCAACGCGTCCCCGTCGCTCATCGTTCTATGCTGGATCGTGGAAGACGAACGATACCTCGCCCATCTCCACCCGGTCACCCTCGTCGAGCCCAGTCCAGTCCTGGATCTCGCGGCCGTTCACGCGCGTCGGGTTGGTTCCTGACTCGTCCTTGATCTCGTAGGTCCCGTTCTGGACCCGAACACGGGCTTGGAGCCGCGAGACGCTTGGGACCTTCAGCTGGACGTGCTCGTACGGTTTCCCGTCGCGGCGTCCGAAGGTGATCTCCGTATGACCCCCCTCGCCCCCAAAAAGTCTGATCAGGCCCTGATCCTTGTCATCGCCCTGGATCTCGAAGTGTCCCGATAGAACTTTGACCGTCCCTGGCGGGGGAGCGTGGAATCTGACCGTCTTGCCATCGATTACACTGCCCGGCTCGGGAGCGAACCCCGCGGCTGCTCCGGCGGCCACTGGTTCGGGCCGCGGCTCACGCTGCGGCACCTGAATGCCTGCCCTCGACGAGGACGCAACGGCCGGAGCGGGTCGGCGAGAACGTGATGTGTACCAGATCAAGACGGCCACCAGAAGTGCCGCGCTTCCAAGGAGGACCCACAGCCATGGGAAAGGTTCAACAGCAGCTTCCTCTGTCCCGACATCCACGGGGGGCACCTGAGCCGTAACTACCGTCGGCGAGTCGACTCCCTCAGCGACCGCCCGAGGGTCTACAACGGCGTTTTGTGCGAACAGTTGTCGAATCACCTCCACGGCCTGCATCTGCATTACTTCGCGCTGTTCCTCCGCGACATAGGGCGTGCCCCCGCTCATGGAGACGACGCCGCTTACCTGGTACAGCACCCGAGGATCTGGCATTCTCGCAGTGGTGCGCACCAGGAGCGCGTCACCGAAGATGTCGCGCAGGTAGAAGAACCCTACTCCTTCTTCGCTTCCGGCGTCGGCGTAGCGGTCTACCATGCCCGAAATGGTGGCCTTCCGATTCTCCCACTGCCGCGCGTTTTCGTTGATTTCTGAGATTCGGAGGCCCGAGCCGAGATCCTGAGTCGAGTCCTGCGCGATCGACATCGAAGGCCACCCAGCGATGGCCAATAACAGAATGAACGCTCGCACCATCATCCAACTCCTTGGTTGCGGTTGCCACAGGTGGAGGACATGATCTCACCGTCGTCGGCGCCAGTGCAGTCTTTGACGTGCAGTCTGTTTGACCTGGTCTCTTCTTAGGGTCGACCGTGGTGAGCGGAATGACAAAATACGCAAGCGGCGTCAAACTACCGTCAAACCGTTGACACGGGTGTGGTTAGAAGCCAATGATCGGCTCTGCAACCAACCATGTCACACCGATTTTCCCCAAACTGACTCGATCATACTCCCCTGGCGACCTGATCCAGATCCGGATGACAGGTGCCGTGGACGTAATGGGCACCGACGGTAGAGACGGTCCCGTGGGAGTACAGGAGAGGCTGGTTCGAGCAAGCCCGGACCGGGACGCCCCCTGCAACTAGACAGAAGCCGCAGAGGAGGGGCAGATCAACGGATCGCCGCAGCCTGAAGCGCATCACCAAGAGCCCGCGCGGCTTCCATGACATGGCGGTCTGACTCGCAAGTTTCCTCCCCGTCCGACAGAAGCACGACCTCGAAATGAGCTTGGCCCCTGACACTGCAGTTCGAGAAGGTGGCGAGCACGGCGCGTAATTCGGAGAAAGGGTTGTCGAGCTCATTGAGGGCTTCCGGTTTCACCCGTTTCAGTTGTGCTGTCGGACACCTGCCACTCGCCGGCGCGGCTACCTTCCTCTCGCGATATTCATGAAGCCCCTTGCAGGCCAGGGGCGCTCCCTTAGTTTCATCTTGGCAGTCCATAACCAATGCCACGCCTCGTCGGGTGCACGGCGGCTACCAACCCCCTTCCCAGCGCCGCCGGACACCCGGTTTCCTTGGTGCGCATCGCCTGCAACTCGAGCCCGTCCATGCATAGCGTGACCGAGCCTCGCAGGGAGACAAGTTGAAGTACCTGATCGTCACCATGGGGGAGCCGCGCGTGGAGGCCGGCGACCGGCGGGTGGAGATCCCGTTCGGGCAAGCCGCTCGCCCTCCTCGTGCGGCTGGCGCTGTCCCCTGCGCCGGTGGGGCGGGCCGAGCTGGCGATGCTGCTCTGGCCTGACGCGGAGCCGGCGCGGGCGCGACAATCCGTCCGGCAGGCGCTGTCACAGCTGCGCCGGGATCTTGGGCCGGACGTGGTCATAGGGGAAGATCCGGTGTCGGTGGATCCTGACCGGGTGACGGCCGATGTCGCCGAGGCTGCCGACGGCGTGACCTCCGGCGACCTGGACCGAGCGCTGGACCTCTGGCGCGGGCCATTCCTGGCGGGCCTCTCGTTCCCGGACGGATGGTCCTTGAGCGCTGGGCTGAGGAGGTACAGACCGAGCTTGACCGGCGACTCGGGGACGCTCTTGCTCACGTATCCTGGTCCGGTTCGGGTAAGGACCGTTCCGGGCGGATCGGGCGGTGTCGGCGGCGCCACAAATGACCGCAGCATACGTGGCGCAGCTGGAGACGCTACTGACGGCGGGTGAGTTGGAAGCGGCGGACGCCGCGCTGCGGCAGGCGGAATCGCGTCTGGGTGACGGCGAGGAGCTGGCGCGGCTGGGGCAACGGCTGGAATCGTTGCGCTTCGCCCGGGAACGGGAGGAACGGGAGCGGCCGCGGTTCGAGTTCGTCGACCGCGAGCGGGAGCTGAAGACGCTGGCGCGGGCGTGGGAGCGGGCGGCGGGGGGCCGGCGGACTGTGGCGCTGGTGAAAGGCCCGGCCGGGATGGGGAAGACCCGACTGGGTTGGCAGTTGGCGGCGGCGGCACGTGCCCACGGCGGCGGCGTCGTCTCGGCTCGTGCGCTGGCGTCGGACCCCGGGGTCGAGATGGGGCTGGTGGCGGAGCTGGCCGAGGCGCTGCTGTCGCTGCCCGGTGCGGCGGGGACAAGCCCGGGCTCGACGGCATTCTCCGGTCGTTACTCCCGAGCCGCGGCTCCGGGGAGCCCGGTGCGGGAACACTCCCCTCGGCCGTTGCCCTTGCCAATGCCTTGGCCGACCTGATCGCCGCCATAGCCTTCGAGAAGCCGCTCCTGGTCCTGTGTGACGATATGCAATG
>CAWCVB010000016.1:0-42114 GCA_963798915.1 uncultured Gemmatimonadales bacterium | reverse complement strand
TGAGGGAAGCAAGCCTCAGGCTCGCCATGGCACTCCAGTATCAACGTATCGAGCAGTTCCGCGACAGTGCCGGGCACCTGCCGGAACGCCTCGATCAGACCGGCCCTTCCCTCGGCGACCTGACCTACACCACCACGCAGTTCGGCGGATTCGTCCTCGAGGGCACCGATTCAACTGTGCACCTCACCCTTCGCTCGGAAGACTCGCTGGCCACATTCGTGGGCGACAGCTACGAAATCGTCAGCCGGCGCGGTGCCCCATGAACCGCCGGGGATATACAATCATCGAATTGCTCATGGTGATGATCGTGATCGGCATCCTCGCAGGATTGGCGATCCTGCGCTACATCGACCTGCGCAATCACGCCATGGTGGCGAGCATTGTGAGCGATCTCGAAAATGTGCGACTCGGCGCGTACAACTACTGGGCCGACAAGAATGCCTTCCCGCCGGACGCCCCGGCCGGGACGATGCCGCCAGGCATGGTTCCCTACATGAGCACCGGATTCGAGTTCGCCAGACCGCAGTACACACTGGACTGGGAGAACTTCCAGGGCCCGGGCGGTGCCGGCGGTGGTGGCGGCATGCAGGTCGGAGTTGTCGTGACGTCGGATAACTCGCATCTGATGGCCCTGCTGGCCCGGCGCACTGGAGGAGGACTGCCCTACTTCGTGGCAGGATCAACGGTAACGTTCATACTGGTCGGTCCTGACGGCGCCATGTAGGCCGGTCACTACGCGTCACGATATTGGCCGCGGCTCCTGCCCCGGCTCCAGTGCGAGCAAGGCACAAGCGGGAAGGCGCACGGTCTTGTCCACCAGCTGGCCAACGCCTTCCGGCGCAGCCGAATTGAGTGCCACGCACCAGGACCCCGCTGGCAGGGTAAAGCAGACTGTGGTTGCACCGCCATTGCACAGGATCAGCAGGCGATCTCCGCCCTGATGGCGCAGCAGCAGGCCGAGCACGTGTCCGCCGCCAGTCCATGCCGCGTCATCCATTTGACGACCGCTGGTGTCGATCCAGATGGCTACCGGCTGGTGCCCGTCTCCGGCGGAAGCCAGAAATTGGGGCTGCCGGAGAACCGCCTGGCGGCGGCGCAGCTGTGCCGCCTGCCGCATGAACTGCAGCATGGTGCGCTTGCGTTCATCCAGCCTCCAGTCGACCCACGTCACCGGTCCATCCTGGCAATAGGCATTGTTGTTGCCGCGTTGCGTGCGCAGCAGCTCGTCGCCGTGGCTCATCATCGGCACTCCCTGGGACAACAGTACCGTGGCCATCATCGCCCGGGCGGCACGGTCACGCAGCTCCAGGATGGCGCCGTCGTCTGTTGGGCCTTCCGTGCCCCAGTTGCGGCTCCAGTTGGTGCCGTGACCATCCCGGTTCTCTTCGCCGTTGGCCTCATTGTGGCGCCGTTCGTAGCCAACCGCATCCGCCAGTGTGAACCCGTCGTGACACGCCACAAAGTTGACCGAGGCCTGCGGCCGCCGCCCCTCGCCACCGAAGAGGTCACTGCTGCCCGCCATGGCGGACGCCAGTGAGCCCAGTTCGCCGGGAAGGCCGCGCCAGAAGCGCCGCACGACATCGCGATAGCGCTCATTCCATTCGGACCAGCGGCCCGGAAACTGGCCCAGTTGGTAGCCGTGATCCCCCAGGTCCCACGGCTCGGCGATCAGCTTCCTGTCGCTGAGCAGCGGATCGTCCGCAATCGCCTGGAAGAGCGGCCTCATCGTCTCCGGAAAGGCGCCGCCGCGTGCGAGCGCCGGCGCCAGGTCAAAGCGGAAGCCGTCCACGTGCATGTCCTCCACCCAGTAGCGAAGCGCGTCGAACAGGAAGCCGCGGCCCGGCATCCCAACGACGTTCAGCGTGTTTCCGCAGCCGGTCACATCCAGGTACTGGCCGGGCTCGTTCGGCGCCGCCACATACCACGCGGCGTTGTCGAGCCCGCGAAAGCTGACGGTTGGACCATCCACGCCCAGCTCGCCGGTGTGATTGAACACCACGTCGAGGATTACCTCGATGCCCGCTCGGTGCAGCCGGCGAACCATCTCCCGGAATTCTGTCACTTGCTGACCCGCGGCGCCGGTGGCAAACCGGGCATCGGGCGCAAGGAAGGCGGCCGTGGCATACCCCCAGTAATTCGTGAGACCGAGCCGGGCAAGGCGCGCGTCATCGGCAGCATGCATGATGGGCATCAATTCTACTGCGGTGACACCCAGCGCCTTCAGGTGTTCCAGGATCGGCTCGGAGGCAAGGCCGAGAAAAGTCCCTCGGAGGGATGGCGGCACGTCCGGGTGGAGCATGGTCATGCCCCGGACGTGACATTCGTAGATGACTGAATCGGCCAGTGGCACCGCGGGGCTGCTGTCGTCGCGCCAGTCGAAGGCGTTGTCGATGACGACGGCGTGCGGCACGTGCGGGCCGCTGTCAAGGTGGTCGGGCTCCATCGCGTCGCCCACGACATGATCGCACAGCGAGGGATGCCAGAGCAGCGGTCCGCTCACGGCGCGGGCATAGGGATCCAGCAGGAGCTTGGCCGGATTGAACCGCAGGCCTTCACCGGGAGACCAGGGCCCGTGAGCGCGGTATCCATACCGCTGGCCTGGCCGGACGCCGGCGGCATCGATCCGCCAGAGGCCCTCGCCATCGCGATGCATAGGCATGCGCTGCTCGCTGGCGCGCTCGGAACCAGTGAGGCAGAGCTCCACCAGCCGCGCCCGCGGACTCCACACCGAGAACGCGGCGCCCTCAGATGTGAGTACCGGCCCCATCGCCAACTTCCCGTGTGTCGCGTCGCTCGGCATGCTCCAAGTGTAGCATGGGCCGGACCAACGTTCACGGTTGCGTCATTTCACTGTTTCATGTAGCAGTTCCGGGATGACCGACACCGCAACGGCCTCGTCAGCACTTCTGCATCATGCCGCATTCGGAAATGGTCGGGTGCTTGGCCTGGTGGCATCCACCAGCGCGATCGAGTGGCTGTGCCTGCCACGTTTCGACTCCCCCTCGGTCTTCGGGCGCCTCCTGGATCAGGAGAACGGCGGCACCTTCCGGATTCTGCATGCCTCCGGCGAGGTGGCCGGCCAGATGGCCTATCTGCCCAATACCAACGTTGTTCGCACCGAATTCCAGGCCGAGGATGGGGCATGGGAGGTGGTGGACTTTGCGCCGCGCATTCCCGCCGGGCTCGGGGTCAAGGTACCAATCGAGATCGTCCGCATGCTCACACCACTTCGGGGCGAGCCGCGGCTGATGGTGGACTTCGATCCGCGCCCCGACTATGCCCGGGCAAAGTCACCGATGCGCGAGACCACGCATGGGCTCGAAGTCGGCGGGACCCCGGTGCCCCTTCATCTGGCCAGTAGCCTCCCCATTCCGTATATCACGGGGAAGCGGCCGTTCGTGCTGGCCCGGCCGCACTACTTCATCCTGTCCTACGGCACGCGCGAGCAGATCCCCACCATGGCGAGTGCGCAGCATGACGAAGACCGCACCGTTGCCGGGTGGCGCGCCTGGTGCCGCAGCTGCGCCCTCCCCTCCTTCGGCACCGACCTGGTCCTGCGATCGGCATTGGTGCTCAAGTTGCACGCGTACCACGATACCGGTGCGGTAATCGCCGCCGCCACGACCAGTATTCCGGAGGCCATGGGTACGCAGCGGACCTGGGACTACCGCTACTGCTGGCTCCGCGACGCCGCGTTCACCGTGGAAGCGCTCCGTCGCCTGGGCCAGATCTGGGAAGGTGAGCAGTTCGTGCGCTACCTTCGCGACGTCACCGAGGCCGGTCCGCTGCAGCCAGTGTATGGCATCGACGGCAATCGGAATCTGCAGGAGCAGATGCTGCCCCACCTGGCCGGCTTCGGCGGAAATGGGTTTGTCCGGATCGGCAACGCCGCCTATCTCCAGAAGCAGAACGACCTCTGGGGCGAGATCATACTCTGCCTGGAGACGCTCCTGACGGATCCGCGGATCGTCCAGGAGGAGCCAAATGGTTACTATCCACTTATCTGCCGCCTGGTCGAGGATGCCATCGAGGCCGCGCCCAAGCCGGATACCAGCATCTGGGAATTCCGCAGCATCCTCCGGAATTACACCTTTTCGCGCTCGATGTGCTGGGTGGCCATCCATCGCGGCGCCAGCCTGGCACGCCGTTTTGGCGATGCCCGCACGGCCGAGCGGTGGGAACGCATTGCCGAGCAGGAGCGGGCCACCATCCTGGCCACGGGATACAGCACTGAGGCGGGGTACTTGACGCAGTCGCTCGGCGGTGTCCACGCCGACGCCTCGAACCTGCTGCTCCCCACCATTGGCCTGCTGGACGCGCATGACCCGCGCTTCGTGACCACCGTCAACGCGTACGAGCACATGCTCGTCGAGAATGGACTGATGCTCCGTTACAAGAACCCGGACGACTTTGGCCAGACCACGAGCGCCTTCACCATCTGCAGTTTCTGGTGGGCCGAGGCGCTGGCATTGATGGGCCGGCTGAACGATGCCATCCGCGTCTTCGACCGCGTTGCCGCATCTGCCAATCCGGTGGGGCTGTTCTCGGAGGATATCGACCCGCGCAGCGGGGCGCTCCTGGGCAATTTTCCGCAGGCGTATACGCACGTGGGCCTGATTCACGCTGCCATGACCATTGGTGAGATGCTGGAAGCACGTGACGGCCGCGTGCGAGCGTGGACCTGAGCGTGGCGCGCACGATCCTGGTCTCGAACCGGTTGCCGGTCACCGCCCGCATGGAGGAGGGCGAATTGGTGGTCCAGCGCAGCGTCGGCGGTCTCGCCACGGCCCTGTCGGGCTCGAAACGCTCGGCCAACTCGCTCTGGATCGGATGGCCGGGGCCGGTATCCGACATCCCGCGGGCCGAGCGGGCCAAGCTGAACAGCCGCCTCGAGGCCATCGGCTGCGTGCCGGTTCCTCTCACGCCGCGCGAGGTGCACGAATACTACGAAGAGGTCTCCAACGGCATTCTCTGGCCCTTGCTGCACTACCAGGCAGACCGGATTCCCCTGGCGCCGAAACATTGGGGCACCTATGCGGCGGTCAACGACCGCTTTGCCGACGTTGTTGCCGAATACTGGCGCAAGGGCGACGACATCTGGATCCACGATTATCAGCTCCTGCTGCTGCCTGCGCTGCTCCGGCAGCGGCTGCCCTCGGCGCGCATCGGCTTCTTCCTCCACATTCCCTTCCCCGCACTCGAGGTTTTCCGGATCCTCCCGTGGCGCACGGAGGTGCTCGAGGGCATGCTCGGCGCCGACCTGATCGGATTTCACACCCGCAGCTACGCACACCACTTCCGCGATGCCGCGCTCAGCCTCACGCGGGCGGAGCCGGCCAGGGAGCCCGACCAGCTGCGCTTCGCCGCCCGGAATGTGTACGTCGGCGCCTATCCGATCGGGGTGGATGCGCGCGAATTCGAGACCCGTGCCCAGCAATCAGACGTTGACCGCCTGGTCCGACGCCTGAAGGCGTCGGATGAAGACAAGCTGATTGCCGGCGTTGACCGGCTGGATTACACCAAGGGCATCCCGCAGCGGCTCCTGGCGTTCCAGCGATTGCTGGAGGAAGATGTTGAGCTGCATGGGCGGGTCCGCCTCATCCAGGTAGTGGTGCCGTCACGCACTGGAGTTCGGAGCTATCGCGAATTCCGCACCGAGCTCGACGCCATGATCGGGCACATTAACGGGACCTTTGGCACGCCATCCTGGACCCCGGTGACCTACCAGTATCGCGCCCTGGATCGCCCCGAGCTGCTGGCGCTCTATCGCGCCGCCGACGTGATGTTCGTGACACCGGTGCGCGACGGCATGAATCTGGTCGCCAAGGAGTATGTGGCCGTCCGCTCCAAGGTGGACGGGGTTCTGGTGCTTTCGGAGTTTGCCGGGGCCGCGGAGGAACTCGAGGAAGCGCTGCTGGTCAACCCATTCAACATCGAGCGTACCGCGCGAACGCTGGAGCAGGCGCTCGCGATGTCCCCCGAGCAGCAACGGGTGCGCATGGCCGCGTTGCGCCGGCGTGTCTTCGGCGCCGATGCTGCACGCTGGGCATCCCGCTTTCTGGCCCGGCTCCACGCCGTGCGCGGCGACCGGGCAGGAGGAGAAATCGAGTTGCCGCTCTCCACCGACGAGGAGCTCGCCCAGTTGGCCCGGCAGATCCGACGCGCGCCAGCCCGCCTGCTGCTTCTCGACTACGACGGCACGCTGGTTCGCTTCACCAATGCGCCGGCTGAAGCCAAGCCCGACGCAAGACTCCGGAAGCTGCTGGCGGCACTGGCTGCTGCGCCTGCCACGAGTGTCCATGTCGTCAGCGGCCGGTCGCACGAATCGCTGGACGAATGGCTCGGCGACCTCGGCCTCGGGCTGCACGCGGAACACGGGCTGTGGTCGCTCGCGCCCGGGGCAGTCCGGTGGAAGCACCAGCGCGTCCAGCGCTCGTCGTCTTTCGATGAATTCATGCGGCGACTCAGCGACCACGCCGAACGGGCGCCGGGGAGTCTGGTGGAGGAGAAATCGGCTGGTCTCGCCTGGCATTACCGGATGGCCAATGAGCGCCTCGGTGAGCGGGAGGCGTCACGGCTGATCCGGGAGCTGACCCCGCTTGCCGAACAGCATGGCATGGAAGTCCTGCCGGGCAACAAGGTCGTCGAGATCCGGCCCAGAAATGTCAACAAGGGCTCCATCGTGACGTCGCTTCTCTCCAAGACCTCGAAGGAAACGCTGGTGGTGGCCATGGGAGACGACCGGACGGACGAGGATCTCTTCGGAGCACTGCCGAGCGGCGGGATTGCCATTCACGTGGGGCCGACACCCAGCCGCGCGCGATACCGGCTGAGGGACGTGCGGGCGGCGCGCGGCTTCCTGGAAACGCTGGTGCCGGAAGAGTGATCAGTCGTCTACGCGGGCCTGGCCGGTGCTCCCGGCCGGCGATCCACCACGAAATTCGAAGTGATCAGTGGGGATGGCACGCGATGGACGGTCGAGCGGATCGACCCGACCCAGCGCGCGCTGCCGTGTGAGCAGGTAGGCCGCGATACTGGCGGCGGGGTGCCAGACCCCCGGCACCAGCCCCGGGTACTCCTCGGCGTGTTCGGGCTTGAGTCTGGCTTCGCGCGGTGGATGTGCCATTGTGGCCTCGTGGTGGCGGTGCACGGCGAACCACATGCCCGGAGCAGGACTCGAACCTGCACTCCCCGAGGGGAGAGGGATTTTAAGTCCCTCGCGTCTACCGATTTCGCCATCCGGGCGGGTCCGACAATATATGATGCCGGGCGCGCTAGTGCTCCAGCCGCACGCCGCCCGACGCATGCGTCATCCAGGTCGGGGGCGAAGCGCCAAAGCGCGCCGCAAATCGTTCGGTAACAGCGGCCGCCACGTCGCGCAGGACTGCATCGGGCGCCAGTACCAGCACCGCCCCACCCCAGCCCGCGCCAGTCAGCCGGGCGCCCCACGCCCCGGCGCTGACCGCCCACTCGACGATCGCATCCGCCTCGACGCAGGTTGACGCAAAATCGTCGCGCAACGAGCGGTGCCCCTCGACCAGCAGCTCGCCAAGCCGGCTGAACCGGTGTTGGCGCAGTGCCGCAGCGGCCTCGTGCACACGTCTCGTCTCCGTCACCACATGTCGCACCCGTCGCTGCAGCAGGCGCGGCAGGCGCACCATGGCCTCGGCCAGGTCCGCTTCGGGCAGCGCCGCCAGCGACGTCAGGCCGGGACGAATGCCGCGCAGCTGGGCCAGCGCCTGCTGGCATTCCGCCTGACGCTCATTCAGGGCCCCATCCGCCAGTTGGTGGGCCCGCCCTGTCTCGATCATCAATGTCCGTCGGCCAAACGGCAGCTGCCGCCGCACCCCGGATGCAGTATCGTAGAACAGCGCATGCCCGGCTCTTCCGAACACGGCGATGGTCTGGTCCATCCGTCCACACTGCACACCGACTTCGTCGTGCTCCGCCCTGAACGCAAGGTCGGCATTGGCAATCCGGGTGAGGCGACTGCTTCCGAGTGAAGCCAAGGCTCGCACCAGGGCCACCGTGAGAGCGGCGGAGGAAGAGAGGCCGGCTCCTACTGGCACTGAACTGGCGATGGCGATCCGGGCGCCGGCGGGAAGCGTCAGCCCGCGAGCGCGGCAGACGCGGATGACCCCAACGAGGTAGGCGGTCCAGCCGCTCGGCAGGCTCCCGTCCGGGTGCACCTGTCGCCGCTGTCCGTCGAGCGCGGAGATAACGTCCCACTGCGAGCCGGCGGCCGGCGAAGCGGCGACCCAGGTGCGGTCTTCAATGGCAAACGGCAGCACCGGTCCGCCATTGTAGTCGGTGTGCTCCCCGACAAGATTGACGCGGCCCGGCGCGGACGCACTCGTGCGAGGATCGTCGGACCAGGTCTGCTGGAACAGGGCAGCGGCCGGGTTGGTCACGGCCGCCCGGTCAGGGGGCGCGCGTCAGCCAGCAGCGCCTGCGCGTGCCGGCGCGCGGTCTCGCCCTCGGCGTCGCCGAGCATGCGGGCCAGCTCGCCTACCCGGTCCTCGCCGTGGAGGCGCGTGACATCGCTGGTGGCCACCCCGCCCCTGGATTCCTTGCTGACGGCCAGATGCCGGTCCGCCCGCGCCGCAATCTGGGGAAGATGCGTGATGACCAGCACCTGGTGACGCTCTCCCAGCCCTGCGAGCGCGGCTCCAACCTGGGCACCAACTTCGCCCCCGATGCCCTGGTCCACCTCGTCAAAGACCAGGGTCGGGACATTGTCGTGCTGGGCCAGCACCACCTTCAGGGCCAGCATCAGGCGAGAGAGTTCACCGCCCGACGCGGAACGGGCCAGCGGACGCGCGTCCAGCCCCTGGTTGAGCCGGGCAAAGAACTCCACCCCCTCGGCGCCGTTGGGACCTGCCGCAGGAAGCGGCGTCAGCATGATGGTCACCTGAGCGCCCTTGAGCCCGAGCTTCGGCAGCAGCCGCGATACCGCACGGCCGAGCCGCTCCGCACCCGAGGCTCGCTTGGCGGTCAGGGCCTCCGCCACTGCCTGCACTGCGCGCTCCGCCGCTGTCCGTCGAGCTGACAGCGCTCGCATGTCCACGTCTGCGGTGTCAAGAACCTCGAGTTCCGATGCGGCGGACGCACGGGTGTCGCGCACCGCGTCAAGCGAGGCGCCGTACTTCTGCTGCAATGTCGCCAGCAGGTCGCGGCGTCGCTCAACCCGGTCCAGGCGAGCCGGATCCTCCTGGATCTCCTGAGCGTAGGCGGACGCCAGCCGGGCGAGTTCCCGCAGGTTGTCAAAGGCGCCATCGAGCAATGGCCGCCATTCCGCCACCGATGGATCGGTACGCTCGAGCAGCGCCAGCGCCCGCTCGGCTTCACCCAGCGCCCGCGACGCGCTTGCCTCGCCCTCATCCACCGCGTCCAGCACGCGGCGCGCGAACTCGCCGAGCGCACCGGCCTGGGAGAGGCGGCGGGACTCGAGGGTCAGCGCGTCATCCTCACCCGGCACCAGCCGCGCCGCGTCGATTTCGGTCACGACGTGGCGCAGGTAGTCCGCGCGGCGGCGAATTTCATCGCGACGCCGGACCAGATCCGCTTCCGCCTCGCGCGCCGCCACGAGCGCGGCGTACCCCTCGGCCATCGCGGCAGCTTCCGTGTCGGCATTCGAGTACGCATCGAGGATTTGCCGTTGCTGCGCGGGCTTGAGCAAGGACTGCGTCTGGTGCTGCCCGTGAAGATCAACCAGCAGCTCACCGAGCTGGGCAAGGGTCGAGACGGCGCAGGGGCTGCCATTGATCCAGGCGCGTGAGCGGCCTTCCAGGGCCACTTCACGGCGAATGATCAGCCGATCGTCCTCCAGGTCCAGACCGAGCAGTTCCAGGCGGCGCACCAGCGCGGGACTCACGCGCTCGACTGCGCCCTCGACCATCGTCTTGCGCGCGCCGGTGCGAATCACGGCAGTGTCGGCCCGCTCACCCAGCAGCAGCGCCAGGGCGTCCACCAGCATGGACTTGCCTGCGCCGGTCTCGCCGGTCAGAACATTGAGTCCCTCGCCCAGCTCCAGCCGCACATCGGCGACGGTGGCCAGGTCCCGCACCCGCAGTTCCGTAATCAATCAGACGGCTCCCGGCCGGAGAGGTCGCCCCAGTGCAGCTTGCCGCGCATCCGGCTGAGCCACGAGGCCTCTCCCAGTCGTACCAGCCGGACACGCGACTCGGCGCGTTGCACTTCTACCCGTCCACCGACCCCAACGGGAGAACCGGTCTGGCCGTCAAACGAAACCAGGACGTCTTCAGCCCATTCGGGCATGGGTTCGATTTCAATGATGGAGGAGGCCCGAATCACCAGCGGGCGCACGGCCAGCGTGTGCGCGCAGATGGGCGTGAGCAGCAGGGCCTCCACGCCCGGCACCACCACCGGGCCGCCGGCGCTCAGCGAATAGGCGGTGGAACCGGTCGGGGTGGCCACGATCAGGCCATCCGCGCTGTAGGGTCCGATGTTCACGCCATCGATGCGGACGTTCATTCGGACGACCCGTGCCACACCACTCTTGTGCAGCACGACGTCATTCAGGGCACGCCGGACCTGCACCACGCTTCCGTCGGCGCGGAAGATTTGCGCGCTCAAGGCCTGCATCGTATCGACCGCGTAGCGTCCTTCCTTGAGTGCATCGAGCGCTGCCTGCAACGTTTCCCGGCGCGCGGCAGTGAGAAATCCAACGCGGCCGAGATTGACGCCCAGGATCGGTGTTTCGGCGCCATCCAGCAGCCGGGCGCCACGGAGCAGCGTGCCATCACCACCGAAGGTGAGCAGCGCGTCAAGATTCTCGGGCTCGAAATGGGGAACGGTGAACGGCCAGAACGAGTCGAGGCGCGGCTCGGTGGAAAGCGAAAGCCCCCGAGCGGGGGCTTCGCGAGCCAGCTCGGCGAGAACCTCCGCCAGGCCCTCGTATCGCGGATTTCCCACGACGCCGACATTCATCGCGGCTCCAGTGACTCCTCGTGGGCAAGCGCGGCGACCCGGCGCGCAATGCCATCGGCGGTGAGCCCGAAGCACGCCAGCTGCTCCGCACGCGGTGCCTGCTCCATGAGCCGGTCAGGGACACCAAGCGCCACTACCCTGACATCGGGCGAGGTCGTCTGGAGGCGTTCCGCGAGCTGGGCGCCGAACCCGTTGACGATCGTGCCCTCCTCGATGGTCACGAGAATCCGCTGCGACCGGCTGAGGGACGCCAGCATGGCCTCGTCCAGCGGCTTGAGGAAACGACAGTTCACCACCGAGCAGTCGATACCCTGCGCCGCCAGCTGTTCCGCCGCCGCCAGGGCGGGAAGCACCATGGTTCCGACCGCGAGCAGGGCCACGTCACCGCCCTCGCGCAGCGATTCCCAGGTACCGTACGGCACGGCCGGCACGTCGCCCACGGGGCGCGGTTCGGCCGGGGCCTTGTCGCGCGGGTAGCGCGTGCAGAACGGCCCGTCATGATCAAGCGCCGTTCGCAGCAGCCCGATGAGCTCGTCCGCATCCTTGGGCGCGGTGACGGTCATGCCGGGAACCGCCAGCATGTAGGCGATGTCATAGAGTCCCATGTGCGTCTGGCCATCTTCGCCGACCAGCCCCGCCCGGTCCATGCAGAAGATGACCGGAAGGGACTGGACAGCCACATCATGGATGATGTTGTCGTACGCCCGTTGCAGGAAGGTGCTGTAGATGGCGCACACCGGGCGAAGCCCCTGAGTGGCCAGTCCCGCCGCGAACGTCACCGCGTGGCCCTCGGCGATGCCTACGTCGAAGAATCGCCGGGGATGCGCCTTCGCGAACGCATTGGTTCCGCTGCCCGACGGCATGGCGGCCGTGACGGCCACCAGGTCCTGGCGCTCATGGCCGAGCGCGGCGAGCGCCTCGCCGAATACCTGAGTCCATGCGGGAGGACCGCTTGATTTCCGGCGCGCCTCGCCAGTTTCAGGGTCATACGCCGCCAGGCCGTGCCACTTTTCCTGGTTCGCCTCGGCGAAGGAAAAGCCCTTGCCCTTCTGGGTCAGCACGTGGATGAGTCGCGGGCCTTTCATCGTGCGGACGAACGAGAGCGTCTCACAGAGCTTGGCCGTGTCATGGCCGTCGATCGGACCGAAATACCGGAAGCCCAGCTCCTCGAACAGCATGCCCGGCGACCACAGATTCTTGACGCTCTCCTCGAAGTTCCGCGCAAAATCCACAACCCGCTCCCCAAAGACGCCGCCGAGCTTGAAGGTGATGTTCTTGACCGCCTCGCGCATGGCGTTGGTGCGGGGATTGGACACCATGCGGCCCAGCATCGTGCTCACCGCACCGACGTTGGGCGAGATGGACATTCCGTTGTCATTGAGGACAACGATGAAGTCGCGATCGGAATGACCGGCGTTATTGAGGCCTTCATACGAGAGGCCGCAGGTCAGTGCGCCGTCGCCAAGCACCGCCACCACCTTGTGTTGCTCGCCGCGGAGGTCACGCGCGGTCGCCATGCCGAAAGCGGCACTGACGGCCGTGCCGGCGTGGCCCGCCCCGAAGGCGTCGAACTCGCTCTCGCTGCGCTTGAGAAATCCGGAAATGCCATCCTGCTGCCGGAGGGTCGGAAACGCGGCATTCCGCCCGGTGAGAAGCTTCCAGGCATAGGCCTGATGGCCGACATCCCAGACGACCTTGTCTGCTGGCAGCTCAAACTCATGCAGCAGCGCGATGACGAGCTCCACGACGCCGAGGCTGGCACCGATGTGTCCACCGGTCAGCGAGCAGCAGCTGATGAGCCGCTGACGGACTTCCTCGGCCAGGGCGGGAAGTTGGCTGGGCTGGAGTGCGCGGACGTCGTCCGGGCCGGTGATGCCGTCGAGCAGGCTCATGCGGGCGATCCTTCGTGCGTCATGATGGTCTCTCTACAATATAGCGGGCGAGGACAGTGAGCGCGGGCGCGTGGCATCGCGACGCGATGAGCCCGGCCACTGCTCGATCGGCCAGCCGGCGCGCCTCTGCCCGAGCGCCGTCCACCCCCAGGACGCTCACGTAGGTGGACTTCTGCATCAACCGATCGAGCCCTGCCGTCTTGCCCAGGACCTCGCTCGAGGCGGTGGAGTCGAGCACGTCGTCAGCGACCTGGAAGGCCAGGCCAATGTCCGCACCGAATGCCGCAATGTGCTCGACACGCTCGGTGGAGACCTTCGCGGCGAGCGCCCCCAGTTCGCACGAGGCCTGGATCAGGGCCCCGGTCTTGCCGCGATGCACCGTCATCAACGCGTCGAGTTCCAGCGTCTGGTGCTCGGCCTCGAGATCGAGCCACTGCCCGCCGACCATGCCCTCGACGCCGCTGGCGGCGAACAGCACCTGGGCCATGCGCCCCAGCTGATCCGAGTCGAGTCCGAGCACACACGCACCATGGGCCAGGACTTCTGCGGCCACCGGCACCATCAGAAAGCCGGCGCGCGTCGCGGTCGGAACGCTGAAGGCTCGATGGGTCGTCGGTCGCCCCCGCCGAAGCTCGTCGTTGTCCATGCACGGCAGGTCGTCATGGACCAGCGAGTAGGCGTGTACGATCTCGACCGCGGCGGCAATTTCGTCCACCTCGTCGGACAGACCGCCGCACGCGGCGTATGATGCGCGAACCAGCGCCGCACGAACCCGCTTCCCGGGACTGCGAATCGCATACGCCATGGCGTCGCCGTCGGCATCCTGCCGTCGGCGCTGGAGCCGCCCGGCCCAGTCCGACAGGCGCTGGTCCATCCGCTGCCGAACGTCCTCGAGCAGGGCCGCTGCCAGGTCGCTCTCAGGCGTTGAAATCACTGATGCTCAGGTCACCGTCAGCCTGCTCCAGTACCTGCTGCACCCTGGACTCGGCACTGGCAAGACGTTCGCGGGCGGCGCGAAGGTGCTTGACGCCCTGCTCGAAGAGGGCCAGGGCCTCATCGAGCTCCACGTCGTCCTGCTCGAGCCGGCGCACCAACGCCTCGAGTTGAGCCAGATCCTCCGCCAGTGAAGCGCCGGCCGGCTCCTGTTGCCTGCTCATGATGTCTCCTCCACTTGGGCGCCAACTTCACCATCGGACAGCTTGAGGCGGAAGCGCCGCCCTGCCGCGAATTCACGGGCGGACCGCAGGACCGCCCCGTCCTCGTCCAGGGCCACGGCGTAGCCGCGCTCCAGCACCCGAAGCGGCGACAGCGCATCGAGCTCGGCCCCGAGTCGCTCCACCCGATGTTGTTGTCGTTCGAGCAGCTGTTCGAGCGCCATGCGCGAACGATCGCCGCAGCGCGCCAGGCGCTCCTCCGCGAGCCGGGTCCGGCGCGTCAGCCCGTGCGTCAGGCGCCGCGCCACCTCCCGCAGCTCCCGGAGCACTTCGCGATGATCGGGAACAGCCGCCTCGGCCGCGGCCGAGGGCGTCGCGGCCCGATGATCTGCGACCAGGTCCGACAGTGAGACGTCCGTTTCGTGCCCGACCGCCGAAATCGTCGGGACCCGCACTGCCGCCAGTGCGCGGCAGACGTTCTCGGCATTGAATCCTGCGAGATCATCGCGGGCGCCGCCACCGCGCCCGACAATGCATAGATCTACATCCGGCAGCCGGTTGACGAGCTGCAGTGCCCGGGCCAGCGCGGCCGGCGCTCCACCGCCCTGCACCCGAGAGCCAATCACGAGCAGCCTGGCACAGGGCCAGCGCCGTTGGGTCACCGTGATGATGTCACGGAGCGCGGCTCCGTCAGTGCTGGTCACGACCGCGATGGCCACGGGGTAGGCCGGCAGCGGACGCTTCCGCCCCGGTTCAAGCAGTCCGTCCGCCTTGAGTACCGCTCGGACCCGTTCCAGCTCCACCTGGCCTGCACCGAGATCTGCTGTCGGCAGGATGGTGCTGACGGTGAAGCGGAATTCACCCTTCTCCTCCCAGTAGGACGCCCGTCCCAGGAGAAAGACCTCCATACCTGCGACTGGAATGGCGGTCAATCGGCGGGCGTCATTTCGCCACATGATGCAGCGCACCTGGCTGCGCGCATCCCGCACCGTGAAGTAATGATGCCCGCTGCTGTAGGCGCGGTATTCCGAAATTTCGGCCCGCACCCACACCGGCCGGGCGATGCGCTCGATGGCCCGGCCGACCTCAGATGTCAGCTCCGACACCGTGAAGATATCCGGAGCGGCTGATGCAACGTCGAAGGGCAGAGGGAGTGTCACGGCGAGAACCGGGCGCGGGTCAAGCGAGCTGCTGGCAGGCCTGAACGGTATTCCTGAGCAGCATGGCAATGGTCATCCGGCCAACGCCGCCCGGTACCGGCGTGATGGCGCCGGCTCGCGCCGCGACCTCGTCAAAAGCCACATCGCCAACCAGGCGGTAGCCCTTCGGAGCCGACGCGTCTGGCACCCGGTTGATGCCGACATCCATCACGGTGGCACCCTCGCGGATCATGTCCTGCCTGAGGAATTGGGCCTTGCCGATTGCGACGATGACGATGTCCGCCGAACGGGTCACCGCCGGCAGGTCACGGGTCCGAGAGTGACAGACGGTCACCGTGGCATTGCCACCGGGACCATTGGCGAGCAGCAGCGACGCCATTGGCCGGCCCACAATGTTGGAGCGGCCAACGATCACGGCATGCGCGCCGGTAGTCTCGATGCCCTCACGGATGAGCATCTGTTGCACGCCGTAGGGCGTGCAGGGACGAAACCCGGTGGGATCGCTGATGGCGACCTTGCCGACATTGATCGGATGAAAACCGTCCACGTCCTTGGCCGGATCCAGCCGCAGCAGCACCTCGCGTTCGTCCAGCTGCCGCGGCAACGGCAGCTGGACCAATATGCCGTGAATGGCCGGATCCTGGTTGAGCCGGTCCACCGTGGCCAGAAGCTCGGCCTGGCTGGTGTCAGCGGGCAGGCGGATGGTCTCGGAGTGCATCCCGGCCTCCAGGCACGCCTTCCCCTTGGCCCGCACATAGACCTGGCTGGCGGGATCCTCACCCACAATGACCACTGCCAATCCCGGCTGGTGGCCCGCGGCTGCCAGCGTCCGCACGTCGGCCGCCACCTCGTCGCGGATAGCCTGGGCATGGCGCGCGCCATCGATGAGGCGCGCGGTCACTTGGCGATTCCCACGGCACGGGTCTCGCGAATGACCACGACCCGGATCTGCCCGGGATACTGCAACTCGGCCTCGATCCGCTTGGCAATGGATTCGGAGAGCTGCACCGCCCCGGCGTCGTCCACGCGTTCCGGCGTGACGATGACGCGGACCTCGCGACCCGCCTGGATGACATTGGTCTTCTCGACGCCCTGGAACTCGTTGGCAATTTCCTCAAGGCGCGTCAGCCGCTTGACATAGGTCTCAAACGCCTCGCGTCGTGCGCCCGGCCGGGCACCGCTGATGGCGTCGGCGGCCTGCACCAGCACGCTCTCCGCGGAGTCGTGCGGGACGTCGTCGTGATGCGCTTCGATGCAGTTGATCACCGCCTCGGTTTCGCCGTAGCGCCGCGCGACCTCGACGCCGAGCTGCACGTGCGTCCCTTCATTCTCGTGGGTCAGGACCTTGCCCACGTCGTGCAGCAGACCGCCACGCTTGGCGAGGCTGGCGTCCAGCTTCAGTTCGGCCGCCATCATGCCGGCGAGCCAGGCCACTTCCTTGGAATGGTCGAGGATGTTCTGGCCGTACGAGGTGCGATAGCGCATCCGGCCCACGAGCTTGATCAGTTCCGGATGGATGCCGTTGATCCCGGTCTCGAAGGCCGCCTGCTCGCCCAGCTCGACAAGCTGGCCCTCAAGCTCCTTGCGGCACTTGTCCACCAGCTCCTCGATGCGGCCGGGGTGGATCCGACCGTCCTGGATGAGCTGCTCGAGCGAGCGACGCGCCACTTCCCGCCGCACCGGGTCGAAGCAGGAAATCACCACCGTATCCGGCGTGTCATCGATGATGACGTCCACGCCGGTCGCGGTCTCGAAGGCGCGGATGTTCCGCCCTTCACGCCCGATGATACGGCCCTTCATCTCGTCGCTGGGAAGGGTGACCGTGCTCACGGTCGATTCCGACGTATGCTCGGCCGCCAGCCGCTGGGCCGCCATGGCAATGATCCGGCGGGCTTCCCGGTCCGCGGAGCGCTTGGCCTGCTCCTTGATGTCGCGCGCCAGCGCGCTGGCCTGGCTCCGCGCCTCATCCTCGACGCGCTGCAGAATCTCCCGCCGCGCCTCGTCGGTTGTCAATCCCGCGATGCGTTCGAGCCGCTGCCGCTGCTGCTCCTCCAGCTTGTCGATGCCGGCCGTGCGCTCGCGCAGTTGTTCTTCCCGCTGGGCAAATGTCTCCTGCTTCCGGCCAAACTCGCGCTCCCGGGTCCGGATCTCCTCGAGCTTCTGGTCCAGTTCCTGTCCCTGCTTTTCCGTTCGGCGCTCCAGCCGCTCGAGCTCCCCACGGCGCCGGCCCAGCTCCTTCTCGGCCTCCTCGCGCAGGCGCAGCGCCTCAGCCTTGGCTCCCAGGGCGGCTTCCGAACGCAGCCGCTCCGCCTCCCGGGCCGCCGCGCTGCGGGTCTGCTCGGCATCGGCATTGGCGCGATTGACGATGCCTTCCGCGCTGCGTCGCTGGCGCGCGGTGTAGGCGGAGACAGCGATGACGGCGACCAGGATGCCGACAACGCCACCAATGCCGATTGCGATGAGTTGGGTCGGGTTCATGAACTAACTCCCCGGAACAGCGAATTCAGCCAGCGGGCGAGCGCCCCGAGCGCTTCCCACGCTTGCCCGGCGGCAGCAGCCGCGCGACGTCTTCAGCGAGGGTGGTCAAGCGCCCGGCGATCTCGCGGTCACCACGGCGGGCCTGGAAGAGTTCATCGGTGATCGCCAGTGCAGCGAGGATAGCGGCCTTATGCGTTTCCACGGCCGGCATTGAGTCCTTCACCCGCTTGAAGGCAGCATCGAGGTAGGCGGCAACTTCACGCGTGTATTCCGGCGGAAGGTCCGATCGGACGGAAAGTTCTTCCCCACCGATGACCACCCGGACCGCGCTGCGGGGAGCCGTCACGCCACGCCCCCTGCCTGCTCCTCGAGAAACGACAGGCGGCCGACGAGCGCCTGCACCCGCTCACGGGCGGCGTCCACCCGGCGGCGCAACAGCTGATTTTCGGTCTCGAGCTGCACCACCCGGTCACGCACCGCGCGCGGGCTGGATCCGGCATTGGGGCCCGATTCCCGCGCCTGTTGCAGTTCCGCTTCCGCCTTGAGGCAGCGCCGGCGCCAGCCCCCGAGCTCGTCGAGCAGGTGGCGCACCAGCGTCTCGACTTCCTCAACCGCCTGCAGGTCCGGCCGCTCATACGCGTATGCCACGCTCAACCCTCCGCGCCCTGCTGTTCCCGACGCCGAACGCCGGTCTCCCGCTCCAACGTGGCGAGAAGCCGAGTCTCGGCCCGATCAATTTCGGTCGATTCCAGTGTGCGATCCGCAGCCCGGAACCGGAATCGGACGGTCACGCTCCTCGTCCTTTCCGCCACGCGCGGACCTCGATATTCGTTGACGATCTTGACTGATTCTAGCACCGGCAGGCCGGATTGCGCGAACGCGCCCGTGAGAGCAGCGCTCGAGATGCCATCGGGCACCAGCAGGGTGACGTCACGATCCGATGGCGGCGTGACGGGCTGCGGCGTGAAGGCGGGACGGATCCGCGGACCAATCGCCACCTCGACCTCCAGGCCAAAGACAGGACTCGCCCAGGGCGGCGCGTCAGCCACCAGACGGCCAGCCCACCCGCAGCGACGCCTCTTGCCATCGTAGACGGCCCAGCCGCCGTCCGCTGGCTCGACCACCGCGCCCGGGTTGGCGGCCTGCAGGGCGACTTCAAGTACACCCTTGATGTCCCAGAGGTCGACGTCGGGGGACTCTCCCGTCCAGTGGGCCGGCTCCCGGCCACCCGACAGTATCGCCGCCAAGTGAGTTCGCTCCACCGGCCGGCCGGCATCGTGCGCGGGCTCGAACACGGTGCCCGCTTCAAAGAGCCGGACATCCCGGGTCAAGGCGGCCCAGTTTCGCTCCACCTGCCGCACAAGCGACGGAAGTATGCTGCGGCGAATCTCGCCTTCCTCTGCCGAGAGCGGATTCAGCAGCGAGACGCCCCGGTCCGAGCCGGGCCTCACCAGCGGCAACGTGACGACCTCGTGGAGCCCCTGTCCGGACATGGCACGCCGGACCTGGGCCAGCACCGCCACGATCGGCGCCTCCGGCTGGCTGCTCGCGCGAAAGCTGGCCAGCTCGGACGGGAAAGCGTCGTAACCGTGCTGGCGCGCCACCTCCTCGATCAAATCGATCTCATCCACCAGGTCAGGCCGCCACCCCGGCACGTCAACCGCGATGCGACGCTCCTCCGGCTTGGCGACACAGATGGCGCCGATGGAGACGAGATAACGCTCGACCGCATGGAGGTCCATCGGGACGCCAAGCACCTGACTGACGCGATCGAGGCGCAGAAACAGTCGCGGCGGGTGGGAGACGTCGGGCCAGAGGTCGATCGGCTCCCCGTCGAGGGAGCCCCCCGCGACAAGCAGCACCAGCTCGAGCAGGCGACGAAACGCTTCCGGCGCCGCCCAAAGGTCCACGCCACGCTCAAACCGATAGCTGGCGTCGGTGCTCAGCCCGAGCGCACGGCGCGCGCGGCGGACCTGTGGCGGATCGAACCAGGCACATTCCAGAAAGAGGTCGGTGGTGCGCGCATCCACTTCGCTGGCGGCACCGCCCATCACGCCGGCAATACCGATCGGACCTTCCGCATCGGCGATCACCGTCATGGATTCGTCCAGGGTCCGATCGACGCCATCGAGCGTGACCAGTGTCTCTCCCGCGCGAGCGCGCCGGGCCACCACCGCAGGCCCGCGCAACTTCGCCAGGTCGTAGGCGTGGGTGGGCTGGGCATGCTCCAGCATGACGTAATTGGTCGCGTCGACCACGTTGTTGATGCTTCGGGCGCCCACCGCCTCGAGTCGCCGCCGCAGCCACTCCGGCGACGGGCCCACGGTGACGCCGCGAATCACCGCTCCATGAAACCGGCGGCAGCCCCCCGCGTCTTCGATGGCCACGCGGATGCCGGCCGTGGCGCCATCCCGCCCGGCCCGCGCTGCTGCCGGCACGTCCGGCGGGGAACCGGGAAACGCCGGCAGCCGAAAGGGCACGCCCAGGGAGGCGGCCAGCTCGCGGGCCACGCCCTTGTGGCCGAGGAGATCGGGGCGATTGGGGGTGATGTCGAGCACGAACCGCTCGTCGGCAAGCGGCAGCACGTCCAGCAACGGTGTGCCGGGCGCCGCCTCCACGGGCAGCTCCCAGATGCCGTCGTGCTCCTGGCCCAGACCGAGTTCGCGCTCGGAGCAGAGCATGCCCTCGCTTGGCTGGCCGCGAATCTTCCGCTTCTCGATCGTGAGGCCGCCGGGCAGCTGGCTTCCGACCCGGATGAACGGGTAGCGCCGGCCGGCGCTGACATTGGGCGCCCCACAGACGACGTGCCTGAGCGCGTCGCTGCCGTCGTTGACCAGGCACAGGCGGAGGCGGTCGGCGTCGGGATGCGGCCCGACGCGCTCGACCAGCGCGACGACGATGGGTGCAAGGTCATGGTGAACTGGCTCCACGGCATCGACCGGGGCACCGAGCATGGCGAGGCGATCCGCGACATCCTTCGGGTCGAGCGGGCGACGCAGAAAATCCTCAAGCCAGCGTCGGGAAATGTTCACGAGGCCCCCGCCAGCTGCCGCAGGAGGCGCATGTCGCCGTCGTAGAGATGACGAATGTCGGTGATGCCGTAGCGATTCATGGTGATGCGGCCCGGACCCATGCCGAAGGCCCAGCCGCTGTAGCGCTCGGGATCCACGCCGCAGTTGAGCAGGACCCGTGGGTGCACCATGCCGCACCCCAGGATCTCCATCCAGCCGGTGCCCTTGCAGGCGCCGCAGCCGCTGCCGTGGCAGAGCTGGCATTCGACGTCCATCTCCGCCGATGGCTCGGTGAACGGAAAGAAGGACGGCCGAAAGCGCGTCCGGGTATCGGCCGCGAAGAAGCGCCGCGCGAAATGCACCAGCGTGGCCTTGAGGTCCACAAAGGAGATGCCCTCGTCAACGGCCAGCCCCTCGATTTGCTGGAAGGCCGGCGCGTGTGACGGATCGAAGGGATCCTTGCGATAGACCATGCCCGGCATGAGCGCGCGAACGGGCAGCGGCTGTTCGAGCAGGGTCCGGATCTGCACCGGTGACGTGTGGGTACGCAGCAGCAGCCGCCCGCCCCGTTCTCCGGGTTCGGCCGGCGCGTCCAGGTACAGCGTGTCGTGCAGGTCGAGCGCCGGATGGTCAGCCGGAAAGTTGAGCGAGAAGAAATTGTACCACTCGCTCTCGACCTCCGGGCCGACCGCAACGACAAATCCGAGCTGGCGGAAAATGTCGCAGATCTCGGTGATGGTTCGCGTCACCGGGTGCTCACTGCCAGTCCAGCGATGCCGGGCCGGCATGGTGAGGTCGACCCGGGCCGCCTCCGCCTGGGCGGCGATCTCGGCGAGGGCGGCGCGACGACTGTCGAAGGCCGTCTCGAATGCGGCCTTGACCTGATTGAGGGCCGCGCCGAATGGTCGGCGCTGCGCCGGCGGGAGCGACGGAATGGCGCGTGACAGGGCGGTGAGGGCTCCTGCCTTTCGCCCAAGAACGGCCGTATGCTCGGCGTCAAGTTCGGCGGCGCCGAGAGCGGCGATTCCCGGGAGTCTCGCGAGCAGCGCGTCGAGTTCGGGGATGCCGGTTGGGTGCATGAGTGTGATGGGATGCAGGGCTGGAGCGCGTGAAAGCTGAACGCTGAAGGCAGGGTGATGCCAGGCCTTCAGCGTTCAGCCTTCGGCGCTTCGCGCCATCTCCGCGATCTTCCCGAACGCATCGGCGTCATGAACAGCCAGGTCCGCCAGGACCTTCCGGTTCACCTCCACGCCCGCCTTCTTGAGGCCGGCCATGAGACGGCTGTAGCTCAGGCCATGCAGCCGGGCCGCGGCATTGATGCGGGTGATCCAGAGCGCACGGAATTCACTCTTCTTCTTGCGTCGGTCCCGATAGGCGTAGCGCATCCCGCGCTCAACCGTCTCCTTGGCCGACTTGTAGAGCTTGCTGCGGCCACCGCGCGCGCCCTTGGCGGCTTCCATGACCTTCTTCTTGCGGGCGTGGTGGGCGACACCGTTCTTGACTCTCGGCATGGCAGTTCCTTAGGCCTTGAGCAGGCGGTTGATGCGCGGGTAATCAGCCGAACTCACCAGATCACCCTTCTTGAGCTGGTTCTTCCGCTTGCGCGACTTCTTGGTCAGGATATGGCTGTGATTCGCGTGGAAGCGCTTGAGCTTTCCGGACGCGGTTCGCGTGAAGCGCTTGGCCGCGGCACGCTTGGTCTTCATCTTGGGCATTGTTTCCACTCTCTCCATGCGCCCTAGCGGGGCGCGAGTACCATCGTCATGTTGCGGCCTTCCAGCCGTGCTTCCGCCTCAACCTTGCCTACGTCTCCCAGCATGGCGGCGACCCGGTCCAGGACCGCCTTGCCGATCTCCACGTGCGCCAGCTGGCGGCCGCGGAACATCATCGTCACCTTCACCTTGTTGCCCTCACCCAGGAACTCGCGCGCATGCCGCGTCTTGAAGTCGAAGTCATGGTCCTCGATGTTGGGCCGCAGCTTCACTTCCTTGAGCTGGATCACATGCTGCTTCTTCTTGGCCGCGCGGGCCGCCTTGGCTTCCTCGAACTTGTATTTCCCGTAGTCCATGATCTTGACCACAGGAGGACGGGCCATCGGAGCCACCTCGACCAGATCGAGGCCCCGCTCCTGGGCCGCAGATAACGCTTCGTCTACTGGTAGCACTCCCAACTGCTCGCCGCCGGGTCCGATGACTCGGACCGGGCTGATCCGGATTTGCCGGTTCACCCTGGTGCGGCGTTCGCGGTCATTCGTGGACAGTGGCAACCTCCTCAGTGATGCGGGTCAGGAACAGAAAACGGACATCCGCATGAAATCCGGATGTCCGTAGCGCCGCGGGCTCTCCGCGGAAGTTTCGCCTGGGACCCGGTCGCTCCGCGCTGCGCGCAGGCTCGAGGGTGGGGCCAATCCTGGCCCGCTTGATTCGAGGCAAACCTAGCGGACGCTCAGGATCAGTGTCAACCTGTTGTCCCGCCACCACCTCGGTCTCCTCCAGCTCGGCGGATGCACCCCGGCGGACCAGCCGACCCCAGGCGATTGCGGGATCGTGCTCGAAGACCAGCCGCCAGCCCTCCTGGGCCGCCTCTCGCAGGATGGCGCGCTTGGTCTCCAGCGAGCGCAGCGGCTCCAGGTCGTAGCTCATGATCCAGGGGAGCCGAAGGTGAGCCGAGGTGGGCACGAGGTCGGCCACGAACGCGGCCGTCTCACCGCCACTGGTGACCAGTACCGCCTGATGCCATGGCACGTGCCCCGGTGTCAGGCGGGCCTGAATGCCGGGAAGAATCTCCTGATCCCCGTTGAGCAGCCGCAGCCGTCCCGAGGTCGCCACCGGCTCGAAGTTATCGGCCAGGTAACTGGCCCGGGTGCGCTCGTTGGTCTTGCGGGCAAATTCCAGTTCCCCGCGCTGCATGACATAGGTGGCCTTGGGAAAGGCCGGCCGCACCGCACCGTGCGGTTCGCCCGCAGCAGGCGGGAGCGCCGTGGTGTTGCCGCCGGCATGATCAAAATGCAGGTGCGTGTTGATGACGAAGCGGACGTCTTCGGGACGATGCCCGGTCTCCAGAATGGCATCCTCGAGTTGGCTCCCGCCGACCCGGCCCGGATTCTCGATGCCGTAGATGCCGCGGAACTTGGCGTCATCCTTGGTGCCGACGGCAGTGTCAATCAGCACCAATCCGTCTGGGTGCTCCACCAGGAGGCATCGCATGCCGAGGGGAATGCGGTTACGCTCGTCCGGCGCGATGGCGCGCTCCCAGAGTGGCTTGGGAACCACGCCGAACATGGCGCCGCCGTCGAGCCGCTGCAGGCCGCCCTCAAGTGTGTGGCACCGGAGTTGGCCCACCATGAAGCTCCGTGCCAGCATCACGCCGGTCCTTCGGGCACCGAATCGGCCAGGGGTGCCGACGGCGAGGCCGTGCGCTTGCGCGCCTGGCGCGGGGCGCGCCGGGAGGCAATCGCCTCCAGGTCCTGCAGTGTCCGGGCACCCTCGCCAAGCGCCCGCTCGATGAGTCGGTGCAGCAAATGACCTGTGGCCACGGCATCGCCGGCCGCCCGGTGTCGCGCGTCATTGTTCAGGCCAAAGTGCTGCGAGAGGTTGTCGAGCGAGCAGGAGCGGACCTCGCGCACCAGCCGGCGCGCCAGCCGCACCGTGCAGAGCATGGGCCCGTCCAGGACCACGTCGCGCGAGCGCCGCAGTTCGGCGCTCACAAAGCCCCAGTCAAAGCGGGCATTGTGCGCCACGAAGACGCGACCGCCCAGTGCCGACAGGACGTCGTCCGCGATTTCCGCGAAGCTGGGGGCACGGCGCACATTCGCGTCGCTGATGCCGGTCATCGAGGCAATGAAGGGCGGGATCGCCCGGCCCGGATTCACCAGCGACTGGTACACCAGGTCCCGGCGTTGCCCCTGCACTACCACCACCGCGATCTCGGTGATCCGGTCCGATCCCCACGCGCGCATGCCGGTGGTCTCGACGTCGACGACAGCGAAAGTGCAGGCGTCCAGCGTGGGCGAGTCCTGCACCGCAGCCACAAGGCCCCAGCGTCCATCCGCGAGCTGGCGCACCCGTGGATCGGCACCGAGCAGGGCCAGTGCCACCCGTTCAGCGACGGCCTTTGGGACCCGGGGAAGGCCCAGCACGCGCTGGCATAAGGCGGTCGCGCTGGCCGGCCCGCCCTGCAGCTCGAGGAGCACGCTCTCCAGCAACGTCCCTGACTGGTGCGCCGCCACGCCCATCATGCGTCGGCTCGCCGAAGGGGCATGGTCATGCAGCGCGGCCCGCCGCCGCCCCGCACGATCTCGGCACCCTCGACGGTAATCACCGCCCGTTCGCCGTCGCGCACCGGGGCGTGCCCTTGCAGGAACTCGTTGCCGTCCACCACCCGGAAACCCGCCTGCCGCAATTCCTCGATGGTCGCCACGTTCCGCGCATAGGAGATGACCTGCCCCGGCCGCACCGCGAGAAAGTTGCAGGCAGAGCTCCACTGCTCGCGATCCTGGGTCAGCCGGTGCGTGCCACCGGCGAAGACCGGCTCGAGCAGGATGTTCACCTCGCGAAGCGCGGCGAACAGGTTGGGCATTTCGCGCACGCCGGCGTCACCACGCCTGCGGAGCAGGATCGGTACCCGCTCGGCGCCGACGAAGAATGGGGGATACACGATGCCAAGCTGGTGATCCAGCTGTGAGAAGATCATGTCGAGATGAATGGCGGTGGGCGTCTTCGGCATGACCACTACGATCACCGCCTGCACGGTGCCGGACGCGAAGAGCACCTCCGAGAGCCGATCCAGCGCCGCGGTCGAGCTGCGTTCGCTGAAGCCCAGCAGCACGACGTCCTCCCGCAGGACGTGGACATCACCACCTTCCAGCGTGTAGTTGCTGCGCCGCTCTTCCGAGCCGTCGTACAGGATGCCCTCGTTCGCGAGTTCAGGGTGAAAACGGAACAGCGTCTTGGCCAGGAGCTCTTCGGTCCAGCGGATGCCGTAGCGCATTGACCCGACGATCGCATGATCGCCGATCACCACGCCAATGTCGCGGGGGAAGAACAGGTTCGGCAGCGCCGGCAGGGCATAACGCGCTTCATTGAGCGCCCGCGAGATGGCACCTGGCTCCTCTTCGGTCCCTTCGATCAGCATGGAGACGAGCTCCGCCGGTGGCAGCGCCGCCAGCCGCTGCGCGAGGGGCTCCGAGGGCACCACGTCCATGGTGCGGCTGACCAGGAATTCGCGTGCCTCCTGCCCTTCCAGCACTTCGCTCAGCAGGTCGCGCACCTGCAGCACGCGCGCAAAGCGTTCCAGGACCGCCACGAACTGCCGGTGTTCCCGTTGCGCCGACTCCACTTCGATGATGTCATCGTAGAGGTAGTCCTCGCGATTCTCGGGCGTGACGGCTTCGAGCTCCAGACCTGGCGTGTGCACCAGGACAGATTCAAGGGAGGTAATTTCTGATGTGACGTGGACGGCAGCCATGCCGGAAAGGTAATCGTGTCAGCGCACTGGGCGATTGTTCAGCGCGTAGCTCAGTGTCTCGAGTTCAAGGGCGAGATTCACGTTCTTGACCACCACCTGCTCGGGGACCACGATCTGCACCGGCGCAAAGTTGAGAATGGCTGTGACCCCCAATGCGACCAGTCGGTCAGCCAGGGGCTGGGCCGGGCCGGCCGGCGTCACCAGAACGGCCATGTCGACTGGCTCGGCGCCAAGGACCGACTCCATCTGGGCCACATCCTGAATCGTGAGGCCGTTCCAGCGAGTGCCGATCTTGGCCGGGTCGACATCGAAGATCGCGACAATGTCGAAGCCGCGCTGACGGAACCCGTGATACTGAAGCAGCGCGCTGCCGATCTTCCCAGCGCCCACCATGGCAACCCGGTACCGGCGCTTCAGTCCCAGGATGGCCCGCAGCCGTTCCATCAGCTCGGGAACGGCATAGCCCAATCCCCGCTTGCCGAACGAGCCAAAGAACGACAGGTCCTTCCGGACCTGCGCAGACGTGGTCCCACCCCGTCCGGCCAATGCCTCGGAGCTGACCGTCTCGATCCCCTGGGCCTCGAACTCCTCGAGCAGCCGAAGGTAGAGCGACAGACGGCGGATGGTGGATTCGGCGACTCTGGGCATAGCCTATTGTGAAATGTTTCACAAAGCTAGCACCCCTCTCGGGCCGCGTCAACGAGTCCTTGGGCCAGCTGCCAAAATGCTTGCGGCGACAGCGTTTCGGCTCGACGCTCAGGCGCAATTCCCTGCTGCTCGAGCAGCCCACGCACCGCTTGGGGAGAGCACTTCGTCACCTGGCGCAGCGCGCCCGAAAGCTGCTTCCGCCGCAGCCCGAAAAGCTGCACCACGAATCGCCGGAAATCCGGTAGCTGATCCATCGGGACAATCGGATCCGGACGAGGCGTCATTCGGACAACCGCCGAGTCAACCTTGGGCGCGGGGCGGAAGGCCCCGCGCGCGACCGCAAAGAGTCGCTCGACCCGCGCCACGGCCTGAACGCCGACTGACAGGGCGCCGTAGGTCCGGCTGCCCGGTGCAGCCGCAAGCCGATCCGCCACCTCGCGCTGCATCAGGAACACAATCCGCGCCGGCATCGGGCCGGCCAGGGCACGATCGATCAGCGGCGAGGTGATGTTGTAGGGTATGTTGCCCGCGATGATCCAGCGGGCCGGGTCGGGGCGTCCGGCGACGTCATGCCAGTCCAGCTCGAGTGCATCGCCCTGAACCACCGTTGCCGCCGGCGCTCGCACCGCCAGCTCTGCCAGCAGGTCAGTGTCGCGCTCGATGGCAATCACCCGGCTCCCGCGTCCGACCAGTTCGGCGGTCAGGCCTCCGGGGCCCGGGCCGATTTCGAGCACGGTATCGCCTTCACTGGCGCCGGTCGCGTCGGCGATCCGCCGCAGGATGGATGGATCATCCAGAAAATGCTGCCCCAGCCGTCGCTTCGCTCTCGGACGGGTCACAGCCGGAGAATCAACATCGTGCGGTCGTCCTCGAGCCCGGCGGCGAAGGACCCTGCCTCGGCGAGCACCGCCTCGACAATGGCCTCGGGTGACTCGCTCCTTCGCTGCTGGACGATGTCCAGCACCCGTGCCTCACCGAATTTCTCGCCCGCAGCATTACGCGCGTCCTCCAGCCCGTCGGTCCAGAGGCAGAGCAGGTCGTCGGCCACGTCCCACTCCAGCATGCACCGATCGATCCCTCCCGCGCCATCCAGACCCATCGGTGGTGCGGTTGCACCCAGCCGTTCACAGCCGCCGGGGCCGACACGAAAAGCATGGGGGTGGCCCGCGTTGGCATAGGTCAACTGCGCGCGCGCCCGGTCCAGAACGCCATAGAAGACGGTGAGGTACATCTCCGTTCGAGTCAGCTCGCCATGCAGCCCTTCAAACATCGCGGCCAGCGTCTCGTCAGGTGTGCTCGGCGCCGCAGCATGAATACCAGCGGCGCTGAGCACAAGCGCCATGACCAGCGCGGCTGAGAATCCGTGCGACGACACGTCGCCGATCATGACCCCGACGCGCCCGTTCCCCAAGCGGGAAAAGGTGTAAAAATCTCCTCCAACCCACTCGGCCGGCACACATCGGGCCGCCACGGTCGCATCGCCGTGCAGCGCCGCTGGCGAAGGCAGGATTCGGCGCTGCAGGTCGGAGGCCAGTTCCAGTTCCCGGCGCAGCCGCTGCTGGGTCCGCTCCCGGGCAACCAGCCGGGCATTCTCCACGGCCACGGCCACGAAATTGGCGACGGTCGTCACCAGCTGCCGCTCAGCCTGGGTGAATCGATCACCGCCGCTGCGATCAGTGAAGTTGAGCACCCCGACACACCGCAACGGAATGCCGGGCGCGGCATAGCGAATTGGTACGCTCAGGTAGGACGCGCCGCGATAGCGGCGCGCCTGCCGGGTATCCCGCGCCGCTCGTGCCTCAGCCGCCTGGTTGCGGAACACCCGGGCGGCAATGCTGGCCTGGTCATCCACTGAAACGGGCTCGACCTCGCTGGCATCGAAGCCGATGGTGGCGACGGTGAGCAGCGCGTGGCTCCGCTCGTCGTGCACCATGATCGACGCCCGCTGGGCGCCCACCACCGCTGCCGCCTGGCGTATGATGGTCTCGGCCGCCTCGGTGAGACTCACCGTCCGACCGAGGATCTCGCTGATGCCGTAGAGCAGTTCGACTTCTTCACGGGTATTGGCGAGCAGGGGACTCACAATCGCAGCGAGGGCCGGTGCCAGCGCCGGCGCACGAACGGCGTCAACATCGGTGAGCTGCAGCCAGGCGCCCGGCTCGCCCGGCAGGGGCTCGAGCCAGGCTCGGCCATCCGGTGTCTGGAGGGGCCCCGCCATCAATGGAGCGGCCGGGACCCAGTCGTCCACCGCTCCACCGAGCGGAACAGTCCGGTCCCCCTCTTCTTTCCAGACGCGAAGCCGGGTGCCAGAAACGACCCCCAGCGCGTCCAACGCGGCGCGCAGAGGCGTCAGCGGCGGAGCAGGATGGCGCAGATGGAATTTCCCCGCTCATTGAAGGAGACTTCGTCGGCGAGATGGCGGATCAGAAAGATGCCCCGGCCGCGCTCTTCGCCGAGACGCTGCGGCGCCACGGGTTCGGGCAGCAAGGCCGGATCAAAGCCGCCCCCTTCATCGGTCACCACGATTCGGATGTCGGGCACCCGAACCAGCACTGCAACCTGGACCGATTTCTGAGGGTCCTCGCGGTTGCCCCTCAAGATGGCGTTGGCGATTGCCTCAGCCAGCACCACCTCGAGGCGAAACCGCATGCGCTGCGCCGCCCGGTTGCCGGCCAGGCAATGATGGGTGACCAGCGCGACCGCTTCTTCGATGCAATCCACGTCGCTTGGGAGGCGCAGATCGACTCGGGCCGCCGGACCGGCAGGATCCGGAACCGTACTCCGGCGAACGCAGAGGCGAAGCGTCGTCACGGCTCGTCAGAATCCGGCGAGTGCCTCGCTCGCCGAGGGCGAAATGCTGAAGAGCGTATCCAGCTTGGTCAGCTCGAAGAGGGCACGCAGGTCCTCATTCAGCCCGCCTAGGCGCAGGTCGCCACCGCGCTCGCGCACCTGCTTGGCAATGGTCACCAGCGCGCCGAGTCCCGACGAGTCGATGTAGCCAGTCTCGCCGAAGTCAAGCACAAAACGCCGGTCGCCCTGCTCCAGTCGCTCCCCGACGAGGGTCTTGAGCTCCTGGCGGTTGTTGACGGTGAGCTGTCCCTCGGAACGAATCACCGTGATCTCGTCCTGCTGCGATGCCGTAAAGCTCATGCCGAATCTCCTTCGGTGCGGTCGGCCTGTAAGGCCAGCAGTGCCGTTACATCCACAATATCCTCCACGCTGGCGCCACGGGAAAGGTCCGAGACCGGACGGGCCAGCCCCTGCAGCAACGGGCCGATCGCGGCAGCACCGGCGAGCCGCTGCACCAGCTTGTAGGCGATGTTGCCCGCGTCGAGGTCAGGAAAGACCAGGATATTGGCCTGGCCATGGAGCGGCGACTCGGGCGCCTTCCTCGCTGCTACGTCCTGTGCCAGTGCAGCATCGGCCTGCAGTTCCCCGTCGGCGAGGATGCCGGGCGCCAGCTCGCGGAACCGCGCCAGGGCCTCGCGCACCCGGTTCACCCGGGGGCCCTGAGCGCTGCCCGCCGTGCTGTACGAGAGAAATGCGACCCGCGGTTCGTCCCCGACCAGACGCTTGCGATCGCGGGCGGCGGCCAGCGCAATCTGGGCCAGCTGCACCGGGGTGGGCTCTGGAATGACAGCGCAGTCGGTGAACGTCAGCACCCGGTCGCCACCGAGCGCCATGTAGAACGACGAGCTCGCCACCGAAATGCCGGGCGCTGTACCAATGGCCCAGAGCGCCGAGCGCACGACATCCCCGCTTGAGTAGACCGCCCCGGCCACACAGGCATCCACCTCGCCGAGCGCCAGCAGTCCCGCCGCAAAGTTGAGCGGATCGGCGGCCAGGTCGAGCGCCTCCACCCCATCGCGGATGCGCTCCGGCCGGCGCCCGCGCAGGTGCTCAGCCACCGCTGCGCGGCGAGCATCAGTCACCGGATCGAGCCCGCCAGGACCGATCATGACCGGAATTGCGATGTCGAGCGCCTCGAGCCGCTCGGCCGCGAGGATGATGCGAGCGTCGCCGCCTTCCGCAAAGGCGATGCGGGCCCGGCGCCCGGCTGCGCGTGCCAGCAGTTGTTCCCGGAAACTCACGCGCCGAACCGCCGGGCCAGCGCATCCGCCACCGCCGGATGAACGAGCGTCGAGACGTCACCGCCATAACGGGCAACTTCCCGCACCAGACTGGAACTCAGGAAGGTGAGGTCGACGGCCGGGACCAGAAACACCGTTTCCAGTTCATGATGAAGCTGTCGGTTCATCAATGCCATCTGAAACTCGAAGTCGAAGTCGCTCACCGCGCGCAGCCCCCGCACCACCATGCCGGCCCGGATGGTCCGCGCGTAGTCAACCAGCAAGCCCTCGAAGCTGTCGAACTGGATCCGGCTGTCGTCGCCGATGCACTCGCGCAGCAGCCGCAAGCGCTCATCCAGCGAAAACAACGGCTCCTTGGCACTGTTCCTGGCGACCGCCACGACCAGGCGATCGCAGAGGGCGAGGCTTCGACGAATGAGGTCTTCGTGGCCCCGGGTCGGCGGGTCGAAGGAGCCGGGATAGATGGCGATCCGGGTCATGGCGCCCTGAAGAAGGTGAGAGCGGTATCGCCATAGCGGCGCGAGTCGCCACCGGGCAGCTGCTGGTCGGCCGGATGTTCAATGGAAAGAATGTGCGCAAACGGGCTGACATGGAAGCCGGCAGCGAGGCGTTGCGCATGGTCAGTCGAATACGGTGGATCGGCGAACACTACGTCGAACGCATCGAGCGGCAGTCCAGCGACGAAACGCATGGCATCAGCGCGATGCACTCGCGAGCGTCCTTCAGCGCCGAGCCGGGCAATGTTCTCCGTCAGCGCAGCGAGCGAGCGGGGCGCCAGCTCGACAAACTCCGCCGAGGCGGCGCCGCGGGAGAGCGCCTCGAGGCCGAGGGCGCCGCTACCGGCGAAAAGGTCGAGAACCCGGGCAGCCCGCAGCGCCGGCCCCAGGATGCTCATCCATGCCTCGCGCACCCGGTCCGCCGTCGGCCGCACTCGTCCGTCGCGCGGCACCGCGAGATGCCGACCGCCAAACTCTCCGCCGACAATCCTCACCCCGCACCGGCCGGCGCGAGGGCCAGCAACCGCGCCTGGAGACTCGTGCGGCCGTTCCACTCATTCATTTCCAAGCGGAATGCGGCGTCCACCGGATCGCTGAGGAGCCAGGTGATCCGGTCAGCCCAGTTGAAGCCGATCGCCGGCAGACGTGTAGACCCGGCCAGCAACGTCGCCTTCAGGTGTCCGTTGCCGACCCGCCGTGCAGCGGAAAGCTGCGCGCCGCGCACGCCAAAGACTGGTCCGGGATTGCCCATGCCGCAGGGCTCGAGGTGGCGACACAGTTTTTCCAGCTCGTCATTTGCCTCGTCCAGCCCGATCACCAGGTCGATCCGTTGTTCCGGACCAAGGTCTGCCGGGGTGAGCCGCTCACGGGCAACGGCAGCGAACCGCTCGCGGAACGCCTCGAAGTTGGCCCGCTGGACAGTGAGTCCCGCGGCCATGCGGTGACCGCCAAAACGCTCGAGAAGGCCGGCGCATTCCGCCAACGCCGAGTGCAGGTCGAAGGCCGCAATGCTGCGGCCCGAGCCCTTGCCGATCTGACCATCGAAGGCGACCAGGAATGTCGGCCGGCCGTACCGCTCCACAATCCGTGACGCCACGATGCCCACCACGCCGGCATGCCAGTCGTCGGCACTCAGCACAAAGGCCGAGTCGCGCTCGGGATCCATGTCACGCTCAACCTGCTCGACGGCCTGGTCGAGGATGCGCTGGTCCAACGCCTGACGCCGATCGTTGAGCGCGGACAGTGAAGCGGCAAGGGCGTCCGCTTCAGCATCGCTGTCGGTCAGCAGCAGGCGAACGCCGTCCATCGCGTCCCCGATCCGGCCCGCAGCATTGAGGCGCGGCCCCAGCACATAGCCAAGATGTCCGGCGCGAATCTCCCGCCGATCCAGTCCGCTGGAGCGAATCAACGCACGAAGACCTGGCCAGCGACTCTGCGCCAGCACCCGTAGCCCATGCTTGACCAGCGTCCGATTCTCGCCGGTGAGCGGCACGACGTCGGCCACGGTGGCCAGCGCGACCAGGTCCAGCAGGTGCAGGTGGAGCCTGGCGGGGAGACCGAGGACGGGGATCAGGGCTTCGACCAATTTGAAGGCGATGCCGGTTCCGCAGAGCTGGCTGAGGCCTGACGTATCATCGCTGCGCTGCGGATCCACCACGGCCACGGCCGGAGGCAGGTGCGCACCCGGCAGGTGGTGATCGGTGACCACCACGTCAATGCCCTGTGCACGAGCCAGCGCGACGGCATCCACGGCCGTGATGCCGCAGTCGCAGGTCAGGATCAGGCTCGCACCCGCCGCTTGCGCCGCACGGATGCCGGCAGGCCCGAAGTCATAGCCGTCCCGCATCCGGTCCGGCACGAAGGGCAGGACCTCGGCGCCCGCTGCCTGCAGCGCCCGAGTCAATAAGGCCGTGGCGCATTGGCCATCGACGTCATAATCCCCGTGCACCATGATCCGGCGACCCGCGCGCACTGCTCCGGCGACGGCCTCGACGGCCCGATCCATGTCCCGCAGCGTCAGCGGATCCTGCAGGGTGTCGAGCGATGGCCGCAAAAAGGCACGCGCCGCCTCGGCCAAACCGAAGCCGCGCGCGACGAGGAGCCGTGCGAGCGCGGGAGGAATGCCCAGCTCGTTCGCCAGCGACCGGGCGGCGGTCTCGTCCGGAGGAGCGCTCAGCCGCCAGCGCAGGGGCGGACATGGGAATGTGGTGGTCACGGGTGCCGCCGCGCCCTTCGCTGGAAATCGCGGGCCGGGCCGGCCACGGGATATCGCACCTTGAAGTCATCAACCCGCCGACGCCGCTCCACCGGATCGGTGATGGCCTGGATGGTGCGCCATTCAGGCCCGGAAACGATCATTTCAGTGGTGGTGGTGAACATGTCGTCGAAATTCGCTCCATCCAGCTGGGCCGCCGATTCCCGGAGGCGAGACCAGAGCAGCTGTGCCTGATGCGAAAGGCGTTCGGGCGGCTGGTCGGCCACCGACGCGTCACCGATGATCGCCAGGTACAGTTCGCGGTGCTCGGGCAGCTCGAAAGCGTCGGCCGGCACCAGTTCGCTGGCGCGGCTCCGGAACTCCGGAGCCGCGACCAACACGCGAAGCAGATCCCATTCCGCGCCCCGCACCGGTGTCGCAGGGGGCCCGCCCGTCGGCGGCGGCGCCGATGGACGCGCACCGGTCGGCTCCATCCGGTTCGGAGCAAAACGCAGCTCCCGCTCGAGCACCTCTTTCGAGACCCCGCTCCGCTCGGCAACCCGGGAGAGGTAGAGTTGCCGCGTAATGGGATCGGATGCGGCACGGACGGTCGGGAGCAGACGATCGAGCGCTGAGCGCCGCCGCTCCAGGTCCTCGAACCATCCCTTCTCGGCGAGCATCTGGATCTTCCGCTCCAGGATATCAACCGCATCAGCGAGCACGGCCGCGAGCGCGGGCGCTCCGCCGCGCTGGACCATAGTATCCGGGTCCTCATCTGGTGGCATCGTAGCAACGCGAACCCGGACCCCCTGCCGCAAGAGCTCGTCGCCGGCGCGGAAGGTAGCCCGGAGCCCGGCGGCGTCGCTGTCGTAGAGCAGCGTGACCTGCGTGGTGAAGCGTCGCAGCAGGCTGGCCTGATCCGGCGTCAGTGCGGTGCCAAGCGGCGCCACGACATTGTCGATTCCGGCGGCAGCGAGCTGGAGCACGTCAAAGTATCCCTCGACCACCAGCGCGCGCTCTTCCTTCCGGATGGCATGCTTGGCTGCGTGCAGATGGTAGAGCATGCGGCCCTTATGAAAGATCGCGGACTCAGGCGAATTGAGGTACTTCGGTTCCCCGTCACCGAGCAGGCGCCCGCCGAATGCCACCACCCTGCCGCGCAAGTCATGAATCGGAAACATGAGGCGGTTCCAGAATTTGGGCGCCACGACGCCGTTGTCCCGAGTGCCGGCGAGTCCGGCCGCCAGCAGGGTCGCGTCCTCGATCCCCAGCGTGTGCATCGCGTCGAGAAAGCCCGATCCTCGCGGCGACAATCCCAGGCCCAGTTCGCCGGCAGCCTCACGATTGAATCCGCGGCCTTCCAGGTAGCGCAGCGCCGCTGCGCCGGCGTCACCCTCGAGCAGCTGACGGGTAAACCAGTCCTGGGCAGCACTCACGGCAGTGTAGAGTGGTTCGTTGGGATCTGGCCCTTCGTCACGGACACGCTCCGGCACCGTGATGCCGACCCGTCGGGCCACGTCCTTCACTGCGCTGGGATAATCCATGCCGAATCGCTTCATCAACCACGTGAATACGTCGCCCGCTTCATGGCAGACATAACAGTAGAACATTCCCTTCCGCGGGATCACCGCAAAATTGCGGTGGGTGCCTCCGTGGAACGGACACGGCCCACGCCAGTCGGCCCCGGTCCGCTTCAGCTGGACCGACTCGCCGATGACGGCGATGAGATCGGCGCTCTCACGCACCTGCTCGATGATCTCGTCCGGGATCATGCCGGCTCAGTCCCCGAATTCCACGATGGTGACTCCCGTGCCGCCCTCGCGCCGTGGCGCAAACCCGGCGCTGCGAATCCGGCGATCGCGCTTGACGGTGCGACGCACTCGCTCCCGGACGACGCCCGAGCCCATTCCGTGAATGATTCGCAGCACCGGATGCTCCGCGAGAATTGCGGCGTCGATGGCGGCCAGGGTGGCGGTCTCGGCCTCGTCGCCGGTCATGCCGCGGAGGTCGATTTCCATTGGCGCGGCGGCCATCGATTCGTCCAACAGTCGCTCGCTGGGCTGCCGGGCCGTAGGCGGCCGTTCCGAGGTGCCGGTAAGTTCGGCGACCGGCACGACCAGCCGGACCGCTCCAGCCATCAGCACTGCCTTCCCGTCGGGTCTGATCTCCAGCACCTGCCCGTGGATGCCCGAAGCCGTCCGCGCCCGGTCTCCTGCAACGACGTCCGGGAACGACACCCCCGCAGCGGCAGCATTCCCGTCGGCCTGCTCCGCCAGAGCGGCGCCTTCTTGTCGGATCACGTCCTCGAGCGTGCGGCGTGCCTCGCGCGCCCGGTTCTCGTCCACTGCTTCACGCGCGGCGGCGAGGGCTGCCTCCACTGTCTGGCGTGCTGCCAGCAAGTAGTCTCGCGCCTCCCTGCGGGCCCGCCGATCGGCCTCGCGCTCGCGTCGGTCCAGCTCGGCTGCTCGGTCGGCCGCCAAGGCTTCACGCGCGGCCAGCCTCTCATCGAGCGCCCGCGCGGCCTCCTCCCCCGCCGCAACCGCGATCTCTCTCCGCTCGACGCTACGCTGTCGCTGCTCAACTGACGCCAACAAGGCATCGAAGCTTCGTTCAGCATCGGGCACCCGCCCCTCGGCGCTCTCGAGCACATCCGGCGGCAGGCCCAGCCGGCGGGCGATGGCCAGTCCATAGCTTCGGCCTGGAATGCCCTTCTGGAAGCGGTACGTCGGCGTCAGCGTCGCGGCATCGAACTGCAGTGAGGCGTTGACCACGCCCGGTTCCTCCTGAGCGAGCGTCTTGAGCTGTCCCAGATGGGTGGTCGCGAGCGAGAGCGCACCGCGCCGGGTGAGCTGGACGATGGCGGCCGCCGCCAAGGCGGCGCCTTCGGCCGGATCTGTACCGCTTCCGATTTCATCCAGCAGCACCAGTGCGCCGGCGTCTGCCTCATGCAGGATAGCGCCCAGGGTCCGCACGTGGGCGCTGAAGGTCGAGAGGCTGGCGGCGATACTCTGTCGGTCACCGATATCGGCGGCAAACTGGCTGAAGATTGGCAGCGCCGACTCCGCCGCCACCGGTGGCACAATGCCGCTTTGTGCCAGCGCCGCAAACAGCGCAACCGCCTTGAGCAGCACGGTCTTGCCGCCAGTGTTGGGACCGGTCACCAGGAGCGTGCGCTCTCCCGGCTCCATCTGCAAGTCAAAGGGCACGACCGGCTCATCGCGAGCCAGGAGCAGAGGATGACGTCCCTGCACCACCCGCAGCAGCGCCGGGGCCGCCACCACCCGTGGCGCGTGGGCATCCAGTTCCGCTGCCCAGCGTGCTCGCGCCACCAGGTCGTCCACACCAACGCACATTTCGAGAACGTCGAGCAAGAGCGACTGCATCGGGCGCAGCAGGCCGGTGAGCTCGCGCAGCACCGCCACAGTCTCGCGTTCGGCGGCAATCTGTGATTCGCGGAACGCATTGCCGAGCTCGATGGCGGCGCTGGGTTCCACGAACAGCGTCCCGGAGCTGGCCGACTCGTCGTGCACGATTCCCTCAGGCCGCGAGCGGAGGTCCCGCCGGACCGGAATGACATAGCGTCCCTGGCGGATGGTCACAGCGCCGTCCGTCGCACCGGCCGGATCCAGGGCCCGGAGTACCGACTCCAGCTTCTTGACCAGGCGGGCGCGCGAGGCCTGCACCTCGCGACGTGCGGCGGCGAGGGCAGGACTGGCCGTGTCGAGGACCTGGCCGTCGTCATCCACCGACAGTTCGAGCCGGCGGGCGATGGCGCGTGGGAGCGGTTCCGCCCGTCGCGCAAACGCCAGCGGCGCCTGTTCGCGCACGCGGCCCAGCTCGTCAGCGACGCGGCGGGACGCTTCCGCCAGGCGCTTGATTCCGGCGAGCTCGACGCCGTCCAGCATGCTCCCTTCCACGCGCAGCCGGCGGAGCGCCGTTCCGACATCGTCCACCGGCTCGGCCTGAATGCCGTCATGGCGGCGGAAGAGAGCGGCGACCTGTTCGACCGATGACAGCTCCTGCCTGATCCAGGCCTCGTCGGTCACAGGACGCCGCAGCCGGATGCGCTCCGCGCCCAGCGGGCCTGCGGTACGGGCCGCGACCAGCTCGAGCACCGCGCCGAACTCGATGATTTCGAGGGCGTCGATGGTCAGGGGATGCCCCAAAGCCGACGGGGTGCCGGCCTGTTGCTCCAGGCGTAGCACCCCGTTGGCGGTGGGTGATTGCGGTACCGTCATGCCTGCACGCGCTCCTCGCGCACGAGCCGCGGTCGGAGGGTCAGCGAACCACGCGCGTGCGCGGTCCCCGGCGGTTCTTCCGAATGGCGGCGTTCATCTTCCGCTTGCGCTTCTCGCTCGGCTTCTCGTAGTGCCGATGCTTGCGCAGGTCCGACAAGATGCCGGCCTTCTCGCACTTCTTCTTGAAGCGCTTGAGCGCGCGCTCGAAGCTCTCATCATCGTGAATGACGACTTCGGCCATGCTGGTAAATCACCCCTTCCGGCCCTCGACGGGCATAAGATGCGACAGCATGGAAAGTTAGCGTCCCGGCGCCCGGGACGGAAGCCCTCAGCCAGGAGGCCACTTCATGACCCGCCCGCCCAGAAGATGCAGGTGCAGGTGCGCCACGCTTTGCCCCGCATCGGGACCTGTATTCGTCACCAGCCGGTAACCGCCGACATCAAGACCCAATTCCGTGGCGACCCGAGTGGCGAACTGAACCAGATGACCCAGCAGCAGCGCCCCCTCCTCTCCGCCGGCGTCGCGCACAGCCTCCCGATGCCTGATGGGAATGACCAGCACGTGCACCGGCGCCTTTGGGTCCAGATCATGGAACGCCAAGGCCTCCTCGCTCCGGGCCACAACTCGCGCAGGTACGTCGCCGGCGGCGATGCGGCAGAAGATGCAATCGGTCAAGCTTCCTCCGGTTTCAGGATGCGTGCCCGGGCAGCCGCGGCGTGGGCCAGCGCCGCAATCGCAGCGGTCTCGAAGCGCAGCGTCGCCGGCGCCAGGCGTACCGGCTGCCAGCCGGCCCTCAGTGCCATGTCGCGCTCGCTGGCAGACAGCCCGCCTTCAGGGCCCACCAGCACCGCCAATGGACCACGGGTAATGCGCTCGGGCACGTGCTCGTCACTGGCCGATGCCAGCCAGCGGGTGCAGTCCCGTCCCGCATCCAGCACCGCATTGAATTGCGTCGGCTGGTCGAGTCGCGGGGCCCACGCCCCGCCCGACTGCTTGAGCGCCTCGAGCGAGCGGCGCTGCAGCCGCTCCATGTGGTCCGGGCGCACCCTGCCAGCGACGCTCCGGCTTCGGTCCGTCTCGACGGGGATGATACGGGTCGCGCCCAGTTCCGTCGCCTTCTCGACCAGCCAGGCGAAGCGCTCGCGGTCGCCGGCGCCCGCGGCGATGACCAGTTCATCCGGCGGTGGCACCGTGGCTAGGCTCTCGACCGTCACGTCCCAGCTGTCGTCGACCGGCAGTGCCGAGCCCAGGCCGACGGTGCCGGAGCCGTCGAGAAGGCGAATCCGCTCGGACGCTGAGAATCGCCGGACCCGAAGATGGTGCGCCTCCTCGGCGGAGAGTCGCACCGTCGCCCCGACCGAGAGCGAGCCGGGGGGAACCAGGACGGCGCTCACGAACGCCGGGCCGCGACGCTCCACCAGCCGGCGTCGGTCCACTCCTCCACCGGCTCGAACCCAGCCGCCTCCAGCGGACCAGCAAAGGCGGTGGCTTCCGCCTGTTCCATGCCGGCAAAGATCGCAAGGCCGGCTGGCACGAGTGCCTCCCGGATAGCTGGCAGCAGCGTCACGTTAACCGTCCGGAGAATGTTGGAGAGCGCCAGGTCGGCGGGGCCAGCCAGGGGTGCGAGTATCTGAGCGTCGCCATGCAGGAAGCGAGTGGCCCCGGCCACGCCATTGCGCTCGGCATTGCGCTCGGCGACCGGGATGGCTTCTTCGTCGCACTCAATGCCGATAGCACGGGCGGCGCCCAACGCCACGGCGGCGATCGAGAGAATCCCGCTGCCACTGCCCAGATCAATGACCGTCATGCCGCGGCGCAAGTGACGCTCCAGCAAGGCAAGCGCCCCGCGCGTGGAGCCATGCTCGCCACTGCCGAAGGCATTTTCGGGATCAAGAATAATCCGGGCACCCAGATGCGGTTCACTCTCGCTGCGCCAGCTGGGAACCAGCAGCAGGCGACCGATGCGACGAGGCTCGATGCCATCGCGCCAGCGGGTACGCCAGTCAGTCTCGGGAAGTTCGTCCAGCTCAGCGGGCACCCCGAACTCCAGCTGAACCTGCCGAACGAGCGCCGACGTTTCCTCCGCCGACGCGCAGCATGCCGCCAATGACCCATCCGCTCGCTCCTCGACCGCGTGCCCGCTGGCGACAACCAGCCAACGAGCCAACGCTTCACGCTGCGTCGGACCGGGCACGACACGAAGCGCCCACCAGCTCATGCGCCAAGCGCTTGCTTCACTTTCGCCCAGAAACCGGAATCCTTCCGCGGTGGCTCCCCTTCGACCGCTGCCAGCTGGCGGAATGCGGCTTCCTGTTCAGGGTTGAGTCGCTCCGGGGTCCAGAGGTGGACGCGCACGTGCAGGTCGCCGTTACCGCCCTGGCCGAGCCGTGGCAGGCCCTTGCCCCGCAACTTGAAGACCGAACCGGTCTGGGTGCCGGCCGGGGACCTCGAGGTCTTCCTCGCCCCACGGGGACGGCACACTGAAGACACCGCCGAGGGCCGCCTGCGAAAAGGACAGCGGCAGGTCGTGAATGAGATGTTCGCCCTGGCGCTCGAATCGTTCGTCATCAGGAATGTCCAGCATGACGATCAGATCGCCGTTGGGACCGCCACGGGGACCCGCAGCACCCTGGCCCCGCAGCGTGAGGTAATTGTTGGCGGCTACGCCGGCGGGAATTTCCACGTGGACTGAGCGCTCACCGCGGACTCGTCCCTCCCCCCGGCAGATCTCGCAGGGACTCTTGATGATCGTCCCCTCGCCGGAACAGGTCGGACAGGGCGCCACCGAGATGAACTGGCCAAAGACGCTGCGGGTGGCGCGCTGCACTTCGCCCGAACCCCCGCACGCCTCACAGGTGACTGGACGAGTACCCTTCTGCGCACCACTGCCGTCGCAGGCATGGCACGAGTCCATTGTCTTCAGCTTGAGCTTCTTGCTGGCACCGTGCGCCACCTCGGCCAAGGTGAGCCTGACACTCACCTTGATGTCCTGTCCGCGCCGGGTTTCACGCTGAGAGCGCGAGCCGCCGCCAAACAGCGACTCGAACCCGCCGAAGTCTCGCATGAAGATTTCGAGTGCTTCCGCGAGGTTGACGTGGTGGAAGCCCTGGGCGCCGGCCGCGGCCCCGCCGAGTCCGGCCTTGCCGTATCGGTCGTACATGGCGCGCTTCTGCGGGTCCCGCAGCACTTCATAGGCTTCGGTAAACTGCTTGAAGCGTGCTTCGGCATCCGGCTCGGGATTCCGGTCCGGATGGTACTGCATGGCCAGGCGGCGATAGGCCTTCTTGATCTCGTCTTCGTCAGCGCCGCGTTCGACGCCAAGAAGGCGGTAAAAGTCACTCACTCCAGCAATCCTTCCACCAGGCGGCCGGTGTGCTCCACCAGGCCGATGATCTTGTCGTAAGGCATGCGCGTGGGTCCGATCACCCCGATGACACCAGAGAGATCGCCCGCGCGATAGGCCGAGGTTACCAGCGTGAAGCCCGCGAGACGGGCGTCGGTATTTTCGCCCCCAATGGTGATCGACAATCCCTCGCGACGGCGCAAGTCCAGCGCCTGCCGCAGCAGGTCGCGACGTTCGGTCAAGTCGAGCAGGTCGCGCATCCGCTCGTTGGACGAAAATTCGGGCTGGTCTGCCAGCGGCTGCGCACTCCCCAGCAAGGCTGGTGCTGGATCGAGAGAAAAGAGCTCGTCGCCCTCGGCGATGAAGATATCGAGCAGCTCCCGCCCGCCCGCGGGCGCTTCCGCATCCCGAAGTCGCTCATGCAGTGTTCGGCGCAGCTCCCGGAGGGTGAGGCCACCGAGTCGCTCGTTCAGCACTTGTGCCACCGCCTGCATCGCGGGCGCTGCTACACTCGATGGCACCCGGACGAAGATGGTTCGTACGACGCCACTTCGCAGGTTGAACACCATCAGCAGCCGCTCTGAGGAGACCGGTACCAGCTCGATGCGCTCGAGGACCACCTCCTCGAGGGCCGGGGCCACCGCCACGCCCAGTTCCTGAGTCAGGATCCCGAGCACCTGGGCGGCCCGGTGAAGCAGCTCCTCCAGCGCTCCCCCCTTGCCCGTCAACTCCGTGGCGAGCGTCCGTCGCGCGGCGCTGGTGGGAGGCGAACGATGCATGACTACGTCCACATAGGCCCGGTAGGCCCGGTCGGTCGGAATCCTCCCCGCTGACGTATGCGGGTGATACAGGAATCCCCGGTCTTCCAGCTCGCTCATGATGCTGCGGACCGTAGCTGGCGAGACACCGAGACCATACTGGCGCGCGATCGTCTGGCTGCCTGCCGGCTCGGCAGTCTCGATATACGAGTGAACTACGGCCTCCAGCACCC
>CAWCVB010000015.1:0-79517 GCA_963798915.1 uncultured Gemmatimonadales bacterium | reverse complement strand
CTGCGCCGGAAGGCGTTGGCCAGCTGGTGGACAAGACCGTGCGCCTTCCCGCTTGTGCCTTGCTCGCACTGGAGCCAGGGCACGAGCCGCGGCCAATATCGTGACGCGTAGTGACCGGCCTACATGGCGCCGTCAGCACCGACCAGTATGAATGTTACCGTTGATCCTGCCACGAAGTAGGGCAGTCCTCCTCCAGTGCGCCGGGCCAGCAGGGCCATCAGATGCGAGTTATCCGACGTCACGACAACTCCGACCTGCATGCCGCCACCGCCGCCGGCACCGCCCGGGCCCTGGAAGTTCTCCCAGTCCAGTGTGTACTGCGGTCTGGCGAACTCGAATCCGGTGCTCATGTAGGGAACCATGCCAGGCGGCATCGTCCCGGCCGGGGCGTCCGGCGGGAAGGCATCCTTGTCGGCCCAGTAGTTGTAGGCGCCGAGCCGCACATTTTCGAGATCGCTCACAATGCTCGCCACCATGGCGTGATTGCGCAGGTCGATGTAGCGCAGGATCGCCAATCCTGCGAGGATGCCGATCACGATCATCACCATGAGCAATTCGATGATTGTATATCCCCGGCGGTTCATGGGGCACCGCGCCGGCTGACGATTTCGTAGCTGTCGCCCACGAATGTGGCCAGCGAGTCTTCCGAGCGAAGGGTGAGGCGCACAGTTGAATCGGTGCCCTCGAGCACGAATCCGCCGAACTGCGTGGTGGTGTAGGTCAGGTCGCCGAGGGAAGGGCCGGTCTGATCGAGGCGTTCCGGCAGGTGCCCGGCACTGTCGCGGAACTGCTCGATACGTTGATACTGGAGTGCCATGGCGAGCCTGAGGCTCGCTTCCCTCACGGGGCCCGTCTCGGTGGGGAATCCACGGGCAAGCAGCCACGCGGGCCGTGCCGCAGCGATCCAGACGCCAATCGCTACCAGCACCAGGAGACAGAGCGCCGTGACCGGATGCATGAGCCGGCGGCGGGCCGGTGGCGGGGAGGCGGGCTCGTCATTCTTTCGCTGGATGGCGGCGTCGTACGCCTCCAGCAGGGCACGTTTCTCGGGAGATGGGTCCGGCGCCATCAGGCGGATCCTCCAGCAGGGAGCGCAGCTTCGACTTCGGCGGGAAAGGTCCGGATATCAATGGGCTTGGTGATGTAGCCGGTGAAGCCAGCCCCAATCGCTCGCTCCCGATCGCCACTCATGGCGTGGGCCGTGAGGGCCACGACCGGCAGGTCGCGGTGGACCGATTGGCGGATCTCGCGCAGCAGCGCAAAGCCATCCTTGCCCGGCAGCTGGATATCCATCAGGATCAGGTCGGGCGTGGTACGGTCCAGCTCAGTCAGCAAGCCCTCACCCCCCGGCAAGGACACGACGACGTGTCCCCGAAGCGTCAGCAACGTGGAAAACAGCTTCATGTTGTCAGGGCTGTCTTCCACGATCAGGATCGTGGCCAATGCGCTCTCCGTTGTTCGGGCGGCAGTCAATAACTACAATCCTGCCAGCGTCTCGGCAACGCCGAACTTTCCCCTCTCCCGGCTGGCCCATGCACGTTGGTGGCAGTATCCGCGTTCCCGGCGACAAGAGCATCACGCATCGAGCCCTCATGCTCGCCGCCCTGGCGCCGGGCACCAGCGTGATTCGCGGGGCCCTTACGTCGCTCGATGCGCGCTCCACTGCCAGCGTACTGCGGCAGCTTGGCGTGGCAGTCTCTCCCCTTCGGCCAGGCGCAGCCGTGCAGGTGCATGGCCAGCGGACCTTCGCCGCGCCGCGGTCGACGCTCCACTGCGGCAACGCCGGAACCACCGCTCGACTGATTTCTGGCATTCTGGCGGCACAGCCGCTTTCCGCCCGCCTCACCGGCGACGCTTCACTCCGCAAGCGGCCGATGCGACGGGTGACGCTCCCACTCGGGCTGATGGGGGCACAATTCGAGCCCCCGGCTGCCGATCGGTTGCCGTTTTCGATGACTGGCGGCGAGTTGCGGCCCTTGCGACATGATCTTCCGGTCTCCAGTGCCCAGATCAAGAGCGCGCTGTTGCTCGCTGGAGCGTGCGCCGGTGTCGAGGTGTCGTTGCGCGAACCGTCCGGCCGCTCGCGGGACCATACCGAGCGCATGCTGTCTGCGCTCGGCTTTGACGTGGCGGAGCGACACGGGCGGATCGAGCTGGGCCGGGGAGGACGGTTTGAACGGCTCGATTTCGCCGTGCCGGCCGACCCCTCATCGGCAGCGTTCCTGGTTGGCGTCGCGATCCTGGCCGAAGCGGGTGAGGTACACTTGCCAGGGGTGGGCCTGAACCCGACGCGCACCGGGTTCCTCGCCGTGCTGCAGCGGATGGGTGCTCGCCCGGCACTGGAGCATGTGGTCGAACACCTGGGCGAGCCGGTCGGCACCATGGTGGTTACCCCGGCCCAGCTCATTGGCACCGTGGTGGAGGCGCATGAGATCCCAGGCCTGGTGGACGAAGTCCCCATGCTGGCTGTGTTGGCGGCCCGGGCTAGCGGAGAAACCCGGTTCCGCTCGGTTGGCGAGCTACGGGTCAAGGAGAGCGACCGCCTTGGCCTCATCGCGTCCAATCTGCGCGCCCTCGGCCAGCGTGCGTCCGTGGATGGGGAAGACCTGGTTGTTGAAGGGGTGACCGCGCCGCCGCGGGGCCGGGTCCGGACTGACGGCGATCATCGTATCGCCATGGCATTCCGGGTGCTCGGCACGGTGCCCGGGGCGCGGGTTAAAGTGGACGACATGGCCTGCGCCGACGTCAGCTTCCCGGGCTTCGAGCGCGCGCTTCTGTCCATGAGGAGGAAGACGTGAGCGGCGCCGGGGCGGTCATCGCGATCGACGGGCCATCTGCCTCGGGCAAGTCCAGCACCGCACGCGCGGTGGCCGAGCGGCTCGGCTTTGCCCACCTCGACTCCGGCGCACTTTACCGCGCCGTGACCCTGGTTGCCTTGCGCGAAGGCATGGGGCAGGGAAGCGATGCGGCTGGCGGCGGTGCTGAAGCGCTGCTGCGGAGGGCTGAAGATCGCGGGCTGGTGCTGCATCCCGACGGAAGGGGATTCGCCGCGTATCTGGGGGGCGAACCGATCGACGCGGCCATCCGGCTACCCGATGTGACCCGCCATGTGAGTGCCATCAGCGCGGATCCCCAGGTCCGTGAATGGGTCAATGCCCACCTGCGAGCCCTGGTGCGCGCTGGCCGGGATGTGGTGGTCGACGGTCGAGATATCGGCACCATTGTCTTCCCGGACGCTGACCTCAAGGTGTTTCTCACCGCGAGCCCGGAAGTGCGTGCCCACCGGAGAGTTCGACAACGTGCTGAGAGTGATTCCGAGGCAGAAGTCAGGCGTGAGGCAGCCCGCCTCGCAGCCCGGGACGAGGCCGATTCTGCTCGGGCGGTGGCGCCGCTGCGGCAGGCGGCGGACGCGCGGCTGCTGGACACGTCGGCGCTCAGCTTCGAGCAGCAGGTGGAGCAGATTGTGGTCTGGGCACGTGAGGCGCTGGGCGCCGAGCGCTCGACTCGGGGCCCACGACCCTCAACCCGCGACCCGCGACCATCTTGACAGACTGGCCCTCGATGTAAACGTTTACATCGGTCGCTCGCTCTTCTCGTTCCTGGCGGTGCCGGCTTGGTCACCATCAAGGATGTCGCCCGCGAGGCCGGTGTTTCCATTGCGACGGTCTCGCGCGTCTACAACGACGCTCTCTCGGTTGCCGACCAGACACGCACCCGTGTTCAGGTAGTCGGGACCCGGCTGGGCTACACACCTCACGCCACCGCCCGCAGCTTGATCACCCGCCGCACCTCGACCATCGGCGTCATCCTGCCGGACTTGCACGGCGAATTCTTCTCGGAAATCATCCGCGGTGTGGACATGTCGGCTCGCGCCCGCGGGTACCACCTCCTCGTCTCGAGTTCCCATTCCAGCGCAGCGGAAGTCAAGGCGGCCCTGGCACTGATGCGCGGCAGGGTGGATGGCTTGCTGGTCATGACCACCGACCAGGACGCCGAACGCTTTCTGGCCGGTCGGCTGCCGATGGTGCGCATCGGCGCCGGGGTGGAGGCGGCGGCCGATGACGCCATCATGGTGGATAACCGTGGTGGGGCGCTGGCCATGGGCCGGCACTTGTTGTCCCTGGGGCACCGGCGCATTGCCGTGATCACCGGCGCCGAGGGCAATCTCGACGTTCGGGAGCGGCTGAACGGGTTTCGCGCGGCGCTGCTGGAGGCGGGGCTCGCTCCGGACCCGGCACTGGAGATCGCCGGCGACTTCACGCAGGAGGCCGGGTACGCCGCGGGGGTGAGAATCGGCGCCATGTCGCCTCGGCCCACCGCCGTCTTTGCCCTGAACGACTCGATGGCACTCGGCGCCATGAGTGCGCTCCGGGCCGAAGGGCTCCGCATACCCGGTGACGTGGCCGTGGCCGGTTTTGACGACATTCCGGCGGCCCAGTACCTGGAGCCGCCGCTCACGACGGTTCGCGTGGATATCAGCGCGCTGGGTGCGCGCGCGGCCGAACGGCTGTTTGCTGTCCTGCACGCTCCTGCACGACTGACACCTTTTCGCCATGTGGTTCCCACATCCCTGGTCATCCGGCGCTCCTGTGGCAGCCGGGCTGACGCTGTACCCAGTCCATCGGAGGCACAGTCATGAGATCCCCGCCCTTGGTCCGCCTGACAATGCTGATCGCCCTGTTTCTCACCGCGGCGGTGCTGCTGCCGATGCGCCGCCTGCACGCACAGACGTCCACCGGCCGGATCACCGGCTCCGTCACGGATTCCTCTGGCACGCCGATCGCCGACGGACAGGTCGTGGCCATCCAGCAGTCGACCGGCATCCGCCGGACGGCGACGGCCGACGCCCGCGGGGCCTATGTCCTGCCCAGCCTGCAACCCGGTGAGTATGAAGTGCAGGCTCGCGGGATTGGCTTTGCACCGGAGGCCCGCCGTCTTCGGCTCCAGATTGGGCAGAATCTGAGTCTCAACTTCCAGCTGGCCCCCACGACCGTGGAGCTGGAGGAAATAACGGTCCTGAACGCGCCCGTGACGGAAATGAAGACTTCGGAAATTGCGACCAACGTGACGCCGCAGCAGATCGAAGCCCTGCCATCGCCCAGCCGGAACTTTCTGGACCTGGCGGCACTGGCGCCGGGGGTACAGGTCACCGAGGATCGGGTGGACGGTACCGGCAAGACCTTCACCTCAGGCGCGCTCCCGGCCGAGAACATCAACGTCTTCGTGGACGGCGCGAGCTACAAGAACGACGTGATCAACGGCGGTATCGCCGGGCAGGACGCGAGCCGGGGCAACCCCTTCCCCCGGAATGCGGTGCAGGAATACCGGGTGCTGACCAACAACTTCAAGGCGGAATACCAGAAGGCGTCGAGCGCAGTGATCACCGCCGCCACCAAGTCCGGAACCAATACGTGGCAGGGCAGCGTGTTCACCGAATTCCAGAGCGAAGACTTCGTCGCGGTTGACACCTTTACCAAGCGGAACAATGCCAGCAATCCTGACTTCAAGAAGCCCAACTACAGCCGCTACCTGACGGGTGGCAGCATTGGCGGGCCCGTGATTCGGGACAAGCTGTTCTTCTTTGGATCCTACGAGGGCAATTATCAGAATCGCGACGGCGTGACCCGCTTCAACGGGGACCCGGGGATCTGGCCCGCCGATGTTGCGGCGCTGAACGGGGAGATTCACACCTCGCCGTTCCGCTCGCATCTGTTCTTCGGCAAGCTGACGTATAACATGAGCGAGAACCAGCTGCTGGAAATCAACGGGAATTGGCGCAAAGAGACCGACAAGCGGGGATTTGGCAATCAGTTCGCCGGTCCCGATGTCGCGTTCGAGGCCGGGGAGAACTTCCGGAACAACATCGTGAACGGCGGGATCAAGCACACGTACTTCGGCAACCAGTGGGTCAACGAAGCATTCGTCAACTATCAGTGGTACCAGTGGAACCCCAATCCGTTCAATTTCGATGTCGTCGGCCGGCAGTACAATGGCATCGGTCGTATCGGCGGCCGGGACACGCGCCAGGACATCAGTCAGCGGCGCCTTTCGCTCCGTGACGATATCACGTTCACGGGCTTTGACTGGAATGGGCAGCACGTGATCAAGCTGGGGGCCAACTTCGACTACCTGAAGTACGACCTCAACAAGCAGCTGAACGAAAATCCGCTCTTCTTCTTTGACGACCGGACCAACTTCACCACCCCGTTCCAGGCCAACTTCGGGTTTGGCGATGGCGACATCAAGGGCACCAATGGCGAACTGGGCCTCTACGCCCAGGATGACTGGTCACCGACGCGCCGCCTGACGCTCAATGTCGGCGTTCGCTGGGACTATGAATCCGGTGGGTACAACAAGGACTACGTCACCCCGCAAGCCGTGGTGGATTCGCTGGCTGCAGTGCGGAGCCAGCTGTTCGTGGACATTGACCCGGCACGCTACTTCACCGATGGCACTGACCGTAAGGCCTTCATGGGCGCAATTCAGCCTCGGCTGGGCGCCTCCTATGCCGTCGATGAGGCAGGAAATACGGTCGTCTTCGGTGGAGTCGGGATCTTCTACGACCGCATCCCGTTCAACAACTTCATCGACGAGACCTACCGGCGTCAGCATCCGCAATACACCTTCCTGTTTGGTGATCCGACCAGTGGCGACAGCATCGCCTGGGATCCGTCCTACCTGAGCCGGGCGGGCCTGGAGGGCATCATCGCTGACGGTAAGGCCCCGCCTCAGGAAGTGTTCCTGCTTCCCAACGACATGAAGCCACCCAAGACCTATCAGTGGAACATGGGCGTTCGCCAGAACTTCGGCGGCTGGACCGGATCGGTCGCATACACCGGCGCCCGGAGCAAGAACGGTTTCAGCTTCGAGTGGGCCAACCTCACCCTGAACCCATCCAACAATTGCTGCACCACGTTCGACGCGCTGCCGTACCGGAACGTGCTCGTCGGCAACAACAGTGTGCGCACCTGGTATGACGCGCTGCAGGTGCAGCTCGACCGGCCCTATCGGCGCATCGGCGATTTTGGCTGGGGCGCAGGCATCAACTACACGCTTTCCAAGGCAGAGCGGGAGGGAAATGATCTCTTCTCGTTCCCACAGGTGGCGCTGCAGCCCAGGCACCCGGCACCCAACGACCAGCCACACCGGGTCGTGGCCAACTGGATTCTTGATATTCCCTATGTGTTCGGAATCCAGTTCAGCGGGCTGGCGACGTTCGGCTCGGGGCAGGTGTTTGATAGCGTGTCGAACGCGAACGGGCAGCATGTGGTGCTGGGCCAGTCGCGCGGCCGGACCTACAAACGCGTGGACCTCCGCCTTCGGAAGGATTTCCCGAACTTTGCCGGTGCCACGCTCGGGATAACGGCAGACGTGTTCAACGTGTTCAATTTCCAGAACCTCGGTTGCTACAACACGCAGATCATCACTGGCGGGAATGAAATCGATGCAGGATTCGGCATGGCCAATTGCATCGTGAGCGATCCGCGCAAGCTTCAGCTCGGCATGCAACTGGACTTCTGATCCTTCACCGACGGGCGGGCGCCGCACCACGCGGCGCTCCGCTCCGTCCCGCCGGCGGCTACCGCCAGGAGACCTGCCATGGCGCGGCCTGCCCGGGCACTCCTTCCACTGCTTGCAGGCATGGCGCTCGGCTGCGGCCTGCCGCCATCGGCTGAAAATACCGATGGCGGCTCGCTGCCTGCCGCGCAGGACGCCTTTCTCGACACGCTTTCCCGACGAAGTTTCGACTACTTCTGGGAACTGACTGACCCGGCCACCGGCCTCACGCCCGATCGCGCGCCCACCAAGTCGTTCTCCAGCGTGGCCGCCATCGGCTTTGCGTTGACCGCCTATCCCGTTGGCGTGGAGCGTGGCTGGATCAGCCGGGCGGCGGCCCGCGATCGGGCACTGACCACCCTGCAGTTTCTCTGGAACCTTCCGCAGGGGGACGCGCCCAGCGGGATGGGCGGCTTTCATGGCTTCTTCTATCACTTCCTGAATCCCGGTTCGGGCACCCGCTTCGAGCAGGTAGAGCTCTCCACTATCGACACCTCCATCCTGCTGATGGGTGCGCTGCTCTGCAGCCAGTATTTCGATGGCACCGACAGCAGCGAGACCGCCATCCGGGCGCTCGCCGATTCCCTTTATCGTCGCGTGGACTGGACCTGGGCCCAGCCGCGGCCGCCCCTGGTGGCCATGGGCTGGACGCCAGAGTCGGGGTTCCATACCTGGGACTGGAGGGGCTATAACGAGGCGATGCTGTTGTATGTGCTGGCGCTGGGCTCACCCACTCATTCCATCGATCCGGCTGCCTGGCCGGCATGGACGGCGACTTACCAGTGGGGGACGTTCCAGGGCAGGGAACAAGTTGGCTTCGCGCCTCTCTTTGGACACCAGTATTCCCAGGCGTGGATCGATTTTCGTGGTATCCAGGATGCGTTCATGCGCTCACACGGACTGGACTATTTCGAGAACTCCCGCCGGGCCACGCTCAGCCAGCGCGACTACGCGATCGCGAATCCGATGAGTTGGAAGGGCTACGATAGTCTGAGCTGGGGGTTGAGTGCCTGCGATGGCCCGGCGGACGTCACGCTGGACTACAATGGCGAGCCGCGCCGCTTCCAGACCTACTCGGCCCGGGGCGCCTCGCATACCGAGATCCACGATGATGGAACCATCACGCCCCATGCGGCGGCGGGCTCCATCGCCTTTGCTCCCGAAGTGGTGGTGCCGACGCTGATGGCCATGCGGGACCGACTGGGCGACAACCTCTTCTCGCGCTACGGTTTCCTCGACGCATTCAATGAATCGTTCACCTTCGAGACTCCGGTGCACCACGGCCACATCGTCAATGGCGTGGGATGGTTCGATAGCGATTACATCGGGATCGATGTCGGTCCGACGCTCCTGATGACGGAGAACTTCCGCTCCGGACTCATCTGGCGGCTCATGCGCCAGCAACCCTCCATCCGGCGCGGCCTCAAGCAGGCAGGATTCACCGGCGGGTGGCTGGACGCGTCCGGCACGTGAGGTCCTGTCTCCTGCTCGCGCTGGCCGGCCTGCTCCTGTCGTGTCGGGAGAGCGCGCCCGCCGCCGGGATTACGCTGCACTTCTGGGCCATGGGGCACGAAGCCGAAGTAGTCGCGCCGTTGATGCGCGAGTTCGAGCGGCTGCACCCGGGCATCCGGGTGGACGTGCAGCAGATGCCGTGGACCGCAGCGCACGAGAAGCTGCTGACGGCCTATGTCGGTGACGCGACGCCGGACGTGGGCCAGCTCGGCAATACCTGGGTGCCCGAATTCGCCATCCTGCATGCCATTGCCCCGCTTGATTCGCTGGTGAACGCAAGTTCCGACGTGGCACCGGATGGTTTCTTTCCCGGCATCTGGGACACCAACGTGATCGAGGGTCGGGCCTTCGGGATACCCTGGTACGTGGACACGCGGCTGCTCTTCTACCGGACCGACCTGCTGGCGCGAGCCGGTGCGCGGGACATGCCGGTCACCTGGCCGGCCTGGCTGGAGCTGATGCAGCGCCTGCGAGCCGACGCGGGGCCCCGCAGCTACCCGCTGCTCATGCCCCTCAACGAATGGGCCCAGCCGGTGCTGCTGGCACTGCAGGCCGGTTCCCCGATCCTCAAGGAGCAAGGCCGCTACGGGGCGTTCACCGACAGCGCCTTCGCCAGGGCTTTCCATTTCTACGTGAGCATCTTCCGCGATACCCTGGCACCCAGGGTGGCCAATACCGAGGTCGCCAATCTGTACCAGGATTTTGGCCGCGGAAACATCGCCATGTACATCACTGGTCCCTACAATCTCGACGAGTTCCGGAAGCGGTTGCCGGATTCGGTGGCGCAGCGCTGGTCGACCGCGCCGATGCCGGGACCGGATGGTCCCGGGGTCTCTCTGGCCGGTGGCTCCAGCCTGGTCCTGTTTCGCCACTCGGAACATCCTGCCGAGGGATGGCAACTCATCCGGTTTCTGTCGGCGCCCGAACAGCAGGCGCGGTTCTTTCACTTGAGTGGCAACCTTCCGGCTCGCCGCGCGGCATGGAGCGACTCGGCGCTGCGGCTGGACCCGCGGGTGACGGCATTTCGCGACCAGCTGGAGCGAGTGGTCCCCACGCCGAAGGTGGCGGAATGGGAACTCATCGCAACCCGGATTGCGGAGGCCGGGGAGCGCGCAGTGCGTGGAGGCGTGACGGAGCGACAGGCGCTGGCGACGCTCGAGGGTCAGGTCAACGACATACTGGCCAAGCGGCGCGCCCTGCTGGAGCAGCGAGGCGGGCATATTCTCCCGGACGGGGCGCGATGACCGTCGAGCGGCAGCAGGCCCGTGCGGCCTGGGCATTTCTGCTGCCGGCGCTGCTGCTGCTGGCGGTCTTCTTTGTGGTACCGGTCGTCGCAGCGTTCTTCCTCAGCTTGACCGATTTCGACATCTACGCCATCGCGGATCCGGCGAGCGCACGGTTCGTGGGCTTGGAGAATTACCAGAACCTGTTGCGCAACCCGGTCTTCTGGGCGGCGCTCAGGAACACCTTCTATTTCGTGCTGGTGGGCGGCCCGCTGTCAGTGGCGACTTCGCTGGCCGCCGCGCTGCTGGTCAACGCCCGGCTCACCCGATGGAAGAGTTTTTTCCGGAGCGCGTTCTTTGCGCCCGTGGTGACTACCCTGGTGGCCGTGGCCATCGTGTGGCGGTACCTGTATCACCCGATCTACGGTCCGATCGACCAGTTGCTGGGCTGGATCGGCCTGGGCCGCATCGACTGGCTGGGGAGCCCGGATTGGGCCATGCCGGCCATCATCCTGCTCGCGGTGTGGAAGAACTTCGGCTACAACATGCTGATCTTCATCGCGGGCCTGCAGGCGATTCCCGAGGATCTCTACGACGCAGCCGAGCTTGATGGGGCGCGCTGGTGGCAGCGATTCCGCCATATCACGCTCCCGATGCTGGCACCCACTTTCATGTTCGTGGCCATTGTCACGATGATCGGCTATTTCCAGCTCTTTGCCGAGCCCTACGTCATGACCCAGGGCGGCCCGCTCCGCAGCACGCTCAGCGTGGTGCTGCTGATGTACGAAGAGGGCTTCCGGTGGTGGCGGATCGGGAATGCCGCGGCGATTGCGTTTGTGCTCTTTGCCATCATGCTGGTCGCGACGCTGATTCAGTTCCGCCTGCGCCCGAGGGAGCAGTAGGATGCGACGCTTGCGTCGCGTGCTGCTCCATGCCGCGCTCCTGCTGGGCGCGGTCTTCGCCCTGGGCCCCTTGCTCTGGATGGTGGCTGCGAGCCTCATGCCGGCTGGCCAGGCGACTTCCATCCCGCCCCGGCTCCTGCCCCATCCGGCCACGCTTGAGCAGTACCGTCTCCTGTTTGCGCGACTGGCCATGAGCCGCTACTTCGTCAACAGCCTGCTGATTGCCACGCTGGTGACGTCGATTTCCCTCCTGGTGAATGGCATGGCGGGATACGCCTTTGCCAAGCTCCGCTTCCGCGGCCGGGAGGGCGTGTTCAGCGCCATGCTCGGGCTGCTGGTGATTCCGGCTCAGGTCACCATGCTGCCCCTCTTCCTGATGCTCAAGGGAATGGGACTGGTCAACAGCTATCTCGGCGTCATCATTCCGGGGCTTGCCAGTGTCTTCGGCATTTTTCTCATCCGCCAGTACGCCCTGAGCATACCCGATGAGCTGCTGGACGCCGCCCGGATGGACGGTGCCAGTGAATGGCGGATCTACCGTTCGGTGGTGCTTCCCGTGCTGGTCCCGATCCTGGTCACGCTGGGCATCTTCACCTTCATGGCGACCTGGAACGATTTCCTCTGGCCACTGATTGTCCTGAGTGATGACCGGCACTTTACCCTGCCTGTCGCGCTGGCGAGCCTGTCAGGAGAGCACGTGCAAGACGTGGAGCTCATGATGGCTGGCGCTGTAGTCACCGTCCTGCCGGTCATGGTGCTGTTCCTCTTCCTGCAACGCTATTACCTGCAGGGCATTCTGCTCGGGAGCGTCAAGGGATGAGGACGGGCGCCCTGGCCCTCCTCGCGCTGGTGCCTGCGTCGGGGCTGAGCGCGCAGGCGCCGCGCCTGCTGGATGACTTCGACGCGGTGGGCCAGTGGACCGCCTATGCTTCCGATGGAGTCGGCATCGCCGTTCATGCCGATCACGGCAGCCTTCGGGCCGACGTGGATTATCACGGCGGTGCCGGGTACGCAGTCATCCACCGACCGCTCAGCCTTTCGCTTCCCGGCAACTACGTCTTCCGCTTCAAGGTTCGCGGCACGCTCCCCAGCAATTCCATCGAGTTCAAGTTGCTGGACCACACCGGTGAAAACGTCTGGTGGTCGGTCCACCGGAATTTCGCGTTCGGTTCCAGCTGGGCCGACATCGTGATCCCGCGTCGAGCCGTTTCGTTTGCCTGGGGGCCGCGCGGAGGTGGCGAGCTGCGCGATGTAGCCGCTCTCGAAATTGCGCTCACGGCGGGTGAGGGGGGAAGAGGCTCGGTCTGGTTTGACAGCCTCACGTTTGCTGTGCGTCCTCCCGTGGACACCACCATGCCGGTGCTGCCGGCGAGCGTCTCCGCGACGCCATCTTCTCCCAGCGCTGCACATGCCATGGATGGCGATAGCGGCACTGCCTGGCGCACCCCGCCCGGCAGCGCGGCCGAGCTGACGTTCGACCTGGGGACGCTGCGCGGATTCGGGGCGGCCCGGCTCGCATGGGCCGGGAGCGCACCACCTGGGTACACCCTCCTGGTGTCGGACGATGGGCACCACTGGAAGTCGGTCTATTCCGTGCGGCACTCCGACGGGGGTCGGGATTATCTCTTCACCGGTGCGCAGGAGACGCGGTGGGTCCGACTCCATCTGGCGGCAGGGCCGGAAGTGGCGCTCCGGGAGCTGACCTTGCTCCCGATGTCGTTCGGCGCGGACTCGAATCGGGTGATCGAGCAGATGGCTCGTGATGCTGCGCCTGGACTCGTTCCGCGCTCGTTCACCGGCTCACTGGGGTTCTGGACCGTCGTGGGCACCGACGGCGATGCGCGAGAAGCGCTGATGGAGGAAAGCGGGCGGGTGGAGGTAGACCGCGCCGGCTTTTCAATCGAGCCGTTTCTGCGCCTGGCCGACCGTCTCGTCACCTGGCATGACGTCACTCTTCATGACTCGCTCACCGATGGCGCGCTGCCGCTTCCCATCGCGACCTGGCTGGGTCATCCGGTTACGCTCGCAACCAGCGCCTGGACAACCGGCCCGGCCGACAGTTCCGTGCTGCTGGTGCAATATCGGCTCACTAATCACGGCATGGCAGCGGCGGCTCCCACGCTGCTGCTCGCCATCCGACCGCTGCAGGTCAATCCTCCCTCACAGTTTCTGAATCTCGCTGGCGGCATCGGCCGTCTCGAGCACCTGGCCGTGATGGGCGACACGTTGCTCGCCGACTCTACCCGGGTCCTCCTGCTCGACCATCCTGGCCGGGCCGGCGTCGCTGCCTTTGACGCCGGCGACGTCAGCGATTGGCTTGCCCGCGCCCTGCAACCTCAGCGGCGCGAAGTCACGGATCCTCGGCATCTCGCCAGCGCATTGCTGGAGTACCACATCGCCCTTGCGCCAGGCGAAAGCCGCACGGTCACGCTCGCGGTTCCCTGGCATGGGTGGAGCGGGCGCCACGTGACGATGGACGGCGCATGGGTGAGCGCAAGCCGCATCCGGGCGGTCGCTGATTGGCGAGAAGTGCTGCCAGGATTCCAGCTGAGTGGGCCACCCCCGGTTGAGACGATCGCGCAGACGGTGCGTGCGTCGGTTGGCTATATCCTGGTCAACCGCGACCACGCGGCGATCCAGCCCGGTTCCAGGGCATACGCGCGCTCCTGGATTCGCGATGCGGCGCTCACGTCGTCCGCATTGCTGCGCCTGGGTCTGACGGAGCCAGTGCGCGAATTCCTCGAATGGTACGCGCCGTTTCAGTTCGAGAATGGCAAAATTCCCTGTTGCGTGGATCATCGCGGGGCGGACCCGGTGCCCGAGAACGACAGCCAGGGCGAGTTCATCTATCTGGCCACCGAATACGCGCGGCGCACTGGCAGCAACGCGCTGCTCCAAGAGTTGTGGCCCCACATCGCCGCGGCAGCAGGGTACATGGACTCGCTGCGGCACAGCCGCATGGGCGGCGCCTGGGTGGACTCGCTGGGCGGCGCGTTTTACGGCTTGATGCCCGAGTCCATCAGCCACGAGGGGTATTCGGCCCATCCCGAACATTCCTACTGGGACGACTTCTGGGCGGCGCGGGGGTTGGCGGACGCCGCCGAGGCGGCGGAGCGGCTGGGTCGTGCGGATTCGACCCACTGGCGTGCCGTGGCTGACAGCTTTCGGCACGATCTCCTCGCGTCAGTGCGCCGGACAATGGCAGCACACCAGCTGGATTTCATTCCCGGGTCGGTGGAGCTGGGAGATTTCGACGCCACTTCAACCACCATTGCCGGCGATCCGGTGGAGTTGCTGGACTCGCTGCCGGAAGCCGCGCTGCACCGAACCTTCGCGAGATTCGACTCGATGCTGGCCGACCGCCGGGCCGGCCGGCCCTGGAATGCCTACACGCCGTACGAGGCTCGCGCCATCGGTGCCAAGCTACGCCTCGGCTGGCGTGCGTCGGCCCTGCAGCAGGTGACGGACCTCCTGTCGGACCAGCGTCCGCCCGGGTGGCGTCAATGGCCCGAGGTGATTCGCCGTGATGCTCGCGCGCCAGAATTTCTGGGCGATCTCCCGCACACATGGGTGGCATCGGATTTTGTCCGGTCAGCGCTGGATCTTTTCGCGTATGAGCGGGCGGACGCCTCGGTGGTGCTGATGGCGGGGGTACCCATGGAATGGGTGCGGGGCGCCGGTGTTCATGTCCGGTTTCCGTGGAGCGTACTTGGCGCGGTCGAATACCGCGCCCGGATGGAGGGCGACACTCTCGTGATCACCGTGCTCTCGGCCCCCAGTAATGCAGCCGCATTGCTGCTGCAGCCGCCGTTGACCGGTCGGCTTTCGGCGACTGCAGCGGGTCGGCTCCTGACAGTGACGCCAGACGGCATCAGGGTGCCGAACGCCCCGGCGGAGGTGCGGATTACGGCTCGGCCGGACCAGCCCTGAGCGAGGCACCGTTGCTCTGGGCCACCTCGCTGATGAATCGGGCGCTTGCCTTGGGAGTGCGCTTCTGCGTCGCGTAGTCCACATGGACGATGCCGAATCGCTTGGCATATCCCAGGCTCCATTCGAAGTTGTCGAGGAGGGACCAGGCGCAGTAACCCCGGAGATCGACGCCCTGGGCGATCGCTGCATGAGCGGCACGGAAGTGTTCCCGGTAGTACTCGACCCGGAGCGGGTCGTCGAGCGTCTCGCCGGTCACGGTCGGTGGATCGGGGAAGGCCGCACCATTTTCGGTGATGTAGATCGGGATGCTGCCGTAGCGCTGGGTCACCCAGAGCAGGACCGACGTGAGGGAAGCGGGATGCACCTCCCATCCCGTCTCGGTGTAGAGCGCGCCGGTCTGGCGCACGTTGCTCGCCAGCACCGGCCAGGCCGAGGGATCGTGGGCTGTGACACCGCGGGTGTAATAGTTGATACCAAGGAAGTCGGTGGGAGTTCCGATGAGGGCAAAATCCTCGTCAGGGAATCGAGGCCATGCGTCGCCAAAAATCCGCGCAAGTTCAGATGGGTAGGCGCCCAGGTAGACAGGATCGAGATACTGGCGGTTCATGTACGCGTCGGCCCGGGCGGTCGCGTCGCGGTCGGCAGGGCTGTCGCTCGCGGGCTCCTTCGGCTCCAAGTTGACCACCAGGCCGATCTCACCCTTGGCCAGGCTGCGGAAGACCTGGACGCCGGTGCCGTGGGCCCGCAGCAGGTTGTGCGACGCGATCGGCGACTCGTACAGGTTGCTGTGACCGGGCGCGAGCGCGCCGTGAAGATAGCCGCCATCGGTCACGACCCACGGTTCGTTCAGCGTCACCCAGCGGCGAACCCGGTCGCCGTAGGCATTGAACGCGACGCCAGCATACTCGCCGAACCAGTCGGCGCTGTTCCGGTTGAGCCAGCCGCCCCGATCGTCGAGGGCCGCGGGGAGGTCCCAGTGATACAGGGTTACCAGCGGGGCGATCCCTGCCTCCAGCAGCGCGTCGATCAACTGGTCGTAGAAGGCCACTCCGGCGGGATTGACCGTTCCGGTTCCCTCGGGCAACAGCCGGCTCCAGGACAGACTGAAGCGGTAGGCATTGAGGCCCAGGTCTGCCATCAGCCGCACATCGTCGCGCCAGCGCCGATAGTGGTCGCATGCGACATCGCCGGTTTCGCCCCTTGCGGTACGACCCGGGGTATGCGCAAAACGATGCCAGATGCTGGCGCCGGCGCCGTCCGCCAGTGGGGATCCTTCAATCTGGTACGCGGCGGTCGCCGTACCCCAGAGGAAGCCGGTCGGGAACTCCTGCAACGGGGTCATTTCGTCAGTGGGGGCATATGGCCAGCGTAACGTTGGAAGGCATGCGCAAAATATACGTCGATCGCGGCAAGCCGAGGGTGGCTGTGCATGGACTTGACCTGGAGATTCGCGATGGCGAACTGCTGGTCCTGGTGGGGCCCTCCGGCTGCGGCAAGAGTACGACGCTGCGGATGATCGCGGGGCTCGAATCCATGAGCGCGGGCACCCTGCGCATCGGCGATCGCATTGCCAATGACCTTCCCGCCCGCGACCGTGACATCGCGATGGTGTTTCAGAGTTATGCGCTCTATCCTCACATGTCCGTGCGGCAGAATATGGCATTCGCCCTGAAACTTCGCCGGATGGACCACGCTGAGGTGGACGCCAGGGTAGGTGACGCGGCCGAGCTGCTGGGCCTCGCCGACATGCTGGATCGCCGGCCCCGTCAACTCTCGGGTGGTGAGCGCCAGCGGGTGGCCCTGGGCCGGGCCATCGTCCGGCAACCATCGGTCTTCCTCTTTGACGAGCCGCTGTCCAATCTGGACGCCTCCCTCCGGGTCCAGATGCGCCGGGAGATCGCCCGGCTCCATGCCCGTCTCGGCACCACCATGATCTACGTGACCCACGATCAGGTCGAGGCCATGACCCTGGGTGATCGGATCGCGGTGCTTTCGGCGGGCCACCTGCAGCAGGTGGATTCCCCCATGGCACTGTACCAGAGGCCGGCCAACCTCTTTGTGGCTGGCTTCATCGGCAGTCCGCCGATGAACCTGCTGCAGGGGCAGGCGACCGGCACACCGCCGCAATTCGCAATGTCGGGCAGCGGTATCGCGCTGCCGGTTCCCGTGCCGGCAGGTCTCACCGGCCAGCTGGTGCTTGGCATCCGACCTGAGGCCGTTCACTTGAAACCGGCGAGCCCTGCCCTGACGGCCCGGGTGACGCTGGTCGAGCCGCTGGGCGGCGAAGCGCTGGTGTACCTCGAGCTGGCCGGGCAGGACCTGGTGGCGCGGATCAACGGATCCAACCTGCCGGAACTCGATCAGCCGGTCGGGCTGCAGCTGGAGGCCAGCCAGGCCCTCTGGTTCGACCCCGCCTCGGGGGCACGGCTGGAGGGCTGAGTTGTCATCGGCAGTGGTCGGCGCTATATTTTCAGGCTTCCTGTGAATGCACCTCCGCATCCACAGGCATCACCCCAGCCCGCGGCTCCACGCCCGCGGTCCGACTTCGAAAGTGGTTCCCTCATGGCCCAAGCCCCCGTCGCCGCCGAAAAGATCAGCCCCACTGGCCTCCGCGTCCGTGCCGACCTGTACGATGATGACTACAGCGACGACGAATACGAACAGCTCCTCTCGATGTACGAGGGGACAATGTCGCAGATCGTCGAAGGCGAGATCGTCAAGTCCAAGGTGCTGCGTGTCACCGATAATGCCGTCATCCTCGACGTCGGCTTCAAGTCCGAGGGTTCGGTGCCCCTCGACGAATTCAAGGACCCGGGCAGCCTCAAGGAGGGCGACGAGGTCGAAGTGTTCCTCGAGCACCTCGAGGACCACGAGGGCGCCGTGGTGCTGTCCAAGAAGAAGGCCGACTTCATGCGGGTCTGGGAGAAGATCCGCGTGGCCCACGAGAATGACCAGCCGGTCGAAGGCACGCTCACCAAGAAGATCAAGGGCGGCGTGGTGGTCAACCTGATGGGGGTCGATGCCTTCCTCCCCGGTTCGCAGATTGCCCTGCGGCGGGTGCCCAACATCGACGACCTGCTCGGGTCCACTTACGAGTTCAAGATCATCAAGCTCAACAAGCGGCGTCGCAATATCGTGGTCAGCCGCCGCGTGATCCTGGAGCACGAGCGGGCCCACAAGCGCGAGCACCTGATGAAGGAGCTCGAAGTCGGCCAGGTCCGGAAGGGTGTCGTCAAGAACGTCACCGATTTCGGTGCCTTCATCGACCTGGGTGGTGTGGACGGCCTGCTGCACATTACGGACATGTCCTACGGGCGGGTCTCGCATCCCAGCGAAATGGTCCAGATCGGCCAGGAGCTCGAGGTCAAGATCCTCGACATCGACTGGCAGCGCGAGCGCATCTCGCTCGGCATGAAGCAGCTGCAGTCATATCCCTGGAAGGACGTGGCCCAGAAGTATCCGGTGGGCTCGCGGGTCCAGGGCAAGGTCGTCTCGATCACCAACTACGGCGCCTTTGTGGAGCTGGAGCCCGGCATCGAGGGGCTGGTTCACATCAGCGAAATGAGCTGGACCCGCAACGTCCGCCATCCGTCCAAGATCGTCTCGATCGGCGAGACCATCGAAGCCGTCGTGCTCAAGGTCGACGAGAGCGAGGAAAAGATCTCGCTGGGCATGAAGCAGACCGAGCAGGACCCGTGGATGGTGCTGCCGCTCAAGTACCCCGTCGGCACCCGGCTGGAGGGCAAGGTCCGCAACCTCACCAGCTTCGGCGCCTTCGTCGAGATCGAGCCCGGTATCGATGGCCTGATCCACATCTCCGACATGTCCTGGACCAAGCGGGTGCAGCACCCGTCGGAAGTGGTGAAGAAGGGCGACTCGGTCGAGGTGCTGATCCTCAATATCGACGCCGAAAACAAGCGGATCAGCCTGGGCCTCAAGCAGGCGCAGGAAGATCCATGGCTGCGGATCGGTGAGACCTATCCCATCGGCATGGAGTTGCGTGGCGTCGTGCTGCGCTTGATGGACAAGGGCGTCGTCGTGGATGTGGGTAACGACATCGAGGGCTTCGTGCCCGTCTCGCAGCTTGGCAAGCCCGATGTCCAGAATCCGGGCGACGCGGTGCAGGAAGGCCAGCCGGTCGACATGTCAGTGCTGGAAGTCGATCCCATCCATCACCGCATCGTCCTCGCGGTCGTCGGGTATCCCGAGACCACCGAAGAGGAAATGGCGGCCAATCGGGCCAAGGCGGCCCGACCCATTCCCACCGAGGGGGATGAGGGCGAGGAATCCACGGATGAGACTGTCCCACCCGCGTCGGAGTAGGGCAACCGGCTGCTGTGCAGAAGCCCCCGAGCAATCGGGGGCTTTTTCGTTTCCACTGCTCAGGCCGGCTTCGTGGACCCTTGGAATCAACCGCGGAGGCGCAGAGGACGCCGAGTCTACAGATTATTGACGACACGAGATATACCGCGCCAGAGTACCGGCACATTGAAGTTGATGAGCAGCCCCAGCTTGTGGCTGGTTAAGCGCAAATACGTGAGTAACTGCGCGGAGTGCACGGGAAGAACTTCCTCGATAGACTTCAGCTCAACCACGACCTGGTTTGCGATCAGTAGATCCAGCCGGTAGGCATTCTCGAACTCGAGCGTCTTGTAGTGAATCGGCAGTGCAATGCCGCTCCGAAACGGAATGCCACGCAACTCCAGTTCGGCCTCCATACATCGCTGGTAGGCGGACTCGAGTAGCCCCGGTCCGACAATTCGGTGGACCTCGATGGCGGCGCCGATAATGCGCTGGCTGAGCGCATTCTGAGGCAACTCGATTGACATTCTCCACGTTACACTTAGCACAGGGTCGAGCGGGCGCCATTTGAACGCGCTGCGAAGCGTTCCTCCGCGACCTCTGCGCCTCCGCGTCTTTGCGTTGGCAGTTTTGGAAAGAGTCGGCCGCCATGGCCCGATACCTCGCGCCACCCACCGGCTTCCCCTACATTCTGCCCATGACCCAATCCAGAGAACGCCTCGACGACCTGCACCGCCGGCAGGCTGCGTCCGAGCAAGGAGGCGGCGAGCGGCGGGTGGCGCAGCAGCACAAGAAGGGGAAGCTCACCGCGCGGGAACGGCTCGACCTGCTGCTGGACGAGGGATCCTTTCAGGAACTGGATCGATTTGTTACCCATCGTGCGACCGAGTTCGGACTGGACGGGGAGAAGTACCCTGGCGACGGTGTCGTCACCGGACACGGCCGGATCGAGGGACGGCTGGTGTACGTCTTCTCGCAGGATTTCACCGTCTTCGGCGGCTCCCTCTCGGAGGCGCACGCCGAAAAGATCTGCAAGGTCATGGATCTGGCCATGCGGAACGGGGCGCCCCTGGTCGGACTGAACGACTCGGGAGGCGCCCGCATCCAGGAAGGCGTCGCTTCGCTGGGCGGCTATGCCGACATCTTCCTGCGCAACACGCTTGCGTCGGGCGTGATTCCCCAGATCAGTGCCATTTTGGGCCCGTGCGCCGGCGGCGCCGTGTACAGCCCGGCCATTACGGACTTCATCTTCATGGTCCGGCAGGTGAGTTACATGTTCGTGACTGGCCCGAGCGTGGTGAAGACCGTGACGCATGAGGACGTGAGCTTCGACGAGCTGGGTGGCGCGGACGTGCACGGGGCCGTCTCCGGCGTGTCGCATTTCACGTACGACAACGAACCGGCGGCGCTGCAGGCCATCCGCGAACTGCTGGGATTTCTGCCGGGCAACAATGTCGACGCTCCTCCGATCCGGCCGACCGACGACTCCGCCGAACGCCGGGAGGAGAGCCTGCTCGATGTCGTGCCCCTCGCCGCGGCGCAGCCATACGATATGCTGGATATCATCCGCCCGGTTGTGGACGACGGCCACTTCGTCCAGGTACATGCCGGCTTCGCGGATAACATCGTGGTGGGGTTTGGTCGGCTGTTGGGACGACCGGTTGGGATCGTCGCCAATCAGCCGGCGGTCCTGGCCGGCGTGCTGGACATCAATGCCAGCACCAAGGCCGCCCGGTTCATTCGGTTCTGTGACTGCTTCAATATTCCGATCGTCACCTTGGTGGATGTCCCGGGGTTCCTGCCTGGCGTGGCCCAGGAGCACGGCGGCATCATTCGTCACGGCGCCAAGTTGCTCTACGCCTACTGCGAAGCGACCGTTCCCAAGCTGACCGTGATCACCCGCAAGGCCTATGGCGGGGCGTATGACGTCATGAGCAGCAAGCACATCCGGGGCGACGTCAATTTTGCGTGGCCGGCGGCGGAGATCGCAGTGATGGGGCCCAAGGGCGCCGTTGAAATCCTGTTTCGGAAGGAAATCGCCGAGGCCGCCGATCCAAGCCGCCGAGGCCGCGCGTCTCACTGAGCAGTACGTGGCCCGGTTCGCCAACCCATATGCGGCAGCGGAGCGCGGCTATGTGGATGATGTCATTGATCCGCGGGACACCCGGCCCCGGCTGATCGAGGCCCTGCTGACCCTGAGCGGCAAGCGCGACCGGAATCCGCCCCGGAAGCACGGAAACATCCCGCTCTGACCACCTTGACTGGCGGAAATCGTGGTGTGGGCGCATGTTAGATGTGATGCGACCAATTGCAGCTGCCACACGGACCCGGACTGCGGGGGTTCTTGCGCTAGGCGCCATGCTGGCTTTCTGGCCAGCAGCGCTCGGGGCACAGGGCGCCGTGGACCCGAACGTGGCGCCGCGCGCCTCGGAGCTGAACCGCCAGGGTGAGCGTGGGCTTGGCATCGAGATGCTGGGCCGCTACCTGGCGGTGGCGCAGAGCGATGGGCGGGCCTGGTTCCTCCTGGCCCAGTTCTACCGTATGGACGCTCGCGACTGGCACCTCGCCGGCCACCGCGGCACTCCGTCCGCCGATGTCTACCTGTCGCTGGCATCGGTGGCGGTCGACGAGTCCATCCGTCTTCACGTTGATTCCGCTCCACTCTACCGCGCGCTCGTGGCCCTGGACCAGTCGCTGCTCATCCTCGAGAGCGCCGGCTGGGAAGGGCTCACCGCCGGAGCCGTCGAGCTGCCGCCGCTGCCGCCGACCGTCGCCGAACTGGGCCGCAACCTCGTGGCTTCCTGCCCAGCCCAGGGCGTCCTGATCACTGGCTCCGAACTGGAGGGCGTGGCGGTCTGGTACGGAGTGCTCACCCCCGGAGGCCGCGCCGATCTCCTGCCGCTTCGGGCCGACCTCTACGTCACAGATTCGCTGTATCGGATGCGAATGGCACGGGTGCTCGGTGTGCGTCCCGATCAGCCGCTCGCTGAAGCATTGGGTCAGGCTGCGGCGTCGCGGCCACTGTGCCTCTCACCGGGCATGGGGCACGGCGCCATGCCCGACGTGGCATGGGCATCGATGCGCCTGGCGCGGGTCAGTGACAGCGCCGCGGCCCTGCCGCAGGAGCCGCTTTCGTTGACCGCATTGGTGGTGGATGTCTCCCAGGGGGGGAGCACCTGGACACCTGATGTGCTCGCGATCTATGCAGCGGCCGCACGCCGCAACAACGTTCTCTGCCTCAGCCTCGCCCCGGTCACCGCCAGCCTGCCGGCTGGCGCCTGCGCTCCCTAGTTTGCTCCGGCGCGTGCGAGCGCCCCTGCCTGTCATCCGATGATCCGACGAGTACTGATTGCCAATCGAGGCGAGATCGCGCTGCGCATCGTGCGCGCCTGCCATGAAGAGAGCCTGGAAGCCGTCGCTGTCTACAGCGACGCCGATCGGGGAAGTCCCCACGTGCAGGCCGCCGATTTCGCCGTACCGCTCGGCAGCAACCTGCCCGGCGAGACCTACCTGTCGATCGAAAAACTGTGTGCGGTGGCGCGCAGCAGTGGCGCCGACGCAGTGCACCCTGGCTACGGCTTCCTGGCCGAGCGCGCGGCCTTTGCCGCAGCGGTGGAGGACGCCGGCCTGACCTGGATCGGACCGCCGGCATCGGCGATCGCCGCGATGGGAGACAAGACCGAGGCGAGGCGCCGCATGGCGGCCGCGGGCGTGCCGATCGTGCCCGGTAGTTCGGAGCCGATCCGCGATCCTGCGACGGCGCGCGGGCTCGCCCGCGAAATCGGGTATCCCGTCATGGTGAAGGCCGCCGCCGGCGGCGGCGGCAAGGGCATGCGCGTGGTCCACGATGAAGCCGAACTTCCTGGCGCGCTGGTGGCGGCGGCGTCCGAGGCACTGAAGGCATTTGGCGACGACGCCGTCTACCTCGAGAAGTTCATCGAGCGTCCCCGGCACATCGAAATCCAGATCCTGGCTGACCACGAACGGACAACTCATCTGGGAGAGCGCGAGTGTTCGATTCAGCGTCGCCACCAGAAACTGCTGGAGGAGGCGCCATCGGTCGCAGTCTCCGCGGCGCTTCGCGCCGAGATGGGCGCCGCTGCGGTCGCGGCGGCAGAGGCGGTGGGCTATCGTGGTGCGGGCACCTGCGAGTTCCTGCTGGGTGCCGGTGGTCGCTTCTACTTCCTTGAGATGAATACCCGCATCCAGGTGGAGCACCCGGTCACCGAGATGGTCTACGGCGTGGACCTCGTGCGCGAGCAGTTGCGGATCGCGGGTGGTGAGCGGATGCGGGTGCACGCCGGACCGCTGCACCCGCGGGGCTGGGCCATTGAGTGCCGCATCACCAGTGAGGATCCTGCTGCTGGGTTCCTTCCCACCACCGGCCGGATTTCCTGGCTGCGCGCGCCGTCCGGTCCGGGCGTGCGGTGGGATGCCGGGATCGAGGCCGGTTCCTCGGTGACGCTCTTCTACGATTCCATGCTCGCCAAGCTCATCGTCTGGGCTCCGACCCGCGACCAGGCCATCGGACGGATGCGACGGGCACTCGATGAACTTGTGCTGCACGGCGTGGCCACCAACCAGCACTTCCACGCCCGCCTCCTTGCTGATGCCGATTTTGCCGCCGGCGACATCGATATCCAGTTCCTGGAGCGACGCGGCGACTTGATGCGGCCCTCCCTCACCAACGACGAACTCGCGACCATCGCGATCTCCGCGGCACTGGCGGAAGACGACGCTCGGCGCAGCAAGCAGGTCCCCCCTGGCGTCACAACTGCTTCGATGGAATCGGAATGGGCGCGACTGGCCCGCCGCGACGCGCTGCAGTAAGGATCGCGCGGCTGGCTGCTGGGGGCGACGGCGTGGGACGCCTGGCCGATGGACTGACGGTCTTCGTCCCTCGCACGGCGCCGGGCGACGTTGTCACCTTGCGAATGATCGGCCGTCGAAAAGGCTTCGCTCGGGCACAGGTGGATGAGCTGCTCGAGTCCGGCCCTGACCGGGTCGCTCCCCCGTGCTCGCATTATGAACGGGATCGGTGCGGCGGCTGCCAGCTCCAGCATCTCGCCGCCCCTGCCCAGCGCGAAGCCCGACGGCGCATTGTGGGCGACGCGATGCGGCGCATCGGCAAGGTCAGGATCGATGATCCGCCGCTCGAGCCCGCACCCGACGACTGGGCCTATCGTTCCCGCTTGTCGCTCCACGCCGTCGGGGACCGGATCGGGCTCCGACCCATGGATCGGCCGGATGACGCGTTCGACCTCGATCGCTGTCACATCGCCGAACCGGCGTTGCAGCAGCTCTGGACTGCGCTTCAGCCATTTCGAGCGCTGTTGCCAAGGCAGCTCGAGCGCCTGACCCTGCGGCTGGACGGCGGCGGCGGGCTCCATGTCATGGCCGGTCTGCCGCGGCGTTCGGAGTGGGACCGGGCTGGCGATTTTGCCGCCGCGCTCGCGACCCAGGGCCTCGCCGTGACGCTCTGGGTGATGAACGCCGGTGCGGCGGCCCAGTGCATCGAAGGCAACGGTGATGGCGCGCCGGCCGGCTCGTTTGAGCAGGTGAACCGGATCATGGGATCACGTGTTCGGCAGCAGGCCGTGAGCCAGCTGGGCGCGCTTGCCGGCGAGCAGGTCTGGGACCTGTACGCTGGCATTGGCGAGACCACCACGCTGCTGGTGGAGCTGGGTGCGACAGTGTCCAGCGTCGAACTGGATGAGCAGGCGGTGCGCTGGGCAGCGCATCACGGTCCGCCCGCGCGACGCATCGTCGGCCGGGTGGAACTGTCGCTCGCCACGCTGCCACTTCCGGCGCGGGTCATCGTCAACCCACCAAGGACAGGAATGCATGCCGACGCGGTGAGCCAGATAGTAGCCGCCGGGCCACGACGGATCGTGTACATCTCTTGCGACCCGGCGACGCTGGCCCGGGACGTGGCTCGTTTCAGCCCCTATCGGCTTGTCGGGCTGCGGGCGTATGACCTCTTTCCGCAGACGGCCCACGTTGAATCGGTCGCTGTCATGGAGCGGTGATGAAATACTGGGTGTCAGTGGAAGGTCGGGAAATCGAGGTGGAGATCCGAGGCGAGCAGGTCAGCGTGGCCGCCCGGGATTACCGCGCGTCGCTCCAGCCACTCGTGGGGACGCCGCTTAGCGCCTTGGTCGTGGATGGCAGTTCCATGACCCTTGGCGTGGAGCGGGAAGGCCGGGGACGGTGGCTGGTAGCGCTCGCGGGTCGCCGCTTCGAGGCCGAGGTCCTGGACGAGCGCACTCGCCATATTCGGAGCCTCACCGCTCAGGAGGCCGGGCCGGCGGCCGGTGGAGTTCTCAAGGCCCCCATGCCGGGGCTCGTCGTACGGGTGCAGGTCGAGCCTGGCCAGCAAGTCGCCGCGGGGGATCCGCTGGTCGTGCTGGAGGCCATGAAGATGGAAAATCAGCTTCGCGCGCCGGTTGCGGGCACCGTGGCCGATCTGCAGGTGGCCCCCGGCGCCGTGGTGGAGAAGGGCCAGCTGCTGATAACTCTGGGCCCACCATCCACATCCACTTGACCGCCCTTGCCGGGCGGAGCTATTTTAGAGGTCTGTCTTGATTCAGGGACTTTTCACGCAGCCGGCAGGAAACGCCAGGATGAAGACTTTTTCGGCCACGCCGAGCGACATTACGCATGACTGGTTTATCGTGGACGCGACCGGGGTACCTCTCGGCCGGCTCGCGAGCCAGGTGGCACAGCTGATTCGCGGCAAGCATAAGCCCACCTTCACGCCCCACATGGACGGTGGGGATTTCGTGGTGGTGGTCAACGCGAGCAAGGTCGGGCTGACCGGCCGCAAGCTGGACCAGAAGACCTATTTCAAGCACACCGGCTACATGGGCCATGAGAGTCACACGCCGGCGCGCGACATGCTGAACAAGCATCCCGATCGGGTCATCGAGAAGGCTGTCTTTGGCATGCTGCCCAAGAATTCGCTGGCCCGCCAAAAGCTGCGGACCAAGCTCAAGGTCTATGCCGGCGCTGAGCATCCGCATGCGGCGCAGCAGCCCCGGCCCTATGCACTGACGACTGACAAGGCAGAGGCATGAGCCCGACTCCCGAGAATCGCTGGCAGGCCACCGGCCGCCGGAAGACCAGCGTCGCGCGTGTCTATATCACGCCCGGCACCGGCAAGTGGGATGTGAACGGACGGACCCTGGGGGATTATTTCCCGCGCCCATCGCTGGTGCAGCATATTCAGCAGTCCTTCACGGCCACCGATACGCTTGGCGCCTATGACGTGAAGGCGCATGTCAATGGCGGGGGCCAGACCGGGCAGGCCGGCGCGCTCCGTCTGGGCATTGCTCGGGCGCTGGTGTCGGCGGACGAGCAGCATCGTGCCAAGCTTCGGGCGGGCGGCCTGCTCACCCGCGATGCGCGCGCCGTGGAGCGCAAGAAGCCGGGCCGGCCTGGCGCTCGCAAGCGGTTCCAGTTCAGCAAGCGGTAGGTCGCAGCATACTTCGCACACCGCGGGATTCCGGTCTGGGTGCCTTCGGGTCGGGCCGGGAGATGAACGCGGTGGACGCATAACCCTGAGGAAAGGAACACAGTTCTCGCATGGCGCAGCCCCAGCTCCAGGATCTCCTCGAGGCCGGTGTCCATTTCGGCCACCAGACCCGCCGGTGGAACCCCAAGATGCGGCGCTTCATTTTCGCGGAGCGCTCCGGCATCTACATCATCGACCTCCAGAAGACGCTCCGACAGATTCTCAAGGCCCAGGAAACGCTGCGAGGGGTCGTCAGCCGTGGCGAGAGCGTGCTGTTCGTCTGCACCAAGCGCCAGCTCAAGGCCATTGTGCAGGCGGAAGCCGCTGAGGCAGGGGCGCTGTATGTGACTGAGCGCTGGCTGGGCGGAATGCTGACCAACTTCCAGACGCTCAAGAAGCAGATCCGGCGCTTGCGCGAGCTGGACCAGGGCAGCACCGATGGCGAGTTCGGCAGCAATTACACCAAGAAGGAAAAGCTGCTCTTCGAGCGCGAACGCATCAAGCTCTCGCGCAATCTCGAAGGCGTGAAGAACATGAACCGGCTGCCCGGCGTGCTGTTCGTGGTGGACGCCAAGAAGGAAAAGATCGCCGTGGCGGAAGCCAACAAGCTTGGCATCCCGGTGGTCGCCATCGTGGATACCAACGCGGATCCCGACGTGATCACCGTGCCGATTCCCGGCAACGATGACGCCATCCGCTCGGTCTCGCTGATTACCGCCGCGCTGTGCGACACGATCAAGGAAGCGCGCGCGGCGGCGCCGGTCCGCGATGCATCTGAAGACGCCGAGGGTGAGATCTACACCAGCGACCTGGCCGCCGACGACGGCTCCGAGGACAAGAAGCGCCGCCGGCCGGGCCGGCGGAAGCGGCGTCCCAAGCCGGAGGCCATTGCCGCCCGGCTTCGTACCGAAGGCGAGGGTTCGGCCGAGGCGGGCAGCGCCGCACCAGCCACCGACGCATAGGCGCGCCGGGCCTTCCCGGACGCCCGACCGCCGCCTTCGGCCCGACGGGCCCGGGGCGGCGGTTTTGACTACTATTCACCAGCATTCCTGAACCTTTTGCGGGTTATCGATATGACAAGCGGAACGATTACAGCCAAGGAAGTCAGCGAGCTCAGATCCAGAACGGGGGCCGGCATCCTGGATTGCCGAAAGGCGCTGGAAGAAGCCGGCGGCGACATGGAGAAGGCCGGCGAGTTGCTGCGCGCCAAGGGCATTGCCAAGGCCGAGAAGCGGGCCGGCCGCAGCGCCTCCCAGGGCATCATCGTGATCGAGCTTGCGCCCGACGCGAGGTCCGGGGCCATGGTCGAACTGAATTGCGAGACCGACTTCGTGGCGCGAACTGAAGAGTTCCGCAACCTGGGCCGGGCCCTGGCCCGGCAAGTGCTGGCGAGCGCCAGCGGCGGCATCGGCGATGGTGCGGACCTCGACGCCATGGCCTGGTCCGACGACCAGTCCAAGACGGTCGGCCAGGTGGTCAAGGAAGTCTCCGGCAAGACCGGCGAGGCCATGGCGTTTCGCCGCTACGCCAAGCTCGAGCAGCCCGACGGCGTGGTGGGGCAGTATCTGCATCACAACGGCATGGTGGGCGTGCTGGTGGCGATGAGTGGCCCGGGCGACGAGGCGGCCAACAGCGTGGCCCGTGATGTCGCCCTGCACATCGCATCGGCCGATCCACTGGGCGTGCGCCCGGAGGACATCCCGGCCGAACTGCTCGAGCGGGAGCGGCGCATTGCCGAGGAGCAGGTGGCGCAGGAAGGCAAGCCGGAACAGATCCGCGGCAAGATCGTGGACGGCAAGTTGCGGAAGTTCGTCGCCGAGCGAACGCTGCTGGAGCAGCCCTTCGTGCGGGATGACACAGTCACCGTGGGCCAGCTGGTGTCCAAGGCGGGCAAGGAGAACACGGTGACGCGCTTCGTGCGGTTCCAGGTCGGCGCCTGATGCCGCTCGCCTACCGTCGCGCCCTGCTCAAGATTTCCGGGGAGGCGCTGGCAGGCGAGAAGGGGCAGGGTCTCGACTACTCAGTCGTCGAGACCCTCGCCGAGGAATTGAAGGCGGTGCACGCCGTGGGCGTGCAACTGTGCCTGGTGGTCGGTGGGGGCAACATCATTCGGGGCGCCGTGGCGAGCCGGGAAGGGCTCGACCGCGTCTCAGCCGATTACATGGGCATGCTCGCCACCGTCATCAACGCGCTGGCGGTGCAGGATGTGCTTGAAAAAGTCGGAGTGGACACGCGGGTCATGACGGCCATCCGCATGGAATCGCTCGCGGAGCCATACATTCGCCGTCGCGCCATCCGGCACCTTGAGAAGGGGCGGCTGATCATCTTTGCCGGCGGCACCGGCAACCCGTTCTTTTCCACCGACACGGCTGGCGTGCTTCGCGCACTGGAAATCGAGGCGGAAGTCATCCTCAAGGCCACCAACGTGGATGGCATCTACACCAGCGATCCGCGCAAGAATCCCGATGCCGAGTTCATTCCCGAGCTGACCTTCCAGGAAGCCATCGTCAAGAATTACGCGGTCATGGATGCGAATGCGTTCGGCCTCTGCAAGGCGAACAACCTGCCCATTGTCGTTTTCAACATGAACAGGCCCGGCGCCATCTCGCGCGTGCTGCAGGGAGACCGGGTCGGGACAATCGTTCAATGAACACGATTCCGGAACTGATGAGGCACGCCAGGGAGCAGATGGCGAAGGCCGTGGACGCCACCCGTCGCGAGCTGCAGGGTATCCGAAGCGGGAAGGCGTCGCCTCAGCTGCTCGACACCGTTCGCGTGGATGCCTATGGCAGCCAGGTGCCGCTCAACCAGGTCGCCATGGTTTCGGCGCCGGAGCCGCGCATGCTCGCGGTCCAGCCGTTCGACAAGGGCCTCGCGCAGGTGATCGAAAGGGCCATTCGTGACTGCGGGTTGGGCCTCAATCCGGCGAGTCAGGGGACGCTGATTCGCGTCCCGCTGCCACCATTGTCCGAAGAGCGCCGCAAGGAGCTGGTCAAGGTGGTGCGGAAGCTGGCGGAAGAAGGCAAGGTCGCCGTGCGCCATGCCCGGACCGAGACGCTCAGCCGCATCAAGAAGGTCGAGCACGTCTCCGACGATGACAAGAGCCGGGCCGAGAAGGACATTCAGAAATTCACCGATGACCACACCAGACAGATTGACCAGATGATCTCGGTGAAGGAAGCCGAGATCATGGAAGTCTGACCGCATGGCCGACGAGGCGCTTGGACAGGTCCGCCTGAATGGGGCGGTGCCGCAGCACATTGCCATCATCATGGACGGCAATGGCCGCTGGGCACGCGGGCGCTCCTTGCCGAGGCCGCTCGGCCACCACGCCGGCATGGAGGCCGTGCGCGAGGTCGTCGCCGGGTGCCTGGACGCGGGCGTCGGCGTGCTGACATTGTTTGCCTTCAGCACCGAGAACTGGCAGCGACCCCAGAGCGAAATCGACGCGCTGATGGGGCTGCTCGAGGAGTACATCGCGCGGGAAACGGACGAGCTCCGCCAGAAAGGCGTCCGGGTCCAGGTGCTGGGCGACCTCGACCGTCTCTCCGATTCCGGACGTGAGGCCATCGAGCGCGTCACCCGGAGCACCGGCGAGGGACGCGCCCTGTCGCTCAATCTGTGCATTTCCTACAGCTCGCGCGCCGAGATCACCCGTGCGGCACGGCTGCTGGCGGAACGGGTGGCGCAGGGCCGGATGCGGCCCGACGAGATTGACGAAGAGGCGCTCGCCGCCCGACTCTATACCTCTGCCTTTCCGGATCCTGATCTGCTCATCCGGACGTCAGGTGAACTGCGCATTTCCAACTTCCTGCTGTGGCAGCTGGCGTACGCCGAGCTGTACGTCACCCCGGTGCTCTGGCCCGACTTTACCCGCGAACACCTCTTCGAAGCCATCCTCGATTTCCAGCAGCGCGACCGCCGATTCGGGCGCGTTTCCGTCTGATGGCCGCGGATCTCGGCCGCCGTATCGGCGTCGCTGCCGTGGCGATTCCGGTTGCGTTCGGCGTGGTGTATTTCGGTGGCTGGCCCCTGGCGATCCTCACGGGCCTGCTCGGCATGCTCGGCGCACGCGAACTCCTGCAGCTCGTTCCGCAGCGCGACATTGGGCCGATGGCGGCGCCCTGTCAGCTCTCCGCGGCCCTCATCGCGCCGCTGGTATACCTGGCCCTCAGCAATCCCGCCGCCGGTGCGTTCTGGGCGCAGTGGTGGGGCTATGCCGGGGCCCTGTGGCTGCTGGGCGTGTTGCTCTGGGTGCTCGCCGTGCGGCCACCGGACGGACATCCGATCGAGGCCGCTGCCGTAACGCTCCTGGCGGTGCTGTACAGCGCGGCGCTGCCGGCATTTCTCGTCGTCCTCCGCCACCGTGACCATGGAACGTCCTCCTGGGCCGGCGTCTGGCTGGTGTTCTTTCCGCTGGTCATCATCTGGATCTGCGATACGTTCGCCATGTTCGGCGGCATGCTGATCGGCGGACCCAAGCTGGCCCCGGTGGTGAGCCCGGGAAAGACCCGCGCAGGCGGGATCGCCGGCGTCGTGGGTTCGCTGGCGGTGGGTGCGGTGTTCGCCTGGTGGGTTTTCCCTGCGGCCGGTGTGGCAGCATCGGCGCCGGCGGTGCTCATCATTGCCCTTGCGCTCTCGGTGCTGGGTCAGCTTGGCGACCTCCTCGAGTCGCTGTTCAAGCGCGAGGCTGGTGTGAAGGATTCGGGAACGCTCATCCCCGGCCATGGAGGCGTGCTGGACCGGTTCGATTCGCTCTATTTTGCGCTTCCGGTGAGTGCCTTCCTCTATCGCGTCTTCGGGATTGCGTGAATGAGGGGAACGCGGGGCGTGGCGATCCTGGGCTCGACCGGCTCCATTGGACGGAGCACGCTCGAGGTGCTCCGCCGTCACCCGGAACGTTTCCACCTGGTGGCCCTGACGGCAGGCTGCAATGCGGAGCTGCTCGCCGACCAGGTCGAGAAGTGGAAGCCGGACTACGCCGGCCTGGCCGACGGCGTCGGGAATGACAAGGGCTTTCCGGCCGGCGCCGGAGTGCTGACGGAGGCCGCCACACTGGCGGACGCGGATATCGTGGTCAATGCCGTGGTGGGTGCGGCCGGACTGGCGGCCACGCTCGCCGCACTCCGTGCGGGCAAACGCGTGGCGCTCGCCAACAAGGAGTCGCTGGTGATGGCCGGGCCGCTGGTGCTCGAGACCGCGCGGGCGGGCGGCGGGGAATTGGTGCCAGTGGACAGCGAACACAGCGCCGTGCTGCAGTGCCTCGCGGGTCAGCGCTCGCCGGCCTGCCGGCTGACACTCACTGCGTCGGGCGGCCCGTTTCGCCAGTGGGAGGCGGCGGCCGTGGACGCCGCCACGGTCGAGCAGGCGCTGTCACATCCGACCTGGCGCATGGGCCGGAAGATCACGGTGGATAGCGCCACCCTCGTCAACAAGGCGCTGGAAATCATCGAAGCGCATTTTCTCTTTGGATTGCCCTTTGACGCCCTGGACGCCGTGGTGCATCCCCAGAGCATCATTCACGCCCTGGTCGAGTTCTGCGACGGCAGCGTGATCGCGCAGGTCGGGTTTCCCACCATGGAACTGCCCATTCTCTACGCGCTCACCTGGCCAGAGCGGCTCTCCGACACAGCCGTGCGGCGATTCGACCCGGTGGCGGCCAGCCCGCTCACCTTCGAGCCGGTCCGCCGCGATGTCTTCGGAGCATTCCAGGCCGGCCTCGAGGCGGGCCGGGCCGGTGGCACCGCGCCCGCGGTGTTCAATGCCGCCAACGAAGTGGCGGTAGCGTCGTTTCTCGAGGGCCGGCTCCGGTTCGGCCAGATTGCCACCGTAATCCGTGCCGCACTCGAGGCGGTGCCGACTGAATCCGGCCTCACCCTTGAGGCGGTCCTGGCAGCCGATGCCGGAGCACGCCGCTGCGCGCATGACCTCATTCAACGGACTGCTGCATGACCATTGCCGTCCTCGCCCTCGTCGTCGTGCTGGGCGTGCTCATTTTCGTGCACGAACTGGGGCATTTCCTGGCCGCGAAGTGGGCCGGTATCTACGTGCACCGGTTCTCACTGGGGCTGGGCTCGCCCATCAAGGCGCTGAGTTTCCGGCGTGGCGAGACCGAGTATGCCGTGTCATGGCTTCCGCTCGGTGGCTACGTCAAGATGGCCAGTGCCGAAGAGGAGGCGATGGGAGCGGCGCTGGAAGGCGGCCAGGCCATCGAGCCCGTTCCGCCGGACCGGATGTTCGAGGCCAAGCCGCTCTGGAAGCGCATCATCGTGATCCTGGCGGGCGTGACCATGAACATGCTGTTCGCCTGGCTGGTTTACACCGGTCTGGCGCTTCATGCCGGCCGGACGCTCACGCTCGAGACGCGCGTCGGCATGGTGGACTCGACCGTGCTTCCGAAGGGAGGCGAGGCGCTCCGCACGCTGGCTCCAGGCGATCGAATCATTGCCATCAATGACGACACGGTGCACGTCTGGAACGATGTTGTGAATCAGCTGCAGAACGCCGCTGGCGACAGCCTTCGCGATAGCCCTTGCCAGCGGGAGGCGTGTTGCACTGGCCATTCCGGCGGAGGCCATCGGTGAACGTATCAGGGCAGCCCTCGCCGTCCAGCCATGGCGTGCTCCAATCCTTGCCACAGTCGATTCTTCCGGACCCGCGGGCCACGCCGGACTGAAGGTCGGGGACTCGGTGACCGCCATCAACGGCGAACCGGTCACCCAGTGGTATGACCTGCAGCGTGTGGTCGAGGCACGGCCGCGCCAGCAACTGGCCATTTCGGTGGTCAGGGATGGCGAGGCACGGGAATTCGGATTGGTCACCGACACCATGTCAGTGCCCGATTCCGGCAAGACGACCAGGCTGGTCGGCCGGCTGGGTGTCGGCAGCGAGCTGCCGTCGCGACATGAGCCGCTCGGCTTCGTTGGCTCGTTGGCGGCTGGCGGTGCCCAGACCTGGGACACCGTCATTCAGATCGTCCGGTCGGTGAAGGGCATGCTCAATGGCGAGGTGGCTGGCCGGGAACTGGGAGGGCCGATCCTCATTGGCCAGCTCGCCGGGCAGAGCGCCAGGCTGGGCGTGGCGGCCTTCCTGGCCTTCATGGCGCTGATTTCGGTCAACCTGGCTGTACTCAATCTGCTCCCGATTCCGTTGCTGGACGGGGGTCAGTTCGTCTTTCTGCTGGCCGAGGGCGTCCTGCGGCGGCCGCTGCCAGTGCGGCTGCGAGAGGTGCTTTCGATGGTGGGTCTGGTGCTGCTGCTGCTGATCATGGTGTTCGCCTTCTCGAACGACATCCGGCGCCTCCTCGCCGGGCTGTGGGGCTGAGGCGGGAATTCGCCGCGCTCGTTACGCACCATCTGGTGTCAGGAAGGCAGAGAGCTCGGGTCGTCGGTCTCGTCGGGCTCGTGGTCGGTCAGTCACCCTCGACCCTCACCCTCGACCCTCGATCTCACCTCGACCCTCGACCCTCGACCCCCGACCCTCGACCCTCGACCCTCGACCCTCGACCCTCGACCCTCGACCCTCGACCCTCGACCCTCGACCCTCGACCCTTGCCGGCCGCCGCCGCACCGAGTTATCTTCCTCAGCTTTGAGAATTTAGGGACTTTGGGCCGAACAGGGGACATCGCACGCATGACGTTTGAAAAGCAGCCGGTGATGGAAAAGCACCGGGCCCATGAGACTGACACCGGGTCAACCCGGCTCCAGGTGGCCCTGCTGACCGAGCGGATCAACTCGCTCACCGAGCATTTCCGCACCCATCCCAAGGATCATCACAGTCGGCAGGGCCTGCTCAAGATGGTGGGCACGCGCCGCCGGCTCCTTACCTACCTCCGGCGCACGGACCTCGATGGATATCGCGCGCTGATCGAGGAATTGGGTCTCCGCCACTAGGCAGTCAGCGATGGCCAGGGCGTCTCGGTCACTGGGACCGGGACGCCCTCTGCGCATTTGACGGGCCGCCGACACCAAAGAAACAGGACACAGACGTGAGCATGCAGAAGATCGAAACCGAATTCGCGGGACGCCCGCTGACGCTGGAAACCGGCCGGATGGCGAAGCAGGCCGCGGGAGCCGTGCTGCTCCAGTTCGGAGAGACCCAGGTACTTGCCGCCGTGACCGTCTCCGCCAACATCTCCGCCTTGCCATTCTTCCCGCTGACGGTCGAGTATCGCGAGAAGACCTACGCGGCGGGCAAGATCCCGGGCGGCTTCCTCAAGCGTGAAGGCCGGCCCTCGGATGAGGAAATTCTGGCGGCGCGCCTGATCGACCGGTCGATTCGTCCGCTCTTTCCTGAAGGGTTCAAGAACGAAGTGCAGGTCTTTGTGACCGTGCTCTCGGCCGACCAGGAAAACGATGCGGACATCGTGGGGCTGATCGCCGCCTCCACCGCGCTGACCCTCAGCACGGTGCCCTGGAATGGACCCCTGGCCGCGGTGCGGGTTGGCCGGGTGGACGGCAACTGGATCCTCAATCCGACCTTCCAGCAGCTCGAGTTCTCCGACATCGATCTCGTGGTCAGCGGTTCCGCCGACTCGGTCATGATGGTGGAAGGTGGCGCGCTCGAGGTCCCGGAAAGCGAAATGCTCGAGGCCCTGGGCGTCGCCCAGAAGGGTATTGCCGAGCTGGTCAGCGTCGTGAAGAAGCTCGTCAGCAAGGCAACGCCCACCAAGATGGAGTGGAAGGCGCCCGCGGCCGATGCCGAGCTGGCCGCCGCGGTTCGCAAGCTGGCGGAGAAGAAGGTCACCAGCGCGATGAATGCCAAGGAGAAGAGCGGCCGGGCAGCAAGCCTCCGTGTGGTGCGCGACGACGTGCTCACGTCACTGGCGGAGAAGTGGCCCGACCGGCAGAAGGAAATCGTGAACGAGCTCGAGGAGATCGAGTACCGTGTCATGCGTTCCCAGGTGCTGGACAAGGGCGAGCGGGTCGACGGGCGCGACACTGACACGGTGCGGCCGATCAGCATCGATACCAGCGTGCTGCCGCGGGCCCACGGCTCAGCCCTCTTTACGCGGGGAGAGACCCAGGCCCTGGTGAGCGTCACCCTTGGGACCGCCGACGACGAGCAGCGGCTCGACAACATCGATGTCGCGGGCGAGACCACCAAGTCGTTCATGCTCCATTACAACTTCCCGCCCTATTCGACGGGTGAAGTCAAGATGATCCGCGGCACCAGCCGACGCGAAATCGGCCATGGTGCTCTGGCGGAGCGCGCGCTCCAGCCGCTGCTGCCGGACTACGACACTTTCCCGTACACGCTGCGCGTGGTCTCCGAGATCCTGGAGTCCAACGGCTCCTCCTCGATGGCAACGGTCTGCGGAGGGTCGCTGGCGCTCATGGATGCGGGCGTGCCGATGAAGGCGGCCTGCGCCGGTGTGGCGATGGGCCTGATCAAGGACGGGAAGAAGGTCGCGATCCTGACCGACATCCTTGGCTCCGAGGATCACCTGGGCGACATGGACTTCAAGGTCGCCGGAACCGACAAGGGCATTACGTCCATCCAGATGGATATCAAGATCCAGGGACTGGATCTGGCCATCATGAAGCAGGCGCTCGAGAAGGCCCGGGCGGGCCGGCTCCACATTCTCGGCGAAATGAAGAAGGCACTGGCCGCGCCGAGACAGGATCTCTCGCCCTATGCCCCGCGGATTGTCACGATGCAGATCCGGCCGGACAAGATTGGCGATGTCATCGGGCCGAAGGGCAAGACCGTTCGTGGCATCCAGGACGCCACCGGCGCGCGCATCTCGATCGAAGACAGCGGTGTGATCACCATCGCAGGCGTTGGCGCCGAGACCATCGAAAAGGCGCGGGAGATGATCGCCGCCATCACCACCGAGCCCGAGGTGGGCAAGGTCTACGAGGGCCCGGTCAAGAGCACCACACCGTTTGGTGCCTTCGTGGAAATCCTGCCGGGCGTCGAGGGACTGCTGCATATCAGTGAGCTCCAGCACGGGCGCACTGAGAAGACCGAGGACGTGGTCAAGGCGGGCGACGTCATCCAGGTCAAGCTGCTGTCGGTCGACGAACGCGGCCGGATGAAGCTCTCCCGGAAGGCGCTCCTTCCCAAGGAGTAGCCCCGCGTGCATACCGTTCGCCTCGACGAGGGGCTCCATCGCAGCGTCGCGCCGAATGGACTGGTCGTCCTCTCGGAGCGGATGCCGGCGCTTCGCTCCGTGGCCATGGGTGTCTGGGTCCGGACGGCCAGCGCCCATGAGCCCCGTGGCAAGATGGGACTTTCCCACCTGCTGGAGCACATGGTCTTCAAAGGGACCGAGCGGCGGAGTGCGCGCCAGATCGCCCTCGAGCTGGAGGTGCGTGGGGGGAGTCTCGACGCCTATACTGGCCGGGACAATACCAGTTTCCAGGCCCACGCCCTGGACGACGATCTTCCGCTGGCGGTCGATCTGCTCACCGATCTGGTGCGCCGGCCCCTCCTGCGCGAAGCCGACCTGGTGGCGGAACGCCGGGTGGTGATCGAGGAAATCAGCGGCGTGGAAGACACGCCCGATGATATTGTCTTTGACCTGCATGCCGGCGCGCTCTGGCCCAGCCACCCCTACGGCTACACCATCCTCGGCTCTCGCGACTCCGTGTCGGCGCTCCAGGCGGACGATCTTCGATCGCTCCATGACGCCGCCTATTACCCGGGCAACTGCGTGATCGCCGCCGCGGGCCAGGTGGAGCACACGGCCCTGCTGACGACCCTGGAGCAGGAGGGGTGGTTCACCGAGGCAGAGCCCCGGCTACCGCTGCCGGCGGTCGCCCCGGCGCCGGCAGCGGCAAACCTCGTTCGCAGCGAACAGCGGGAAACGGCCCAGTGCCACATCGTGTTTGGCACGGACGCATTTGCGGGGCGCGACCTGCGACGCTTTGCCCTCGCCATCCTCTGCAATACCCTGGGCGGTGGCATGTCCAGCCGTCTCTTCCAGCGCGTGCGCGAGGAACTCGGGCTGGCCTACACGGTGTACGCCTTCAATCAGCTCTATCAGAGCGGCGGCCAGGTGGGTGTCTACGTCGGGACCCAGCCGGCCTCTGCCGCTGCAGCCATCGAGGCCATTCGAGCTGAGTTGGATGCTCTGGCGCGCAACAGCCTGACGCCTGCCGAGCTCGATGACGGCAAGCGGCAACTCAAGGGGCAGATCATGCTGGCCCTCGAGAGTCCCGTCAGCCGGATGAGCCGGCTGGCGGCCGGCGAGCTGATGGAGGGGCGCTACCGCCCGTTGGATGAAGTGCTCCGTCTGGTTGACGCTGTGACCGCGGATGACGCGGCTGCGGTGGCAGCCGAGTTCTTTCCCAGTACCCGGCAAACCGTACTGTCCCTGGGTCCACCGGCCTGACGGCTGGGAACTCGCGGCTCCCTTCAACTCTTCATGGAAAAGCGATGATCATCGGCGTCCCGAAGGAAATCAAGACAAACGAGAACCGGATCGCCCTCGTGCCAGCCGGCGCGCTGGCCCTCGTGGCCGGTGGCCACCAGGTCATGGTGGAGGCCGGCGCTGGCGACGGCAGTGGCTTCCCGGACGATGCCTATGCGGAGGTCGGGGCGACCATCTTGCCTGACGCCGATGCGGTCTGGAAGCAGGCCGACATGATCATGAAAGTGAAGGAGCCGATTGCGGTGGAATGGCCGCGGATGCGGCGGGATCAATTGATCTATACCTACTTCCATTTCGCCGCCTCCGAAGAGCTGACCCGCGCCGTCATGGAATCGGGCGCTATCGGGCTCGCCTACGAGACCGTGGAGCTGCCGTCGGGCGAGCTGCCGCTGCTCACGCCGATGTCGGAAGTTGCCGGCCGCATGGCGGTGCAGGAGGGGGCCAAGTACCTCGAGAAGCATTCCGGTGGCAGTGGCGTGCTCCTGGGCGGCGTGCCCGGTGTGGCGCCGGCCGAGGTCGTGGTGATCGGGGGTGGCGTGGTCGGGATCAACTCGGCCAAGATGGCGGCGGGACTCGGCGCCCATGTCACCATTCTTGACCTGTCGCTCCACCGGCTCCGGTACCTGGCCGACGTCCTGCCGGCCAACGTGGACACCCTCTACTCCAACCGGCACAACATCGTGGATTGCCTGCGCCGGGCGGACCTGGTCGTCGGGGCGGTGCTGCTGCCTGGTGCCAAGGCACCCCGTCTCGTGACGCGAGCCGACCTCAAGCTGATGAAGCCCGGTTCCGTGATCGTGGACGTGGCAGTGGATCAGGGCGGGTGCGTGGAGACGATCAAGCCCACGACGCACGAACAACCGACCTACTTCGTCGATGGCATCCTCCACTACGCCGTGGCCAACATGCCCGGCGGGGTCCCCCGCACCTCCACACTGGCGCTCACCAACGCCACCCTGCCATACGCGCTCAGGCTGGCGCGTGACGGTTGGCAGAAGGCGTGCCGGGACGATAATGCGCTGCGGCTGGGACTCAACGTGGTTCGCGGCAAGGTGGTCTATCCGGGCGTGGCCGAGGCCTTCGGGCTGGAACTGACCGACTCGGCCTCGGTGCTCAACTGAATGCCGGTAGCGGTGGACATCCAGCGGCTCCCGCATGGATCGGGAATGCCCCTGCCGTCATACGCGACGGCGGGGGCGGCCGGCCTGGATCTGGCCAGCGCGGAAGATGCCACGCTGGCCCCACTGGAGCGGCGGCTGTTTCCGACCGGTTTTGCCATCGCGCTGCCGGAGGGCTTCGAGGCCCAGATCCGGCCGCGGTCCGGCCTGGCCTATCGCCATGGCATTACCCTGCCAAACAGTCCGGCGACCATCGATAGCGACTACCGCGGCGAGCTCAAGGTCGCGCTGGTCAACCTCGGGACCGAGCCGTTCCGCATTGAACGGGGGATGCGGATTGCCCAGCTGGTCGTCGCGCCGGTCGCCCATGTGGAACTCGCCGAACGGGAGTCGCTCGGGGATTCGGCCCGAGGCGCGGGCGGATTTGGCAGTACCGGTCTCGGTCCCCGCTAGGCCATCCGCTTGTTCACCCTTCTCCGGTCCTTTAGCTTTGGTCGGTTCGGCACCCTCCCGGCCTCTGACCCGGCGCTTCCTTGATGAAATTGGGCTCTCTCAAGTTGTCCTCGCTGCTGCCCGCCAACGAAATCGCGGTCGACCTTGGCACGGCCAATACCCTGGTCTACGTGAAGGGCGAGGGAATCGTCCTGAACGAGCCATCGGTCGTGGCCATCGACAAGGCCACCGGCCGGATCCGGGGTATCGGACTGGAAGCCAAGCGGATGCTGGGCCGCACCCCGGAAGGGATCATCGCGGTGCGTCCGCTCAAGGACGGCGTTATCGCGGACTTCGACGTCACGGAAAAGATGCTGCGGCATTTTCTCAAGCTGATCATCGACAAGCACTTCTTCCGGGTAAAGCCGAAGGTCATTGTCTGCGTGCCATCCGGCATTACTGAAGTCGAGCGTCGCGCCGTTCGTGACTCGGCGGAGACCGCCGGGGCAAAGCAGGTCTACATGGTGGCCGAGCCCATGGCCGCGGCCATTGGCGTGGGGCTCCCGGTCGAAACACCGACTGGCAACATGGTGATCGACATCGGCGGCGGCACCACCGAAATCGCCGTCATCGCGCTCTCCGGCATTGTTTCCGATACGAGCATCCGGGTCGGCGGCGATGAGCTGGACCAGGCCATCGTCCAGTTCATGCGCAAGAACTACAATCTGCTGGTGGGCGAGCCCACCGCCGAGCAGATCAAGATCCGAATCGGATCGGCGGCCCCGACAGGCGACGAGCGCGAGATGGAAGTCAAGGGGCGCGATCTGGTCTCGGGCATTCCCAAGACCGTGCGAGTGCACTCCGCCGAGATCAGGGAAGCGGTGCAGGAGCCGGTGCAGCAGATCGTCGATGCCGTGCGGCGGGCACTCGAGATCACGCCTCCGGAACTGGCGAGCGACATCGTGGACCGCGGGATCGTCATGACGGGGGGCGGCGCGCTGATCCGCGGGCTCGATATCCTGCTGGCACAGGAAACCGGTCTGCCTATCCACGTGGACGAGGATCCGCTGACCTGCGTGGTTCGCGGCACCGGCCGCATCCTCGACGAGCACGACAAGTACAAGAGCGTTCTGCAGGTCTAGCGAATGCTGACCGCGTCGGACCGCTCGTATTCCCGACGTGACACCATGGCGCTTGCCGGGTGCGTCATGATTTCGCTCGTGTTCCTCTTTCTCTCCGATCATGCGGGCCAGGTTGTCAGCGGCGGACTGCGCCAGTCCCTGTTCTCACCCCTCGTGTGGCTGCAATCGCAGGCTGAGATGGGTCGTACCAGCCGCAGCCGCTTTCGGGCCGTCGCGGCGCAGCGGGACTCGGTCGCGCTCGCGGCACAGGCGATGCCCGTCCTCAGGGCCGAGAATGGGCGCCTCCGGGAACTGCTGGGTCTGTCCCGTCGGCTTCAGACTCGGTACATAGCGGCGGAAGTGTTGCACCAGTCCACGGCCAGCGACGGGCGGATGCTGCTGCTCAACGCCGGGTCGGCCTCGGGGATCAGTCCCTTCCAGCCGGTGGTCTCGCCGGAGGGCCTGGTCGGGGTGGTGGCGGGCACCACACCGGCGACAGCGAGCGTCATGACCTGGGCGCATCCGGATTTCCGGGTCAGCGCCTATGCCGAAGGCGGGCGAGTCGCCGGAATGGTGGCACCTTCAAGCGCCGGCAGCGCCAGCGAGGCCTCCCTCGAATTCCGGGCAGCGAGCTACCGCGACACCCTGCCGGCTGGGACGCTCATTTTCTCGTCCGGGCTAGGTGGCGTTTATCCCCGGGGCATTCCTGTGGGGGCTGTCACCGGTGTTGCGCGCGAGCAGCTGGGCTGGGAGCGAATCTATTCGCTCCGACCATCGGCCAACCCCAGCGCGGTGGCCCACGTCATGATTCTCACGTCCACCGTCGACAGTGACATGACGCCGGCCTTCCCGGGCGATTCCATCCTTGCGGCTCTCCGAGCCGATTCGCTCCGCCAGGCCGAACAGCGCGACTCGCTGCTGCGCATCCGAGTCGGAGACTCGGTGCGGGCGTGGCTGCGCGACTCGCTGGCCCGCGCCGCTGCGCCTGCGGGATCGGGCACCACCGCGGCGGTGCCGCAATGACATTCAACCGCGCCAACCGGTTCGCCATCGTAGTGCTCGCCACCGTGCTGCTGCTGCTGCAATATTTTGTGCGCCCCCGGTTCTGGAATGCTGCTGCCGCGCCTGATTTCCTCCTGGTCTTGCTGATCATGCTGGCCTCGTCCTCCCGGCCGGCGGCCGGAGCCATCACCGGGCTGCTGACCGGTCTGCTGGCGGACGCCATGACGCCCGCGGCGATGGGTGCCGGCATGCTGGCGCACACGATCGTCGGCTATCTCGCTTCCTGGGCGCGCGCCGTCTTCTTTGCCGAGAATTACCTGGTGCACGCCGGGCTGTTCTTTGCGGGCTGCTGGCTTCGCAATCTGCTGGTACTCATGCTGTCAGGATCGTCACCAGGCGAATTCCTGACGGGCGCCATCTCAGGCGGGCTGCTGCAGGCGTTGACCACCGCGGTGGCCGGCACGGCCGTTGTCTTTGTCACGCGAGAGTGGTTCGACGTCCGACTGGAGGCCTGACGTCATGAACGGTTTTGACTCCTACCAGGTACGGCGGCGGGCTTCCGGCGCGCGCTGGGTACTCTCGCTGGCTTTTGCCCTGCTGATCGGTGCCTTCTTCCGGACGCAAATCCTCCAGCACGACAAGTACCAGTTGCGGGCAGAGACCAACCGGCTTCGGGCCATCCCGCTGGAGCCGCCACGGGGCGCCATTCTCGATCGGAACGGGCAGACTATCGCCGAAAACCTTCCGGGATTTGCGGTCAAGCTGTTCGCGACATCGCGCGACAGCCTCGCCGCGGTGCTGGAACGGTTTGCCGGCGTGGTACCGCTCGACAGCAGCACCATGATCGATATCGAGCGGCGCTGGCGGGTGGCGCGCTACCAGCCAGTCGTGGTCTTTGGGGATGCGACCTTCGAGACGGTATCCCGACTCGAAGAGCGCCGTGCACTGCTGCCCGGGTTGATCATCCAGTCGGAGCCGAAGCGCTTCTATCCCTACGGCAAGGCCGTAGCGCACCTGGTCGGGTATGTGGGGGAAGTCACGGAGCGCGACCTGGACAACGACAGATATCCGGGCGCGGAGGCTGGATCCATTGTCGGCAAGTCGGGACTGGAGCGGCAGTACGACTCGGTCCTGCGTGGCAGGGCAGGGGTGCGCTACGTCGAAGTGAATGCCCGGGGAAGGCTGGTGCGAGAGAATGTCGGCTCCGCGCTCCTGCCGCCCGAGCCCGGCAACCCGCTCGTCACCACCATTGACCTGCCGCTGCAGCGTTTCATTGACAGCATCTGGCCGGCGGAGTTTCGCGGTGCGATGATCGCCATGACGCCCAAGGGGGAAATCAGGGCGCTGTATTCGGCGCCATCCTACGATCCCAACCTGTTTGTGGGCGGCATATCGACCTCGGACTGGCGGGCCCTCAACGAAAATACCGATAAGCCGCTGCTCAATCGGGCCATCAATGGCGGGTATCCGCCAGCGTCTCCGTTCAAGCTGGCGACCGCGGCCATGGCCCTGAAGAGGGGGCTCATTGACCTGCACTCGCACATGCCGCAGCCATGTACCGGCGGCTATCGTCTCGGGAATCGCATCTTCCGATGCTGGAAGCGTGACGGTCACGGGAGCCTGGACCTGATCGGCGCGGTGGCCCAGAGCTGCGACGTCTATTTCTACCAGCTTGGCCTCAAGCTCGGCCTGGACAACTTGCTGAGCGACGGCGTCGCCATGGGCTTCGGCGGCCGAACCGGCGTGGATCTTCCGAGCGAGCAGGCATCGCTCTATCCCGCCAGCTATGAATATTTCGACAAGCACTACGGTCCGCGCAACTGGAGCCCGCCGGCGACGGTGCTCAACTTCTCGATCGGCCAGGGTGAGAACACCCAGACGCTGATCAACATGGTCCAGTTCTACCAGGCGCTCGCCGGCGACGGGACCGAGGTGCCGCCGTTCGTGGTCCGGCCCCGGCCCGGGGAAGCCGAGCTGAAGCTTGGCCTCACACCCGAGCAACTCGACGCGTTGCGACGCGCGCTCATCGCGGTGCTCGAGCAGGGGACGGGCGCCCGCTCTCGTCAGGCGGGCCTGCTCATCGCAGGCAAGACCGGCACGGCCCAGAATTCCCACGGGAAGGACCATGGGTGGTTCATCGGTTTTGCGCCGGCCGACAAGCCGGTGATTGTGGTCGGGGGCATCATGGAGGCCGCCGAACATGGTTCCGTGGTCGGGCCCTACGTCAGCAAGGTGCTGGCCCGCTACGTGCTTGGCCCGGACACGACGAAGGCGCAGGAGAACACGCCGCCACCATCGGCTTTCATCCGCGACAGCGCGCCCCTGCCGGTTGAGATCAACGACAGCGGCGGGCGGCGGGTCGTGGCGCCGACTACGACCTCTCCCGACACCGTGCCGCTGGAGCCGCCCCATTGAGCATGGCCCGCATTGACCGGACCCTGGCAATGGCGGCGCTGGGGCTCATCATCTACGGTGTGGTCATCCTCTACTCCGCCGGCCAGACCGACGTGACGACGTCTGCGGAAGGGGTGTGGACCCGCCAGCTCATGTGGGTGGGCGTCGGCGCAGTTGCCGGATTCGTGGTTTTCCGCACGTCGTTCCGACTGATCGAATGGTTGACGCCGGCCATCTACGTCTTTGGCCTCATGCTCCTGATCGCCGTGCTCGTTGTCGGCACCGGGGCAGGAACGGCGGCCGGCACCAAGAGCTGGCTCGCAGTTGGAGGCCATCGTATCGGCCAACCCGCCGAACTCGCCAAGCTGGCCACCGTGCTGATGCTGGCACGACACCTGTCGTCGCTCAAGGAAGCGCCCCGCTCCCTCCGAAGCCTGTGGAAGCCCTCACTGATCGTCGGGCTGCCTTTTCTCCTGGTCATGAAACAACCCGACCTGGGCAGTGCCGTGGTGTTCATCGGCATCTTCTTCGCCATGCTGTACTGGGCCGGGGTCCGCCCGCGCCTGCTGTTCATGGTGGCGAGCCCGGCGTTGAGCCTGCTCCTGGCCGTGACGACCTGGAGCTGGGGCATCTGGATCATGCTGGTGGTGGTGCTGATGATCGCCTGGCGGCCATATGTCTGGGAATCCGTGACGGTCGTGGGGCTCAACGTGATGACCGGCGTTGCCGCGCTCGTGCTCTGGAACAAGCTCGCGTTCTACCAGCAGAACCGCCTGCTGTCGTTCCTCAATCCGGAAGCGGATCCGAGGGGTGCCGGTTACCACCTGCTCCAGTCCAAGACAGCTATCGGGTCCGGCGGCTGGTTTGGTTCCGGACTGACCCAGGGTCCGCAGAAGCGCCTGGCCTTCCTGCCCGAGCAGCACACCGACTTTGTCTTCTCGGTGGTCGGTGAGGAGCTGGGCTTCGTGGGGGTACTGGTGGCCCTCGGCCTGTTCATCTTGCTCTTCACCTCGCTCATCCGGGTTGCTCGGCGAGCGGCCGATCCGTTCAGCAGCCTGGTGGTCTTCGGCATTCTCGGCCTCTGGTTTACCCACGTCTTCGAAAACGTGGGCATGACCGTGAACCTGATGCCGGTCACCGGCATCCCGCTGCCGTTCTTCTCCTACGGCGGGTCGTTCTTCCTCATCTGCTGCGTCTGCCTGGGGCTGGCGCTGCGGGCATCCTGGGACGCCCGGCTCGCTGGTTATCTCGATAGCTGACAATAGGTTACGATTCGAGGTCTGGCGCCGGAGCCCTCGACGCGCGACATTGATGGGTTGACGCACGCCCGTCAAAAAGTCTGCAACCGCGGCGGCCCGAATCCTATGGCAGTAATGGCCTGGTTCAAGAAAGAACGGAAACCGCGCTCGTCCCAGCGCGAACGGCTCGAGATTCCTGCCGACGCCTGGGAAAAGTGTGAGGGCTGCGGTCATATCGACATTCGCGAGAAGTTCGAGAAGGCGCTCAACGTCTGCCCCGAGTGCGGGCAGCACAAGCGCTTTTCGGCCGAGGAGTACGTGGCACTCCTTACGGACGAAGGCACCTGGCGCGAGCTCTGGCCGGATCTTCGTTCGACCGACCCGCTGGAGTTCGAACAGTATCCCGAGCGGCTGGAGCGGGCCTGGAAAAAGGCGGGCCCGTCGGATGCCTTGTACGCCGGCATTGGTCGGCTGGAAGAGCTTCCATATCATCTGGGCGTGATGAATTTCGCCTTCATGGGCGGGTCGATGGGTTCGGTGGTGGGCGAGAAGGTAGCGAGGCTTGCCCGTCGCTCGGCCGAGCGGAAGTTGCCCCTGGTGCTGGTCTGTGCGTCGGGCGGCGCCCGGATGCAGGAAGGCACCTTGTCGCTGATGCAGATGGCCAAGACCTCAGCTGCGATTGCGGGCATGTACCGTGAATCAGTGCCATTCATCACGATTCTGACCGACCCGACCACCGGCGGCGTTTCGGCCTCATTCGCGATGCAGGGCGACGTCATCCTGGCGGAGCCGGGTGCCCTCATCGGCTTCGCGGGCCAGCGGGTCATCAAGCAGACCATCGGCCAGGACCTGCCGGAGGGCTTCCAGACCGCCGAGTTCCTGCTGGAGCACGGCCAGCTGGATGAGGTGGTGCCGCGCGGATCGCTGCGCGACACCACGGCGCGCCTGTTGCGGCACATGCAGCGCCACAAGGCACAGCCGGAGGCCGAGGCCTGACGCCCGCGCGTGACACTCTCCTACAGCGACGCACTCCAGTACCTCTTCCCACGCACGACCACCATCAAGTTCGGCCTCGAGACGACCCGGGCCCTGCTGGCGGAACTCGGGAATCCGCAGGACCAGTTTGCCACGGTCCACGTCGGCGGCACCAACGGCAAGGGCAGTGTCGCCACGCTTGTGGCGCAGGCGCTCTCGGCCGCCGGGTTCCGCACCGGCCTTTACACGTCACCCCATCTCGTCTCGTTTCGCGAGCGCATCACGGTCAATGGTCGCCAGATCAACCGTGACGCCGTCGCCATGTGGGTCGAACGCCTCAGGCCCCTGATTGAGCAGCTGGGCGCCACCTTCTTCGAGGTCACCACCGCCATCGCATTGGCGGATTTTGCGGCTCGTGGCGCCGAGATCGCCGTGGTCGAGGTTGGCCTGGGGGGGCGGCTCGACAGCACCAACGTGCTCAGGCCGCTGGTGAGTGCCGTGACCAAGGTCGCGCGCGACCACATGAAGTACCTCGGTGAATCCCTTGAGGAGATTGCACGTGAGAAGGCGGCCATCGCCAAGCCCGGGGCGCCGTTCGTGATTGGCGAGACGGATCCTTCCATCGTGGCGGTGCTTCGAGCGGGGGCGGAGGAGGCGGTGCAGGCGGCGATGCCGGGCGCCGAGGCTGATGTGCGTATCGTTCCGCCGCCGGCGCACTGGCCGGCCGCTCTTGGCCTGGAAGGGCGTCACCAGCGGCGTAATGCCGCGATTGCGCAGGCCGTGCTCGAGGCGCTGCCTGCCGGGTTTCGGCCTCCGCCAGCGGTCGTGGCCCAGGCATTCGAAGATGCGCGCCTTCCCGGCCGGCTGGATCGCCGTGGCCGCTGGCTTTTTGACGTCGCTCACAACCCCGACGGAATGGACTCCCTGGTACGTGCGCTCGAGGACATGCGGCCGGCCCGTCCGCTCCACGCGCTGGTATCCATCCTCGGTGACAAGGAATGGTCCGAGATGCTGGTCCGCCTCGATGGCGTGGTCGACCGGGGCGTCCTGACGCTTGCGCCCACGGCGGCGAGCCGGGGCTGGGATCTTGGTTGGCTCTCGGAATGGCTGGCACGTCCGGACCGACCGCCAGCACGGGCCGAGTGGCACCTGGAGCCCGACTTCAACCGTGCGCTCGCCCTGGCCCAGGAGGGCGCCGGCACGGTGCTGGTAACCGGCAGCTTCCACACCGTCGGCGATGTCATGGCTGCTCTGGGACTGATGGACGGTGACTGACGGGCCCTCGATCCACTATCTTCCCGCCCATGCAAAGTCAGGCCCTGCCGGGATTTCGCGACTTTTATCCGGAAGATCTCGCGCTGCGGACGCACATCTTTCGCACCTGGCGGGATGTGGCCCGCCGCTACGGGTTCGAGGAATATGACGGCCCTCCGCTTGAACCGCTCGATCTTTACACGGGCAAGAGCGGACCGGAGATCGTTGCCCAACTGTACAGCTTCGAGGACAAGGGTGGCAGGGCTGTAGCGCTTCGACCCGAGATGACTCCCACACTGGCGCGCATGGTGGCCGCGCGCGCCAATGGCCTCAAGAAGCCGGTGCGATGGTTCTCCATTCCCCAGCTCTTCCGTTACGAGCGGCAGCAGCGCGGCAGGCTGCGCGAGCATTTCCAGCTCAATTGCGACCTCATCGGCGAAGCTGGTCCTCTCGCCGACGTCGAGATCATCGCTCTCGCGCTGGATGTGATGCGCGCGTTGGGTCTGGGACACGAAGATGTGCGGGTCCGCCTCTCGGACCGCCGCGTGCTCACCGGCCTGCTGCGGCATGCCGGCGTACCCGAGCAGGGCATTCCCGAAGCCTTTCTGGCCATCGACAAGCTGGAGCGGTCATCGCGCAGTGAGCTGGCCTCCCGGCTGCATGCGGCGGGCTTCTCCGGCGAGGCCAACGAAGCGGTGTTTCGGGTCGCTGAACTGCGCGGACTGGAGGATGTCCGGTCGCTGCTGGCCGGCGCGCCAGTCGCCGCCGATGTGCTGGACCCGCTCGAGCGCACCGTCGCCGGCCTTGAGGCAATGGGCCTCGGTGATTTCGTGGATGTGGACCTCAGGATCGTGCGGGGCCTGGCGTATTACACGGGAACGGTCTTCGAGCTGTTCGACGCCGGGCGCACTCTTCGCGCCATTTGCGGCGGCGGGCGCTACGATAACCTGCTCGCCAACCTGGGCGGCGTGGACCTCCCGGCTCTCGGCTTCGGTATGGGTGACGTGGTGCTCGGTGAACTGTTGAAGGATCGCAAGTTGGTCGACGGTCGACGGTCGACGGTCGACGTCTTTGTGGCTGGTGTCACGCCGGAGGACGCACCGGCTGTTCTGGCACTGGTGCACGAGTGTAGAGATGCGGGACTTGGGACCGAATTTGCCATGGGCGGCCAGTCACTGGCGAGACAGTTCAAGCTGGCGGATGCCCGCGGAGCCAGATGGGTGGTTGTGATGGAACCTGACGATCTCGGCGCAGGGGGCGTGGTCATCAAGAACCTGACCAGCGGAGAACAGCGCAGGGTGGATCGAAGTCGCGTTGTGACCGATCTGGCGCGCGCGCCGCAGCCTGCCGGTGGTTCAGGACAGGAACAATATCCAGGTGTGAAGGAGACCTGATGTCGCAAGAGAAGGCGCTGACCACGCGGGCCGAAGACTTCAGTGCGTGGTATAACGATGTCATCGCCAAGGCCGAGCTGGCCGACTACAGCCCGGTGCGCGGGTGCATGGTCATCCGCCCCAACGGCTACGCGATCTGGGAGCAGATGCAGCGGGCACTGGATACGATGTTCAAGGACACCGGGCATCAGAACGCGTACTTCCCGCTCTTCATCCCGCAGAGCTTTCTTGCGCGCGAGGCCGAGCATGTCGAGGGTTTTGCGCCTGAGACGGCCGTGGTCACCATTGGCGGCGGCAAGGAGCTCGAGGAACCACTGGTAGTCCGGCCGACGTCGGAAACCATCATCTACGCGATGTATGCCAAGTGGATCCAGAGCTACCGCGACCTTCCGCTCCTGATCAACCAGTGGGCCAATGTCGTCCGGTGGGAGATGCGGACACGGCTTTTCCTGCGCACCACCGAGTTCCTGTGGCAGGAAGGCCATACGGCGCATGCAACCGAAGCGGAGGCGGAGGCGGAAACACTCATGATCCTTGGCCTCTACCGGACCTTCATGGAGGAATGGATGGCGATGCCGGTCCTCACCGGCCGGAAGACCGACAGTGAGCGGTTTGCGGGGGCCTTGCGGACCTATGCCTGCGAGGCACTGATGCAGGACAACCGAGCCCTGCAGGCGGGCACCAGTCACAACCTGGGCCAGAACTTTGCCAAGGCGTTCGAGGTGACCTACCAGACCGCCGATGGGCGGCTCGATCACGTATGGAATACGTCGTGGGGCGTCTCGACCCGGCTGGTGGGAGCGCTCATCATGACCCACAGCGACGACCAGGGCCTGATCTGTCCGCCCCGGCTGGCGCAGTGGCAGGTGGTGATCGTGCCAATCTACCGGACCGGAGAGGAGCAGGAGGCCGTGACCGCTGCCGCGCGGGCGCTCCTGCACGATCTGCGCGCGGCGCAGATCCGCACTCACCTTGATGATCGCGATGGTTTGAAGCCCGGGGCAAAATACTACGAATGGGAGGCGCGGGGCGTTCCCTTCCGTCTCGAGATCGGGCCTCGGGATCTGGCCGCGGGATCGGTGATGCTGGCCCGTCGAACGGGCGGCCGGAAAGAGCCGGTTTCGCTCGTGGGGATTGCCAAGCGGCTGCAGCAGGAAATGGACGCCATGCAGGCCGCGCTGCTGGAGGCCGCGCGCGCGCGCCGCGAGGCGGCCAGCCTTCGGGGAGCGACCAAGGCACAGTTCATCGAGCGCATGGCCGGCGAGGGCGGGTTCGTGTATGGCGGCTTCTGTGGTGATCCCGCCTGCGAGGCAGAGATCAAGGAGCAGACCAAGGCAACGATCCGGGTGCTCCCTGATCCGGAATTTCAGTCGACCCCGGCGCCCGAGCGCTGCACCTGGTGCGATCGCCCCAGCGTGGCGGAGGCCGTGTGGGCAAAGGCTTACTGAGCCAGCCGCAGGCCCGCCAGACACCACCCGCTGCCCGGGCCCAGCTGCTGGCCGACGCCGGGCTCGAGCGCCAGGATGGCGAACTCGTCATGGGCGGCGTGGCATTGTCCGCGATCGCTGCTGCTGCCGGCACGCCGACCTTCGTGTATAGCGCCGATGTGATCCGGGCGCGCTATCAGGCGCTGGATGACGCATTGGGCGCGCTGCCGCACCGCATTGCCTACGCCGTGAAGGCCAACTCGAACCTGGCTATCCTGCGCCTGCTGCGCCGCCTGGGCGCCGGGGCCGACATCGTCTCGGGTGGCGAACTCCGTCGGGCGCAGGCCGCCGGCTTTCCGCCCGCTCGCATTGTCTTCAGTGGTGTCGGAAAGACCGATGCCGAACTTGAGGCCGCGCTTCGCGGCGGCATCGGTCACATCCACCTGGAATCGGTGGCGGAACTCGACGCGCTGGTGCAGGTGTGCGAGCGGCTGCAGCACCGGGCGACCGTCGGAATCCGGGTCAACCCTGACGTCACCGCGGAGACCCATCCGTTCATCGCGACGGGACAGGGAGGCATCAAGTTCGGGGTGCCAGTCGACCAGGTGGTGCCCATGGCGCAGGCGATTGCGCGCCAGCGGTGGCTTGAGCTCGACACCATTGCAATGCACCTGGGCAGCCAGTTGCTGGATCCGGCCCCCTACCAGGAGGGGATCGCGCGACTGCTGCTGCTGTTGGATCAGCTCCGTGGCGCCGGGGTGGACACCATACGGACGATCGACATCGGAGGCGGCCTCGGCGTGCGCTACCACGACGAGAAGCCGCTCGAGCCCGCAGCGCTGGCGGCGGCCATTGCGCCGCTGGTGGGCGAGACGGGCCTCGAGTTGGCGCTCGAACCCGGACGCTACCTGGTGGCCGCCTCCGGCGTGCTGCTGACAACCGTGCTGTATCGCAAGCATACCGGCGGCCGGGACGTGGTGATCGTGGACGCGGGCATGAACGACCTCGTGCGACCGAGTCACTATCAGGCGTGGCATGAGATCCTGGAGCTGCGCGACTCCGGACGCGCGGTGGGGCGCGTGGACGTGGTCGGGCCGGTCTGTGAATCAGGCGACTACCTGGCCCTTGGGCGCGACCTGCCGGACGTTCGCCGGGGCGAGCAGTTGGCCTTGCTCGGTGCGGGCGCGTACGGGTTCGTCATGAGTTCCAACTACAACAGCCGACCTCGAGCGGCCGAGGTCCTGCTGAGCGCCGGAACGTTTTCCATCATCCGGCCGCGCGAATCGGCGGACGATCTCATGCGGGGCGAATTGGGCGCGGGAGACTGAACGCACCATGGCACATGAGCCAGGCATCCTGATCATCGACTTCGGCTCGCAATACACGCAGCTCATCGCCCGGCGCGTGCGCGAGGCCCACGTCTACTGCGAAATTCACCCACCCAGCCGGGCGATTGACTGGATTCGGGACTGGCAGCCGCGGGGGATCATTCTGTCCGGCGGGCCCAACTCGGTCTACGGCGACAACGTCCCGACGGCCGATCCGGCCCTGCTGGAGCTGGGCATCCCGATTCTCGGCGTCTGTTATGGGATGCAGCTGCTGGCGCAGTTGAGCGGTGGGACTGTGGTGCGCGCCTCGCGCCGGGAATACGGCCGAGCGATGATTCGCACAGATGGTGGACGGCTGTTGCGGAGCTTTGCTGCTGGCGAGGAAACACCGGTCTGGATGAGCCATGGTGATCACGTCGATGCGGCCCCGCGCGGCTATCGGGTGGTGGCCCGCAGTCCCAACACTCCGATTGCCGCCATCGAGCACGAATCACGGCCACTGTTCGGTGTCCAATTCCATCCCGAGGTGGCCCACACGCCGCGGGGAGGCGAGATCCTCTCGGCTTTCATCTTCGATATCTGCGGATGCACGCCCGACTGGACGCCGGGACATTTTGTCGATCGCGAAGTGGCCCGCATCGCCGAGCTGGTTGGGCCCGACCAGCGGGTGATCTGCGGTCTGTCGGGTGGGGTGGACAGCGCGGTGGCGGCAGCACTGGTGCATCGCGCTGTTGGCGACCGGCTGACCTGCATCTTTGTGGACCATGGCCTGCTCCGGCTGCACGAGCGCGAGCAGGTGGAGCAGGCGTTCCGCAGTAATCTTGGCATCGATCTCCGGGTGGTGGATGCCAGCCAGCAGTTCCTGGCCCAGCTTGCCGATGTGACCGACCCGGAGCTCAAGCGACGTCGTATCGGTCACACCTTCATCGACGTGTTCGCGGCGGAAGCACGTTCCGTGGATGGTGAGGTGGCCTACCTGGTGCAGGGCACGCTCTACCCGGACGTGATCGAATCGGTCTCGCCCATGGGTGGTCCGTCCGTCACGATCAAGAGCCACCACAACGTGGGCGGATTGCCGGAGCGGTTGCCGTTCAAGCTGATCGAGCCGCTCCGCGAACTGTTCAAGGATGAGGTTCGTCAGGTCGGGCGTGAGCTGGGCTTGCCGGAGGAGATGGTGGGACGGCATCCCTTTCCCGGGCCTGGCCTCGCCATCAGGATCCTGGGAGATGTCAACGCGTCTGCACTCGACACCCTTCGGCGGGCCGATGCGATCTACATCGAGGAAATCCGCGCTGCCGGCCTCTACGACGACATCTGGCAGGCCTTCGCGGTGCTGCTGCCCATCCGCTCGGTCGGGGTGCAGGGGGACGAACGGAGCTACGACCAGGTCATCGCGCTCCGTGCCGTCACCAGCCGGGACGGCATGACGGCGGACTGGTTTCCGTTTCCACCGGATGTGCTGGCGCACATTTCCAATCGGATCGCCAATGAAGTGGATGGCGTCAACCGAGTCGTGTACGACGTGAGCTCGAAACCGCCGGCGACGATTGAATGGGAGTAGGGCTGAAAGCCAAAAGCTGAAGGCTGAAAGCTCGAAGCGGTACGTTCGCTTCAGCCTTCAGCCTTCAGCCTTCAGCCTTCAGCCTTCAGCTTTTCGTCGCCGGACTCCCTGCTCCGGCGTGCTTGGTTCGATTGTGCTCGTCCAGCTGCTCGCGGGTGTCAAACTCCGCCCCGCACATCTGGCATTTGAAATCCTTCGCCATGATAGTGTCCTTTTCCGCGGTCAAAGAACTGGATTCATCGCGGGCGGACCGCGGCGATCGCTCGCGCCCAACTTTTTCATAAGCCCCCGAGCGGCGCCTTCCAGTCCCTCCTGAAGGGTCGGGAAGATGCCCACCGCCTCGGCGACTTCTTCGAGCCGGCCATTCTGCCGCATCGTGGGGATAGCAGCATACACCAGCTCGGCGGCATGGGGCCCGATCACGTGGCATCCAAGCACTTGATGGGTTTGCCGCTCCACCACGTACTTGATCATCCCGGTGGTCTCTCCTGTCAGCCTTGCCCTCGCCACCTGGTCGAACGTCACCAGTCCCACCGCTACGTCATGGCCCTCAGCCCGCGCAGCGGCCTCGGTCAGGCCGACACTGCCGATCTCCGGGTCGGTGAAGACGGCATGACCCAGCCAACCACGATGCAGCCGCTGGCTCGCACCCTCGAACGCATTTGCATACGAGACCTTGGCCTCCTCCTGGCACACGCGGGTAAAGGGTTGCAGGCCATTTACATCACCGATGCCCCAGATGCCGGGCACCGAGGTTGCCATGTCCTCACCTACTTTCACGTACCCTTCCTGGTCGGTCACAACACCGGCTGCATCCAGCCCGAGTTGGCCGGTATTGGGCCGTCGCCCGGTGGCCAGAAGCAGATGAGAACCTTCACACACCACCTCCGCGCCTTCGGCTGGTTGAGTCCATACCCGAACCGCCGATGGGGAATGCTCCACCCGGGTCGCCTTGTGCCCGAGCAGCAGCTGCAGCCCCTCCTCGCGCAGCGCCTTGGCCAGCACCCGGCTCACGTCGGGCTCTTCGTGCGCCAGGAGGTGTGCGCCGCTCTGGATGATGGTGACTCGAGAACCGAAGCGGTGGAATGTCTGGCCCAGTTCGCAGGCCACGTAACCACCTCCAATGACGATGAGATGCTCCGGAATCGCCGTGAGCATCATCACAGTGTCGCTAGTGAGCGCGCGATCCCTTACGAGGCCCGGCAGATCGGGGACATGCGGGCGCAAACCGGTGGCGATGAAGATGTCATTGGCCGACAAGCGACGATTGTTCACCCGCACTTCTCGCGCGGAATAAAACCGCGCCGAGCCTTCTACGAGCGCCAGCCGAGGGTCCGACCGGGCCGCCGCCCAGCTTTCGTGGCGGTGAGCCTCGACCATCGCGTCCTTTTCCTCCGCGATGAGGCCAAAGTGGACGCGAGGGCCCTCCGTTTCGATATGAAAGCGGCGAGCTGTGCGCACCTGATGAGCGATCCGCGCGCGATGGATGAGAAACTTGCTCGGTACGCAGCCGGCGTTCAGGCAGGTACTGCCGTATGGCGGGAGAAATATCATCGCCACGCGCTTGTCCGCTTGCACGGCTTGGCTTGCCACCACCGTGCCGGCTTCGCCCGCGCCAATCACGATGGCGTCGAACTGCTCCGCACTGCCCGAACGCCTGGCCATGCTGGCCTCCCGCTCCGCCCGGGACATCAGGCGCTCTCCCTCGTGCCCATCACGCGAGTCACATCGCCTCCATCCCTGCGCGCTTCTCCATTCTGATGCTAATGCCGCCGATCCGCATGCAGGTTGCACGATGCACCCTGCAGCATCGCAGAGAGGCTTTGAGCGCGCGAGGCCGACGTTCAGCTCACCTCGGCCATGCGGACCAGAAGCCACAGAACGCGGCGTTGTCGGTGCCGAGCGGACTGCGAAGTGTACCCAGAATGACGGCATTCATGACCGCACGGGGGGCAACATGCAGTGTGAGGTTGCCCAGCGTGCCGAAAATCCTTCCGAAGTGGCCCAGCTCGAACGCGTGGCCGCTCTCATGCAGGGCGACTGTCTCCGCGTCGATGGCACCGCCCAGGCCCGTCGTGGTCCAGATGAATTCATTGTTGAACCAGATCTCTTTCAGTGCCGTGTCGTCATGACCGTCATGATTGATGTCGGTGGGGTGTCCATCCCCATCAACGAAGACGAAGGTGAAAGTGACGCCCAGGACGTTTTCCGCGGCGCCGTCGCCGAGGACAAGGTCAAACAGCGACCCGGGCAGATACCCCAGCACGGAAATGTCCGCAGCGAAGGGGTCGGAGGGGATACCGAGGTCCAGGATGGCACTGGGGTTGGTAGTCCCATCCCAGGCCCGCTTCGCAACATCGAGCGTGGTGCAGGTCTGCTTCCCCCAAGTCGCGAAGGCAGCATCGACGGCGGGGCCCGCGTCTACAGGGCCACCAGCTCCGTTTGCCGCCATGAAGGGATCGAGGTCCAGCCAGGTGATCCGGTCTCCATCCGCGAGACGCCGGCCATCGCCACCAACCCACCCTGAGGTAAGGCGCTTCGCTCGATCATTGGCAAATATCACCTGGCCAGTGGCCGCATCCCCAGGCCGGTTTGCCAGGACGAATTCGGCGCGCGCTATCTGTACGTTCAGGTCCCGGGCGACCAGTGCGTGATTGATACTGTCGAGCACAGGGCTCACGGCACCGTCGCCATGGGGCAAGGGGGCGACGGGCGCCTTGTTGAACGCCGGGCCCACAGCCGTCGGGTTGGTCTGATCGCACGCGGTGGCGAGGGCGGAGAACGCCAGTATCGCAGCTGCTGCACGGGCGGTGCGCATGAGGGGCTCCTGCAGGTGATGTGAGCGGATTTGAATGGAGGTCCGACATTGTCAATCTGCGCCGTGGTTCCGGATCTCGCCAGTGCGGGTGGCACGGACTGGGCTGCGACGGCGGATTGCCGTCGCCCCAGCGCAAACCTATTTTCCTCCCATGCACTTGCCCTATCCGTCCGCGCATCCGTTCGCGCTCTCACTGGCGCCCATGGCGGGCGTCTCCGAGGCACCCTTCCGGCAGATCTGCCGTGAAATGGGGGCGGACGTGGTGCTGTCGGAGTTCCTGTCCTCGGAGGCCATCCGCCGCCGCATCCGCAGCACGCTGGAAGGCGCCGAATTCGAAGCGTGTGAGCGCCCCATCGGCATCCAGATCTATGGTGCCGATCCTGATGCCATGGCCGAGGCTGCTGCGCTCATAACGGAGCACTACGCGCCAGAATTCATCGACATCAATTTCGGCTGCCCCGTCAAGAAAGTCGTCAGGCGCAATGGCGGATCCGGATGCCTCAAGGACCTCGGCCTGGTGCGTCGGATTATCCGGGCGGTCATCGGCGCGACGCACCTTCCGGTTACCGTCAAGACCCGCTCCGGCTGGAATGAGGAGGCGCGTACGCCGGTTGAGATCGCGCTGCTGATGCAGGATGCCGGCGCGCGCGCGTTCACGCTCCATGCGAGGACGCGAACCCAGATGTTCTCGGGTCACGCTGACTGGGACGAGATCGCACGCGTCGTCGAGGCGCTCGACATTCCCGTGATCGGGAATGGTGATATCCAGACGGCAGAGGATGTAGTGCGGATGCGGCAGCATACGGGATGTGCGGGGGTCATGGTGGGCCGGGGCGCCTTCGGCAATCCGTGGATATTCCGCGATGCGCAGGCCTTGCTGGCCGGCAAGGCAGCCCCACCAGCGCCGGATGCGCGCGAGCGGTTCCGGGTGGCACTCCGCCATGCGCAGCTCGCACTTCGGCTGCAGGGTGATTCACGGAAGACCGTCATCGAGTTCCGGAAGCATCTTGGCTGGTACACTCGCGGACTGCATGCGGCGAGTGAGCTGCGCCAGCGCCTCTTCCAGGTGGAATGCATGTCCGAGGCCGAGCAGATCTTCCACGCCTACCTGGATCGCGACTTGCTGGCGGTCCAGCGCGTGGCGTGACGCCATCGGCGCTGTCCGAGCTGCTTGCCGCAGTGGCCTCCGGGCAGCTAGGTGTGTCGGCTGCACTCGAACAGCTACGTTATTTCCCCTCTGAACAGCTTCCCTTCGCCACCATTGACCATCATCGGGCGCTCCGCCAGGGTCGGCCGGAAGTCGTATTCTGCCACGCCAAGACCGCCGGGCAGGTCCTCGCCATCTGTCAACGGCTCGAGCATGCCACCGGGGGCTTTCTCGCAACCCGCGTGACGGCGGAGCAGCGCTCGCTCCTGGGACAGCAGTATCCCACGCTCCAATGGAACGAAGCCGGGCGTGTGGCGTATCTTGAGGCCCACGCGCCGGCCGAGCGGATCGGCAGCATCGCCGTCGTGTGTGCCGGCACCAGCGACCTGCCAGTGGCGGAAGAGGCGGCGGCCGTGGCCGAGGCGTTCGGGCATGGAGTGGAGCGCCTGGTGGATGTTGGTGTCGCCGGGCTGCATCGGCTCTTCGCCGAGGAGAAGCGGTTGCGCGCCGCGGATGTGGTGATTGTTGTGGCTGGCATGGAAGGCGCGCTGCCAAGCGTGGTCGGCGGACTGCTGCCGCAGCCGGTGATCGCGGTGCCGACGAGCGTGGGATACGGCGCGTCCTTCGGTGGCGTGGCGGCATTGCTCGGCATGCTGAATTCCTGCGCCTCCGGCGTGACCGTGGTCAACATTGACAATGGCTTCGGCGCCGCCGTCGCGGCCAGCCGCATCCTCTCGGCGTGACACCCTTTCTCCTGACGCTCCTGGTCGGCCTCCTCGCTGGGTGGTTTGCGCACCGGCGATTCGGACGTGCAGCCACGCACACCGGACTGGCCACGCGGGCCACGGCCGGCCCGGAACTGCTGCCGGAGCCCGCCCTTCGCTGGCTGCTCCGGGCCCACACTGCCCTGGGCGTCTGGCTGTCCGAGCGAGCCGTCGGTGATGACGAACCGATCATCGAACGCGTGATCGACGCGGACCGCCTGGCCGTCGATGTCGTCGTGGCCCTGGACCGCCGGGTCGAGGCCGCTCGCGACAGTGAGCGTAGCGGCGTCGAGCGGCTGCAGGCCGGCACACTCGTGATCCGCAGCAGCAACCGCTTCGCCGTCGCGTTGCTGGTGCCGGCCGGCGCAACCCCGAGTCCCGAGGTTACGGAGGATCTCGATCGTCTCCTGGAGGGGCTCAAGCGGCGCCCGGAGGTGGTCGAATTCGCGCAGGCCCGCCCCGATCGAATAGCCATCGAGTCGGTGGGCAGTGTTGGGCTTCGGCTTGCCTACCAGCTCGAACGGACCACCAATGGCGCCGTGATTGTCGCGTCGGCAGATCCGGACGGAGCCCGGATTGTCGGCGTGTCGGGACACGGAGACCGGCGGCTGCTGAACAAAATCATTCCGCCCGACTGTGATCTGGACAAGGTCCTCCGCGGCACCATGGACGGCATGACCGTTCGCGGCGATCCACTGGGCGGCACGACAACGGATCGGCGCCAGCGGCCGGTCCTGGTCCAGCTGGAGCCAATCATCGGCCGCGCACAGCGAGTCTGCGGGGCCGTGGCACTTTGGTTGCCCGGAGGGGTGGAACCTATCGGCGGCCGCCTGGCCGAAATCCGGGAATCGATTCGGGAAGCAGGGACACGACTCGACATTGCCCAGGAGCATGAGATCAGCGAGCGGGGCGCCTTCAGCGACCCGCTTACCGGGCTCGGTAACCGCGCCGAGTTGCAGCGCGCCATGCATCGGGCCAAGCTGGCGGGTGGCGCGGTCATCGCCATTGACCTGGACCACTTCAAGAAGATCAACGACCGCCTGGGGCACGCGGCCGGGGACTCTGCCCTGGTGCACCTCGCAGCCCTGCTGCGCGATCAGGTGCGCAGCATGGACACGGTGGCGCGTGTCGGCGGCGAGGAGTTCGTCGTCTGGCTGCCCGACGCTTCGCTGGAGGTCGGCCGCGTGATTGCCGAACGCATCCGGGCGGCACTGGTGTCCCGGCCCTGGGAGTGGCAGGGCAGTACCCCGGCGCTCTCGGCGTCGCTCGGTGTGGCAGCGTGCCCGGAAACCAGCCGCGCCATCGACAACCTGCCGGCACAGGCGGATCGGGCCCTGTATCAGGCCAAGGAGCAGGGCAGGGACCGGGTGGTCGTGGCCGAGCGGGTGCGGTAAGGGAGGGTCGTCGATCGCCGGTCGTCAGCCGTGTGTTCTGAATCCGAGCCACGTCATTCCTGCGAAAGCAGGAAGGTGGACTCACAGTTGAAGTGCAACAGCTGAGCGCCAAAGACCTCGGCGGGGGTCTGAAAGTCGAGGCAGGCGCGTGGCGTGTGATTGTAGCCGCAGGACCAGCCGGTCCAGCGCCGCCGCGGTCAGCGTGGCGAGGTCGGTCTTGCGCGGCAGGGTGCGCCGCAGCCGGCCGATGGCGTTCTCGATGCCACCCTTCTGCCATGGGGCATGCGGATCACAGAAATAGGTCCGCATGGCCAGGGAGTGGAGCTGCCGGTGCTGGGCGAATTCGGTGCCGTTGTCAAAGGTCACGCTCTGCCGCAGGCTCGGCGGCAGGGACCCGAAAAAGCCGCGCAGCGCCTGCGCCACGGGGGCGGCCGCCTTGCTCGGTTGCCGGTGCAGCCAGAGGAAGCGCGACTGGCGCTCGTGGATCGTCAACACGGCTTGGCCGTAGCGGGCAAAAAGCATGAGATCCGCCTCCCAGTGGCCCGCCTCGCTGCGGGTGGCGACCGCGGCCGGGCGCTCAGCGATGCCCACCCGGCCCTGGATGTGCTCGGCCGGCGAGCCCCCCTTGCGCCCGCGCCAGCCGCGGCGACTCTTGGCCGCGGGGCAAGTAGTGCCGCCAGGTGTAGTCGTTGGTGCGGCGGATCTGGGCATACACGAAGCGGTAGATCGTCTCGTGACTGAGCACCGCATGGCCCGCCTCGCGGGCAAGCCGCCCCACGACCTGGGCCGGCGACCAGCCGGCCTTCAGGCGCTCCAGCACGTCGTCCTGGAGGGCCGGATCGCGCTCCAGGCGCAAGCCGTGCCAGCGCCGGGCCCGGGCTTGCTGCTCGGCGTACGCGGGGGCATAGCCGACCTGGCGGCCCATATTGCGCCTCACTTCCCGAGCCACGCTCGATGGCGCGCGACCCAGAGCTGCTGCGATTTGGCGGAGCGAGCGCCCGGCGGCCTGCAGACGGGCCAGGGTGCACCGCTCCTCGAGGGTGAACTGCGTGTAATGAGCGCCCATGGCAACACCTCACCCCCAAGGTGTTGCACTTCGTTTGTGAATCTAGGGAATCCATGAGGGCTCACCCGAATGAGCCGCCACGCCGGGATCCCGATCCCTCATGGACCCCGGTTGGCACCGGGGTGACGGCACGGGCGAGCTTCGCAAGCCGTCTCGCCGTCTCGCCGTCTCGCCGTCTCGCCGCTCCTTCCCGGCCTATTCCTTGCTGGTTATATTTCCTCTTGATCCGGGGGCGACTGGCTTCGACGGGTCGGGTGAAGAAATGGCTGCGTGCCCAGGTCCAGGTTCCTGGTAAAACCGCTTGGAACGTTTCAACTGCCAACTCAGAAATGGCACTGGCTGCGTAAGCTGAGCTAGTCTCGCTTTACGCACCTCCGTTGAGCAGAGCCCGCCTGGGGCGCTGCCATCGGATCGCAAATCCGGGCTGGCATCGTCTGGAACTCTGACGGACGGTGTGAGATCCAAGAGATAGATTGCTGCACGGTGGTCCGGCTACCGGACAGCGACGACGGCAGGAAATCCGGTCTACGCACGTAGGCGCTGTTTTGGATGCCGATTCGGACCAGGGTTCGATTCCCTGCGCCTCCATGGTCGCGAGTCCCGGGCTGCGGGTCATGAGACCCGCGACTCGAGACCCGCGACTTGTGACTTCTCCCGTGAATCCCTCGCGCCGCCGTCAGCTCATAAGCGCCATGAACTGGATGGGCGGGCTCTCCATGCTGCTCTTCTGGATTCCAGTCGCCGGCCCTCTGGTTGCCGGACTGGTGGGTGGCTGGAAGGCGGGCTCCGTGGGCCGCGCCTTCGCGGCGGTGTTCCTCCCAGCCGTGCTGCTCTTCATCATGACATTTGCCGGGGTGACCTACCTGACCGACGCCTTCTGGGGCGTGCTGGCGGGCCTCGGTGCTGCCGCGCTCTCGCTGCTCAATCTGGGGCCACTGCTGCTCGGCGCCTTCGGTGGAGGGCTGGCGGCGGAGCTCCGGACCTGGCGTTCGAGTGCCCTGGCCCGGCGGCGGAGCGGCGGGAGCCGCGAGGAGATTACGGCAGAACCCCGGGATGAACATAATGCAGGTGACGTGTAACTATTGTCACAGCAGTCTTTTGTGACATCACAAGTTACGTGACCTGTACCTAATCATGGCCTGAAGCATGAGCCTGCTTCACCTCAGGTGAGCGCCGCGCCATCCAGCCTGTTGTAGGCCTCGAGCACACCCTTGAGCGCCGCGTCGGGTGACTCCGATACGCAGGTGAGGTGACCCATCTTCCGGCCCATGCGGGGCTCGGCCTTGCCATACAGATGAAGCCGCACGCCTGGAACGGCCAATGCGCCGCCCCACTTGGGCTCGCCGTCGGTCCAGAGGTCGCCCAGGAGGTTCACCATCGCGACCGGAGACAGGAGCCGGGTCGAACCGAGCGGGAGTTGGCACATGGCCCGCAATTGCTGCTCGAACTGGTCCGTAGCGGCCGCATCAATGGTGTAGTGACCACTGTTGTGTGGCCGAGGCGCCATCTCGTTCAGGTAGAGCCGCCCCCCATCGGCTACGAACAGCTCCAACCCCATCACCCCCACATAATCCAGCGACTCGGCCGCGCGCACGGCCAACCCGGCGGCATCCGCCGAGAGCGGGGGCGCGACGCGAGCGGGGACGACCGTGGTGTGCAGGATGCCGCCGCGATGAACGTTCTCGCCAGCTGGATACACCGCCGTCTCCCCGTCGCTGCCCCGAGCCAGGATCACCGACAGTTCGCATTCGAGGTCAAGCCGTTCCTCCAGGATGCATTCCACGCCCCCAAACAGCGCGAAGGCAGCCATGCATTCCTTGGCAGACTCGACCTGCGCCTGACCTTTTCCGTCGTATCCCAGCCGGCTGGTCTTCAGGAGCGCCGAGCGGCCCAGACGCTGAAACGCGGAATTGGCGTCCGCGCTGGTGCGAACCGGAAGGAACGCGGCCGTCGGGAAGCCGGCATCAGCAAAGTGGGTCTTCTCGAGGATGCGATCCTGCGCAATTGCCACTGCGACTGCGGACGGGCTCACGCCCGTCAGCTCGGCGAGCAGGGCCAGTGCCCCGGCTGGAACGTTCTCGAATTCGGTCGTGACCGCGCGGCAGCGCTTGGCCAGGCTCCGGAGTGCAGCTTCGTCGTCGTACGAAGCGCAGAGATGCTCGCCGGCAACGGTGCCGGCCGGGCTTACCGGGTCCGGGTCCAGAACGACCGTCCGGTAACCCATCTCGTGAGCCCGAAAGACAAACATGCGCCCGAGCTGGCCGCCGCCGAGAACGCCCACGGTGGCGGTCGGTAGAATCATCCGGGATCGGGGAGAGAGAGCCCCAGCACCCGGTCCGTCTGCGCGGCACGGAGTTGCTGCAATCTGGTGCGGAGGGCCTCATCGGTCGTGGCCAGGATGGCGGCGGCGAACAATCCGGCATTGGCCGCACCGGCCGTTCCGATCGCAAAAGTTGCGACGGGCACACCCGAAGGCATCTGAACGATGGAGAGCAGTGAATCGAGGCCTTGAAGGTGCCGGCTGGGCACGGGAACGCCGAGCACCGGGAGCACGGTCTTGGCCGCGAGCATGCCCGGTAGATGGGCCGCGCCGCCCGCCCCAGCGATAATGCAGCGGAGCCCCCGGTCGGCGGCACTCGCGGCGTATTCGAACAACAGGTCCGGCGTACGGTGCGCCGAGATGATCCGCCGCTCACAGGCCACGCCGCACTCGCGCAAGCGAAGCTCGGCGTGCTGCATCACGTCCCAGTCGGAGTCGCTCCCCATCACCAGCCCGACCAGTGGCTTTGTCATGGTGGCCCGTTTGGTTGAGATCTGCCCTCAATATAGGCCCAGCGACCGGGCAGGCGACGCGGACAGCTCCTGCTGCGCGCGGCGCCTGGCGCGGTGGTCCCGGCTACTGGGCGGATGCGTCGATCGTGATCGAAAGCTGCACCGCGGGAACGCTGAATGAGGTATTGCCGCGAGTGTAGGTGTCGTTCGAGGCATTCTCAGCCTCGAAATCAAAGCTGCCAGTCATGGTGCCGACGGCGAAACGGCAGGCATTGATGCCCGAGCCCGGCTCGATGTTGGGACAGTCCTGGGTTGAACCGAACGCGGTGCTGGTGACGGCAAAGTCGCCACTATTGGCGAGATACGTGGAGGTGCCGTCGTAATATGTGGCGTAGCCCTCAGCGGAAAGGTCCGCCTGCACGGTCGATGGAAAGGTGGCGGCGTTCTGCAGGAAGGACGCAACGGTCAGGGCGCTGTCCACCGTCTTGGCGCCGGCATCGAGTCCGGCCCATCCGGTGAGCGACGTGATTACCGAAGTGGTCGATGTGCTGCCATCCACGATCGTGATCTTCACCTGCGACCCCACTGCCGCGAAGTCGCCCATGGTACCGACGGTAGCCTCGTTGAAGAGGGGGCTCAGGGCGAGCGACGCGCCTGGGGCGAAGACCTGATGGGTGCTGAGGGCTTGAATCAGGGCGGCCTGTTCCTGCGTGCTCAAGGAATCGCCACCCGGCCCGTTGTCGTTGCCACAGGCGGCGAGCGCCAGCACGGCACCCAGCGCCGAGAATGAAAGAAGCTTCCTGCGCATTGCGGACATCTCCAGCAAAAATGGGAACAAGAGCGGCACCGCCAACCACGATCGACGGCGCCGTTACGGAAGCACTGCGGGGCTGTAGGCTAACCGAAGGGCCACGGGCGAGACAACCCCGTCACACGGTGGCGCGTGTCCGATCGAAACTGCCCCGCCGTGTGAGCGCCGACTGCGCGGCGGCCAGGCGCGCGATGGGCACGCGAAAGGGAGAACAGGAGACATAGTTCATGCCGAGCTGATTGCAGAAATCCACCGAAGCTGGCTCGCCGCCGTGCTCGCCGCAGATCCCGATCTTGAGGTCCGGGCGGCTGCGGCGGCCCAGATCCACCGCGAGCTGCATGAGCTTGCCGACGCCGGCACGGTCGAGCACCTGAAACGGATCATTCTCGATAATGCCCTGCTCGATATACAATGGCAGGATCCGGCCGGCATCGTCGCGGGAGAGGCCCCAGGTCGTCTGGGTGAGGTCGTTGGTCCCGAAGGAGAAGAACTGTGCTTCGCGGGCGATTTCGTCGGCCGTCAGCGCGGCGCGAGGCAGCTCGATCATGGTCCCAAGCGTGAAGGGCACGGTGATCTGCTTCTCCCCGAAGACGGTACTGGAGACCTGCTGCACCACCAGCGCCTGCTTCCGGAACTCGACGACGTTGCCGATCAGCGGAATCATCACCTCGGGCATCACCCTGACCCCTGCGGCAGCCATCGTGCACGCCGCCTCGAAGATGGCACGCGCCTGCATGGCGGTGATCTCGGGGTAGAGAATGCCCAGGCGGCAGCCGCGCAGGCCCAGCATGGGGTTCACTTCGGTCAGGCTGCTGACGATGCGCCGGAGATGTGCTGGTTCGATGCCCATGTCATGCGCCAGCTCGTCGATTTCGGCTGCTTCCTTGGGCAGGAACTCGTGCAAGGGCGGATCCAGCAGTCGGATGCAGACCGGCAACCCGTCCATGGCGCGGAAGATTCCCTCAAAATCCGCCCGCTGCATGGGAAGGATGCGATCCAGTGCGCGCTTGCGCTCGTCGACGCTTCCGGCCACGATCATCTCGCGCATGGCGCCCAGGCGGTCGCCCTCGAAGAACATGTGCTCGGTGCGGCACAGCCCAATACCCTCGGCGCCAAACTCGCGGCCCCGGTGGGCATCGGCCGGCGTGTCGGCATTGCAGCGCACCTGCAGCTGGCGGACACGGTCCGCCCACGACATCAGCCGCTGGAAGTTTTCTGACAGCTCGGGCTGTCGCAGCGCCGCCTGTCCAGCGTAGATTCGTCCGGTGGCGCCATCGACGGTGATCCACTCGCCTTCCTTTACCGCACGGCCATCCGCCGTGAATTGCCCTCCATCCTCGTCCACCTCGAGCGCGGTCGCGCCGGCGACGCAGGGCTTGCCCATGCCGCGCGCGACGACCGCTGCGTGCGACGTCATTCCGCCGCGCGCCGTCAGCACCGCCCTGGCCGCGACCATGCCATGGAAGTCTTCGGGCGACGTCTCACGCCGCACCAGTATGACGGCTGCACCGTCCTTGGCCTGGGCTTCGGCCCGATCCGCATCGAACACGACCAGGCCGCTGGCGGCGCCCGGCGAGGCCGGTAAGCCCGTGGCCAGCAGGTCGAGCTTGCTCTCCGTGTCGATGGTGGGATGCAGCAGCTGATCGAGGTCGTTGGGCGGGATGCGGGTGATGGCCTCATCCTCCGGAATCAGGCCCTCGTCCACCATTTCCACGGCGATGCGCACCGCCGCATGTCCGGACCGCTGGCCGCGCCTCGTCTGGAGCATGTAGAGCTTGCCGCGCTCCACGGTGAACTCCATGTCCTGCATGTCGCGGAAGTGGCGCTCGAGCAAACGGGCTACGCGCTCCAGTTCGTGCGACGCTTGTGACAGCGAGGCCTTCAATTCGCCGATATCCACGGGTGTGCGAATGCCCGCGACAACATCCTCCCCCTGTGCGTTCAGCAGGAACTCGCCATAGAGGCCGCGCTCGCCGGTACTCGGATTCCGGGAAAAGGCCACGCCCGTGCCAGAATCGTTGCCGAGATTGCCGTATACCATCGAGACCACGTTTACCGCGGTTCCCATGGTGTCGGAAATCTCATGGAGCCGCCGGTAGTCAATCGCCCGGCGGGTATTCCAGCTTTCGAAGACGGCGGCGATGGCGCCCCAGAGCTGCTCGAGCGGCTCGTCCGGAAATGGGTGGCCGACCTCCGCCTCGACCAGCTTCTTGAAGTCGGCCACCAGCTGCTTCATCTGCTCCAGCGGAAGGTCGATGTCGCGCTCGACCCCGGACGCGGTCTTGCGCTGCTCGAGGAGGCGATCGAATCCCTTCTTCGGCAGGTCGTACACGACGCTTCCGTACATCTGCACAAACCGGCGGTACGAGTCCCAGGCAAACTGGTCATTGCCGGCCAGGCGCCCGAGGGCCGCGACGGTGCGGTCGTTGAGGCCAAGGTTGAGGATCGTCTCCATCATGCCAGGCATCGACACGGCGGCACCCGAGCGGACGGAGACCAGCAGCGGATCCTCCTCACCTCCGAAGTGCTTCCCGGTGGTCGCTTCGAGGCGATTGAGTGCGGTTTCAACTTCCAGGCGGAGCCGGGGAGGGAACTGGTGGCTTTCGAGATAGGTAAGGCAGACTGAGGCGGCAATGGTGAAGCCCGGTGGCACGGGAATGCCGATCTGCGTCATCTCGGCCAGGCCCGCACCCTTGCCGCCCAGAACATCCTTCATCGCCGCGGTGCCGTCGGCCCGTCCCTGGCCGAAGAAATACACCAGGGGCTGCGCATAGCTGCCGCTCATGGTCCCACCTCCGCCGGCACGAGCGGCGCAGCGTGCCGCAGCTGGACCAGCTCCTCGGCTGCGGCGGTCGGGTAGTCGCCCGAGAAGCAGGCATGGCAGAAGTGCGATGGCTCGCCCGGCGCCTGTCCCGCGGCCGACAGCATGCCCTGGAGACTGAGGTAGCCGAGGGAATCCACACCCAGGAAGGCCCGGATTTCCTCCACGGTGTGTGACGACCCGATCAATTCGTCACGGCTGGGCGTGTCGATACCATAATGGCAGGGGCCGGTGATCGGGGGCGAGGCGAGGCGAAGATGCACCTCGCGCGCTCCAGCTGCGCGGATCATCTGCACCAGCCCGCGACTGGTATTGCCACGCACCAGCGAGTCATCCACCACTACCACACGCTTTCCCTCGATCACTTCGCGAACAGGATTGAACTTGATGCGGACCTTCGCGATGCGCAGCGCCTGCGTCGGATTGATGAATGTGCGCCCGACATAGTGGTTGCGGATCAGGCCGTGCTCCAGCTTGATCCCGGACTCCTCGGCGAAGCCCAGGGCCATGGCGTTGGCACTGTCGGGAACACTGAAGACCACGTCCGCGCCCGGAGCGGGATGCTCCCGCGCCAGCGCTCGGCCCAGCTCCCGCCGGGCGCGGTCCACCGACTCGCCGAACACCGTGCTGTCAGGCCTCGCAAAGTAGACCAGCTCGAATACACAACGGGAGATGGGCCTGGGGGCCAACCGGGGCAGGTGGATGACCCGGCCGCCCTCGATCTTGAGGAAATCACCCGGTTGCAGCTCGCACACCATGGTGGCGCCGACCAGGTCCAGCGCGCAGGTCTCCGAGGCCACCACGAAGCCCGTCCCGAGGCGGCCCAGCGCAAGCGGACGAAACCCGCGGCTGTCGACGGCGGCGTACAGCGTCCGCCCCACCGAGATGACGAGACTGGATGCGCCGTCCACCTGTTCCAGCGCATCGCGAATCTGGTCATCCGGGCTGGTGGCAGCCGAGCGAGCGATCAGGTGCACCAGCACTTCGCTGTCACTTGATGAGGAGAAGATGGCGCCTTGGGCGACCAGGTTGTCGCGCAGCAGATGGGCGTTGACCAGGTTTCCGTTGTGCGCCACCGAGAGAGGCCCGCTTCGGGTGCTGGCGAGCAGCGGCTGCGCATTGGCCAGGACCGTGCTCCCGGAGGTGGAATATCGGGTGTGGCCCACGGCCACGTCGCCCGGCAAGCGGGCAAAGACGGCATCGTTGAAGTTCTCGGAGACCAGGCCCATGCCCCGATGCACGCGCGGTGTTCCCGCGTGGTCCAGCGCCACGATCCCTGCGCTCTCCTGCCCTCGGTGCTGCAGGGCGTAGAGGCCGAGATACGTCAGGCGCGCCGCCTCGGGCAGATTGGCAACTCCGATGATACCGCACATGTAATCAGACTCCCATCACTCAAATGGCGGCGCTAGGCCATGCGCCGCGGAATAGCTTCAAAATAGGCCTGGCGAAGGCCAGCCACGCTCCAGGAAAGGCGCTGGGCCGCCAGCACGATGGTCAGCGCTTCACCTTCCGGCCGTACAGTGCCCGCCTGGTGGAGGGGCACGCCCAAGTCGCCTGCCAGCGTCTTGAGGTCCCGCGCATGGAGCGGCTGCGCGCTCAGGACGGCGCGTGCGCCATCCTCCGCGTAGAGCAAGCTCGTGGGATCCATGGGATCGCCGTAGCCGGCGAGATCGACCGTGCCGCCCAGCGGATGGTCTTGCCAGGGCCCGCCCATCGCCGCTTCGGCGAGCGCAACGGCCAGCCCGCCTTCGGCGCAGTCATGCGCCGAGCGCAGCAGGCCGGCGCGCGCCGCCGCGACCAGAAATTGCTGCAGGGCTCGCTCGGCCTCGAGGTCCACTACTGGCGCCGTTCCGCCCACGAAGTCCAGCAACTCAGCCCAGTACGACGAACCGCCAAGATTGCCCGTCGTGCGTCCCGCAATGAAGATGACATCACCCTCATTCTGGAAATGGCTGGGCACTCGCTGCGTGACATCGGGCAGCAGGCCCACCATGCCGACCGTCGGCGTGGGATAGACCACTCCGGTGGGGCTTTCATTGTAGAACGAAACATTGCCGCCAGTGACGGGCGTCCCAAATACCCGGCAGGCGTCGGAGATTCCGCGACAGGCTTCGGCGAACTGGAAGAATACGTCGGGCTTCTCCGGGTTTCCGAAATTCAGGCAGTCGGTGATGCCGAGGGGCTCCGCCCCAGTGCATGCAATATTGCGGGCTGCCTCGGCCACCGTCGCCTTGCCGCCTTCGTACGGATCGAGGGCCACGAGCCGCGCATTGCAGTCAAGTGTCATGGCAATGCCGAATCCGGCTCCGGGCACCATGATCACGCCGGCATCTCCGCCGGGCGGCAGCACGGTGGTCGCCTTGACGGTCGTGTCATACTGCTCGTAGATCCAACGCTTGCTCGCGATGTTCGGCGCATCGAGCAGGCGGACCAGCGCATCCTCCGGTGAATAGGGCGACGGCTCGGCCGGGCGCGCCATGCGCCGGGTAACGGCGTCCGCCGCCTCCCGCGCCTCCGGCTCGTAGATTGGGCACTCTTCCACCAGCCGGGTACCGGGGATGGCGGCCACCACGGTGCCATGGTGCCTGACGCGATACATGCCGTCGTCGGTCACATGCCCGATGGGAGTGGCATGCAGCTCCCACTTCTCGCAGATGGCCTGAATGCCTGGCACGCTGGCCGGCTCGGCCACCACCAGCATTCGCTCCTGGGATTCCGACAGGAGGATTTCGTATGGGCTCATCTCGGGCTCACGGGTGGGCACGAGCCCGGTATCGATGTCCACGCCGACGCCGCCCCGGTCCGCCATTTCCGCCGACGAACTGGTGAGTCCGGCGGCACCCATGTCCTGGATGCCGACGATCAGGCCGGACGTGATTAACTCGAGACTTGCCTCCAGCAGCAGCTTTTCGGTGAATGGGTCTCCGACCTGGACCTGGGGTCGTCGCGCCTCGCTCTTCTCGCTCAATTCTTCCGACGCGAAGCTGGCGCCGTGTATGCCGTCCCGACCGGTGCGCGCGCCCACCGCCAGCAGCACATTGCCCACGCCTTCGGCTTTGGCCCGCATCAGGTCGCTTTCCCGCAGGAGCCCGACGCACATCGCGTTCACCAGCGGATTGCCGGTGTATCCCGGCGCGAACCCGACTTCACCGCCCAACGTTGGCACTCCGACACAATTGCCGTAGTCACCGACCCCACGGACCACACCCGCAAGCAGGTAGCGGTTGCGCGGCAGGTCGAGCGGGCCGAATCGCAGGCTGTTCAGCAGCGCGACCGGTCTCGCGCCCATCGTGAACACGTCGCGAAGGATGCCGCCGACGCCGGTAGCCGCGCCCTGGTATGGTTCCACGGCGGAAGGATGGTTGTGCGACTCCACCTTGAACGCCACCGCCCAGCCACCGGGCAGCCGGAGGACGCCGGCGTTTTCGCCAGGTCCTTGAATCACCTGGGGTCCGGTGGTGGGAAAGCGCCGGAGCACCGGTTTCGAGTGCTTGTAGGAGCAGTGCTCGCTCCAGAGGGCTGAAAAGATGCCCAGTTCGGTGAAGGTGGGTGCGCGGCCGAGCATCTCGACGATCCGCTCATACTCCAGTTCATTGAGATTGTGCTCGCGCACCAGCTCGGCCGTGATGGCCGGCTCGCCCTCGCGCGAGACCGGGGATGCCTGGGTCGCAAACGCCTCAGGCACGCTCGTCTCTCCGGCTTCGGAGCGTGGTCATGACGTCGCTGAACACCCGCGCGAGCAAGCCAGGGCGGTCGCTCGAGCCCGCAATCTGCTCCAGTTCGTTGGCGTCCAGCCACATTCCCCCGCAGTGGTCACATGTTTCGATGGTGACCCCGTGGTACTCCCGGCTGGTGAGATCGAACCCGTCCTTGGGACACTTCATCAGGTGCAGGCGCCGCTCCGCCGCTGCACGCTCTTCCGTGAGGCGCGTGCGCTCCGCCTGCATCAGCTCGGCGTCCTGGAGGGCAAAGTATTCCTCTTCGTTGTGGCTGGGCTTCTCGGTCATGATTCTCGGGCTCGCGGAGTGGAACGGATGGCCGGCTGGTGCATGGCATACCAGTCGGCGATGGAAGTGAAGAAGCCGGCGCCGTCGACATTGCCAAGCAACGGATCGGCGGCGCGTTCTGGATGGGGCATGATGCCCACGACATTGCCCGTGGCATTCATGATGCCGGCGATGTTGGCCATGGCGCCGTTGGGATTGTCGTCGTCCGTCGCATAACGCAGCACGACCCGGCCCTCGGCCTCGAGCATGCGAAGTGTGTCCACATCCGCCACGTAGCGCCCGTCCCCATGCGCGACGGGCAGGTTGAGCGCCTGGCCGCTGGCGTAGGCATTGGTGAACGGTGTACCGGTCTGCTCCACCACGCACTGCGCCGGCCGCGAGACAAAGCGAAGCCGATGATTCCTGAGCAGCGCCCCCGGCAGCAAGTGCGCCTCGCAGAGAATCTGGAACCCGTTGCAGATCCCCAGTACCGGGCCGCCGGCCTCGGCGTGCGCGCGGATCGCGGCCATGATCGGGCTGAACCGCGCAATGGCCCCGGCGCGCAGGTAGTCGCCATAGCTGAACCCGCCCGGAATGATTACGGCGTCGGCCCCGCCAAGGTCGCGGTCCCGGTGCCACACGTAGGTCGCTTCGGCACCGATGCGCTGGCCTGCGCGGAGGGTCTCTTCCTCACAGTTGATGCCCGGGAAGCGCAGCACCGCAATGCGCAGCATCAGCCCCCCTCAACGGAGACTTCAAAGTCCTCCGTCACAGGATTGGCCAGCACCCGCTGGCACATGTCGCGGGCCAGCGCCTCGGCCTCGGCCGCATTGCCGGCCTCCACGCCAAGCTCGATGGCACGCCCGATCCGCACGGCATCCAGTGCCGGATAGCCGAGCGTCGCCAGGGCGTGCTCGACCGCCTGGCCTTGCGGATCGAGGAGCCCCTTGCGGGGCATGACCCGGACATGGACCCGATAGCTCATGAGGGTGGTTCCTGGCGCCGCCGGCGCCACGGGGCGCTGCCCCGGTTGTGGGTACGCCAGCCATTCGCGTCAAGGTCGTCACCGGGCTGCATGAAGCCAAGCACCGTCGAGCGAATGATGCCAAAGGCCAGATAGACAATGCCGAGCGGAAAAAGAAACGACGCAGGCGCGGTGATGCTTCCCAGTAGCACGATCAGCAGGAAGAGCGAGCCGCCGATGCCCGCGCCACTCCGGAATCCGATGGGCGGGAAGCGCGGATACTTGACGTTGCTCACCATGAGCACCGACAGCAGCAGGAGGAGGACCACCAGCCCCTGCTGCTCGAAGTTCAGGTACAGCATGGTCCGCTGGTACCACTCGGTCTGGCTGAACGGAAAATATGTGGCTGCCGTCATCCCGGCGGCGGGCGAGGGCAGTCCAGTGAACCAGCCTGGCGTGGGCTTCGCGGAGGCCGAAACGTTGTACCGGGCGAGCCGCAGCGCCACGGCAACCACGTAGAGGTAGCAGATCAGCCAGCCGAACCGCCCGGCTGAATGGAACTCGACAAAGTACAGCAGCATGGCCGGCGCCACGCCGAACGACACCACGTCGACCAGCGAATCGAGCTCCGCCCCGAACCGCGAACCGGTGTTTGACATCCGCGCCATGCGGCCGTCCAGCATGTCAAGAATCCCGGCAAAGACGATAAACCAGCCGGCCCACGCGAACCGCCCTTGTGACGCCCACACCATCGACCAGAGGCCGAAAAACAGGTTGGCCAGCGTGAATGCGCTCGGCATCACGATCACGACGCGCCGGACACCGCGGCGCGGCGGGCGTGGATCGTCGGTCAGTTCCATGCGGCCACCACGGTTCGAGCCACCCGCGTCCGGTCTCCAACCCGCACACGCACCGGTGTGCCCACCGGAAGGAAGAGGTCCACGCGCGATCCGAATCGTATCATGCCGAGGCGTTCGCCCTGCGTGACGATCGCGCCGACGGCGTGGTCGGTGACGATGCGCCGCGCCACCAGACCGGCGATCTGGCGGACCAGCATGCGGCCTTGTGGCGTCTCGACACCCACACTGGACTGCTCGTTGTCCAGGCTGGCCTTCTCCTCGGCCGCGTGACCGAACCGTCCTGCCTGGTAGTGGCGATACTGCACCACCCCCGGCGCCGGATACCGGTTCACGTGACAATCGAAGACATTCATGAAGATCGAGATCCGGAGCGCGCGATTGCCGAAGAACGTCGGCTCGTCCGTCTCGATGATGCTGACCACCTTGCCGTCCGCCGGCGCCAGCAGGAGTCCCGGCGCCGGCACACCGCTCGGCTGCGGATCGCGGAAGAAGGCCACGACCCACAGGGTCACCAGCAGCCAGAAGATGGCAAGCGCGATCGGACCAACTGCCCAGAGGAGGACGAGGATCAGCAGCGATGCGCCGATGAAGGGCCAGCCCTCAGGTGCGATCCGCATCAGCGCTCGAGCTCCCGGCCGGTCAGGCGCCGGTACGCGTCCAGGTAGCGCTCACTGGTGGCCTGCACGACTTCGGGAGGGAGGGAGGGAGGCGGCGCCTCCCCGTTCCACCGGCCGGCGCCCCGCTCCTCGGCCAGCCAGTCTCGCAAGGGCTGCTTGTCGAAGCTGGGCTGAGCTCGGCCGGGCTGGTAGCGGTCAGCGGGCCAGAAGCGCGAAGAGTCCGGCGTCAGGACCTCATCGATCAGCAGCAGCTCGCCATTAAGTGCCGCTCCGAACTCGAACTTGGTGTCGGCCAGGATGATGCCGTTTGCCGCCGCGACCCGCCGGCCGGCCTCATACACGGCCAGACTCGTGGCCCGCAGGCGCTCGGTCATTGCCCGCCCCAGCACGGATTCGAGTCGGCTGATCGGCACGTTCTCGTCGTGTCCCGATTCCGCTTTGGTGGCGGGCGAAAAGATTGGTGGACTCAGCTGCGAGCTTTGCACCAGCCCGGGCGGCATCGGCTCGCCTGCGAGCGTGGCATGCTCGCGATACTCGGCCCACGCCGACCCGGCGAGATAGCCACGCACCACGCACTCGAACGCCAATGGAAAGGTGCGGCGGACCAGCATGGCGCGACCTGCCACGCTCTGCACATGCTCGGTCAGGGAGGGAACCCGAGCGATGATCTCGCGCGCCTCCGCCGTGATGAAGTGCGACGGGGTGACGTCCGCCAGTTGCTGGAACCACCAGGCACTCAACTGCGTCAGCACGGCGCCCTTGAAGGGGATCGCCTCGTTCATGACGACATCGAACGCACTGACCCGGTCGCTGGCGACCAGCAGCACCTGGTCGTCGCCAACCGCGTACACTTCGCGGACCTTCCCGCGGCGGAGCATCGGCAGGGGGAGCACGCTGCGCGTCATGATGCTCATACCAGGATCTCAGCGGCCTGCGCCGCTGCAGCGAGCGGCCGAAGCTCGTCCAGCAAGGGCTGAATGACTTCGCGCAGGAACTCGTGTACCTGCGCCTCGGAACGGCCAGTGTACCGCGCCGGCTGCAGTTCGGCGCGGAGCAGCTCGCCTGGCACGCCGGCAAACGCGGCATCAGCGCTCAATCGCTCCAGCAGGTCGTTCGGCTCACCCGTAGCCACCGCCTCCGCGACGGCCATGGAGTGACGCCGCACCACTTCATGCAGCGCCTGCCGATCGCCCCCGCTCCCGACTCCCAGCATCAGCCATCGCTCGGTGGCCATGAAGGGCATTTGCGCTGCCACATGCTGCGCAATGACGTTCTCCCTCACTTCCAGGCCCGCGACGATATTGGTGAGGAGGATCAGGATGGCATCGACCCCGAGGAAGGCCTCCGGAAGGGTCAGGCGGCGATTGGCGCTGTCGTCCAGCGTCCGCTCCAGCCACTGCGCGGCTGCCGTGTGGGCGCCGTTGGCCTGCAGCGAGATCACGAACCGGGCGAGTGCGCCAATGCGCTCGGCGCGCATGGGGTTCCGCTTGTAGGCCATGGCGCTCGAGCCAATCTGGTCGCTCTCGAACGGCTCGAGCAGTTCGCCCTCGTGCTGGAGCAGCCGGAGGTCGCCGGCCATCTTGGCCGCGGACTGGGCCACGCCGGAGAGGCAGTCGAGGACCATGGCGTCCTGCTTGCGACTGTATGTCTGCCCGGTGACGGCAAAGGCGCTCTGGAAGCCCATTCGATGCGTCACACGCGCGTCCAGCTCCCGCACCTTCGCATCGTTACCGCCGAGAAGCTCCAGGAAGCTGGCCTGCGTACCGGTGGTGCCCTTGCAGCCGCGCGCGCGCAGGGTGCGGAGGCGGTGCGCCACTTCTTCAGCATCGAGCGCAAGATCCTGAAGCCACAGCGTCGCGCGCTTGCCCACCGTGGTGAGCTGGGCAGGCTGGAAATGGGTATAGGCCAGGCACGGCTGCGCCGCATGCCGGTCGGCGAAGCCCGCCAGTAATTCGATAGCCGCAAGCAACCGGCCCAGGATGAGGCGCAGCGAGTCCCGCAGGATCATGCAGTCGGCGTTGTCAGTGACGAAGCAGCTCGTGGCACCGAGGTGGACAAAGGCGCGCGCGTCTGGCGCCTGGTCGCCCAAATGGTGGACATGCGCCATGACGTCGTGCCGAAAGCGGCGCTCGTAGCCCGCCGCGGCGGCGAGGTCGGCGTCGTCGAGGTGGGCCCGGATCGCAGCGATCGCGGCGTCCGGAATGGCAACGCCCAGTTCCTGTTCCACCTCGGCAAGCGTGAGCCAGAGCTGGCGCCAGAGGCCCACCCGGTGGCGATCGCCCCACAGCCGCTGCATGGCGGGCGAGGCGTAGCGCGTGCCCAGCGGAGAGCGGTAGCGTTCGTCAGTCATCAGAAGGTGAGCGTGACCGAGTCATAGTAGTTTCCCCGCGCGTAGGTCAGGCGGAACGGTTGCCCGGGCGGGATAGCGCGCAGGGCTTCCGCCACCTGGTCCGCATCGCGAACGCGAAGGCTGTTGATGCCGATCAGCACGTCACCCGCCTGCAGTCCGGTGGCGCGTGCCACGGGATCACTGATCCGGAAGATCAGGGCACCCTGACTCACCCGCAGTCCCCGTTCCGCCTGCACGGCCGGCGTCACCGTCACCAGTTCCAGATCACGCAACACCGTGACCTTTGGCGCGGTGGTCGTCGGAAGGTCGCCGGTGACGAGATGATGTTTCGACCGGCGCGCGCCATTCTCGACCTCCACGTCGAGGCCATCGCCTACGTGCAGGTCCAGCTTCACGGATTCCCAGTCGAGATAATTGTGGAGCTCACGTCCGTTGGCGCTCAGCAGCACATCGCCCACGGCGAGGCCGGCCTTGGACGCCGGACCTCCCGGCGAGACCGAGGAAATCCTCACGCCGCCCTGCGAGCGCCAGTCGCCGGCCTGCTGTGGTCCGCTCACATCAAGGCCGGTCCAGGCGCGCCGCACGCTTCCGGTGCGAACGATTTCATCCGCAACCCGCACGGCGCGCTCGATGGGAATGGCAAACCCGAGGCCGATGGATCCACCGGAGCTGGTGAAGATGGAGGAATTGATGCCGACCACTTCGCCCAGCGCGTTGACCAGGGGACCGCCGGAGTTGCCCGGATTGATGGCCGCGTCGGTCTGGATCATGTCCAAATAGAGTCCCGGCTGTTCGGTGGACGGCAGGATGTTGCGCCCGGTAGCACTTACCACACCGACCGTGACGGTCGGTGATGAATTGCCGAGCATGTACACGTAGGGGTTGCCCAGCGCCACGACCCACTCGCCGATCATGAGGTCGGTGCTCTGGCCGACTGCGGCCACCGGAAAATGTGAGCCATTCACCTTGACCACGGCGATGTCGGTCAGCGGATCTTCTCCCAGCACCCGGCCCTCGAAGCTTCGGCCGTCGCCAAGCGTGACCGTGATCGATTGACCGCCCGCCACGACGTGCTGGTTGGTCAGAATGAGGCCATCCGGACGGATCAGGATGCCGGTGCCGAAACTCTGTACCGTGCGCTCGGTGCCCTGCGGAATGAAGAACATGTCCCAGGCACTTCGCGGGTTGATGCGCTGGCGTGACGTGACATTGATCGAGACCACCGCCGGACTGACGTGCTGCACTGCATCCACCAGTGCGGTGCGACGGCTTTCGCTCACCGCATCGCCAGCGGCGCGAACCGCCGCCTGATGCTGGACCGCACCGGCACTCGTGAGTGTCAGGCCAGGGTCCTGGGGCGCATCACGCCGGCACGCGGCCAAGGCCAACGCGGTGACACCGAGGGCGGCGAGCGCGCCGCGCCTAGACCGATGCCGCCGCATGGCTCGCTTCCTCGCTGAGATAGGCGGACGCTGGGTAGCCGACCTGCGCGAAATAGAGGCCGTGTGCTGGTGCCGGTGCGCTGGTTTCCTGGTTGTCACTGCACCCGAGCAGGCGCGGAAAGTCGGCGGCTGGTCGGCGCTCCAGCCCGATCTCAACCATGGTACCGACCAGCATGCGAACCATGTGATGCAGGAAGCGGTTGGCCTGCACCCGAAACTCGACGCCGCGGTTGGCCGGGCGGGGCCGCCAGTCCGCCATCTCGATGGTGCATCGGTGATGCAGTCGCGGCTGGCCGCGGACACTGAACGCCTCGAAGTCGTGCTCGCCGGCGAGGTGGCTCGCGCAGGCGTTGAGCAGGTCGAGGTTGAGGGGACGACGCAGGGCCCATTCAAACGGTCGTCGAAAGGGCGAGGCGGAGTGCTCGTCGGTCCCGATCACATAGCGATACCGCCGGAACAGGGCGCTGCGGCGCGCCTGAAAGCCGTCGGCCATGGGGTGGACCGAAACGGTCCAGCAATCGTGGGGAAGCAGGGCATTGACGGCGCGACGGAGTTCAGGCGCGCTCCAGCGCTCGGGGAGGGAAAAACTGACGCCGAGGGCTTCGGCATGCACCCCGGCATCAGTACGGCCGGCCGCACAGGCGGCCACCGGATGTCCGGCAAGGCGCGTCAGGACCTGCTCCACCTCGCCCTGCACGGTGCGTCCCGTGGCCTGGCGCTGCCAGCCTTGGAAGCCACGCCCGTCGAACTGGAGCACCGCGAGAAAGGTCCGGTTCATCTGCCGCAATCTAGCCGTCTGGCGCACCCCGAACAAGCAGTGCAACTGCTTGTCAGAATTGACAAAACGTCAATTTCATCGCTACGCTTCCGGCCCGATTCCCAGGCCCGGACTTCCAGTCAGTGACCGCTCTCGCCGACGATGCTCTTCGCGCCGCGCTCCAGAAGCTTGCCTTCGGCGAGCCGCTCTCGCGCGCGGAGAGTGCGGCGGCGTTTGGCGTCCTCGTGCAGGGAGGCGGCACAGCGGCACAGGCGGGGGCCCTGCTGATGGGTCTTCGCGCCCGGGGCGAGACGGCGCTGGAACTGGCCGGCGCGGCCGACGCGCTTCGTGCCCGGATGCGACGGGTCTCGAGCTCCAGCCCCGGCGATCTCCTGGATACCTGCGGTACTGGCGGTGGTGCCGTGACGACGCTGAATCTTTCCACAGCCGCTGCGTTCGTCGCCGCCGGGAGCGGCATCGCTGTCGCCAAGCATGGCAACCGCAGCTACACGTCCCGCTCCGGCTCGGCGGATGTGCTGGAACAGCTGGGCATCAACATCGAGCTGTCGCCGAAGGCTGCAGGCGCAGTGCTCGCGCAGGCGGGAATCGTCTTCCTGTTTGCACCGACTTTCCATCCGGCGATGCGCTACCTCGCGCCGACCCGACGCGAACTTTCGACGCCGACCATCATGAATCTGCTCGGGCCCCTGGTCAATCCAGCCGGTGCGGGCCGGCAGGTGGTGGGCGTGGCCGACCGGAATCGTGCACCGCTGCTCGCCGAGGCGTTGCTGGAACTCGGCACCCGGCGCGCGATCGTGGTGCATGCGGAGGTCGGAATGGACGAAATGAGTCCCGTCGGCCATTCCCATGTCTGGGAGGTCGCCAACGGCGGCATCACCGAGCACACGGTTGATCCTGCGACACTGGGATTGGCGGCGGATTCGCTGAGCGGCCTGGAAGGCGGTGACCCTGCGCATAACGCCCGCAGACTGGAAGCGCTGCTCAAGGGGCGTGGGTCGGCGGTGGAGAAGGCTGCGGTTCTGCTGAACGCTGCCGTGGCTATCAGTGTCGCTGATGACAGTTGTACGCTGGAGGAAGGCGCGACCCGGGCTCGGGCGGCCCTCGAGTCTGGCGCCGCGCTGGCGGCGCTCAGCCGGCTGCGTGCGGCGGCACCGGCCGCAGGTTAGGTGTACTTGCGAATCACGCCGACCACTACGCCCTGGATGAGGACATCCCGTTCCTGGAATCGCATGGGCTGCATGGCCGCATTGGCGGGCTGCAACCGGATCCAGCCGCCCGCTTCACGATAGAACTTCTTGACGGTTGCCTCAGTACCATTGACGAGCGCGATGACCATCTCGCCATTCTCGGCGCTCTGCTTGCCGTG
>CAWCVB010000014.1:0-211412 GCA_963798915.1 uncultured Gemmatimonadales bacterium | reverse complement strand
AAGCTGCATCAGATTCACCAGAGTCTCCATCCGCCATGGAGATCAAATCTTCCACAGCACGCCGCATCGTATTTCGTTCACAAAACCCACCAGATCCATCTGCCGCCGGCCCCCTGAGTATCCGGGAAAACCGGCGTTCCAATCGCGATTCGCCGGACCGTAAGGCAGCGCGATCACAAATAAGCTCCAGAGCCCCGATGCTCGAATGGGGCCGCGGCGCGGAGCGCCCGACCCGCCTAGGAGGTACAGCGGAGCCCGATCGGGGATGGGCTGATCCAAGCTCCGATAACCGCATAGTTTCAGATCGCCCATCCCCGTGGCCCTGATGAGGGGCCCGACGATCGCGCCCCCCAATCCGAGATTCCGCCGATACTAAGAGCCCCCATGATGCCCCGCTTTCGTCAGGCGGCGACCGGCTCGGCTGCCAGAGAGGGGACGATGGGTTCGGAGTCCGTCTACACGAAAGACTCCAAACCGATGCCGCCACGACAGCCACAAGACCGGCCACCACGCAACAGAGCTCATCATCCGGCCTAGCTCGGGGCCTTGACGTACTGGTCCATCGTGAGGCCGATGTTCTCAAAAGCCGTGTTGATCTTCGTAGCCACAGTGGTCATGCCCACAGTGGCCGCGAAGGCGATGAGAGCGATGACCAGCGCGTATTCGATCAGGTCCTGGCCATCCTCTTCCTTGGAGTACCACAAAGAAGTATCGCATTCGTTTCTCTCCTGGGCGGTCATTACGCATACCAAATTTGTCCACCTGGTCTAGCTTGGCGCCTTGACATACTGGTCCATCGTGAGGCCGATGTTCGTGAAAGCCGTGTTGATCTTGGTAGCCACAGTGCTCATGCCCACCGTGGCCGCAAAAGCGATGAGAGCGACGACCAGCGCGTACTCGATCAGGTCCTGGCCATCCTCTTCCTTGCAAAATCTCAAAAAGAAGTCTCGCATTCGTTTCTCTCCTGTTTGTGCCCAGCCCTCTCTGGAGGGCCGTTACAGGGTGATGCAAGGCAATTCGATACCCATTCGGCACGGAGATCACAACTCCTTATAAGCCACGTGCTTGCCTGGATTCCGCAAGCGGCAGAATCCGGCTTGTGCACACGCGTATACAGACTACGGCCGGGTATGAAAACGGGTATATACGGGTGCATTCACCTAATGGTGTGGGGGAACAGTACCGGCAGGTCCGCGATCGACCCGTGACAAACACTCCGCCCCCGGCCGGCTCGCTGCGCAGCGCATGTCGGGGAAAGAGGTCCCGTATCTTGTTCAAACAATCGGGAATTCCTTTCCCGCGGGCAGGGGAAACAGCACGAACCGCTTATAGCGCTCCAGAAAGAGCCGCTTCGTCACGCGGGTGTCGAGATTTTGCATCTCGAATACGTGTGCTCCTTCTGCGTACCGGATCTCTGGGTACTGGACCGTCAGGTACTCGGGAAGATAGTACCCGGCATGACGATAGCCCAGGAAATGGGAATCAAATCCAATAATGATCGTATCCGCGGGATTAAACCGCTGCCGCATACTCGTCGCGATCCTGGCCATAGACCGTTCAAAGATCCGGACGCTCCGGTAAGAGCAGTAAACAGGAGCGCAAAGAAACCAGGCCGAGTTGGCTATGCAGGCGGCTGCTATGACTGCCATAACGCGACCGCGTTGGGCAGTCCGTGAGTACGCGCGGTCCAGCAGACCCGCAAGCCAGGCGAAGAGTGGCGGACTCAGCACCAGTAAATAGCCGCTGTTCACGAATAGCAGAAACACAAATGTGAAGAACAGCACGCCAGGTGCAATCCAGACAGCGGCGAAGAGCAGCTTTTCGCGGCTCTCCGGCGCGTGGTGCGTGCGAGCCGACAGGATCAAGGGCGCCGCGGCGCCAAAGCAAAGAACATAAATCCAAACCATCGTCAGCCCTCGAGCCAATGACATGGCCAGGCTCCCGGTGAATATAGTCGCTCGGGACGGAACCATCCTCCAGAGCCGTTCTAGCGCGCTCGCATAGGCCGTGAATCCGCCGGCGTGCGCCACCATCGGGACGAACCACGCAGTGAGGGTCAAGGCGAGGACCCCGCAGCCCGTGCCAATCCAACGCGGGCAGCTGCGGCGCAGGCTGAAGGCCCACACGGGCAGCAGGAACAGAAGCGAAGAGGGACGGAAACCGGCGGACAAGCCCAGCAGAACCGAGGCCGGCAGCACCCACCGGTAATGGCCGGACTGACTTCGCCAACAGCAATATCCGACCGCCGCGGAGAAGAATGCTTCCACGATGTACGTCAGTGCGACGGTGCCGTGGAACCAGCATAAGGGAGAGAACAGAAAGAGCAACAAAGACAACGCCGCGGCCCTACGTCCGAACCATGCGTCGGTCAGCGCATAGATCGTCCCGGCCGCCGCGGCGCTCGCCACAATGCTGATCCAAACCAAGGCGGCATTCGGGTCGTGCATTACGGAATTGAGCAGGCGCCCTAAACACACGTAAAGAAAGTATCCTGGCGGGTGTGGTTGGTGGGCTGTGGATCAAACCGGCCAAGCGCCAGCGCGAAATTGACCGAGTCCAGATCGTACAACATATGGCTGCGGCAGACCACGCGGGTAAGTACGATCAGGCCGAGCATGATCGTCACTCCGAAGGCTCGATACTCGAGGATCCTGCAAAAATACTGTCGCGTGTTCATTGTGGAAGCCGTAGCGCCGACCAAGCTGTTTCAGGGTCCGAAGGACCAGATTAAACGGCTGCGGTCTCGTGATCAACAGGCTGGACGGTTTTCGCTCTGGACAAGGTAAACCATAACAGCCAGGCTAAGGCAGTCCACATATACCCACCTGATGGCATTCCGACCCCGCCCAGCACTTCCACCAGTGCAATGCCGTTCAGAAACCCAAACCAGCGGGCGCTAAGATCTGAACAGACATAGAGATGGGCCAAAATGACCGGCAGGAGAACCAGTTCATCGGTAAACCATGCATAAGGCGCCGCCGCCACGGAAACGACCAGGACCAGCGCTCCATCCGTGTTCCAGTTCCAATTCTCCGCCCGGCGCCAAAAGTACACAGCGGCCCAGATGCAAGACGCAAACGTTGGTAGATACTGCGCCACTGTCGAGTGGAGCCCCAGGCGGACGGCGAATGAAATCGTAGGAATGAACTCGCCTTCAATCCCGGCGTCACGCAGCATGGCAAAGTAGTCGGCCCAGACCCGGGGATTCCAATACAGCGGAACGATCCCCAGGAGCGCCGCCGTCATTAGTAGCGCCGCCAGCAGGCGGTACTGACGCCGGGTGATGATCCAAATCCCGAATGCGACACCGAACGGCAAAAACAGATGAGGCTTGAACAGGAGAACGGCGGCCGCGATTCCCGCAAAAACTGGCCGCTCCGCCTGATATCGAAAAAACAGGACAAGCCCGAGCAGCAGGATAGCTCCGCTCTGGCCCGCCATAAGGCACGCGAGGCCCGGAGCGAATAGATAACCTAAAATGTGCGTTCTGTCCTGACGCTGGCGCACCATGTGGACGGTGGTGGCGATGGAGAACATGATGCCTATCGTCCAGGCTACACCGCCCAGTTTTGGACCCAAAACTGCCAAGACGAGAGTTACCGGAAGCATGAACGGCGGATTCCGCATAACTGTGGCGCTGGCCCCGGTGAGACCCATGGATTTCTCTATCCGGAGCACGGCATCGTACTGGTATGGATTGAGTTTGCGGGACAGAAGATCGCCCGCCGCCCAGTAGGAGATGTAGTCGCGATTGCCTAAATCCGAGATGGCGATCAGCGAGAGAACTGCAACCGCTACGGCGGAAATAGTGGCGATGGCGAGCAACCTGGAGGCGCGCATCTGTAATGATTTACATAAGCTGGACCGGCTTAGCAAGGCAGAAGAGTAGTGTGTGTGAGCAGGAATAGCCTTGGGCCAGGTCTGGCCTAGACAGAGCGCCACCTTGAACCACTTACACATCCATGCCATTTTGGGATCGAGACAAGGCGGCGGCTACGAGTGGGAGCACACTATCGCACTCAGCGCGGCCTCAAGATCGGCGGGAAGCGCTCACCTTTGCCTTGCCCCTGGGATACCTCAGCCTAAGGGATGCTGCGGTCCTGTGGTGGCTTTTCTTCGCGGCCGTAATCGTGGCGTGCCTTGGGCTGCTGCGTAGGTGCTGGGACGATCGCGGGCTCGCATATGCCTTCACTCCGGCACTGTTCTGCACCGCCATTGGCAAAATTACGGTCTTCGCACTGCTCGGGCTGGTCCTGTTTCTATACTCATTCGCCAGCGTCCCTTCTGGGCGGGAATGGCCCTGGCGCTGTTGTCGGTCGAAGCGCACGTGTTCGTCCCGTGGGAAGCTGTCCTGTTGTGGTGGATCTTCTCGCGCCGGCAGTGGGGTGTCCTCAGCGGCGCCCTGGGTGGCATTCTGGTGCTGTCCGCGGTGCCCCGGGCCCTCGATCTGTACGTGGTGCGCCAGTATTTCGCGATGCTGCGCACGGACGGGATCGGCGGTCAGTTCATCCCGACCTTTGGGGCCCTAGTGCGTATTCTATCGACCGTGAGGCGGTCTGGTTGCAGAGCGTCCCTTTGTTTATTGGCTTGATTTGGGCGCTTTGGTATTTCCGCCGGCATATGGATGCCTGGGATTGGAATACGCACGGGCTTTTGCTGCTCGCCGTGTCTGTGTTTGTCTCGCCCTATGCATGGCCCGCGGATGAAATACTTGCGGGATTACCGCCGGGTGCCAGAGGCTCGGGCGGGCATCAGCCGCTACTTCCAGTTCTACAATTACGAACGGCCGCACCAGAGCCTGGAGTACCGAACGCCGGCGGATCTCTACCGGGGCGCGAGGGTGCGGGCATGAGCGAGTCAATTCGGAAGATGAGCTTAGTTGAATTGGGGGCTCTGCCCCGAAACCCCCGGAATTTACCGCTTTCCGGCCAGAATGGTTGTTTTGGTTCGACCACAATAGAGGCACTTGAGCGGAGGATAGGGCTCCGCAGGAATGCGACCCGAGCGCCGACTCAAGCGCCGGAATGGCGGGGGCGGCCTCGGCCGCCCCAGATCTCGAAATCAGACCCGCCGACCCTAAGCTTATTGCGCACGAAAAATGGTCTTGACAATGGGGGCCACTTTCCTTGCCTGTGATCATCCATGTTTTGTCCATGAAGAAGAGGTTCGCCGAGGTCGCTTTCGTGCTAATCAATATTGGCGCATTGTCGATGTTTGCTCTGAATCCTGAACCCGTTCCTTCGGTCGGTATCACCTGCAGGGGAACCGGTCCGAGCGTGAACTCGCCGGCATGCGCCGTCAGCGACTTGGTCTCGGCGCGGGTGGATGAGAAGCTGAACAACGCGACGCCGTTCGCATCGGTCGTGGCAGTTGATGGCGAGATGGTATTTTCTGCGCCCGTGGCACTCAGCGTCACGCTCGCGCCAGTCACCGCGAAGCCGTTGGCGTCATGCACGGTCACCTTCACGGATACGGCCTCACCTGCCCCGGCCGACTCCGGCGCCTCAAGGGTTGAATGGCCCTTGTCCGGCGTACTCACCACCTGCACCGTGGATGAGGCGATGCTCTGAAGCCCGCTGCCCGAGAAGAGCAGCGTGTGCGGGCCACTGCTGCCCGTGATGCTGAGCCCCGGAAAGCTTGCCTGGCCGCTGGCGTCGGTGCTGGCAGTGAGCGTTCCACCCAGCGTTCCCTCCGGCGTCAAGCTGACCGCGATGAGCACGCCCGCACTCGCCACCGCATTCCCGGTCCCGTCCTCAAGCCGAACCACCGGTGCCGGCAGCAGTTCGGCGCCTGGCGCGACGGAGCCGGGCGGCTGGGTGACCATGGCCAGCTTGACCGCTTCGCCGGCCGAGACCTGGATCGGTTCTGAAGTCACCCCGGAGGCTTCGGGTCCCGAAAAATTCAGCGCATACGTCCCGCCTGGCCCGCTGATGCCCAGATTGGTGAAGACGGCCAGTCCCTGGCTGTTGGTGGACGCGGTAGCTGAGCCGATCAGCGAAGCACCGGCAGGGCCCGAGCCCACCTGGGCGGTCACGGCGAGGCCACCTTGCAGCACCGGATTGCCATTGGCGTCGATCAATTGGAGCTGTGGCTGACGAGTGAAGGCCGACCCGCTCTTGGCCGTGCTGGCCGGCTGCACTTCGATGCGAAGCGCCCCCGCCGATCCCACCGTGGCCGTGGAAGCGAAGGTCACATCTGACGCGGAAACACCCGCAAGACTGGCAATGGTGCTCTGCGCCCCGGCCGCGGGACCGAGTGTCCGGCGGACACCAGTCCGGCCGTCCGTCCGGGTCACCGTCGTCGATGTGCTGACGCTCCCGCCCCCGACGACGCTCCAGTTGACGGTGACACCGCCCACCGGTTGGCTGGATGCATCGAGGGCTCGCACGATCAGCGAATCCGGAAGTGGCGAACCGGCCACCGCGGACTGATTGTCGCCAGAAATCTTCTCCAGACTGGCAGCCACGCCCGCACCAGCCATGGCGGAAAACGCTGCGGAGATTGCATTGCTGCCCACGACCTGCGCGATCAGCGTCTGCCCGCCTGCGCTAGTGCCGAGGGCCCAGCGGACCGATGCGCGCCCATCCCCGTCGGTTTCGGCGGTGTCGGGTTGGACCGTGCTGCCGCTGGCGCCGGTGCCGGGCATGAACGCCACCCGAACGCCGGAAACCGGATGGTGCTCGGAGTCCAGCACCCTCACCACCAACGGCTCGGCCAGCAATGTCCCGATCGAGCCGGCCTGGCCAGAACCGGAAATCACTTCGAGTTGAGCGGGCTCTGTCAGATCCGGCAGCGACAGGTTATCGCCACCACACGCAGCAAGCGCAATGCAGAAGCTTGCACCGGTTACGAAGCGGAAATGGAAAGGGGCTGAAGGCATGATGGTAACACTCTAGGGTCGGCAGGTGCCGCCCGATATGGCCTACGTCACAAATCGGGACTACAGCTGGACGAGGATGCTCGCCGTCTGGCTCAGGAGAACCCCGTCGGCGGTCGCCGTCACCGCGAACGAGCCCGTCACCGCGGAACTGAAGCTGCCGGTAGCCAAGCCGGTCGCATCCGTGGTAGTAGCGGGCTGCATAACGATACCTCCGCCACCGGTTTCCGCTAGCGTCACCGTGACGCCTTCAATTGGATTGCCACCGGCATCCCGAACGAAAACGGTCAGCACACTCGACATCAGCGGCGCAACCGGCGAGTCTGACATCAGCGTACTCTGGTCCGGATCGGGTTGGCCGGGGGATACCGTCAGGACCTGGGTCTGCGATATCGCCATGCCGTCGAGCGTCGCCGACACCGTCTTCACTTCGGCCACCGTGGAGCTCACGGCGAAGGCCGCCTCACCGGATACGTCGGTCAGCATCGGGCCGCCATTGAACGTATTCCCGCTCCCGCTCACCGAGAGCAAGGCGCTCGCCCCCGCCACCAGATTGTCGTAGGCGTCACGTGCCGTGACCGTCACCGCGCTGCTGCCGGATCCAGCCTCGATCGAACTCGGCGCCAGCAGCAAGGAGCTCTGCGCCGCATCGACCGCTGAGGCCGTAACAGTTACGATCGGCTGGTCGTCGAGGATGGTTCCATTGACCGAGACCACAATCGAATGGCTTCCTGCGGTGGTCGCGGTAAACGTGAAGGTGGCCTGTCCGTTGCCGTCGGTGGTGCCTGACGCCGGGGTGAAGGTCTCGCCCGTTGCCGGAGTGAATGTCACCGCCGCACCCGCAATCGTGTTGCCGCTCTGGTCCCGTGCTGTCACGGTAATCATGGAGCCAGTGGCGTCGCCCGCCACGAAGCTCGTGGTCGGTGCGGCAACCGAACTGACTGAGGCACTGACCGGCCCCGGAGTCAGTTCGATATCAGCCGAAGAGACACTCGTCTTTCCCGACGCCGAGAAGAGCAGCGTGTAGGTCCCGGCGTCGCCCGTCAGCTTCAGGTCGGTGAACGTGGCTTCTCCGTTGGCATCGGTGACCTTGGAGTTATCGCCTCCGAGCGTGGGGCCGCCACCATTCACTGAGGCGTTGACGGTGACGCCCGACTGAGCTACCGGATTGCCGGATCCGTCTTCCAGCCGGACGACTGGCTGTTGCCCGAACGTGACGCCGCTTTGCGCGGTCGCGCTCGGCTGCGTCACAACCCCGAGCTGTGTGGACGCACCAGCCCCGATGCTGATGTCGTTCGACGTGACGCCGGCGATGCTGGGCGCCGAGAAGGCAAGTTGATACGTGCCGGCCGGCCCGGAGATTGTCAGGCTGGTAAAGGTGGCACGGCCTTGCGCATTGGTGTTCACTGACGCGCCGCTCAGCGTCCCGGCCGGCCCGCTCGCGATGGTGGCGGTGACGGCTATTCCACCTGTTGCAACCGGATTGTCATTGGCGTCGACCAGCTGCAGTACGGGTTGCGTGGACAGTGGCGTGCCGCTCGTGCCACTGGTCGATGGCTGGGTCACGATACTCAGCTTGCCGGCTGAGCCCGCAGTGGCGGAGGCGGTGAAGGTCACCGGACTGCCGCTGAGCCCGCTCGCGCTGGCGGTGAGCGTGTTGTTGCTGCTTCCCGCTGTGGGACCCAGGGTCCAGCTTCCGACCGTGGCGATGCCTGAGCCATCGGTGGTCTGCGTTCCGCCAGCGACGCTTCCACCACCCTGGGTGACTGCGAAGATGACGCTGACGCCGCTCACAGGACTGCCCGATCCGTCGGTGACTTTCACGGATGGATTGGGCGAGACCGCGCTGCCGACGGTACCCGAGAGTGTCGTCGCCGAGTTTGCCACGATCTGGCTTGCGGCGCCGGTCGTGATATTGAACGCGCTGCTCACATCCCCGCTGAGGCCAGATGCGCTGGCAGTAAGCGTGTAGCCGGTGCCGGGGCTATTGAGCGACAGGTCCGCGAACGTGGCAATGCCACCAGATGCGGCCACTGTCTTTGTTCCCGACAAAGTCGCACCGCCCGGATTGGCGCCGAGCGCGATCGTGACAGTATTGGTCGCGCCAGTGACGAGCGTGCCCTGCGCGTCCTCCACTCGCACTGTTACGGCAGGTGAGATTGCGGAGCCGGTAGTCGTGCTCGACGGCTGACCCGAAAAACGCAACCGGGATGCGGCGCCGGCCGAGAGGGTAATCGTTGCGCTCGGCGGCGTGCCGGAAATGTCCATCCGGTTGGGCACGCTGAAATTGAGCGTGTAGCCGCCGGCTGGGCCGCTGATGCCCAGACCGCTGAACACCGCGAGGCCGGTGCCGTCGGTGGTGGCGGTGCTGCCGCCGACGAGCGTGCCCGTTCCGGAAGCGATGGTTGCCTGCACCGCAATGCCGGCAAGGGCAACGGGGTTGCCGTTGGCATCTTCCAGCTGAATCTTCGGTTGCTGCGCAAACGCGGAGCCGCTGGACGCCGACGTGGAGGGCTGCTGCACGATGACCAGCCGGCCAGCCGATCCGACGGTTCCGGTCGACGTAAAGACGATTGGTGAACCGTCCAGGCCGGCCGCCGTGGCGGTGGTGGTCTGTTGTCCCGCGGTCGGGCCCAGCGTTCGCTGGACGGCCGCTCGGCCGTCGGGGCCGGTCTCGGACGAGTTGGCGCTCACGGCGCCCCCGCCAGTCAGGGACCAGGTGACAGTAGCCCCGGCGACCGGGTTGTCGCTCGCGTCGGTGACTCGGACCACCAGAGAATCGGGAAGCACCGAGCCCGCGACGGCCGTCTGGCTGTCGCCGGAGATCTTGAGGAGATTGGCCGCCGAGGATGCGCCCGCCGAGGCTGAGAAGAGTGCCTGGAGGTCGGCTGGTGCCCCGTTTCCGGTAGGTTTGGCTTGCACCTGCTGGGTGCCGGCACCGCTGCCAAGGGTCCAGCTCACGGCCGCGCGCCCATTGGCGTCAGTGCTGACTGAGGTCGGGGCCACCGAGCCGCCCCCGGCCACGACAGTCCAGCTGACCGGTTGGTCGGGAACCGGCCGCCCGGCCTTGTCGAGGACGCGGACAACCAGTGAGTCGGCCAGCGGGGCGCCGACGGTCCCGGTTTGTGAATTGCCTTGAACTATTGAGATGCTCGCCGCGGTGCCCTCGCTGGGCAGGACCAGGTCACTTCCTCCACAGGCAGGGACCGCGAGGGCAGCCGTCGCGACGGCAAGGTAGCAGCACTGTATCGATCGAATTCGCACAGGTTCAGATCCGTTTCGGGGCTCATGCCGGCCCGAGTTGAGCCGGCCGCTTGACCCCGAAAGATATTACCCCCAAGGGCTGGACGTGCCTGGACGCCTCAATGCTGGAAGGCAATGCCCAGTCCCAGTGTTCCCACGCGTTCGGTGTAATCGCCGCCCGCGCCGCCGTTCAAGCGGTACGTATTGAAGTTGGCGGTGGGTACCAGGTACAGCCTTCGGCCGATGCGCAAGTCATAGCCGATACCCAGGTTGGCGGCAAAGCCACCATCCGAGACCTGGCCGCCGAAATCGTCCTCGACGCTGCTCCATCCGAGCCCCGCACCGCCCTTGAGAAACAGGCCACTGCGGCTCCAGGGGTAGACCTGCGCGATGAAGAGCAGTCCGCCCACGGTCTCGGTAATTCCACTTTCATCATTGATCCAGGCGTTCACTTCGCCGCCAAGCCGAAGATGACGGCTCACGGTGCCGCCTGCCCGGAGCGCCACGACCGGTCGGGTAAGGTTGTCGCTATAGCCGAGCCCGTCGTTGTCGAAGTTCACCGACTCGCTGCCGGCACCAAGCTCGAACACTCCCCAGAAGCCCTGACGCACAGCCGAGCCGGCTTCCCTTATCCCGGGCCGATGGTCCTGCGCATGCAGCGCGAGGAAGGGAGCGGTCATGAGGGCGCCCAGGACGACGGCGTGTCGGATCACCGTTTGCATCGGAACGTCTCCTCGAAGCAGGTGATGGAACTGTGGACACCGGGCTGAAAGCAAGAGCCGGGCCTCCTCGCAGGAGGTTGCTATCTTGTTGCATGCTTGGGATTTGCCTGCGTCAAGACCACCATGCCCCGGCCCACCCCGTCCCGAGTTCGGGACAATGAGTCGTGGGAGATCGCGGCTGCTTGTTCCGCTGCTGGCCCTGCTCGTGGCCGTCGGCTGCATGCGCCTCGGCGTCTGGCAGCTCCACCGGTTGCAAGAGCGACGAGCACGGAATGCCGAGGCGCTCGCAAGCCTTGCCGCGCCGCGACTCAACCTGAATACCTCCAGCACCACGCCGGCCGCCTACCGGCGTGTCGAGGCGTCCGGACGTTGGGACTATGATCACGAATTGGTGCTGCGACAGCAGACCCTGGAAGGCACACCAGGCGTCGTGCTGATTACCCCGCTGGTACTGGAGGGGTCGCCACGGGCGGTGCTGGTGGCTCGGGGCTTTGTGCCATCTCCCGACGGCATGACACTTCCTGAAGGCGGGGTGCGTGAGGGCAATCGCGGATACGTGCTCGGCACGGCCCTACCCGTTCCCTCGAGCGCGAATCGTGGCACGCCGCTGGTACGCGACGGGATGAGTACCTGGGCGCGGCTCGACAGCGGTGCGGTCGCTGACCGGGTGCCCATGCCAGTCATGCCGGCGTACATCGTCGAGGCGGATACGGCGCCGGGGCGTGGCTTTCCCCGGCGGCTGCAAGCCCCGGTGTTTGATGATGGCCCGCATCTCAGCTATGCCATCCAGTGGTTTGCCTTTGCCGCCACGGCGATCGTCGGTGCGGGATTGTGGCTGCATAAGGGTCGCGGGTCGAGGGTCGTGAGTCGGGACGTGAGTCGTGAGTCGTGAGTCGTGAGTCAAGCGCGTCATTGCGAGGAGGCAAAGCCGACGAAGCAATCGGGTCGTTTGCAAGGCTACCCGATTACTTCGGGCGCGTTGCGCCCTCGCAGTGACGTACCATGGGATTCATGACTCACGACACTCCAGTCGCGTCCATTTCCTGAATGGTCCTGGTGCTCGGGGCTTCCGTCTTCTGCAGGCGGCGCGCCACCGCTTCCGCCTGGCGGAGCGCCCGAAGCACATTCTGGCCGGCCAGCTTGGCCAGATCCGCATCGCTCCATCCCCGCCGGATCAATTCCGCAAAAATGACGGGATACGACGAAACGTCTGGCAGGCCGTCGGGCGTGTCGGTGATCCCGTCATAGTCGGCGCCGATCCCGACGTGATCGACGCCCGCCACGTCTCGCACGTGCTCGATGACATCTGCCACATCCTTGACGCTGGCATGCGGCCGGGGATGGGTTGCCATCCACTCGCGCCGCCGCTGACGCCGCGCCGCCGTGTCCGCAAGGGTGCGCCACCCGCTTGAGGCGGCGTCGGCCTCGTCCTGCCAGGCCTTGACCGTCGTGGACACGAATTCCGGAACCACGGGAACCATGACCACGCCGCCGTTCTGCTTGAGGCGCGCCAGGATCGAATCCGGCACGTTCCGGGGATGGTCGACGAGGGCGCGCGCGCCCGAGTGCGAAAAAATCACCGGCGCCCTGGTGGCGTCCAGGGCATCGCTCATGGTGCCGGGCGACACGTGCGCGAGATCCACCAGCATGCCCAGCCGATTCATCTCATGCACTACCTCCCGGCCGAAGGGCGTGAGTCCACCGTGCCTGGCGCTGTCCAGGGCAGCGTCCGCCCAGTCCAGCGTCACGTTGTGCGTAAGGGTCATGTAGCGTACGCCCAGCGCGTAGTAGACCCGCAGCGCACCAAGCGAATTCTCGATGGCGTGCCCGCCCTCGATGCCCAGCAGCGACCCGATTCGGCCAGCTGCGAAGTCCCGTTCGACGTCATCGGCAGTGTACGCCTGGGCAAGTCGTTCGGGATAGGCCGCGATCATGCGGCGCGCAATGTCGATCTGCTCCAGCTGCACCCGCGCGTAGCCGCTGTCTGCAATCTCGCCCGGGATGTAGACCGACCAGAACTGCCCGCCGACTCTTCCCTGCTTCAGCCGGGCCAGGTCGGTGTGCCCCGGTGTGGCGGATCGAAGGTCGTACGCGGCCACGTCGCGCGGATGGGCGGCATTCCGCCGGATCTCCCACGGCAAGTCGTTGTGACCATCGATCAGGGGCGTTGATGCCAGCAGCGCGCGCGCATGCTCGAGGGCGGGGTCCACCGATTGCGCCATCAAGGGCACGGCCACGACGGAGAGCGCGAGCAGCGCCAGGGAGCATCGCATCGAAACCTCAGGGTCCGAGTGGAGGGACGAGACACCTACGATTCGGCAACGCGCTTCCCGATCTGGACCAGTTCGGGGCGCGTGATGAACTCGGGACAGATGGTCTGGTCAAATTCGTAGGCACCCTCGGTCTCGGCATCCCGCCACGGGAAGTAACGGCAGACCTTGGGATAGTAGCCACGGTCGTGTATGACGCACACGTTGTCCTGAAGAAAGGCGCATTGGCCATTCCTGATGCGCGTGCGCCATTCACCCCACCGGGTCTGGAAGACAAACTCCTCCCCGTGTTCGGCAAGCATCGCCTCGGCCTCAGCGTCAGTCACCGTGGCGCCCCAGCGGCAGCAGTTCGATGAATGGGGACAAGGATAGCAGGGCAGCGCGGGAAACTCGCTCATCGTGAATTGCCAACGACCTCGTCGATGACGGCGCCGTCCACCGGCTCCGTGGGCGCAACGCCCACCAGTCGCGCAAGGGTCGGCCCGATGCTGGTGGTGCGCACCGCCCGGGGCTGAAGGGAATGCCGGATTCCGGGCCCCATGAAGATGATCGGAACCTCGACGTCGGCGAGGGCGGGAGTACCGTGATTGGACATTCCGCTGGAGGACCAGATATAGCCGGGCCGCAGGACCGCGATGGCGAGCCACTCGTGGTCAGGGGGAACCTGGCGGCGCCAGCGGTTGGCAATGGTGTCGCCCGCGGAAGCGGTCGCGAGTGTGGCCGGGGTGAACACCCGCGCAATCTCCGGCCGTGCCCTGAGGTTTCGGGCGAGGGCATCGCTCAGGCTGTCCACGTTGACACCACGAGCGCGGAGAGCCGACGTGTTGGCGGAAACCAGGCCGTAGTCCATACCCAGGCTGAACGAAACATGCCACCGGCGTTCGAGCGCGGTCCGGAGGGCGGTCAGCAGGTCGGTATTCCAGTAGCTTCCTGCCTGCTTGTGCAGCACCTCGCGGGTGTACTGTGGAATCGACGAACCGGCGTGATCTGCGGAGAGGGCGAAGATGGTGCGCTGGGCCGGGACAATCCGGGCCAGTGAGTCCATGAACCAGCCCAGGAAGTGGTCCAGACGGAGCATCTGATCATGCATCTCCCTCGAGTCGGGCCCCCAGGCATGGCCAATTTCATCAGTGGCAGAGAGCGAGATCACCAGCAGGTCGGGGGCGCCGTGCCGTCCGAGTCCGACTTGGCGGGTCCCCTCAAGGGCAAGGTCCAGCGTCAGTGAATCCATCCAGGGCGACTCGATCACCTTGCGGGCCAGGGCAGCGCTGTCACGGGGCAGCAAGTGGGGAAAATGCGTGTCTCGGCCCTGATTCTCGAAGGCAAAGGTGTCCGGTTCGCTGTACCGCCCGGGCGGCAGCAGCAGGGTCCATCGGGCGCCCGAGAGTCTCGCGATGCCCCGGCGAGCGTTCCAGCGCTGGACCCATGCGGGAAGGGCATCGCGATACCAGGTGCTGGTGCTGAAGTTCGTGTTGTAGCCGTACCAGTAGACATTTGCGCGGGCGCGGCCCACCGGCAGGATGGCCCCACGATCTTTCATCGACACCGACAATGCCCGGGCGCCGGAATCCCTCGCGAGCATCCAGTCATACAGGGTGGTGCCGCGGAAGTTCCATGGCGACGCGCCCGCCGCGCCAGGCGCGCCGATGATGCGCGACCGCGGATCAGGCACGCCCTTGGAATTGGAAATGATGTTGGTACTGGCCGGGGTCCGGCCCGACAGCAGCGTGGCGTGACCCGGCGCTGTCTGGGTCAGGGCGTGATCCTGCAAACCATGGAGGAAGACCGTGCCATGATCGTACAACCGGCGAAGCCCGCCGGTCATGTCATCATGGAAGCGGGTGAAGTAGTCCGGGTGCATCTGGTCAACGACGATCAGCACGACGAGGTCCGCTGTCGGCGCTCCAGGACCAGTGATCGGAGGAGCCTGGGTGACGGGGCTGGGACCGAGAAGCATGACGGCGGCGCTCAGTACCAGCGAGAGTTTTGGCATGCCGCAACGTAAGGGGGAAGTCAGAAGGGGGAAGTCAGAAGTGGGAAGACGGAACGGGAAGTGGATGACTTCTCACTTCCATCTTCCACCTTCCCACTTCCATCGTCATGCACCGCGTAGGAATCGAACCTACAACCTTGGGATTAAGAGTCCCCTGCTCTGCCAGTTGAGCTAGCGGTGCGCGAGGTGCGGAGAACCGCAGAAATAGCCCCAACGGGAATCGAACCCGTCTTTCGACCTTGAAAGGGTCGCGTCCTGACCGATAGACGATGGGGCCGGGTTCCCGCTATCGAGCGACCCAGCCTGCGAGTCAGCCCGCATCCTGCCTCATAGCGCTAACGGGATTCGAACCCGTGTACCAGCCTTGAGAGGGCTGTGTCCTGGGCCACTAGACGATAGCGCCAAGTTTTCAGTCTTCGGTCGTCAGTCTTCGGTCGTCGGAGTTGTGGAAGACCGACGACTGAAGACCGACGACTTGCCCCCACAGGCCCGGAGGGAATCGAACCCCCAACCCCCGGTTTTGGAGACCGGTGCTCTACCAATTGAGCTACGGACCTCGGATGCCCTCCGCAGCGCGCCGGGCCAGCCTGGCGCGAGCCCTTCAGAAGGGTGGCTGAGGGGACTCGAACCCCCGGCCTCCTGAGCCACAGTCAGGCGCTCTAACCGGCTGAGCTACAGCCACCACGCCAAGCTCCGAGGAGCCCGTCGAGCGCGGGAAGATACGAGGCGGCACAGGGTTGGGTCAAGGCCAGAAGCGGTCGGCCAGCGCGGCCCAACCGCACCAGTCCGGCACGGCGCGCCCGCCGATTGTGGCGACGGAAATCAGTCCGCGTGCCGCGTTGAGTGCCGCCACCGGCCGCTCCACCAGCGCATCGACGCTCAGGTTCTCCTCCTCGATTGAACCATCAAGAATCTGCTCCAGGCGGGTGCGCGCGACGCTCCGAAGCACCCCCGTGGCAAGCGACGGCGCGCCGATGCTGCCATCCGGCCGACGCCAGACCACGGCCCAGCGCGAGGCCTCGCGCACCGCCCCGTCCGCCGAGAGCAGCAGGCCATCATCATCGCCCTGTCCGCGTGCCAGCGTCAGGGCGTCGTCGAACGGGCTTCGAGCCGTCGTCTTCCAGGGATATACCGGGTGAGGAACCGGCGAGACCATGAGCCGGAGCGTGGGCGGCGCCCACCAACGCCGGGCGCTTTCCTCAAGGCCACCACTGGCACTGACCAGATAGCGGACAATCCGGTCGTCGCCGGTTGGTGCGGCCGGAAGCGTGATGTCCAACTGGAGTGATTCCGCCGCAGCCAGAAGGCGTGTCCGGTGCAGTGGCCAGAGCGGTGCGCGCCCGTTCACCACCCGCATGGTCTCGATCAGTCCAGTCATGGTGCCGGCGCCATGCGGGCAAGCACGCGCGCATTGCGCGCCTCGAGCCAGGTGCGCAGTGTCGTGGCCCCGAAGATGATCGCCGCTCCCGCAATGGCCCAGGCACCGGGCCGTTCGTTCAACACCAGCCAGGCCCAGACCGGATTGAGGGCCGGTTCGACCAACAGCAACAGCGACGCCTCAAAAGCTTGCACGCCGGCGATGCCCTTGGCCAGGAACATGTACGCGATACCGATCTGGACGATGCCAAGGTAGGCCACCACGCTCCAGTCGGTGAGCGTGGCGCCGGTCACGGGCAGCGCAAGAGGAAGCACGACCAGGAACACCAGCGCGTTGCCGGTGACCATGGCGGCCATCTGCGACCCCTGGGCCGGCGCTGCCGCCAGCCGGCGCAGTCCCATGACGGTCAGCGCATAGGTCAACCCGGAGAGAGCGGCAAGCACGTTGCCGCGGTGCGGGTCGGGCGCCGTGGCCGCGGGCGCCTGGCGCGTAAGGAAGAAGAGCACCAGCCCCGCGCCGATGGCCGCCATGAACCAGAGGTCCTTGAGACGGATCGGCTCACGCAGCAACAGCGGTGCGAGGATGAGGATGTAGAGCGGAGCCGTGCTCTGGAGGAAGATGGTGTTGGCCGACGTCGTCAGCTTGTTGGCCAGCACGAAAAGCAGCAAGGTCGCGGCGTAGCTGACCCCGACCGTCAGGGCTCGCCAGGTGTAGCCGCTCCGCGCATCAGAAAGCAGCAGGTAGATGGTGAGCGCCGCAATGCCCGAGCGGAATCCTGCCACCTGATAACCGGACAACGACGTCGCCTTGATGGCGGCGCCACCGGTCGAGAAAAGCAGGGCCGCAAGCACCACCTGGAACCGCGCTGCATTGGATCGCAACATGGCGCGAAAGCTACCGCACCCATCGCGGGGTGCCTATGGCGGCGTGATGCCGTGGCGCGCAAGCGCCGCGCGGACCTGGTCCAGCGGCACGGCGTCGGCCCGCCCGCCCCGACTCTCGACCGAGGTGGCCATGAAGAGCGAATTGTAGACCGCCTCCTCGGTAGACTCGGCCACCGCCTCGAAGAGCGGCGAGATCGCATCATTGTCCAGGTCGCCCACCTCGCGCACCGGCTCGCCCGCCGTGCGCCGCACGGCATCCGCGGTCGAGAAGGCAATGATGTAATCGCCCGAGCCATTGGACGCGTATGACCCGGTCCGGCCGAGCCCGAGAAGCGCGCGTGCCGCCAGCCGCCGCAGGTTGCGGTCCGAGAGTGGCGCGTCGGTGGCAATGACGATCATGATCGATCCATCGGCGCTGTTCCGCCGGCCGGCTGGCGGCGGCGGACGCCGCAATTCTCTCCACATCGGCACCCCCATCACCGTGAAGTCGCCGCCGAAATTGCTCTGCACCAGGACCCCGACCGTGTAGGAGCGGCTTGCATCCGCCCCGTCCTGCGGCGGTCCTGTCCGCCGGGATGAGGTTCCAATCCCGCCTTTCCATCCGAACGCTATCGTTCCGGTGCCGGCGCCGACACTGCCCTCCGCGACCGCGCCAGTGTCGGCAGACTCGAGCGCTTTGACCACGTCCTCGGCACGGATAGGGCGATCCCGGATGTCGTTGAGCGAGCCGTCATTGGTTTCACCAACCACCGGATTGATGGAACGCACCCGCTCCATCCCGGGCCGCGCCAGCATCCAACCCACCATCGCGTCCGCGGCGCGCCAGACGCAGAGAGTGCAAGTCAGCAGGATCGGTGTCTCGAGTTCGCCGAGCTCCCGCACCTGGGTCACGCCGAGCAGCTTGCCGAATCCGTTGCCAACAACGATGGCGGCCGGCACCCGAGACCGGAAGAGATCGCCGCCATGCGGGAGGATCGCCGTGACACCAGTGCGAATGGAGTCGCCCACCACGCGGGTGACCTGGCCCACCCGGACGCCCGGCACATCGGTGATGGCGTTGTGGACACCGGGCGTGAGTCGCCCGGGCGCCACGCCCAGTGCGCGGGCCCGCATCCGCTGCTGCGCGGCGAGCGCGCCTGGGATCGCCAGCGCCAGCAGCACCATGGCCCATGACTCATGCCTCATGACCGCAGCTCCTCGAGGTCGCAATACAGTTCCAGCGATGCCGGGTTGGCCAGCGCATCCCGGTTGGAAATGGGTCGGCCGTGGATCACTTCGCGCACGGCGATTTCGCTGATCTTACCACTGATGGTCCGGGGAATGTCGGCTACCTGCACTATCCGTCTGGGCACGTGATGCGGCGACGTTTCCTGGCGGACCTGCTGGCGGATGCGTTCCTGCAGGGCTTCGTCCAGCACCGCGTCATCGCGAAGACGAACAAACAGCACGATCCGGCTGTCGTCCCCCCACTGCTGCCCGACCACCACGCTCTCTAGCACTTCGGGCAACTGTTCGACCTGGCGATAAATTTCGGCCGTGCCGATCCGGACGCCGCCCGGATTGAGGGTCGCATCACTCCGGCCATGAATGATCAATCCGTCGTGCTCGGTGAGTTCGGCCCAGTCACCGTGGCGCCAGACGTTGTCGAACATGGCGAAATAGGCATCGTGGTAGCGCCGGCCGTCCGGATCGTTCCAGAAGCGCACCGGCATGCTGGGAAACGGGGTCATGCAACACAGCTCCCCGGGCTCGCCGACGCTCGCCGTCTCGGCGACACCGCACTCAGTCGGGCGCAATATCCTGACATCCATCCCGAGGCCCCGGGTCTGCAGCTCGCCCCGCCACACCGGCGCGGTCGGGTTGCCAAGCGCAAAGCAGGAAATGATGTCGGTTCCCCCACTGATGCTCGCCAAATGCACATCCGCCTTGACGTCGCGATAGACATAATCGTAGCTGTGCGCCGCCAGCGGACTGCCAGTCGAGAGAATGGTCCGCAGCGCTCCGAGGTCGTGGGTCCTCGCCGGCACGAGTCCCTGCTTTTCGGCCAGCCCCAGGTACTTGGCGCTGGTGCCGAACACCGTGAGCTGTTCCGCCTCCGCCATGTCCCAGAGCTGCGTCGCGCGAGGCTTGAGGGGCGCACCGTCATAGAGGACGAGCGTGGCGCCAAGGGCCAGCGACGAGACAACCCAGTTCCACATCATCCAGCCGCACGTGGTGAAATAGAAGACCCGGTCATTCCGGGTAATGTCAGTGTGCAGCGAGAGCTCCTTGAGATGCTGCAACAGGGTGCCCCCGGCCCCATGCACCATGCACTTGGGCAGCCCAGTGGTGCCAGAGGAATACATGATGTACAGCGGATGATCGAATGGAAGGCGGGCGAACGCCGGCTCCGCCAGGTCAGCGTGTGGCGCAAGGAAGTCCTGCCAGAGGACCGCGCCGGGGATGCGGTCCATCGCACCCGGCTCACCAACGTACGGGATCACCACCACCCGCTCGACCGATGGAAGCTGTTCGCTCAGCTGCCGGACCCGGTCGACCAGGCTGATGCGCTTGCCGGCGTATCGATGTCCGTCGCTCGTAATCAGCACGCGCGGCTCGATCTGGCCAAACCGATCGATCACGGCGTCGGTGCCGAAATCCGGGGAGCAGGAAGACCAGATGGCGCCGAGCGAGGCGGCCCCGAGCATTGCGACAACGGCCTCGGACAGGTTGGGCAGGTAGCCGGCAACCCGGTCGCCAGTCCTGACGCCCGCGGCGGACAGGGCGGCGGCCGCCCTCGCCACCTGGGCCCGGAGCTCCGCGAACGAGAGGCGGGAAACCAATCCGCCCTCATCCCAGGACACGATGGCTTCGCGGCTGTCATCGAATCGCAGGAGGTTCTCGGCGAAATTGAGCCGGGCTCCCGGAAACCAGATGGGACCCTGCGCCGGGTCGGGCGGCGCCATCCGGTCCTGCCCGACCACGACGCGCTCCCACGGCAACGCGCCGTCGCGTTCCTCCGCGACAACGCCGCAGAAACGCCAGACCGCCGGCCAGAACTCGGCGGGTTCGTGGATGGACCAGCGCCACAGCGCCGGGTAGTCAGGAAGATCCACGCTGGCGGCCCGACGCTCAGCGACGAAACGCGTGAGATTGGCTCGCTCGACTCGGCCGGGCGACGGCACCCAGACCGGTGCGGTCACGCCGCCCCATAGCCAGCGGCACGCCGCCGCGCACCGCCGACCATCACGAGGTGGGCGGGTTGAACTGCGCGTGCTGCTGGTCCACCCAGCTCCGGTGATAGGACTCGTCTTCGAACTCGATGGCCGCCTTGGCCACGTGCAGCGGCCGGAAGGAGTCCATCATGACCGCGAGTTCGTTGGTGAACTTGGCGCCAATGCTTGCCTCGGCACGGCCGGGATGCGGCCCGTGCGGCAAGCCGTCCGGATGGTGGGTTATGCTGCCGTATTCGATGCCCTTCCGGCTCATGAACTCACTGGACGCATAGAACAGCACTTCATCCGAGTCGACGTTGCTGTGATTGTAGGGCGCCGGCACGGCATTCGGGTCGAAGTCGTACGGCCGGGGACAGAAGCTGCAGATGACGAAGCCGTCACCCTGGAACGTTTGGTGCACCGGCGGTGGCTGATGGATCCGGCCCACGATCGGCTCGAAGTCGTGGATATTGAAGATCCAGGGATAGAAATACCCATCCCAGCCGACCACGTCGAAGGGATGGTGATCGAGTATCAACTCATTGATGGCATTGTACTGCTTGACCAGGATCCGGAAATCGCCGGTCTCATCATGCGTGCGCAGCTCCGTGGGACGCCGCATGTCGCGTTCGGAATAGGGCGCCCCCTCCACCAGCTGCCCGACGTCATTCTGGTAGCGCTTGGGGAAACGGACGTGCCCGCGGCTCTCGATGACGAGCATCTTGGAGGGCCCGGCATTGGCATCCAGTCGCCACCGGTGCAGGATGTTGCGATGAATGACTACGTAGTCCCCCGCACGATACGGCAGGTCGCCAAACGGGGATTCCAGCACGCCGCTGCCTTCGACGACATACACCACTTCATCAGCTTGTGAATTGCGATAGAAGTGCGCGTCGATCTCGTCCGGTTCGACATAGAGCATGGCCACTTCGTCGTTGAACAGGATGGGCACCCGATCCAGCGTGGGGCTGCCGCCCTGCTTCACCAGCGCCGTCTTGAAGTGGCGGTGGCGCAACGAGGTGTCGTCATCCTTTTCCCATCGCACCTCGCGGAGGCGCCTGGCTGACTTAACGGTAGTTGGCGGGTGCGTGTGGTACAGCAGTGACGAGGTGCCATGGAACCCTTCGTGTCCCATGAGCTCCTCGGCGTACAGCCCCCCGTCGGGGCGCCGGAAGACCGTGTGTCGCTTGGGCGGGATCTGGCCCAGCGTGTGATAGATCGGCATGGGACTACTCCTTCAGTTTCGTCGCTCTCCCAGCATGGTATGGGCGGCCCGCGGGCCGTCCTCACAGGACATACACGCGTCGGGGCGCAGGGTCAGAGGTTCCCGCGCTCGGCCTGTTCGCGCTCGATGGCCTCGAACAGGGCCTTGAAGTTGCCGGCGCCGAAACTCTTGGCGCCCTTGCGCTGGATGATTTCGTAGAACAGTGTCGGCCGGTCCTCGACTGGCTTGGTGAAGATCTGCAGCAGGTATCCCTCGTCATCCCGGTCCACCAGGATGCCGAGGTCCCTGAGCGGCACGATATCTTCGTCGATGTGGCCCACACGGTCCAGCACCGAATCGTAGTACGCCGCCGGGACCCGAAGGAACTCGACCCCTCGATCGCGCAGACTGGAGACGGTCTTGACGATGTCATCCGTGGCAACGGCAATGTGCTGGCACCCGGGTCCATGATAGAACTCGAGATATTCATCAATCTGGCTCTTCTTCCGGCCTTCGGCCGGCTCATTGAGCGGGAACTTGATGCGGCCGTTGCCATTGGCGACCACCTTGGACATCAGGGCCGAATACTCGGTGCTGATGGCCTTGTCGTCGAACGAGATGAGATTGTAGAACCCCAGTACCTTTTCGTAAAAACCGACCCACTCGTTCATCTTCCCGAGTTCGACGTTGCCGACACAGTGGTCCACGTACTTGAGCCCGGTGGGTGCCGGCGCAAATCGTGACTCGGCAGGGCGGAAACCAGGCATGAACGACCCACGGTAATTCCGCCGCTCGACGAGCGAGTGAATCGTGTCACCATAGGTCCGGATGCCGGCAATGATGACCTGGCCGTCGTCGTCGTTGAGCACCTGCGGCTCATACGCCACCTTGGCACCGCGGTCGACCGCCTTCTGGAAGGCATCGCGCGCGTCGTCAACCCAGAGCGCGAGGTCCTTGACCCCGTCTCCGTGCAGGCGGAGTTCGTCGGCGATCGGCCCGTCGGGCGACAGCGGCGACGTCAGGACCAGCCTGACCTTGTCCTGCTGCAGGACATAGCTGGCGCGATCGCGGGTTCCAGTCTCGGGGCCGCGATAGGCCACCAGTTGGTAGCCGAAGGCGGCGCGATAGTAGACGCTGGCCTGCTTGGCATTCCCGACGTAGAACTCGATGTAATCCGTCCCGTTGATCGGGAAGGTGTCGGTGGCGTGCCCGGTGGCCGGGAGGGTGCTGGTCATGCGCTGCTCCATGCTGGCGAAATACCGTTGGCTAAGACCTTGAATATATATGCGTTATGGGAGCCGGCGAGCAGCCGGGCTGTGCAACTTTCCCTGTCCGGCGCATCTCCCGGCCATCTTGCCTTCATGCGGACCCGGCAGATGCAGGATCCTCGAACCCGGAACCCACGGTAATGAGCCAGGATACAGGCCGGTTGTTCGAACTCTACTACGCCCCGCTGGTCCGCATGCTCTGGCGCCGTACCGGCGACCATGATCGTGCCGAAGAACTGGCCCAGGAGACCTTTGCGCGGGCGGTCGAGGCTCCGCCAATGAACCCGAGACCCTGGCTGTTTGCGGTGGCGCTTAACCTGGTGCGGGAGGATGGCCGCCGGTCAGTTCGCCAGGGCCGCCGGCTGCAACTGCTCAAGGCCGAGATGCCCCAATCGGCTCCAGCGCCAGATGCGGAATTCGAGCGCTCCGAACGTCAGGCGTCGGTTCACGCGGCCCTCGCGCTCCTGAACGAGCGCGACCGCGAAGCATTGTTATTGAAGGCCGAAGGATTCAGTTATGACGAGATCGCGTCCAGCCTGGGCCTCGCCCGGGGAGCCATCGGTACCACGCTGGCTCGGGCACGCAAACGGCTGGTCGAAGCATTCCACGTCGCGGAGAAGAGACATGCGGCATCCTGATGACGGACTCCTGATGGAGTGGCTCGACGGCGAGCTGGCCCCGTCGGCGGCGCAGGAACTCAGTGAGCACATCGCCACCTGCCCAGCATGTGACGCGCGCGCCGTCGAGCTGCGAGCCACTCTCGCCGAAGCCGATGCGTTGGTCGGCGTGCTGGATGAGCCGGCCAGCCGGGCGGCCGACGCGACTGAGCGGCTCGCCATCAGCCCGCAGGATCGTGGATCGCCAGTCGTCCTGCTGCCGTACCACGATATGCTGAGATGGAAGCGCACGGCCTGGCGTCGCAACATGGGGATTGCGGCAAGCCTGATCGTGGCTGCGGGCGCGGGTTGGCTGGCGCTCCGGCCCAACAGTCTCGGCCGTTCCGGCCCGCAGGAAACGGCGACGGCCAACCTGCCCCAGGCAGTCGAGGCGCCTTCCCGTCCAGCGAGTGAGGTTGCGAGTGCGGCCGTGGGCGATTCGGCTCCGGCTGGCTCCGGCACACTGGCTGACGCGCCGGTCGAATCGGCAACAGTCGCATCGCAGGAGCAGGCCGAGCCAAGGGCCAACGCCGGCGCGGAGTCGCACGTCGATCGCAATGCTGATGCGGCGGCCCCTGCGCCCGTGCCGGCTACTGCGAAACCGCCAGCCTTTGCACAGGCCGAAGTGACGCAGGTCAATCCGCGGCAACAGGCTGCCGGCCGATCCAGGGCCGAGGCGTTCCAGCCGGAGATCGCGAATGCGGCTCCGCAGCCAGTATCAACCCTGAAAGCGGCAGAAGAACGGACGCCGCTGGCAGCGTTGCCGGATTCACAGATCTCGACCCGCATCGGCCTGGACGAGGCCCGGCGGGAGCTTGGTGGAAATCTGCATGTGATCGATGGACTTCGACCGGAGATGGTCGGGCTGGTGCCGGGGCGGCTGGTGCCCGGCGCCGATCCTACCCGGCCAGTGGTGCGGGTGGTGTACCTGAATGACGCGGGCGGCTCATTCTTCCTGGACCAGCAGCGCGTTGCGGCCGGAACTCGCGACGAGCGGCAGAATTTGCCGCAAGACCCGACCGGCTGGAGGCAGGGCAACGTCCAGTTGCGGCTGCACGGTGCACTGCCTGATGACTCGCTCCGGGGCCTGGCCCGCAGGGTCAAGTAGGGCCGCGGCAGGCGACCCACATCACAGCACGGCCGGGACTCCGGGTGCAGACTGGGGGGTACCCTCGGCTCTTCGACCTGACCCAAAGGAGGTCTCATGACTGGCATCAAGGTGCAGCGCGCGATGATCCTGTCCCTCGCCCTTGGCGTCGCCACCGCCGGCTGTTACAAGAATGCGCAACGTGGCGCCGTGATCGGCGCCGCCGGCGGTGCGGTGGTTGGCGGCGCAATCGGTGCAGCATCCGGTTCGACCGCCAAGGGCGCGATCATTGGTGCGGCCGTGGGCGGCGCGGCTGGCGCCATCATCGGCGACCAGATGGACCGCCGTGCCAAGGAGCTGGAACAGAACATTCCCGGTGCCAAGGTCGAGCGGGTGGGCGAAGGCATCCTGGTCACCTTCAAGTCCGGCATACTATTCGGTTTCGACTCGACCGTGGTGCGGGAGGAGGGGCGCGAGAACCTGGCAAGCCTCGCGAGCAATCTCGACAAGTATCCCGACACCAACCTCATGGTGGTGGGCCACACCGACAGCGTCGGCTCCGACAGCTACAACCAGGAGCTATCGGTTCGCCGCGCCGAGGCCGCAGCCAACCTGCTGGTGGCGGACGGCGTCGATCGGTCGCGGATCCGTGCCGCCGGCCGGGGCGAGACCGAGCCAATCGCCCCCAATGATTCCGATGCGGGCCGGCAGCAGAACCGCCGGGTGGAAGTCGCGATTTATGCGAACGAGCAGATGAAGGAGGCGGCGAAGCGGCAGGCGGAGGGGAGCTGAGAGATGGGGGCCAGGGGTTAGGATAATAGGGATTGGGGCGGAGGGGCCTGACGCTCGTCCCTCAACCCCAATCCCTAGTCCCTCAGTCCCTATATCAGCTGTCCGTATTCACCTTCACGCGAACGCCGGTCGTGTCGGCATTGATGGTGTCATTTCCGGTTCGCACTTCCACGCTCGAACCGCTCTCCGTCGGGGCGGGCTCCGTTGCGGGCGCGACTTCCTTCGTCTCGACCCGGTCGCTCCCCTTGCATGCTGCGGCCGCAAGGACCACTGCGGCAGTACCCACAACCATGAATGCACGCACGAACTACCTCCTGGCTCAGGTAAAGGCGGGCTTCAGGTCCAACGTTCCACCCAGAGCCCGTGTCGTTCTGTGACGGCGATCACGCCGACCCGGCAAGCGCCGGACGGCGGTCCAGTTGGGCGCGGATGATCTGCAGCGCCGCCTCCCGTTCTGCACCCTCGAGCATCAGCCGCGGCGGCCGCACCTCTTCCGTCCCTCGGCCGGTCTCGAGCTGCACCAGCTTGATCAGCTGGACAAACTTCGGCACCGTGTCCAGCCTGAGAAGCGGCAGGAACCAGTCGTAGAGTCGCCTCGCCTCCGCGCGCTTGCCTTGGCGCGCGAGGTCAAACAGCAGCACCGACTCCGCCGGCAGTGCATTCACCAAACCGGCAACCCATCCTGACGCGCCCATGGCACATGCCTCGACGATCATGTCGTCGAGACCGGCAAATACTGCCAGGCGATCTCCCAGAAGCTGTCGCAGCGCTGTTACGCGGCGCACGTCCCCACTCGATTCCTTGACGGCGTGCACCTGCGGGAACCGCTCGGCCAGTCGTGCGACATCAGCGGCCCGGAGGTCGGTGCCATAGGCGACCGGATTGTTGTACAGCATGGCGGGAAGCTGGGTCGCACCGAGCACGGCAGCGAAGTGGGCATCCGTCTCGCGGGCGTCCCCTTGATAGACGTACGGCGGCAGCACCATCACGCCACTCGCACCGGCACCGGCGGCCGCCTGCGCCAGCGCCACGCACTCGCTGGTGGACAGCCCGCTGATACCCGGGACCACGGGAGCGTTGCCAGCGGCAGCGACAGTGACCTGAATGATGCGGACCTTCTCCGCGAAGGTCAGCGTCGCGCCCTCGCCCAGCGACCCGAGTGGCACGACACCGGCGCAACCAGCGTCCATCAGCCACTCGACGTGTGCCCCGACGTGCGCCTCATCGACCGAGCCGTCGGGAAGAAAGGTAGTCGTCGTCGCTGGAAACACACCGGACCAATCGGATCGCTGCATCGAGCTCAGGCCTCCACGCCAGAAGGAGAGTCATAGTGGTCCACCAGTGCTTCAAGGCTGGCCGGGAAGACCGGAAGCCGAGGCTCATTCTCCGGCCAGTCGAACAGGAATCGCAGCGCTGGCCCGCAAACACGACCCTGGCACCGACCCATGCCGGCGCGGGTCATCAATTTTGCATGCCGCGCATCCCATTCCGGGCGCAAGGCACTGAGTGGCACATCTTCGCACCGACAAACGACCGTCTCCGCATCGGCGAGGGCACGAAGCTCGGGCCGCAACGCGAATTGATCCTCAAGGAGCGAAGCAAAACGCCGGCCTCGTCGGGCTGATCTGAGCGGCAACCTGGCGGTGCCGGCGCCAGCCACTGGCCACCAGGCCCGCGATGGTCCCCTCCGCCAGTGCCGCGACAGCGCCGCCAATGCCGGTCGCCTCACCCGCGGCCAGCACATGCGCAAGGCTGGTCTGCTGGTGCTCGCTCACCAGAAGCCGGCCCTCGGCACGTTGGCAACCAGCCAGGGCACCGAGCTCGCTCGCCGGCACGAGTCCAAACCCCGTGCCGACGAGATCACATTCGATCCGTTCGATTCCGCCAGGCGTCACGAGTTCCACCTCCAGGTGGCTGGCCTTGCGGGCCACGCGGCGGATCCAGCTGGAGGTGGAGATCCAGGTATCACGAAGGCGGGTGGCGTACGACATCGCCTCGAACAACTTGGCGGGTTCACGCCAGAGCGCGGAAGCGAAACGGGCCACCCGCCGAGCGGATGCCTGCTCCGCGACGCACCGCACATCGGCGCCGGCACGAACGCAGGTAGCGGCGACCGGCAGCAGCAGCGGCCCGCTGCCGGCGAGGACGATGCGCAGGTCACGCACGGAAGCGCCGCTCTTGATGAGTGCCTGCACGCCACCGACGCCGGTCACGCCCGGCAGCGTCCACCCCGGAAAGGGCAGGAAGCGCTCACGCGCTCCAGTCGCAAGAATGATGACGCCGGCACGCAGCGTTCCATGGCGAGGACCGGACACCCAGTGGACGCTGTCCGGCGTCACGTCGGTGACGGTCACACCCCCGTGGAACGTCGCATCGCTCGCTTCGAATCGCCCGAGCCAGCGGCGGGCCACATGACCAAGCGCGCCAGGTGCCCGATGACGCCAGATCTGTCCGCCAGGTCGGGGTGCGGAATCGAGCACCACGACGTGACGCGCAGCGGCACTGGCACAGGCGGCCGCCATGCCGGCCGGGCCGGCGCCGATGACGACCACGTCCGCTGAGCGTTCATCCATCGGTGGCTACGCGCATTCCGTCGCGGACCGGCTCGAGACACGCCCGGATGCCGGACACGCCATCAATGACGACAAGGCACTCGAAGCAGGCGCCCATGCCGCAGAGCGGACCGCGAGGGTCTCCGCCAGGCGACCGATGAAACGCCCATATTCGCCGGCTGATCAGTGCGGCTGCCACCGTCGTCCCGGGCTCCACGAGCGCCTCGTCTCCGTTCACCAGGATGCGAACCAGTCCGGTCATGCCTGCTGCCCCGCGAATGCCACACGACCATCGGGATCGAAGGCCGTTGCATCAATGGGGGGCGCCTCTCCCAGGAGCAGCGCCGTGACCACCGCCGCCGTGCCCAGCGCAGTGGTGATGCCGAGACCTTCATGACCGGTCGCGACCCAGACGCCGTCGTGGTCGTGAGAATGGCCGATCAGCGGCAGCTTGTCGGGCGTCGCCGGGCGAAATCCGGTCCAGACGCGCAGGATCGGCTGTTGGGCAAGTGCCGGCATGAACGCGGCCGCGCGCGCGAGCATCGAGCCCAGAACCTGCCGGTTCACCGATGCATCATGCCCAGCCAGCTCCCGGGAGGAGCCGATCAGCAACTGCCCGCGCCTCCTTGGCTGGACATTGAACGCCACGGACGACGCACTGAGCGCATGAGCGCTCTGCAGGTAACCAAGCTCCACCAGCTGATGGCGCACCATGGTCTGGCCCGGCGCGGTGACCGCGAGGTGACCCTTTCGCGGAAGCACGGGCAGCCGAGGAAGCAGTTGCACCGACCCGATGCCGGCAGCCACGAGGACCGCGCCGGCCGCCACGAAGCCCGCCGATGTCGTCGCTCCGGTCGGACCGACAGACTGGACGTCGGCCCCGGTGCGCAGTTCCGCACCAGCCACCCCGGCTCGGTGCAGCATCCAGCGCACCAGCGCGGGCTGATAGAGCACGCCATCATCCGGCACCAGGAGTGCGCCAGACAGGCCACTCCGCAGCGCGGGTTCGGCCGCCGCAAGCTGTCGGCCGTCGAGGAGTTCGGCGGCGACGCCCTGCGAGCGATAGAGAGCGCAGCGCGCGTGCGCCTGCGCCAGGTCTGCCCGATCCGCCGCAATCCAGAGCGTTCCACAACGGTCGTGTTCCACTGCGCCCGGGAGGTCGGCCCCCAGCGCGTTCACCAGCGAGCGCGACAGGCTGGTGAGCGCCATCTGCGCAGGGGAATCGTCCATCACGACGATGTGGCCCATGCCGGCCGCGGTAGCCCCGCCGGCCGGCCGGCCCCGTTCCAGGACCAGCACCCGCATGCCACGCTCCGCAGCGTGCATGGCGCACGCGGCGCCGATCACACCCGCACCGACGATCAGCAGGTCAGGATGGCGGCTCATCCTGCCGCCGTGAATCCGGCACGGAAGGGATCATCCTCGGCAAAGACCAGCGTTGCCTCACCCGTGACCCACGCGTGCCCGCGTATGCGGGGAATCAACTGACCATCGCGCTGCTCCAGCCAGCCGGTGAAGAGACTCCCGGTAATGCTCTCCTGGTGCCACGGAGTTCCTGGCGCGAGCAGGCCTCGTGCGTGGAGCGCCGCCATCCGCGCCGAGGTGCCGGTCCCGCATGGCGAGCGGTCGTAGGCGCCGCCCGGGCACAAGACGAAATTCCGGCTGTCGGCATCGGCTCGCTCGGGCGGCCCGCACAACTCCACGTGGTCAATGCGAGCACCGCCGGCGCCGGTGATACCCTGCGCAGCGAGCGCCTGCATGATCGCCTCGCATTCGCCGGCAAGCGACGCGACATCGGTCAAGAGAAGCCGGCGATCGACGTGGACCAGGAAGAACCAGTTGCCGCCGTAGGCCAGGTCGCCCGTCACCGGACCGATGCCGGGTACGTCGATCCTGAGATCCAGTGACTGCACCCGGCACGGCACGTTGGTCACCGTGACCGAACCGTCGGCCGACAATTCCGCTTCGACCGTTCCGGCCGGCGTGTCGAGCTGCACCGTGCCGTGGGAGAGCCGGCCAAGATGCTGCAGCGTGCGCACCACGCCAATGGTGCCATGGCCGCACATGCCCAGGCAGCCCACGTTGTTGAAGAAGATCACGCCCGCGGCCGATCCCGCCCGTTCCGGTGCGGTCAGCAGCGCGCCTACCAGGGCATCATGCCCGCGCGGTTCGCATACGACCGCCTGCCTGAGGCCGTCGTACTCACGCACGAGGCGGTCACGCCGTTCCTCCATGGTGTGACCGGCGAGCGCAGGCCACCCATCGATGACGACCCGCGTTCCCTCTCCCTCGGTATGGGAATCGACGACGCGGATCGCGGCCGGAAATGGCGTCACCCCGCTACCTGCACCGTGCGGGTCTCGGTGTAGAATTCGCGCGCCGCGCTGCCCTGCTCCCGGCTGCCCGAGCTGGAGCCCTTGGTGCCGCCAAAGGGAGCATGCGGATCCACACCGGTCGTATCACCATTAACCCGCACCAGACCGACCTCGATCCGGCGAATGTATTCAAGGGCTGCACCGAGGTCGCGAGTGAAGAGCGACGCGCTCAGTCCATAGCGCGTGTGGTTGGCCAGCGCGATGGCCTCGTCCAGGTCGGTGACGCTGAAGGCTGCGAGCACCGGACCGAAGAGCTCGTCCTGTGCCATGGCAGAGTCCGGGGCCACTCCCTGGACAACGGTAGGAAGCAGAAAGTTGCCGCGGGCAAAGGCAGCATCGGCGGGCGGGCGCCCACCCATGACAAGCTCCCCCTCCATCGCCGAAATCGCCGACTGCACCCGGCTCCTCGCCTCCGGCGTGATCAGCGGACCGACTGCCGAGGCGGAGTCCGCAACGGGCCCGAGAGGCAGGCGGTCGATTTCCTGACCCAGTCGCTCCATGAAGGGCCCGAACGCCTTCGCCTCCACGATGACCCGGCTGGTGGCGGTGCACTTCTGGCCGGCGTAGCGCATGGCACCGGCCGCCGTGAGCCGGGCGGCAAGGTCGAGGTCACCATCTGCCAGGACGATCGCCACATTCTTGCCGCCCATTTCAGTCTGGAAGCGGATGTTCCGCCGCGCGCAAAAAGCTGCAACCTGCGCGCCTACCCCAGTCGATCCGGTGAAGCTCACCGCGCGGACGTCGTCGGCCTCCAGCAACGCGGTTCCCACCAGGGCGCCGTCACCCAGCACCACGTTGAATGTTCCGGCAGGCATGCCGGCCCGCGATGCGCTTCGCGCCAGGAGCAGTGCTGCGTGCGATGCCTGCTCCGCTGGCTTGAGCACCACGGTGTTGCCGAAGGCGAGCGCGGGCGCGGCCTTCCAGAGCGGGATGGCCACCGGAAAATTCCACGGCGTAATGAGCGCACAAACGCCCAGCGGATCGCGCAGGGTGAACTGGAGCGCGCCAGCCGCCTGCGCTGGCACCACCTCACCCACGCGCACGCACCGCTTCACCGGCGTAGTAGCGCAGGATCACTGCACAGCGCCCGACCTCGCCACGGGCTTCGCCAATCGGCTTCCCCACTTCACGCGCCACCGCCTGGGCCATCTCCTCGGCCGATTCCTCGATCACCGCTGCCCAGCGGAAGAGGTGCGCGGCGCGGGCCGGCCCGGGCAGTGTCCGCCAGGCGTCGAGGGCCGAACGCGCCGACGCGACAGCTGACATGGCGTCGTCCGCCGTGCCGGACGGCACCTGGCCGATCAGGTCGTCCTGATCGGAGGGGTTGCGATCAGGAATCGGCTCGCCGACTGTGCCGCTCCGGAACTCTCCCCCGACAAAATTTTCCAGTACACTCACATGCATGGTCACTGCCTTCCGTTGAGGCGATCCGGCGCGGTGCGATACTGCCGCAGAAAGGCCACCAGGTCGCGGCCGGCGTGACGCACATGGCTCGCGGTCAGCCGCGCCGCACCAGGCCCGTCGCCGTTTCTGGCCGCCGCGAGGATCGCCCGATGTTCGAGGTGAGCGCGGGATTCACCGCGCGTCAGCGTGAGCTGCATCCGCATGTAGCGCTCGCTCTGATGATGGAGCGTCTGCACCATCGCCAGGGTGCGGTTCCGTCCCGCCGGGGCCAGCAGGATCGAGTGGAATCGCCAGTTGAGATCGGCCCAGTGCTGTATGCGTCGCTCGCGGAAGGCGCGCTCGTACTGCGTGAGCACCTCGCCCGCCAGCCCCAGGACCTTCGCGGAAAGCCGCGGCACGGACCGCCGGAGGAGCGCGCCTTCGATCAGGGCGCGCAGGTCAAACAGCTCGGTAATCTCCTCCAGCGAGAGTGACGAGACCACCGCCCCGCAATGCGGACTCAGCTCAACCAGCCCTTCCGCCTCGAGCCGCCGCAACGCCTCACGAACGGGGATGCGGCTCATGCCGAGTTCGGCGGCCATGGCATCCTGCCGCACGGGCGCTCCCTCGGCGAGGTCGCCGCGCAGGATCCGGTCCCGAAGAGCATCCGCGGCAAGGTCGGCAATGGTGCGTCGCGCCCGGGCGGCGCCCAGCGCGGGCCGGACCGTCGCCGTCATGGAAACGGACGGTCGACCGCGGGACTCTGCGGCGAGAAGAACTTCGGGCCATCTGTCGTCATGTGGAGGCAATCCTCCAGCCGGACCCCGAACTCACCATAGATGGCGATGGTGGGTTCGTCGCTGAAGCACATCCCGGGCGCGAGAGTGGTCATGTTGCCGTGCACGAAGTTGGTCCACTCGTGTCCGTCGAGACCGATCCCGTGGCCGGTCCGGTGTGGCAGCCCGGGCACTTTGTAGCCCGGACCGAAGCCGGCGTCAGTGATGACCTTCCGGGCCGCATCGTCAACTGATCCGCAGGTGGCACCGAGCTGCGCGGCGGCGAAGGCCGCGTCCTGGGCCTTCCGCTCCAGGTTCCAGACCTGGGTCTGCCGGGCGGTGGGCTTGCCGAAGACCGTCGTGCGGGTAATGTCGGATTGATAACTCTGCACGGCACAGCCCGAGTCCAGCAGCACGATGTCGCCTTCACGAAGCTTCTGCGGATGAATGCTGCCGTGGGGAAACGCGGAGTATTCGCCAAAACCGACCAGCGACCAGGTGCTGTTGCCGCCGAGCCGCTGGAACGCCGCTTCGGCGATGGCACCGAACTCGTGGGGCGTCATCCCGTCCTTGAGGGTGGCGAATGCGGCCTTCATGCCAGCGACGGTGATATCGCTGGCCCGCTGCATCAACGCGAGTTCGGCCGCGGACTTGAACATGCGGCATCCGGCCGTGACCGGTGTGGCGCTGACCCACTCGGCGGCGGGAAGCACCTGCCGCACCCCATCCATGACGAAGAAACGGACCCGTTCCTCCACGCCGATCCGCCCGCTCCCGGCGCCCCGGTCACGCAGGATGCCGGCGATGGTCTGATAGGGGCTGTCATCCTCCTGCCAGACACGCACGTCCGTCCCGAAATGAATGAGCTCGCGCGCTCGCGCTTCCTCGAATGCCGGACAAACCCACGCGAGTTCGCCACGCGCGGGCACGACCCCGACGAAGGGGCGCTCGGACAGCCCCCAGCGCATGCCGGTGAAGTAGTACAGGCTCGAGCCGGGTTCCAGCAGCATCCCGGCGATGCCCTGCTGCTGCATGAGTTGCTGGGCCCGGGCCAGTCGCTGCTGTCGCTCGTCGTCAGTGATGGGGCTGATGCCATCCGTCATCGGCTTGAGGGCCGCAATGGAGGCCGGCAGGTCACACGGGCCTGGTGCCCCCTGCCCTGGCAAGGCGGCGTCGATGCCGACGGCTGCGCCGGCCGCGTGCGGCGTGAGGGCGAGCCCGCCCATGATTCCGGCCGCCATGCCGGCAAAGCTGCGCCGATCCATGTGCATCACCTGCCTCCAGTCTGGGAATGGGATATTGTATACGATTCTCGGATCAGTCGCCAATGGGCGGCGGCGGGCCGGGCAGCGATGTCAGGCCGGGCGCAGCGCGCGGCCCTCGCCCCGGCCCCGCCGCTCGCCCGCTTCCAGGGCCACAACGCCGTTGACGATCACCGCGCGCATCCCGGCCGGGTACTGGAAGGGATTCTCGAAGGTGGCCACGTCGGCAATGGTCGCGGGATCGAAGACCACCACGTCGCCGGCCAGCCCGGTCGCCAGCCGTCCGCGATCTCGAAGCTTCAGCCGCCGAGCCACGTGCGAGGACATCTTCGCGATCGCGTCCGGCAGGGTGAGCGCTTTCCGCTCCCGCACGTAGCGACCCAGCACCCGCGCGCAGCTCCCGACGCCCCTGGGATGGGGGCTGCCCCGCCTGGTGGGGCCATCAATCGCAAAGCCGCTGCCGTCGGTGCAGACCGTTGCGAGTGGATGGGCGAGGATGCGCTCGAGATTTGCCTCACTCATGGCAAAGCCGACCATGCCCACGCCCCCATTGCTGCGCCGGAGCAGCGCCACGGCCGTCTGGTAGGGATCCTGGCCCAATGATGCGGCGAAGCTGCCGAGCCGGGCTCCTTCGACCGCGCGATCAGCTGAATCGCGTACTGACGTCACTTCGACATGATCCCAGCCGCCCAGTCCCGCCACCTTGGCCAGGGTCGCCTCCCGGATGCGCGGCGCAACCGAGGGATCGTCGAGCCGACCCAGAAAGGCGGCGATGCCACCATCGCGACTCCAGATCGGGAACAGGTTGGTGAGTCCGGTGGAATAGGCCAGGTAGGGATACCGATCGAACGTCACGTCCATGCCACGGCCGTTGGCGGCCGAGATGCGGGCGAAGGCATCGTCGAGTTTCGACCAGTTTGCCTGCCCTTGCATCTTGAGGTGGGATATCTCCAGCGGGCAGTGCGCGCCCTCGGCCACGGCAATGGCCTCGTCGATTGCCTCAAGGACATGATCGTCCTCATTGCGCATGTGGGTGGCGTAGGGAAGCTTCCGGCCCGCCAGCGGCCGGCAGAGCGCGACGAGTTCCTCCCTGGACGCAAAACCCCCCGGGGTATACTCCAGGCCCGACGAGGCCCCGCAGGCGCCGTCAGCCAGCGAGCGTTCCACCATCGCAGTCATCGCTGCAACTTCGGCGGGTGTCGCCGGCCGATCGTCATTCCCGATCACCTTGCCCCGGATGGACCCAAGCCCAACCATCGAAGCGACATTGACGGCCGGTGTCAGCGTCTCAATGTCGCGAAGCATCGCGGCAAAGGAGTCATCGGTGGCACCGGTTGCCTGCGAACTGCCATCCTGGCCGGCGACGATCGTGGTGATGCCCTGGCGAATGGCGGATTCGGCGCGCCAGTCCGCCCGGAGTGAACCATCCACATGCGAATGGATGTCAATGAATCCCGGTGCTACTGCAAGGCCACTGGCATCGATTTCGTGCGCGGCTCGGCCGGAAATCCGCGTGGCAAGGCCGACAATTCGCCCCTGACTGATTGCCAGGTCCTGCTCGACGGGCCCGGCGCCGAGACCATCGAAGACCGACCCTCCACGAATGATCAGGTCATGGTCGTGGCGCTGGACGCGAATCAGTGCGGGTGATGCAACGGCCGTGATCGCGGCGCTGGATGAGACGACGAAGGCGCGTCGGTCCATTGGTGTCCCTTGCACGGGTTTTCGCTGGCTCCGGATCGGGGGGCAGGTGCAAGTTACTTCCCTCACGCCGACGGAACCAACCGATGACCTGAAGCGCCTTTGCGCCGGGCTTCACCCCTGCTTCATCCTTGGGGCGGTATCCTCCAGGCAGGACAATGCGATGACTGCCCGCTCCTTACTGCTTCTTGCCGGCGTGCTCCTGGCCACGCCTTCAGCCCTGCTGGCGCAGGATGCCGATTCAACCCTGATTTCGGCGGCGCTCGACCGCGCGCGCCCGATCGATCCTCAAGTCGAGACGTTCTACCGGAGCGGTGGGTTCAGGCCGCGCTGGACTGGCGCCAGCGGCCTCAACCATGCAGGCCAGGAGGCACTCGCGCTCCTGCGCCGGAGCGCCGAGCATGGACTCGATCCAGCCCACTACGACGTATCGCGGCTGGATTCGGCGGAGTCACCGTGGGCGGCGCTTGCGGTCGGAGCCGCCCGTCTGGCTGATGCAGATGTCGCGCTCACCCGCGGCCTGCTGGCGTACATGCATGACCTCCGGCTCGGCCGAGCCCGGCCATCCGCCCTCACTCGCGACACCCTGGCCGGCGACGAGCTGGCGCTGATGCTGCTTCGAGCTCTCGCGGCCGACAGCATCGCGGAGCTGGAGCGTGAGATGCAGCCGCCGTTCGCCCAGTATCGGCGGCTCCAGCAGGCGCTGCGCCAGGAGCAGGCCCGCCATGTCACGACGAATGCTTCCGAAGCATCCCGCATCCTCAAGCTCCAACTCGCGCTGGAACGGCTTCGCTGGCTGCCTCGGGATCCGGCACAGCGGCTGGTGGTCGTGAACGTGCCGTCGTACACACTCTTCGCGTTGGAGCGAGCCGGCGTCGACTTTCATTCCGCCCTGGAGTCACGGGTCATCGTCGGCGACGCGGACAAGACCCGTACGCCGGTGCTGATGGGCCAGATAACCAGGGTGGAGTTCTGGCCCTACTGGAATATTCCGCGAAGCATCGCGACCGGCGAAATTCTGCCAGCGCTTCGCAAGAACTCCGGCTACCTCCGGGCCCACCAGATGGAAGCCGTGAATGGCCGCGAGGAGGTGGTGGGTGACTGGGGCAGCCCGGAGCTGATTGACGCGATTGCGCGAGGCACCTACAGCCTTCGGCAGCGACCGTCACGCAGCAACGCGCTGGGCAGAGTCAAGTTTCTCTTCCCGAACGCGGCCAGCGTGTACTTGCATGACACCCCTTCCCCCGAGCTGTTCGCCAGGGAACGCCGGGACCTGAGCCATGGCTGCATCCGGGTGGAGCAGGCGGGACAACTGGCGGAGTGGGTCCTGCAGGATGAGCCGGACTGGACACCGGAGCGTGTGCGCGAGGCACTGGACGGTCCGGAAACCATCCGGGTCCAGATCAGCCGGCCGATACCTGTGGTGATCGTCTATGTGACCGCTGTCGCCAGGCCAGACGGGGAGGTTGAGTACCTCGGCGACATCTACGCTCTCGATCCTCCGCTGGCCGAAGCGCTGCACTGAGCCGGCACACCACTTCCCCCGGCACCCGTTCTGCTTCATACTTCCCGGTTCGTTGCCCGCCCATCCACGCCGGAGTCCAGCTGTCATGGTCCTGAGTGATTTCGTCCGCGAATCCGACATTCATCTGCAGTTGACCGGAGCTTCAAAGGACGAAGTGCTGGCAGCCCTGGTTGCCAGCCTGGGCCTTGCTTCCGCCGACGAAACGTTCGTGCTCCGCGTTCTCCAGCGGCGGGAGCACCTCGGCTCGACCGGCATCGGCCGTGGCGTTGCCATCCCGCATTGCCGTACCGCCGTGGTGAACCAGCTCCGCATCGTGTTCGGTCGCCAGCCCGCCGGCGTTGAATTTGACGCGGTCGATAGCCAGCCTGTCTTCTACGTCTTTCTCCTGGTGGCCCCGCCGATCGAGATCTCCAACGATTACCTCCCGGTTCTGGGACGCATCGCACAGCTGGTCAAGGAGACCGATGTACCGGGTCGCCTGGGCGAGGTGCAGTCGCCAGCGCAATTTCTGGAGCTGCTGGCAGAAAAGGGAGTCTGAGGGGCGTCTTCACGAATATCCTCCGATGACCGGCAGGATCTCCCCGGTGATGTAGCTGGAGCAACTGGGGGCCGCGAGAAACACGTAGGCGGGCGCCCGTTCCTCTGGTTGTGCCGGCCGCCCCATCGGTACCGAAGCCCCGAATTTCGCCACCTTCCCCGGCGGTACGTCCGAAGGGTTGAGCGGCGTCCATATCGGCCCGGGCGCCACCGCACTCCCCCGAATTCCCTTCTGCAGCAAGTTTTCCGACAATGAGCGCGTGAACGTGTGAATTGCTCCCTTGGTCGTCGAGTAGTCCACCAAGCCAGGACTGCCCTCAATGCCGGTCACCGAGCCGGTATTGAAGATGGCCGCGCCTTCCCCGAGGTGCGGGACACTCCGCGAGGGGTGCTTGCGTGATGACGCGTTCCATGCGAGCCTGAAAGACAAGTTGAGCAACGGCCGCGCCGGCTGGGCGCGGCCGGGAGGAAACCATGAGCAGCGTAGTTTCGCAGTCCGTTCGCCGTCAGCCCGCACCTGCCGCACAGCCTGCCCGGCCCGGGGCGTCAGGCGCACTCGCCCACACCCGCGCTGCATTGTCGTTCCTGTTCGGGCCGGTCGAGCGCCGGACCTTTGCGGTTCGCTTCTGGGACACAGGCACGGTCGACGCACCGCCCGGGCGGTCTCCGCAATTCACTTTGGTCCTGCTCCGACCCTCTTCACTGCGTGCGATGTTGCTTCCACCGTCCCAGCTGCGGCTCGGCGAGGCCTTCGTGGGAGGTGAGTTCGAGATCGAGGGCGATCTCGAGAAGGCAACGCGACCTGGGTGAGTCCCTGCGCGATCGCTTCAGTTCCCTCCGCTTCGCGCTCCGGGCGCTGCGGCTGGTCCGGCGACTCCCGCGGCCTCCGGCGCGCGAGAAGCCAGCCATCCGTTCAGGTCGGCGCACGGGCCGGCGTCACAGCCTGCGGCGCGACGCCGAAGCGATTCAGTCGCACTACGATCTGGGCAATGAGTTCTATGCGCTCTGGCTCGACCCGGCGATGGTCTACTCCTGCGCCTGTTTCCCGACCGGAGTGGAATCCCTGGCAGAGGCCCAGCGGGCCAAGCTCGATCACATCTGTCGCAAGCTGAGGCTTCGTTCTGGCGAGCGCCTGCTGGACATCGGCTGTGGCTGGGGCGGACTGATTCTCCATGCCGCAAGAGAATACGGCGTCCAGGCCTTCGGCATCACGCTCAGCCCGTCGCAGGCTGACTGGGCGAGCGACCGGATCCGGGATGCGGGCTTGGCCGATCGATGCATCGTGGAGGTGCGTGACTATCGCTCACTGGCCGGGCTCCCGCCCTTCGACAAGGTGGTGAGCGTGGGCATGTGCGAGCATGTGGGCCGCGAGCGGCTGGCCGACTATTTCGCGGCCGCGTGGGCCGCGCTCCGGCCCGGCGGCCTCTTCCTGAATCACTGCATCGTGAGCGGTCAGGACCCGGCCAGCGGAAAGCGCGGCATCCGGAAGCGACTGTGGCGGGAAGGCCGCTTCACCGACCGCCACGTGTTCCCCGATGGCCAGCTGCCCTTGCTGGGGCCGATGCTTGCGGTGGCTGAGCGGCAGGGCTTCGAGACGCGCGACGTTGAGTCGCTCCGGGAGCACTACGCGCTGACGCTGCGACACTGGGTGCGGAGACTGGAGCATGCGCGCGAGGAGGCGATGGCGCTCACCTCCGCTGAGACGTATCGCACCTGGCGCATCTACATGGCCAATTCGGCCAGGCAGTTTGCCGCCGGACGGCTGGGACTAGTGCAGGCGCTGCTGGCCCGCCCGGATGCGGAGGGGATGGTGCCGCTTCCGCCCACACGCGCGGACCTGTACGCCGCGGGCTGACCCGGAGCGTTGCGTTCAAGCGCCTCCGCCGATCGCACGCCGCGTTCGAGCGTCTGCTTGACGGGGCAACGATCGGCAATCTCCAGCAACCGGCCGCGCTGCTCGTCGTTGAGCGCACCGGTGAAGTCGATCTCCCGCTCCAGCGTGGTGATGCCAACATCTGCCACCTCGCACTCGGCGCAGTCGGTTTCGTGCGAATGGCTGGTGCGGAGTCGGACCTCGACGGTCTCCAGCGGCCATTCCTTGCGGTCGGCATACATCCGCAGCGTCATCGCGGTGCAGCTGCCCAGCGCCCCGAGCAGCAGCTCATAAGGAGTCGGACCACGGTCTGTTCCGCCAAGCGGCACTGGCTCGTCGGCGACGAGTCCGTGCGATCGGGCCTCCAGCTCCGTCCGGAAGCCAGACGGTCCGATGCGCGCAACGACCCAGTGCCCGCCCTCTCCTTCAGGTGGCACGTTCACACTCGACACCCGTGCCACGCCGCCCCCAGCCGCGGGGGCGTGACGACAAGCGAAGCCGCCGGCTCACCGCCGCCGAATCCGCTGCATTTCGAGCAGCGGCCCCACCTGGTGAATCCCGGCCATGTCATTGCGGGTACGGCCCTCGGCCTCGATGGCCAGACCGTCCCGCTGGTACGCAGCCGGCAGGTTGATGGGATTGTAGGTGACACTGTCGGCTGAGAGAATGGTGTACACCCCGCCCTCAACCTCCGAGTAGCGGATGATGCCCGTGATGTGCAGCGTCGGGCCGGATCCGTCAGGCGTCGACGTCACGGTCGTCCACTCGGCGCCGCTGCTCCGGCACGCCGCCAGGACCAGCACCACGGCCAGACCGGCCGCCACTCCCCGGGCAGCCCGCACGTTACTCATGGCATCCTCCACTCTCAGCGTTGGACAATCACTCGCCGATCCAGCGGCGCGCCGCCTCCACTTCCGCCGTCGTGATGGAGTGGCCACCCGGCTGCCAGTCGAGCGCCACCTCAGCGCCAGCCGAGCGCAGCACCTGCGCCAGGTGATCCACCTGAGGTGCGGGCGCGATCGGGTCGGCGGCCCCGGCGCCGATGAAGACCCGCGTACCATGGAGGTCGGCCACGTCCGCAGGTTCATACGGCAGCATCGGGCTCAGCAGCACCGCACGGCGGAGTCCTCCTTGCCCACGCAGCAGCATGCTGGCGAGGATGTTCGCACCGTTGGAAAAACCGACAGCGACGAGGTTGTCGCTCTCCAGCGCGTAACGGTCGCTGGCCTCGGCTATGAACTCAGCGAGTTCCGCCGTGCGGACCCGCAGGTCCTCCATGTCAAAGACGCCCTCGGTCAGGCGCCGGAAGAATCGCGGGGCCCCGAGTTCAAGCACACTGCCGCGAGGGCTCAGCAATGCCGCGCCCGGCGCGAGCGCCCGCCCCAGCGGAATGAGGTCATCTTCGTCCCCACCAGTGCCGTGAAGAAGCAGCAGCGTGGTGCCCGAGTGCGGTCCGGCCATCGCATCCGGCGGAACAAAGCGGTGCACAAAACCGGCCAGCTCACCTTGCACGGGAGCGTTCACGTCTGGCTGCGCGGCTCCCCGTGCTGCGTGCCCGCTGGGTCCTGCAGCGCCTGAACGAATGTGTCGGCCGTCGACCAGTCGCCGTCAAATCGAGTGCCATTGATGAAGAATGTGGGCGTCCCGTTCACGCCGCTCCGCACGCCGTCCATGAAATCTTCACGCACCCTCGACTCATGGGCGCCGCTGGCGAGATGCTCGGCGACTTCGTCCGGGTCCAGGCCGATCCGGCCGGCATATTCCGCCAAGGCGTCGTCATCGAGGCGGTCCTGGTGCTCGAAAAGCATGTCGTGCATGGCCCAGAACTCGCCGTGCGCGCCGGCCGTTTCCGCGGCCTCAGCGGCGTGCTCCGCGTGCGTATGAGATTCGCGCAACGGAAAATGACGGAAAACAAAGCGGAGCTTCCGGCCCAGCCGTTGCTGGACTGCCTGCACTACCGGATAGGCCCGACCGCAATGCGGGCACTCGAAGTCGCCGTACTCGACCAGCGTGACCGGCGCATCCGCGGGTCCCTCGACATGATCCCTGGAGCTGACTGCTCGCGTGAGCCCCGTGGTCACGCGCGCCGGACCGCAAGCGACTCGAGCGCCGTCAGAATTCCGTCTGCGCCCGGGTTCTCGCCGATGGGCGAGAGATAGCTCCACTGAATGACACCCTCCGCGTCAAGCACGAAGAGCGCCCGCTCGCAGACGCCGTCTGCATCACGATACGCGCCGTAGCGGCGGGCAATCTCGCCCTTGGGCTCGAAATCGCTCAGCAGCGGGAAGTGGATGTTGCGCGCCTTGGCAAAGGCAGCGTGGCACCAGACGCCGTCGACGGAGATGCCGGCAATCTTCGCGTCGTGGGCTTCAAATTGGGGAAGCAGCTCATTGTAGAGTGCGATCTGGTCGCCGCAGACGGGACTGAAATCTGCCGGGTAGAAGGCCAGGACCACCGGATGCCCTCGCCAGTCGCGCAGTGAGATGGTGCGGTCGGGACCGTCCTGCAGGGTAAAGTCGGGGGCCGGCGAGTCGGGCTGGAGGACTCCGGAGAAACCGGGCTGGGACGCATCGGACATATATCCCTCCCGAGCCAGCAACGCAGTGAACCGGCGCGGCCGAGCTCGTCAAAATGCGGTTGAATGGCGCACGCACGGGGTACGCTCACCGCCTGCGCCCGTCATGCCACGTTATCTTTGCCGGCGTACGGGCGCAAGCCACCCACGTCTCCACCCCTCCAAGAGCTCACGATGCCGCATCAGACGGCACTCATCGCCACGATCGCGACCGGACTGGGCCTGGCCTTCCTGCTGGGGCTGCTTGCGCTGCGGCTCCGGCTGCCTCCCCTGGTGGGTTATCTGGTGGCTGGGGTCCTGATCGGTCCGCACACGCCAGGATTCACCGCCGACATCGGGCTGGCGCAGCAGCTGGCCGAAGTTGGCGTCATCCTGCTGATGTTCGGTGTGGGACTTCAATTCTCGCTCGGTGACCTGCTCGCCGTCCGCACCATTGCGGTGCCGGGCGCGGCGGCGCAGATCGGACTCGCCACCGCATTCGGCGCCATCGTGGCGCGGCTTTGGGGCTGGCCCTGGACCTCAGGGTTGGTCTTTGGCTTGTGCTTGTCGGTCGCGAGCACCGTGGTGCTTCTGCGGGCGCTGGAGGATCGCGCCCGTCTTGACACCGCCGATGGCCGGATCGCACTGGGCTGGCTGGTGGTCGAAGACCTTGCGGCGGTGCTGGCGCTGGTGCTGCTGCCCGCGCTGGCGGCTCCGCTCGCCGGTGGCCCGGCCGCGAACGGTTCCCTGCTGGCCGGGACGATCCTGCTCACCATTGGCAAGGTCGCGCTCTTCATTGGCCTGATGTTCGCCGTCGGACGCCGGCTGGTGCCGTGGCTGTTGACGCGGGTTGCCCGTACCGGATCACGCGAACTCTTCACGCTGTCCATCTTCACCGTGGCCATGGGCACCGCTGTCGGAGCGGCTGCTCTGTTTGGAGTGTCGGTCGCACTGGGAGCATTCTTTGCCGGCATGGTGGTCAACGGCTCGGACCTGAGTCACGAAGCCGCGGCCGATGCGCTCCCGCTGCAGGATGCCTTCTCCGTCCTGTTCTTTGTCGCGGTCGGCATGCTCTTTGACCCGGCGGTCCTGCTGCACCGGCCGCTTCAGGTACTGGCCGTGGTGCTGATCATTCTCGCTGGCAAGAGTCTCGGCGCCTTCGTCATTGTTGTTCTCTTCCGGTATCCGATTCACACCGCACTCACGCTTGCTGCCAGTCTCGCCCAGATCGGCGAATTCTCCTTCATCCTCGCGGCCCTCGCCGTGTCCCTCGGCATCCTGCCGCCAGCCGGGCAAACCCTCATCGTGGCCGGCGCGCTGCTCACCATCGCGGTCAATCCGCTCGCCTTCTCGCTTGCCACCGCCGCGGAACATTGGCTGGAAGGCCACCCCCGCCTGACCGGCTTCCTCGAACGAAACAGCCATGAACCACCCGATGCCCGGCTGAACGCGCAGCAGCTGGAGCAGCATGTCATCCTGGTTGGGTTCGGCCGGGTGGGCGGCACCATCGCCGAGGCCTTGCTGGAACAGCAGATCCCGTTCGTAGTGGTGGAGCAGAACCGGGCGGCGTTTGAAGCGGTGGCGGAACGGGGAATGCGTGCCGTGTTCGGCAACGCAGCGCGGAGCGCTGTGCTCGAGATCGCCGAGCCGCAGCGCGCAAAGCTGCTCCTGATCGCCGCACCCGATCCCTATCAGGCACGCGCCATCGCGGAGATCGCGAGGCGGTTCAACCCGACGATCCCTGCAGTGATCCGCACGCACAGCGAGGAGGAACGTGTCTGGCTGGAGACCAACGGCACCGGTCTGGCGGTGATGGGTGAGCACGAGTTGGCCCTTACCATGGTGCGCCGCGCGCTGGAGATCTGCGGGACGAGCGCACCCGATGCACACTGAGGGTCCGGCTCAGTCAATCGGCTTGAGCCCTGCGACGATGGCCTGCCGGCGGGATTCGAGAAACGGGGCGAGCACGATGCTCTCGCCGAGGGTCGCAGGGTCCTCATCCACGCCGAAGCCCGGACCTTCGGTCGCGATTTCGAAGAGAATGCCATTGGGCTCGCGAAAGTAGAGGCTGCGGAACCAGTAGCGGTCCACCTTGCCGCTGTTGCGGATGCCGAGCCTGTTGAGCCGTTCCGCCCAGGCATCGTACTCCGCGTCGGCCGCCCTGAAGGCGACGTGGTGGACGCCTCCGGCGCCCAGCCGGGTGGGCGGAAGCTCGGGCTGTTCCACGAGGTGCAGTTCCGCTCCTGCGCCTCCCGGTCCCATCTCGTAGACGTGCACCAGCCGGCCGGCATGCGCAGAGTCCGAATACTCTCGAACGGGGCGCATTCCCAGTTGATGAAGCAGCGCATCGGTTGGACCCAGCTCCGGTACACTCAACTGCACGGCCCCGAGGCCCCGAATCTGGTGCTCCGCGGGCACGCTGCTCCGCTCCCAGGGAAAGACCTCACTCTCGCCGTCATCCGCCACCAGGGCCAGGCGTTGTCCCTCGGCGTCCTCGAACTCCAGCGTGAGCCGCCCATCGCGTTCGGTGATCGGCTGCGCGCGGACTGGTGCCTCCGCCAGCCGGCCGGCCCACCACTCGAGCGCGGCGTTCCCGGCCACGCGCAGATGGATGCGGCTGATGGAGCGGGTACCGCGACGCTCGGCCGGCACCGGCCAGTCAAAGAAGGTGAGGTCGGTACCGGGCGTACCCTTGGCATCGGCATAGAAAAGGTGCCAAGCGCTCACATCGTCCTGGTTGACGCTGCGCTTGACCAGCCGCATGCCGAGGTCGCGCGTGTAGAAGCGGTGATTGTCGCGGATTTGGGCCGAGATGGCGGTTACGTGGTGAAGACCGCGGAGCTCTGGAGTCATGGTCGCCTGCGCTGGAGTTATCTTAGCGCTAAGATATCGCACTTCCTTGTGCCTGACAAGGGGCGGTGCGGCCCGCGCTCCAGGTGCCGAACGGACTGTCGTCCGGGCTCGCGAGTGGCCGGCGCATGGACACCGATGTCGCCTGATCGGACACTTTCCGCTCGGCATTTTCCCGCCTCCGAACAGGAGCCGAACAAAATATCTATCTCATTGTTATTAAATAACATATGACAGTAGCAAAAAGAGACGGCGCGATCGAAATCGCGCCGTCTCCGGCCCCGAAATTGCACACCAGGATGGGCCTGAGAGGAGTTGAACCTCTGACCTCACGCTTATCAGGCGTGCGCTCTAACCAACTGAGCTACAGGCCCCACATTCGCAGCTCCCCCTCAGCCACAACCGGCCTCGCGGGCCGGGAATATACACACCGGAGTCGGCGCGCTGGTAGCGCTGGACCTGGACGAAGTCGCACCTGACTCACGCTGGAGAAGCAATGTCGTCACTCATGCAATTCAAGCGGGCCGTCCGAACCGAGGCCAAGCTCAAGATTCTCCTCACTGGGGCCTCCGGCTCAGGCAAGACGCTTGGCGCGTTGCGGCTGGCCGAAAGTCTGGCGCCCGGCAAGATCGCCGTGATCGACTCCGAGAACAGCCGGTCGAGCTACTATGCCGATGGTATCGAGTTCGATGCCCTGGCGCTGGCGGACCACCATCCGGACGCCTATATCGCGGCGATGGAAGTCGCGGTCGAGGCCGGTTACGAAGTCATCATCGTCGACAGTCTGTCCCACGCCTGGCAGGATGTGCTCGATCGCAAGACAGCCTATGACCGGGCCAATCCCCGCTCCAACAGCTACACCAATTGGAAGCTGTTCGGCGCGGAATGGGACAGCCTGGTTCGAGCCATCCTGGACCAACCCGTGCATGTCATCGCCACGGCGCGCAGCAAGCAGGCCTACGAGCAGGCCGAGGTGGATGGGAAGAAGAGGGTCCTCAAGCTGGGCCTGCAGCCGGTCATCCGCGATGGCACAGAGTACGAATTTGCGCTTCACTTTGACCTGAACGAAGCACACAAGGTCGATGTGAAGAAGGACAATACCCGCAAGTTCGGTGATCAGAGCCAGCTGTGGGACCTGTGCGACGGCACCGTGGCCCGGGAACTTCGTGCGTGGCTGTCGAGCGCCGAGCCGGTGGCGCGGCCGTCGATAGCGATGATCATGGCGATCGACGACGCCATTGCCGCCCTGCCGGAGCAGCGACGGACCCAGGCCCGCCGCCGCTGGGCGGTCCGGCGGGACAAGGGCGTGACGGAGGAGGAGGCGCAGGAGATCCTGGCCAGGTTGCTGCCGGCCGAGGAGCCGCAGGCCATGGCGAGCTGACCGGGCGCTCGCCCCCACTCGCATGGGAACGCCCCGTCAGGACGCTGACGGGGCGTTCCAGCGAGTTCCAGTGGGGCTATTCCTCTTCCGGCTCGTAGGGGGGATCTTCGTCGAGGTCTTCCTCGTCCTCGTCGTCCCCGAACTCGTCATCGTCGGCGTCCTCGTCTTCGTCCTCGTCGTCATCGAAGCCGAAGCCATCATCCTCGAACTCGTCTTCATCGTCATCGAAGCGACGGCGCATCTCGAGCGCGTCCAGTGACGTCTCCCAGGCCAGCATGGTCTCCTCCACCACTCGACGGTGTGTTGTCTTGCGTTCCGGGACAGGTCCCTAGGACGCGTGTTCGACCCGGGCGGCTGCCCGGGCGGCTTTCCTTCGATCCACCGCGGCGAGCTGCCGCTTGCGCAGGCGGATCGTCTGCGGCGTGACTTCGATCAGTTCGTCTTCCTCGATGTACTCGAGCGCATATTCGAGGGTGATCAGGCGTGGCGGCTCGAGCATGACGTTGTCGTCCGACGCGGTGGTGCGCATGTTGGTCAGCTTCTTTTCCTTCGAGACGTTGACGTCCATGTCGCCCGGGCGCGCACTCTCACCCACCACCATTCCTTCATACACGTGGTCGCCCGGGGAGACGAACATCTGGGCGCGCTCCTGCAGGTTGCCCAACGCGAAGGCCACCACGCTGCCCTCCCGGTCCGCCACCAGCACGCCACGCTTTCGCCCGGCCAGGGGACCGGCCCAGCTTCCGTACTCCAAAAAACGATGATGCATCATGCCGGTGCCGCGTGTGTCGGTCAGAAACTCCGAGCGGTAGCCGAACAACCCCCGCGCCGGAACCCGGAACGTCATACGCACCATGCCCTGCCCGGGATTCCGCATCTCGGTCATCTCGGCCCGGCGCGGGCCCAGCTTCTCGAGCACGGTGCCCATGTAGTCCTCGGCCACGTCAACCATCAGTTCCTCGTAGGGCTCGAGGCGATCGCCGCCGGACCCCTCACGGGTGATCACCCGGGGCCGGGAGACCTGAAACTCGTACCCCTCCCGCCGCATCGTCTCCATGAGGATGCCGAGGTGCAACTCCCCGCGACCCGACACGGAATGGGTGTCAGGGGCGTCGGTCGGCTCGACCTTGAGCGCCACATTGCGCTCGAGCTCGCGGAACAGCCGATCGCGCAGCTGGCGGCTGGTGACGAACTTGCCCTCCCGGCCGGCAAACGGGCTGTTGTTGACGATGAAGTCCACCGAGATGGTGGGCTCCTCGACCGCGATGCCCGCCAGCCGTTCCGGCCGATCCACCGAGGCGAAGGTCTTGCCAATTTCAATACCTTCGAAGCCGGCGAGCGCCACGATATCGCCTGCCTCTGCCCGGGGCACCTCGACCCGATGCAACCCGTCGAAGGTGTAGAGTCTGGTCACCCGGTTCCGTTCCACGGTTTCATCGAGCAGCAGCCCGGGCTCCCCCAGCGGCAGCAGCGCCACCTGGTCACCAACTTCCAGGCGGCCGCGCTCGATTCGCCCGATGGCGATCCGGCCCAGAAAGCTGGAGTGGTCCAGGGTCGAGACCAGCATCTGAAACGGCTCATCAGGGTCGCCGGCCGGCGGCGGCACGTACTTGAGGATGGTGTCGAACAGCGGCGCAAGGTCCCCACCCGGGTGATCGAGGTCCATCGTGGCGGTACCGAAACGACTGGACGTATAGAGGAATGGCGCGTCGAGCTGTTCGTGGGTGGCCTCGAGATCGATGAACAGCCCCAGGACCTCATCGTGCACTCGCAGCGGCTCCGCATCGGCTCGATCGATCTTGTTGATCGCCACGATGGGATGCAGGCCGAGCGAGAGGGCCTTCCGCGTCACGAATCGCGTCTGCGGCATGGGCCCCTCGGCGGCGTCCACCAGGATCAGGACCCCATCGACCATGCGCAGGATCCGCTCGACCTCGCCGCCAAAGTCGGCGTGGCCGGGAGTATCAACGATGTTGATCTTGACGCCGCCCCAGTTGACAGCGGTGTTCTTGGAGAGGATGGTGATACCGCGCTCGCGCTCCAGCGGATTGGAATCCATCACCCTCTCCGCCACCTGTTGATTGGCGCGGAAGGCACCTGCCTGCCGGAGCATCTGATCCACGAGCGTCGTCTTGCCGTGGTCCACATGCGCGATAATAGCCAGATTGCGAATCTTGTTCGACACTGCGCTCCATCCTGCGTTTCGGCCCGGCCCACCGCACACCTCCGGGGCCTGAGCGGCGCATATATAGACAGGCGGGGCAGGATGGGCAAGGCGGGCCACTGGTACTCCCGGATGCGGGGTAGCCCGATGGGCTGCCCTGCTGCACCTTACCCCTAACATGCCAGTCATGTCGAGACACCAGCTGGGCCCCCTCCTGCTCGGCGCCATGCTGCTTTGTGCGGCGGCCGAGCTCCCTGCGCAGACGCGCCTGATCCGCCGCTTCGCCGAGGACGCGGGACTCGCGGCGCCGGTATGGGCCATTGTGCAGGACAGCACCGGTTTCCTCTGGATCGGTGCCCAGGGCGGCCTGTTCCGGTACGATGGCGCCAGCCTGCATGCGTGGCCGGTGGAACCCGATGCCAATGCCGTCATGGGTCTCGCGGCCCATGGCAACCGAGTCGCGGCCGTGACTGATCGTGGCGAGCTGTTCGAGCTGGCCAGCGGCGACGTTCGTGCGCTTCATCCCCCCGGTCCTGCCGGTCCCCGAACCGTGCGCATGCTGGCGTACGACATCGCCGGCCGGCTGTGGATCATTCGCGGGGGATCGCTGGCGTGCCGGGATACGGCGGGCACCTGGCGCCAGATTCCGGCCGGCGTCCTCGGGGATGAGCAGCCGATGCTGGTGACAGCACACCCCGGTGGCGGCGTGCTGGTCGCCACTGATCGTGGCGTCTGGCGGGCCGACGCCAGTGGCGCGGCCCGAAAGCTCTTCGCCGGCGATCACATCGTCGACATCCTGGCTCTGGGTGACCGCGAGCTGGCGCTCCGCTCCTCTGGCGCGCTGCTGGTGCATGCTGGTGCAGACATCAGGATCATCAACGTCGAGCGCACGGCGAGCGAAACCTTCCGGTCCCGAGCGGTGGCCCTGGCCCAGCGCGGTCGAACCCTCTGGGTTGCCTTCGATCGCTTTCTCGTCGCGCTCGAACCAGGGCGGGAGCCCGAGGTCATCTCGCCGGAGGACGGCATCGAGGCGGGGGGCCCCATGCTCGTAGACCGGGAAGGCAGTCTCTGGATGGGGACGTACACGTCGCTGCTGCAGTTTCCGGAGCCCGACACGCGCATCTGGACTGACCGGGAAGGCCTGCCCTCCCGGCACGTGCGGTTCCTTGCGCGCAGCGGCGATGCCCTGTGGATCACCACCTGGCAGGGCGCCGTGAGACTGCAACGGCACGGCGCCAGCACGTCCATCCACCCAGTCCCGGACTGGTACTCGCAACACCGCGTCTGTCCCGACAGCGCGGCGTCCGCCGTCTGGAGCAACGACGCGGAGGGGCTCGTCCTGCTCGCCGACTCCGGCGTCCGCCGGAGGCTTCCTGCTGCCGGCATAATTCTCGGCTGCGCGCCAGCGCGAGATGGCGGCACCTGGTTGGCAACGTTAAGCGGACTCTTTCGCGTCGAACCAGCGGCGACGTCAGCCATTGCCGTGACACTTCCCAGGAGCGCGCCACCGGGAACGGAATGGCAGGCCGTACTGGAGGACCGACAGGGCCGGCTCTGGCTGGCATGGACCGGACATATTTGCAGCCGTCAGCTTCGGTCCCCCGGCGAATGGGAATGCAGCAATGTGGGAGCGACGGGCACCATCACGTCGCTGGTCGAGCTATCGAGCGGTGCCATCTGGGCCTCGACCATGGAAGCCGGCGTGCTGAGAACCGGATCGGACGGGCACTGGGATGTGATTCCGCAAAGCCGGGAACTTCCAACCGATGCGATCCTCGGATTGCGTCCGTCCCTCTCGGGCGGGGTCTGGATCATTGGCTATGGAACGTTACGACGTGTGAAGGAGCAGGGACCCGGCTGGACCGTGCGAGAAGTGCTTGGATCCTGGAATGGCCTGCCGGTCACCAGTGGCCAGGACTTGCTGGAGAATCCTGACGGCTCTCTCTGGGTCACCACCTGGCTCGGCCTGGTGGAGATTCCCCGTGCAGCCAGGTTTGCGACCGCCGATCCGCCGCCGGTGGCCATCGCGGATGCCAGTGTGGATGGGCGGAAGGTGCCGACCGACCAGCCCTTCGAAGCGCCTTCACGTCACAACACGTTGGAGCTGCGATTTGCGGCGCTGTCCTTTCGCGATCCTGCCCGGGTTCGCTACCAGGCACGACTCGGCGCAGATCACCCGTGGACCGACACCCGCGGCGCGCCATCGTTCAGCTGGGTGGACCTTCCATCCGGTCGGTATACAGCCGAATTCCGGGCCTCTCTCGATGGCCGGCACTGGTCGTCGGCTCCCGCTTCGGTGCGCTTCCGGGTGCCGCCACCGTGGTACCGGGAACCATGGGTCCTGATCAGTGCCGTCATCGTGCTCGGCGCCATGGCGTTTGCCATCTATCGGGCTCGTCTCAACATCGTCCTGGGCTTGGAGCGCCAGCGGAATCGCATTGCCCTGGACCTTCACGACGAAATCGGATCGGGACTCGGCAGCATCGGCATCCTGGCGAGCGTGCTCTCCGACGCCGAGCGGCGTGAGGACGGCGACGGGCACCTGGCGCGGGAAATTGCTGCGACGGCGGAACATCTAGGTGAATCGCTCTCCGATATTGTCTGGGCACTGGATCGCAATGCCGCCGACCTGCGCGAACTCGTCACCCAGCTGGTAGAGCGGGGCAATCGGCTCTTTTCCGCCGACGACGGCCCGGAGTTCATTGCGGACCTGCCGGAGCGGTGGCCGGACGGAGAGCTGACCCTCGCCGTGCGCCGCAACGTGCTGTTGATCGGCCTCGAGGCGCTGCACAACGCCGCCCGCCACTCCGGCGCATCCCAGGTCACGCTTCGTCTCCGGCCGCAGGGCGGGAGCTGGCGCCTGATGGTGCAGGATGACGGCCGGGGGTTCGCGGCGGAGACGCAGGAGCTCGCCTTCCTGGAGAAGGGCTCCGCCCGAAATGGGCGGGGGGTCGCGGGCATGCGCCGCCGAGCCGGCGAGATCGGCGCCGAATTCGCGCTTCACAGCAGCACCACTGGAGGAACCACCATGCGGCTCGACTTCCGGCTTCAATGAGCGATCTCTCCGTGGAGCCCTCCCATGAATATGCGAGTGCGCCTCACCAGCCGGGCGTGCATTATGGCGGCATGCCAATCCGGACCGCGCCGTTTCAGGTGATAGCGGTGGAGGATGACGCGCATTACCGGGCGAGCCTGGAGGCGCTACTCGCGCACTCGCCCGAGTTCGAGCTGGCGCATTCGTTTGCCTCCCCGGACGAGGCCCTCCGCGCCGCCGAGGCCGCCCAGCGCCGGCAGTCCACACCGCCGTGGGACGTGATCCTCATGGACCTGGGGCTGCCGGGACTCAGCGGCATCGAGTGCACCCGCCGGATGAAGGCCCTGCTGCCGCAGGTCAGGATCATTGCGCTCACCGTTTTCGAGGAGCGTGCCACGATCATCGAAGCCATCTGTGCCGGCGCCGACGGCTATCTCCTCAAGCGCACACCGGCGGATCGGATCCTGGCACAACTCCGCACCGTGGTGGCCGGCGGATCGCCGCTGTCGGCGGCCGTGGCGCGCACCGTGCTGGATATCATTCGCCTGAGCGAAACCGGCCGATTGAAGGCGCCCGCGAGGACGACGGACGGCGCCAGCAGCAGCCTCGACCTGACCCAGCGCGAGCGGGACGTGCTGGGCTGCCTGGTGGATGGCCGCAGTTACAAAGGCTGTGCCCGCGATCTGGGAATCAGCATCGAGACGGTGCGATCCCACATCCGGAGTGTCTATTCCAAGCTGCAGGTCCACAACGTGGCCGAAGCGGTGGGACGCGCGCTGCGTGAGGGCCTGGTGTAGCTCCGCATCCTCACATGATCATGTGACGGCGCGATGGCGGCGGTGGAAAGATCCGCGATCATAACCCTGCGTGCACCAGCAAGTCCCCCGAATATGCGATGTCCCCTTCCGAATGCTCGCCCTATCTTGGCTCTCCTGAAGCCGGCCATTCCGGATCACTGAACCTTCGAGATGGAAGAAGCAGGCCCATGTGCAGCCACATCCGCGTCGTACTGGCCCTCGCGGTCGGAGCCTTGCTCGCGACCGCGTGCGCTGATCGCACCGCCCCCAATCCGATCTACGCCGACACCCCCTCCTTCCTCGCGACATCCTGCGCCCTGGGTCTGAGCGAGGGGGAGGTGCGTGCCGCCATCAGCGATCTGATTGACCAGGTGGACGCGCTGGAAGCGTCCGGAGCGCTGAATGCCGGCCAGGCCGGCGCGCTGCGTAACCATCTCCGGAACGCGCTTCGGGCCCTGGATGACGGGAATCTCTGCCCGGCGGTGGCACAATTGCGGGCGTTCCGGGACCAGGTGGCGAGCTTCGTGGCAGATGGGGTACTGAGTGAGGCGGATGGAGCGCCGCTACTGGAGGAAGCCGGTGCGGTACTTGGTGATGAGACGACGACCGCGGGACCCCAGTTGGCTGTGGGCCTACTCCATACTTGCGGGCTCAAGGCGAGCGGGCGCGCCTACTGCTGGGGCTACAACATTGGCGGAGAGCTGGGCGACGGCTCCACCACCAATTCCAGCGTCCCCGTTGCGGTCCTGGGAGACGTCGCATTTACGGTCATCAGCGCGGGGGGATATCACACGTGTGGCCTCACGGCGGATGGCACAGCCTACTGCTGGGGATTGAACAATTCTGGCCAACTCGGAACCGGGAGCATAGCAAACGCGAGCAGCCCCGTAGCGGTCAGCGGTGGCCTGGCGTTCACAGCCATCAGCGCGGGGGGCAATCATACCTGCGCGCTCACCGTGGAGGCAGCGACGTATTGCTGGGGCAACAACTCGGCGGGACAGCTCGGTAATGGGACAACAACGGATGCAAGCATCCCCGTCCCGGTCAGCGGCGGCCTGCACTTCGCCGGTATCAGCGCTCGCGGTGGCTTCCATAGTTGCGGTCTCTCGACTGACGGCGCGGCCTTCTGCTGGGGGTACAACGGTTCGGGCCAGCTCGGGGATGGTAGCCTGTCCGACGCGACCAACCCGGTGCCGGTCGGCGGCGGCCTCACCTTCTCGTCCATCAGCGCAGGATACTACTGGACCTGTGGCGTCGCCCTTGGCCACGCAGGCTACTGCTGGGGACTCAATGATTTCGGCGAACTCGGCAACGGCGGCGCCGCGAATGCGACGAGCCCGGTACTCGTGAACGGAGACCTGGCGCTCTCGGCGATCGACGCTGGGGGGGCGTATCACACGTGCGCCCTTACCACGTTCGGTGCGGGCTACTGCTGGGGCCTCAACATCTACGGTGAACTCGGCGACGGGAACACGGAGAACACGAGCAGCCCGGTCCCGGTAGCCGGTGGCATCACATTCTCGACCATTGGCGCCGGCGCCTACTTCTCCTGTGCGCTGTCGGCAGCTGACGGAGCGTACTGCTGGGGTCACAACGAGCATGGCGAACTCGGCGACGGCACCACCACCGACGCCAGCACCCCGGTTGCCGTGCAGGGCTGGAGCAGCCTGCCCTGAGCCGGCTCGTCACCAGCGAACCTGATCGCGAAGTGCTCCGGCCGTAAAGCATCTTGATGCCCGCCGTCGCGAGCCGACTGATTGCTGCAATCCGATACCCTGAGGAGATCTTCGATGAAAGCATTGATGGCGTCCGGCCTTGCCATGGTGTCATTACTGACGCTGGCCGCCTGCGGCAGCGACAACGGGCCCTCGGCCAGTGACCTGGTCGGCACCTGGTCGGCCACGTCCTTTGTGTTCACCTCCACGGCCGACCCCGGCACGAGCGTCGACCCCATCGCGGGAGGTGCCACCCTCACCGTGGTGTTCACGTCGGGCGGTGGCTACACGACAACGACGACAGTGCCCGGTAGTCCGGATGACGTCTCGACAGGTACCTATGCCGTGTCCGGGTCGACCATCACGCTCACTGAATCGGGCAGCTCACCGACCACGCTGAGCGGTACATTCAGCCTGAACGGCAGCACGCTCACCCTGCACATTACGAGCGGCATCGAGTTCGATTTTGGCAGTGGAGAGGAAGCGGCCACGGTGAACGGAATCCTGCAGAAGCAATGAGCACACTCCGGTGCGGCGCTCTTCATGCGGTCTTCACCTGCGCAGTACTTGCGGGACCTGCCCGCGGGCAGCAACCCACTGCTGCGTCGAGCGCCGCCGCCACCGCGCTGCCGGATTTCGCCGATCTGCGCGATGGATGGAACACGCTCGAGCCGGGCGGTAAGACGACCTGCGCCACTGGGCATGATTACCGCTTCTTTGTGTATCCAGGCGCCGCGGATCGCCTGCTGATCTTCTTCAGCGGCGGCGGCGCCTGCTGGACGGGCGAGAACTGCGATCCCGAACGTCCAGGCCCACCTACGAGAGCGATGGCCCGGCGGCTGCGCCATCCGAAGGCATCTTCGATTTCGGCAATCCGGAAAACCCGCTCGCGGGCTATTCTCGACCGTGTTCGCCAGCTACTGCACTGGCGACGTGCATCTCGGCGACGCCGACACGACGTACACGGTGCCGGACACGACTGGTTCGCACACCATCCGCATTCACCATCGCGGCCAGAGAAACGCGTTCGCTGCGCTGGCCTGGGTGTACGCCAACTTCCCGGCGCCGAGCGTGGTGCTTGTCTCCGGCTCCAGCGCCGGCGCCGTGGCGACGCCGTTTTATTCGAGCCTGATGGCGCGGCACTATCCGGGAGCCCGCGTCGCCGCAGTGGGTGACGCCGCGAGTGCCTATACGAAGAACGCGATGGATGGCGCGGACCAGGGGCGCTGGGGCATTCCCGACGTCCTGAGGCGCTATCGCGGATGGGAGCACTATGAGAAGGGTGGCGTTCCGGGACTCTATGTCAACGCCGCCCGAACTGCACCTGGACTGGAGCTGTATCAGGTTGACGCCGCCTACGACGATGCACAGCGCTTCTTCCTGGAGCTCGCGGGCACGAAGCACCCCGATGTCACAGCGCTGATTCGGCAGGACCACGCCGAGATTTCAGCAAGAGTTCCGGCATTCCGCTCCTTCCTGATCGGCGGCGAGATCCACACGGTCATGGGCGAGCCGATGTTCTACACCTACGAGACGGACGGCCACCGCTTTCGCGACTGGGTTGCGGCCATCGTGGCTGGCGATTCGGTCCCACGCGTCGACTGCGGCGCCTGCCAACGGCCCGACTTCGTCTACTCGGAGCTGGATCTCCGGATCATTGACCGCGCGATCGAGCTGCTTTCAAAGCCAGGCGCCTGGAACCCCGAGTCAGATTCGACCTCGGGACCGCCGTGCCCTCATGATGCGGATCGCCTCACCCTCGCCTGTGCACTGATCGAATCCGGCGAAAAGCTTGGCGCGAGCGCGCCGGGCGCAACGCCGGCCCTGCTTGAAGTTGTCTACGCCGCCGCCGCCCGCCTGAGCCTGCCGCTGCGCGAGCGTCCGCTCACCACCTTCAACGACCGACCGGGCACCCGCCTCCAGGATGTGCTGGGACTCTTGCGGGAGGTTCGTACCAGAATTGCCGAACGATCGGTACGGCCGGCCGCGGCTCCTCCCGAAGGCCGAACCGACGTTCGGCGCGACACCGTCAACGTGAGTGACCGAATCCTCCACCTGCAAGTCACAGCCGGCGTAGGTTGCGGCATTGGCATTGGGAATGAACCAGCCGAGGTGGACGCTCTGTTGCCAAAGCAGTGAGGCGAAGGCGCAGAGACCTCAGACGCAGTCGCTGTCCTCGCAGGGAGATTCCACCTCAAGCTGGACCGTGACGTGCCCGATGCCCAGGTCGGCCATGTGATCCCGGATCTGGCCGAGCACGTCGGGGTGAGCGTCGAGGTGCGGGACCACCACATGGCCACTCATGGCCAGCAATCCGCTGCGGACCGTCCAGACGTGCAGGTCATGCACCTCGGCGACGCCATCAACAGTCTGCATGCGCCGTTCCACTTCTGCCATCGAAATCCCGGGCGGCACGGCCTCGAGCAGGACGTCCAGACTCTCGTTCAGCAGGCGCCAGGCGCTGATCAGGAGCAGGATCGCCACGGCCACCGAGAGAATCGGATCGATCGGCGTCCAGCCAGTCAGCACGATGATCACGCCCGCCAGCACCGCGGCCCCGCTGCCGAGCAGGTCCCCCAGGATGTGGAGATAGGCGCCGCGAGCATTGAGATTTTCGGTGTGCGATCCGTGGAGGATGCGCAGGGAGACGGCGTTCGCCAGCAGCCCGGCGAGGGCCACACCGAGAAGGAGGCCACCGTTGACGGCCGAAGGCGCCCCCAGCCGGTGGATTGCCTCGTAGACCACCCAGCCCGCGATGACAAAGAGCGCCACCGCATTGACGGCCGCAGCCAGGACCTCCCAGCGCCGATATCCGTACGTCTTACGGTCATCCGCAGGCCGGGCACCTACCACCGCCGAGAGCAGTGAAAGCCCGAGGGCCGCGACATCGGTGAGCATGTGCCCGGCGTCAGCCAGCAACGCGAGCGAGCCAGCGAGCCAGCCCCCGATGGCCTCCACCACCATGAAAACCGCCGTGAACAGCAGGACCCATCGGAGCCGGCTCAACGGTGCCGCCGACCCGGCATGGTTGCTATGGGAATGTGCCGCCACCGCCTGACCTTTCTCGCGAGAAACTCGGTCGCTCATTACACTTGGAAGCCATGGAAACCGAAGCAGGCTCCGGCTTTGGCCTGGGATTGGCCCTCGTCGTCGTCCTGGTCCTCGCCAACGCATTTTTCGTCGCCGCGGAATTCGCGCTGGTCGCGGCCCGGCGGACTCGGCTGGACGAGCTGGCCAATACCGGTGACCGCAAAGCTAGGCTTGCGCGGCAGGCTGTTCAATCGCTGGATCGCTACATCTCGTCCACTCAGTTGGGCATCACCCTGGCCTCCCTCGGCCTGGGCTGGATCGGCGAGCCGGCGCTGGCTTCACTCATCATGCGAGTCCTGGGCTGGCTGCCGGCCACGCTCGCCGCCGTGGCGTCCCACGGCGTCGCCTCGATCGTCGCCTTCATCGTCATCACGATGTTGCACATCATCCTGGGCGAGCTGGTGCCCAAGACCGTGGCGCTCATCTACCCCGAGGCCATCAGTCGCTGGGTCGCGATGCCACTGATGGGGTTCAGCTGGGTCATGGCGCTACCCATTGCGATCCTGAATGGCACCGCCAACATGCTGCTGCGAGCGTTCGGCATTGCGGCGCCCGGCGAGCACCAGCGGCTGCACTCACCAGAGGAGCTGCGGCTGCTGGTGGAACAGAGTGAAGAAGGCGGCAGCCTGCTCCAGCAGGATGCCCGCCTGCTCGAGGGAGTCTTCGAGTTCAGTGAGAAAAGCGCCCAGGAGGTCATGACGCCGCGCACCCGCATTGCCGCGATGGCACAGGACCTGACCATCGAGCAGGCGGCCGACGAGGTCGCACGGCATGGCCGCTCGCGATACCCGGTCTATGCTGCGTCACTGGACGAGATCGTCGGCATCGTTCACTCCAAGGACCTGCTCGCTGCGTTGCGGCAGGATGGGCACGCAAGCCTGCGTTCCGTGATGCGGGAGCCACTCTTCGTGCCGGGGACCCGCGAAGTGGAGGACGTCCTCACCGACATGAAGCGGCTCAAGAGCCACATGGCGGTTGTGCTCGACGAGTATGGCGGCACCGCCGGACTGGTGACGATGGAAGACCTGCTCGAGGAGATTGTGGGCGACATCTTCGATGAGCATGACCTCCCCGAGGTGCAGCGCCAGGACCAGGGCCTCGCCCTGATCGACGGCTCCATGCCGGTGAGCGAATTCAACGGTGAACAGGGGACGACGCTGGACGACGCCGACTACACCACGATCGGTGGCTGGGTGTTTGGCGCGCTTGGTCGCCTCCCCCGACCCGGTGACAGGGTGGCCGCGGGCGATCGGGTGCTGGAAGTGGCCGAGATGGATGGCAGGCGGGTACGGAGCGTGAGACTGGTGAAGTGATGTCGACGGTCTACAGTCTACGGTCGACCGTTGACCGTTGACCGTTGACCTTGACTGTTGACCGTTGACCAAGTTTCACCGCCAGTTCCAGCGCCCGCCGCATGCTGGATGGATCCGCCTTGCCGGTCCCCGCAATGTCAAACGCGGTGCCATGATCGGGCGACGTGCGCGGGAACGGCAAGCCCAGCGTGATGTTCACTGCCTCGCCGAAACTCGCCACCTTGATCGCGGTCATTCCGACATCATGATAGGGCGCCAGCACGACGTCGAATTCCCCCCGCATGGCACGGACAAAGACCGTGTCCGCCGGCAGTGGGCCCGCCGCGCCAAGCTGGCGAGCAGCGGGCGCCAGCAGGCGCTCGTCCTCATCGCCGAACGCGCCGCCCTCGCCAGCATGCGGATTGAGGGCGCAGAGCGCCAAGCGAGGTGAGTCGATCCCGAACCACTCGCGCAGTGACTTCTGCACCACGCGTCCTGTGGCCACGATCCGGTCAGCGGTGAGCAGCGCCGGCACGTCCCGCAGCGGCACGTGGGTCGTGAGCAGCACCACCCTGAGCCGGGACGACGCCAACATCATCGCGACGGGCACATCCCCGGCCAGATGCGCCAGCCATTCTGTGTGCCCTGGCCATGGAAACCCCGCGAGATGCAGCGCGCTCTTGTTGGCGGGTGCGGTCACGATGGCATCCACGTCCCCGGCAAGCGCGAGACGGGCAGCTGCCTCGATCGCATGACCGGTCAGGCGTCCGGCGCGCAGGGTGCGCGCATGATCGGCCCGGTCGCCGCTGCCGAGGCCCCACGTGCCGACGCTCACGCGGCGGACTGCAGGAAGGTCGGCGATCTGGTCCTCTGCGCCGACCAGGATGATGTCGGCGTCGAGCGCCTCTGCCAACGCATCGCGGGTGATCTCGGGGCCGATGCCCCGGGGATCACCCAGCGTCACCGCCACACGCGGCCTCACGGCTCGCGAATGTCTACGTAGGTCGAGGCGCGGAGGTGGTCCAGGTACCGCTTGGTGCCGAGGTTCTCGGCCAGGTTGGTGCGGAGTCGATCGCGGACATCGCTGAACGTGATCTCCCCGGCCGGCCGGCGCCGCGTCAGCTGCAGGACGGCAAACTTGAGCTTTCCGTCGGGACCGGTCAGGTCGAATGGCCCCACGATGGCGCCACTGTCGGCGTCGGCCACCGCCTCCACGTATGCCTTGGGAAGCTGGTCCTCCGGCACGTCTTCTGCCTGCTTCTCCTCTGAATCATCGTGCAGTCGCGCCTGAAGCGAGTCGAATGAGGCGCCGGCCCGCAGTGCGCTCGCCACCCGGCCAGCGAGCGCCCGGGCAGTGTCCACGTTGGCCGGTGTCGCCTCCGGGACGATCAGGATGTGCCGGGCATGGATCGAGGTCGGCTCGGTCTGGACAAGCTGAATCACGTGAAACCCGAAGCCGGTTTCCACCGGGTTCGAGATCATTCCCGGCTTGAGGCTGAGGGCGGCGGCCTCGAACTTCGGGTCCAGCGTGCCCCGCCTGGTCCAGCCCAGGTCCCCACCCTGCTCCTTGGAGCCCGGATCCTGCGAGAAACGCCGCGCCGCGACGGCAAAATCACCGCCCGCCCGAAGACCATTGGCAATGGAGTCGGCCAACCGGAACGCGCGGGCCCGGGCAGAGTCTGACGCCTGCGGGGCAATTACGATCTGCCGAAAACCGATGGTTGCGGGCCGCTGCCCCAGCTGGTCCTTGCCCTGCTCGAAAGCGGCGTGCAACTCGGCTTCGGTCGGGTTCACCGGCTTGAGCTTCTTGGTCTCCTTGAGCCGCGCAATCAGCGCCTGGCGCAGCAGGTCGCGCCGCTGGCGGTCGGCCAGAAAGCGGCGGTAATCCTCAACCGAGGCGAATCCCGACTGGTGCAGCTCACGCTGAAAATCGACTTCCGAAGTGAACTGGTCACGCACCCGCTTGTAGCTCTGGTCCACCGAGGCGGTCACATCCTGCTCACTGACCTTCACGGCGGTATCGCGCCTGGCCGCCTGAACCAGCAATTCCTCGTTGATCAGCTGATTGCGGATATCGTCGCGAAGCCGGGCGGTGTCGGCGGACGTCGGAAGGTCCATCGACTGATTGGTTGACAATACCGTGAACAGCTGCTCCTCGACCTGCGACTCGAGGATCGGCTCATTCCCCACGACCGCCACGATACGGTCCACGGTAAACGTGGTGTCGCCCCGCAGGGCAAAATCGGCAGGATCCTGCGCATGCAGCGGGCACGGCAAGGCAGCAGCGAGCAGCGCTGCCGCCCCGGCAAGTCTGGTCCATCTGATCTGCATCCGTTCTGATTCTCCCATGAGACAGTACCGCTACCGCTTCACCGGCGGCGACGTGGGCCACCGGAATGGAGACTGGCGCCTGACGCGCTATCGGCTGTCGGCCTGCGCGGGGGCTGGTCCCGGTGCGGGACGCATGGCCGGCGGGCGCGTCCCACTGGCAGGCTGCGCCGAGTCAGCACTCTCCTGTGCCTTCTTCCGCTGGGCCAGTTCCAGCCCGCGCTCGATGCCACCCTGGTAGACGTGATGGTCAAGTCGCTCGCGCAGGACATCCCCCAGCGACGCAGGCAGCCGGCGGGCGCGCTGCTTGCCCGCGATAATCCGATCGAAATAGGCCTTGAGTCGGAGCGCCGCGATCTGGTCGCGCTGGCTGGCCGACACGCTCGAATCGCTCACGTCGGCGCCCAGCTGCATATCGCTCTTGAGCGAATCGACCTGGGCGCGATACTGCTGCTGGAGCCCGGCCCACTCCTCGGCAGACGGCCCGACATGCGCACTGTCCGCCTCTTGCAGGGCCATCTGATTCTGGGCCACCACCTTGGCGTAGTGCCCCAGGGCGGAATCGGGCATGTCTCCGACCTGGGCTTGGTAGGCTGGCGGCAGCTGGTTGATCCAGCGCAGCAGGCCGCCAACCGTAAGAGTGCCACCGTTCCACGACGCGAGGCGCTCGTCTGAGCCGCGAGACGCCTCCATGTCCCCCAGCGCCTCACGAATCAGGGACGGTGCTGCCCGAACCACTGTCAGGTTCTTCTGCGATGCCAGGCTGTCGAAGTAGATCGAGTCCACCCGGGCGCGCACCACCTGCAGGGCCGCGTCCTCAAATCGAGTGCGTGCATCCGCCAGCGTGGGACGCCGGATGATGTGGTAGCCGTATGGCGTCTGCACCACGCCGCTGATCTGGCCGGGCGCCAGCATCCAGCCGGCGCTGTCAAACGAAACCATGTACTGGCCCTTGGCAGCGGGCGGGAGGTACCCGCTGTCCCGCGCGCTGCCCGGATCCTGCGACATCCGGGTGGCCAGCGCACCGAAGTTGGCGCCTTTTTTCAGCTGGGCCAGCGCGGCGTCCGCTTTCTTCAACGCAGCCGCCCGTTCTTCGGGCGTCGCCGTCTGGGAGACGGTGATCAGGATGTGCTGGAAGACGCGCAGCGGCCCGGACGTGAACACGCTGTCGAGCCCTGCATCGCTCAGACTCAGGTTCTGCGCCACCACGCTATCGAACCAGCGCGTGGCCTTGATGCTTGAGAGCGCCGGCCAGAGCGCATCAGCCACGGCCTGGGAGTCGGCCGGCAACTTCCGGTTGGCCACGGCGTCCGCGAAGAGGGCGTAATCGAGCCAGAGACCGGTGACAAATTCTGCCGCGTCGCTGTTGAGCCGGACGCCCTTGGGCCCGGTGAGTATCTCGGCCAGACGCTCTGGTGTCAGGGTCAGCGAGCCGGCGGTCGCCGCTTCATCGGCGTGAGCCTTGAACAGGCTGCGGAGATCCGAGCAACCCGTGAGCGCGAATACAGCCATCACCAGCATCAAACGACGCATGCCATCTCCATGAAGTGAAAGTCGGCCGCCGGTCATTCTGGTGCGCCGGGGGCCTCCGCGCGGCCCGCCACAACCCTGAGGGCGCGGACCAGTGCAGGCGTGAGCGCCTCGCCGCCCAGACGTTGGATGCGGAGAGACAGCGGGACGGTGCGGCGCACATCTGCCGCAAGCTGGACGTCATCGAGCGCCGCTGAGAGCGCGGCCAGCCGGGGCACGGCACCGTCACGAAAGGTGAGGCGCGCTTCGTCCCCGCGGAGGGTGACGTGCTGCAACCCCAGCGCCGCGCCCAGGAGCCGGAGTCGGCTCAGGTGCAGCAGCACCGCGGCCGGCTCCGGCAGCGGCCCGAATCGTTCCCGAAGTTCGGTGCCAAGCCCATCAATTTCACCTGACGACTCCGCCCGCGCCAGTCGGCGGTAGATATCCAGCTTGACGTCGTCGTCGGCCACGTAATCGTCCGGCAGATGCGCCGCGGCCTCCAGCACCACATCGGGCGGCGCCGGCGCCTCCTCGCCCCGCCCGCGAAGCGCTCGAACCGTTTCCTCCAGCCAGCGCATGTAGAGGTCGAACCCGACCGCGTGAGCATGGCCGGACTGCTCCGAGCCCAGCAGGTTGCCCGCCCCCCGAATCTCCAGGTCCTTGAGCGCAATCCGGTACCCCGCACCCAGGTCACTATGATGCTCGAGCACCTTGAGCCGTTCCTCGGCATCGCGATCGATCGTGTCCGGGACCAGCAGGTAGCAGTACGCGCGTCGATGGCTCCGCCCCACCCGCCCCCGCAACTGGTACAGCTGCGCCAGGCCAAACCGATGGGCATCGTGCACGATCATGGTGTTGGCGTTGGGCACGTCGAGGCCGGACTCGACGATCATCGTCGTCACCAGCACATCCACCTCGCCAGCAACAAACCGGCGCATCACTTCCTCGAGCTGGTCGGCGGGCAACTGCCCATGGGCCAGGCCGACCCGCGCCCTCGGCGCGAGATGTCGCACCCGCTGGGCAATCGTCTCGATGGTCTCGATCCGGTTATGCACGAAGAAGACCTGACCGCCGCGGTCGACCTCGCGCGCCAGCGCCTCTTCCAGCAGGGCGTCATCCCACGGTTCCACGAAGGTCAGGACCGGAGAGCGGTCCCGCGGTGCCGTCTCGATCAGCGAGAGATCGCGCAGGCCCGCCAGACTGAGGTGCAGCGTGCGGGGAATAGGCGTAGCCGTCAGGGTGAGAACATCCACCGCAAGCCGGAAGGCCTTGAGCCGTTCCTTGTGGCGCACCCCGAACCGATGTTCCTCATCTACTATCAGCAGACCCAGCTCACGAAACTGGACATCGCGGGACAGCAATCGATGGGTGCCGATGACAATGTCCACGGTGCCCTTCTCCAGCCGCGCCAGGACGTCCTTCTGCTCCTTCGTGGTCCGAAAGCGAGAAAGCACTTCCACGGTCACCGGATAGTCGGCCAGCCGCTCGGCGAAGGTGCGGCCATGCTGCTCCGCGAGGATGGTGGTTGGCACCAGCACGGCCGCCTGCCGACCTCCTTGCACCGCCTTGAACGCCGCCCGGACCGCCACTTCAGTCTTGCCGTAGCCGACGTCGCCCACCAGCAGCCGGTCCATCGGCAGGGGACGCTCCATGTCCCGCTTGATGTCCTCCGTGGCCTTTCGCTGGTCGGGCGTGTCCTCGTACAGGAAGCTCGCTTCCAATTCCCGTTGCCAGCGCGTGTCGGGCGGAAACGGGAAGCCGGCCGCCACCTTGCGACGGGCATACAGCTCCAGCAGCTCGGCCGCCATCTTCCGGATGGCCTGCTGAGCCCGGTCCCGCACTCGCGCCCAGCTGCTGCCGCCCAGCCGGTGGACCTTGGGCGGCGGCCGATCACCGTCCTCCCCCGCAGCGCGATACCGCTCGAGCTGGTCCAGGCGATAAAGCGGGACGTTCAGTCGCGAGCCGCCCTCGTACTCGAGGATGGCAACTTCGAGCGTGCTCTCCCCCACCGAAATCGTCTGGATGCCACGGTAGACGCCGATCCCGTGCTCCAGGTGGACGACGTAGTCGCCCTCAGCCAGGAGTCCCGTGGCGAGGGATGGAGCTGCCGCCCGGTAGCGCCTGGTTCGCCGGACTCGGCGAGCCCTGCGGAAAATCTCGTGGTCGGTGAGGATCCGCAGCCGCGGCAGGACGAATCCGCCGTCCAGTGCTCCGACGGCCAGGCTGGCGTGGACGCCGCGCTCGTCCAGCAATTCCTCCAGGCGGTCGCGCTGGCCCTCGTTGTCACACAGAATCAGGGTCGGCGGCTCCGACCGGAGGAGCGCGGCGAGCTGGGCCAGATCTCGCTCGATGCGCTCGGGTGGCATCGCGCCCAGCTGCACATCGGGCACATCCGCCCGCAGGATCACCCGGCCGAACTGGCTGATCATCTCGTGCCAGCGCTCGGGCGGCTCGAAGATCGCTTCCCGGCTCGGAACGTCGTCGCCGAGCCGCCTCGCCACGTCCAGGTGATGAGCCGCTTCGTCCCAGGCACGCTTGGCTTCATCTGCGGCAGGCGTTTCGGCTTCCAGCAGCATCAAGGTGTCGGGCGGAAGCAATTCGAGCAGTCCCCGCCGCGCCCCGCTGGAGCCATCCGAACGCGGCTCGCCCGCAGGGGCTGCCCGCAAGGGCAGGATCACGATCCGGTCCTGCTCCTCACCGGAACGCTGGCTGGTGAGGTCGAAGCCTCGCAGTGAAGAAATTTCATCGCCCCACCACTCCAGCCGCGCAGCGGTCGACATGCCAAAGCCATATACGTCGAGGATACCCCCACGCATGCTGAACTGCCCGACCTCGGTGACGGTCGCCACCCGCTCATAGCCCATCTCCGAAAGGCGATTCGCCAGCGTCCCTGGCGCCAGCGTGTCACCGCGGGCCAGGTCCAGGCGCAAGCGCGCAATGGCGTTCGGGACTTGACTGCGTTCCAGGGTGGCGCGCACCGTCGTGACAAGCAGCCGAAGCCGGCCGCCAAGGAGCGCTTCCAGCGTCTCAGCCCGCTCGCCAGCAATTTCCAGGTGAGCCTCGTCCTCACCGAGTGACTCACGCTGGGGATAAAGTCCGACGGCCTCGTCCAGCAGCAGCGACAGATCGGCAAACCAGCGTTCAGCATCGGCTGGCGTGGGCGCAACCACGCAGTAGGTGCGCGCCAGGTCTTCCCGGGCGAACCACGCCAGCAGTGCAGCGCCCGATGATCCGGGTGCCCCACCCAGTGCCAGCCGTCCGCCACGCTGCGGCAGGCGCTCCCGCGCCTCCAGCGCCCCTGGCGATCGGGCGATCGCCTCAAGAATCCGGTCGAGCGTCATGCCTTCTTTCTTTGGGTGCTCGCCAGAAGCACCTCACCCAGTCCGGCGGCGAGTGCCACCCAGAGGAGCGGACCACGCAGGTCGGCGCGTGCGGCCGACGAGAACGCGGCGTCACCGGCCTCATCAAGTGTCAGCAGGCGGGCGCCGGGCCAGAGCCGATGCACCATGGCCGCATCCGCTGGCTGAAGCGCGGACTCACGCCGATCGATCCCAGCCACCAGCGCCCCAACCGTGTCGCGATCGGTCAGCAGGAAGTAGACGCCCACGTCTCCGGGCGTAAAAAAGTCGCCGCCATCCACCTTCCAGTGCCGTGTCCCGCGTCGCACTTCCGTGACCTGATCCGGCAAGGCTGACGGTTTGCCGGCATCCCCGTCAATCAGGGCAACGCCGCCGCGCGCCACCCGATTGATGAGCCCATCCAGAAAGGGCATGAACCCCGCTGCGAGCGGCAGACCGGTCCAGTCCGGGTCCAATCGGCTTCCCAGCAGGATCAGGTTGCCAGACCGCACCATCCAGGGCTCCCCGCCAGCCGAAACCAGCACCCCCGTGCGACCACTGCCGGTGCTGACCAGCTGGTAGCGCCGACTCACTGGGTGCCGTCCCAGCAGCGGGCCGCTGTCGGTGGTTGTCGCATCAAGCCTGAGCTGGCCGTAGCGCCATTGGCTTCCCCGCCGAGCCAGCTCGCGGTTGAGCGCGCCCATTTCCGCTGCATCAGCCGGCGGCATGATGATTGACGCCCCAGCACCCGGTCGTCCAATCGTGATACTGTCGCCAGCCCTGATTCGCCGATTCTGGCGAAGCACCTCACAGGCGGCTTCGAGGTAGCGATCCGATTCGTCGCAGCTGGCCGAGGCCACCGCTGCGACCCGGACCAGCGTTTCCCGGCGGTCGTCCAACCGGAATTCGTCGGGCGCCAATGCGGCGCTCGCCACGTACCAGCCTTCCGACGGCGCGGCCAGCGTAACGCTGACGCTGTCACCGGGACGCACGAGCGACTCGCGCGGGGGACGGTCGCCCAGACGAGCGGCCACCGCTACTGGCCCGGAGGAATCACCGGTCACCGATACGACCAACCGCCCGCCGTCACTGCTCCAGGGTTGTGCACTGGCGACAAGCGCGGCGACGCCGCGATTGACGGGCGGAGTCTCCGGCGGTCGCGCCACGAGGAGCGGAGCCCGCTGGTGGGCCTGGCTCAACGCCGAGGCCTGAAGATCTGACAGCACCATCAACTCACCGGGACGGCGTTGTGCCTCCAGGATCTGGTCGCCCTCGCTGATGGCGACCCCAAGATCGAGCCGGAGGGGCAGCACAGCTACGCTGTCGAGGATGGTCTGCAGCTGGCGTGGGTCGCCCCGTCGAGCGCGCCCGTCAGCCAACAGGAGCCAGAGCGCGTCATCCGTCGTGGCGCGTGAAAGCGCAGCGCGTGCCGCCGCCACCAGCCGCTCGAGACGGGGCGTGCCGCCCGTGACCGCGCCGCTGCTGGCGCTGTTGTCGAGAATGATCACCAGGGCGCTTGGCGCATGGCCCGGCGCCCCCAGTATGGATGCCGTGGGCGCAGCCGCCGCCAGCACCAGCGCGAGGACCAGCAGCATGCGTAGGAGCAGAAGCAGCCAGTGCTGGAGCCGAAGCCGGCGCTGGTGTTCGGCCGTGGCGGAGCGGAGATAGCGGACAGCAGGAAACGCGACGGTGGGGGGTTCCCGCCGGGCAAGCAGGTGCAGCAGGAACGGAAGCGTCACGGCCGGCAGGGCGGCCAGCATCCAGGGATGGAGAAAGCCGATCATGCTCCACGCGGCGCGGCGAGCGCCTCCCGCAGGGCATCCCCGAACGGTCGGTTGGTGAGCACCTGATGATAGGCGATGCCGAACTGGCGGCAGGCCACGGTCCAGTCATGGGTCACGCGCCGTATGGTCTGCGCATAGGCCTCGGCCCAGTCGGCAGGACGAAGTACGACGGACTGGTGCGACTCAGGATCTTCAAAACGGGCCTCCGCCGGTCCGCCGAGATGAAGCTCGGCGGGATCCATGATGTGGAGGACCAGCACCTGATGGCCGCGATGACGCAGAAAGCGCAACGCCGACATGGCGAGATCCCGGTCCAGCAGGAGGTCCGAAATGAAGATCACCATGCCCCGGCGTCGAAGGAAATCCATGACCCGCGCCAAGGCCGGGCCGGCGGCCGTGCCCTGCGCCGGGCCGGAGTTCCGCCAGGGCCGCGACCAGTTGCTGCCAATGCGAGGTTCGCGCGCGCGGCGGCACCACCTGCCGCACCTCGTCGTCGAAGGCCACCAGTCCTGCGGCGTCGCGCTGGCGCAACAGGAGGAGACCGATCGCGGCGGCGAGCCGGGCGGCATAGTCGAGCTTTGACAGCGTGGTGGTGGGGTCACCTGTCCAGGCCATGGACCGGGACGCATCGAGCACGATCATGGCCCGCAGGTTGGTTTCTTCTTCGTATTGCTTGACGTACAACCGGTCGTTACGGCCAAGAATCTTCCAATCCACGTATCGGAGCTCGTCGCCGGGCTGGTACATCCTGTGCTCAGCGAATTCGACCGAGAAGCCACGGCGGGGCGACCGGTGCTGGCCGGCCAGGAACCCCTCGACCACCCCGCGGGTGGTGACCTCGATGCCGCCAAGGCGGGCTACTTCCCAAGGATCCAGCAGATCGGGGCGGCGGAGGGGCGCAGCGGAGGAATGTGCCATCAGGGGCCGCAACGTATCGATGGTGCCTTCGGGAAAGCAAGACGGGCAGGGCGGGTGGGACGGGCAGGTTGCCAGCCTCAGGAGGCGGAGCGACCGAAGGAGCCGAAAGGCCCGGCGCGGTCTGCCCCGTCGCTCGGGTTGCTCGCTCAGGGTGACACTGCGACCTGCGACACACGACCTCCCGGCCGTCCCGCCCGCCCGGCCGGCCTTGCCCGCTCTGGCACAACCCCTGCAACGCTATATTGGTCTGCGCTACGACTCATCCGTCTGGGAGGTTTCATTGGTGCGCATTACGGCGTTGGCCGCCGCAGCAGTGCTCCTCTTTGCAGCACCCGGGCTGGCCGCCGCACAGCAGCCCTCGCCGGAGGCAGCTCCGGCCGGACAGCGGGAACAGCCGGCCCGGGCGGAGCCGAGCGAGGGCGCGAGGCCTGCTGCGCAGCCGAAGCCCCGCCAGGAGGCACCGCCGCGTGCCACCCGCCAGGAGCCACGGCGTGCTTCCCCGCCCCCGCGTCAGGAGCCGCGGAGCACCGGCGAACCCGAACTCAAGCGCCGGAAGCCCGACGCCTGACCCGCTGAAACCGCGATCCGGGCCGCCTCGTAGCTTTGCGGGGCGGCCCTTCTCTTCCAGCCGATCCTGTCCCCACGCAGGGACCATCATTTCCCCGAGGACTCATGCGCAGCTTCTTCCTGGTCGGATTACTTGCCGCGTCGTCGGTCGCGCCCGCCTCGGCTCAGATGACAAGCGCCGCGCCCAATTCCGCTGTCGCGCGGGGCGCCGCCTCCATTACTGAGGTGGACGTCGCCCGGCGAGTCCACATCATCGCCGATGATTCCATGATGGGCCGGGACACGCCCAGCCGCGGACTGGAAATGACCGCGGCGTACGTAGCCAGCGAATTCCGACGGGTCGGCCTCAAGCCAGGCGGCGACAGCGGCTCATACCTTCAGCGCTATCCGCTGGTTCGCACTCGACTGGACGCGGCGCAGTCGCACGTCGGCTTCATGGCGGGAACGGCGCACGCGCATGTTGACTTCACCGCGGATGCCAGATGGCGTTACGGCCCCATGCCGGCCGCATCGCTTCGCGGGAAGGCGCTCGTGGTCGGTGGCGCGCTCGACACCACCAGCTTCGACGTCAGCCAGGCCACCGATCGTATCGTGATCATGGTGGTCGATTACTCCCATCCGGTGCCTGCCGCAACCAATGTCATCCTGCAGCGGCTGGCGCAATCCAAGGCGCAAGCCCTCATCTTCGCGTCCAACCGCGACTCCGTCCAGTTCCGGGAGGCACTGGCCAGGGAGAACACCGCACGCGTCCGGCTGGTCATGCCGTCCGAGGAACCCGAAGGCATCCCCATTATCGAGGTCCGGGATGGGGCCATGGCCGCGCCGCTGCGGGAATCGGGCATTGACGTCACAGCGGTCCGGCAGGCAACCGCTCCGGTGGTGCGGCCGTTGGACGGTCTCACGGTGATGGTGGAAGCTCGAGAAGTCAGCGACAGCGGACTGAGCGCCCCGAACACCGTCGGCATCCTGGAAGGAAGCGATCCTGAGCTCAAGCACGAGTATGTCGTCTTCTCCGCACACATGGACCATGTCGGGGTGCATTCGCCCCGGAAGGGTTCCACCGACAGCATCTGGAACGGGGCGGATGACGATGGGTCCGGTACTACCGGCATCATGGAGCTGGCCGAGGCGTTTACCCAACCCGGCGCGCGGCCGCGCCGCTCGTTGATTTTTCTGACCGTCAGCGGCGAGGAAAAAGGTCTGTGGGGCAGTAGCTGGTTCAGCGAGCATCCGCCGGTTCCGGTCACCCAGATTGTCGCGGACCTCAACATGGACATGATCGGGCGCAACTGGAAGGACACCATTGTCGTCATTGGCAAGGAGCATTCGGATCTGGGCGCCACGCTCAATCGCGTCAACATCGCGCACCCAGAACTTGGCATGACCGCGATCGACGACATCTGGCCGGACGAGAACTTCTACTTCCGCTCCGACCACTTCAATTTTGCGCGGAAGGGTGTGCCCATTCTGTTCTTCTTCAACGGGACCCACGAGGACTACCATGGCCCGGGCGATGAGCCTGACAAGATCGAGGCCGAGAAGGAGGCGCGCATCATCAAGCTCGTCTACTTCCTGGGCTTGGAAGTGGCCAATGCCGACGCACGGCCGAAGTGGAATCCCGAGAGCTACAAGCAGATAGTGGAGGGGGCGGAATAGAGGGCGGGCGAATTCTGCGCTGCCCCACTCATCCATCCTGCCCCTCCTGCCCCGGCTCGCCGGGAGATGCGATTATGGCGGCGCTACGCAGTGCAACCGGCTGCAGTGGCGCGCCAGCTCGGTGAAAAAGGGCTCCTTCACGTACGGCTAACTCCATCAGATCATATCGCTTGACGCGCCCCGCCAATCGCGGTGGCCGGTGGGCACCCCGCTTGCTAGCCAGGCTTCCATACCTTCGGGAGGACCTCGTGCTCGCCAGCTCCGCATTGCGCCTCGACCGCGTCGCCGCGCGGTGCGCTCCGTTCGCTCTTGCCGCTGTCCTTGCGTGGCTCACTGCCTGTGAGCCGACGACGTCGTCGCTTGAAACCGATCAGGTCTCCACCTCCTTTGCCTCCGCGGCATCGGCATCCGCCCTCCCCGGCCGTTTCGTCGTGCTTCTCACGCCCAGGACCGACCCGGGCGAAGTCGCGCGCGCACATGGTATCTCGCCTCAGTACCTGTATCGCGATGCCTTGGTCGGCTTTGCGGGCAGCATCTCCGATGCCGCCCGCGCGGGACTGCTTCGTGATGCCCGCGTGAGCCGGGTCGAACCGGACCGGCCATTTACGGCTGACGGTGGCGTTGAGTCGGCGGCGCCATGGGGACTTGACCGCATTGACCAGCGGACGTCGCGTGATGGGAACTACACCTACGGCGCCACTGGGCGCGGAGTCACGGTGTACATCCTCGACTCCGGCATCCGCTTCAGCCACACGGACTTTGGCGGGCGCGCCGTGGCGGGATACGACGCCCTCGGCGGGGACGGCAGCGACTGCTATGGCCACGGTACTCACGTGGCGGGAACGGTCGGCGGCGCGGCCTATGGCGTAGCAAAGGGCGCGCAGCTGGTGTCGGTACGGGTGCTGGATTGTCGGGGGGCCGGCAGCACCAGCACAGTGCTGGCCGGACTCGACTGGATCATGGCCCACGCAGCGCGGCCTGCGGCGATGAACATCTCGCTTGGCGGGGGTCCGAACGCCATCGTAGATAGCGCAGTCCGGCAGGTTATCGCCGCCGGCATTCCTGCAGGCGTCGCTGCCGGGAACTCCGCCACTGACGCCTGCTTCTACTCGCCAGCCAGAGTCGCCGAGGCGATGACCATCGCTGCGAGCGACAGCACCGATGCGGCCGCCAGCTTCTCGAATTTCGGCTCCTGTGTGGATTGGTATGCACCCGGAGTGGGCATCCGCTCAGCGGGCATGGCCGATGACCAGGCCAGCAAGGTGATGAGCGGCACCTCGATGGCGGCCCCGCACGCCACGGGAGCAGCGGCACTCTTTCTGGAACTCCACCCTGACGCCACCGCCCAGGACGTGGCCTCCGCGCTTTCGAGCCTCGCCACCAGCGGCGCCATCAGTGGGGTCGGCTCACTCAAGGGTGGCTCCAGCCATGGCAACCTGCTCTACACCGGCTCGCTTACGGCATCCGGAACCGGATCCATCGACTCGACTTCGGCCGGGTTGGATCCGGTGGTCTCTGCACCTGTCGCGGCCTTCACGGACACATGCGGCAGGTTGGCATGCAGCTTCGTCGACGCGAGCGCGGATCCGGGTGGGGTGATCGTCCAGCGCCAGTGGAACTACGGCGACGGATCGGCGCCAGTGGATGCGCCGGAGACGGGATCCGACCACAGCTACACCGCGAGCGGGGTGTATCAGGTCAGTCTCACCGTCACCAATTCCGCCGGCCTGTCGTCGAGTGCCGTCCGACAGGTGGACGTCGGCGTGCTCCTCAGCGTTTCCAGCCGGAAGGTGAAAGGCCACAGCACCGCGACGCTTTCCTGGACCGGCGCCACCAGTGCCACGGTGACGGTGTACGTGGACGGCGCCGCCGCAGGCACCGTCGCAAACCCCGGCAGCTTCGTATTCACCACGCCCCGCAAGGGGCAGAACAGCTACATCTTCCGGGTGTGCGAAACGGGTGTGGCGGGCGCCGTCTGTTCAGCCGACGTGCCCGCCACCATGTAGTGCAGCCCGAAGCGTCGCGCTTCCTCTAGTGCGACGCGCCGCCCAGGGCCAGATCAATGGCCTTGGCGACGACTTCATAGGGTACCGCGCCGCCGTCAATCGGCACCCCGTTCACGAACAGTGCGGGCGTACCAGTCACGCCGGCCCGCCCGCCGGCGGCCAGATCATCCTGCACCTGCTCGGTGTGCCGGCCCGTATCCATGCAGGCGTTGAACTCCTGCTGATCGAGGCCCAGGCGCGCAGCCGAGGCCTTCAGGTTCCGGACCGCGAGGCGGCTCTGGTCCTGGAACATCTCGTCATGCATTTCCCAGAACTTCCCCTGGTCATTGGCGCATAGCGACGCTTCTGCCGCCTTGAAGGCGTTCGGATGGAGACTGGTCAGCGGATACTGCCGGTAGACGATGCGGATCTTGTCACCGTAGGTCCGCTCGATCTGCTTGAGGGTGGGAAAGAACCGACCGCAGAAGGGACACTGGAAGTCCGAGAACTCCACCAGCGTGACCGCCGCGTCGGCCGGTCCGCGGGCAGGCGCGCGGGCATTGTCCAGCACCAGGCGATACGGCGGCAGCAGGATCTTCACGCTGTCTGCACCCGTGGCCCGTTCATTGAGCTGGGCAAGCGCCGCCTTGCGGCGCTCGGAGCGCAGGAAATCCGCGATCTGGGGCCGGATCTGCTCCAGCGCCCGGCCACCGGTCCGCGAGGGGTTGGCCTTGTACCAGGCGCCGATCTCGGAGTCGCTGGGCTCCACGGCTTCGCCAATTTCATCCGCCACCAGCTCGTCAACGGTCTTGTGCTGGCGGCCGGCCTCGGCCTGCAGCGCCCGTTCCTGCACGATCTGGTTCAGGGTCGTCTGCACCAAGTTGTAGCGGGCCCGTTCATAGCGGGCCTGCATTTCATCAAGTTCATCTCCGGCCCGCTGGCGGACGTCAGCCATGGTAATCGGCTGGCTGCCGATGGTAGCCAGCAGGTCCGGAATGTCGCTTGCCACCGAGACTGCAGCGGGGGCAGGGTCCGGCCTCTGGCCCCGCTGGCAGGCGGCCACGAGGAACATCAGCAGGGGAGGCGCAAGCCGCCTCAAGATGGGTGAAACCATTGTTGCCTTCCGCAGTGCAGGTCAGGGGGTTCGGACGGGCCCCTTGCGAGGCCCGCCCGGTTGAGGGTTGCCGTTCAGTTCAACGTGAGCTGGTTCTCGGCGCAGTGCGGCACGCCGTCGTTGCCCTCGTTGTAGTTCCCGAGAATTCCGGCAAGGGTGATGAACTGCGCGCGGAGCGAGTTGTTGCCCTTGAGCGCGCCGATCTGAGCCGGGGTGTAGGTGCTGAAGAGCGTTGCCGCATCGGCCAGGGCCTGCTGCACGTCTGCCGGCGGGGTTGGGTCGTTATCCACGCCATTGAGCACGGCAGCCATGTACTGATGGGCAAGGTTGTAGTACGCATTGCCCTTCGGGCTGGTCCAGAAGACCTGGAACCAGGTCTGGCCGCTGATGAAGAAGGCGGCGTCCGGCCCACCCACCGATGACCAGTCGGGATCGGACGGCGCACCGCCCTGGAACAGGTCATTGTGGGTCTTCCAGTAGCCCTGGGTCAGGGTACACCCGACGCCGCAATTGATCGTGACCGTAATGCTCGCCGGGTCAGTCAGCACCGTGCTGGTGGTGTTGGTGGTGCCAGTTGCGGTGTTGTTGTAGGTGTTCATCCCGCACTGTGCCACACCCGTCGGTACCGGCCACGAATAGCTGAAGGTCTTCGGTGCGGTGAAGCCGCCCGATGGCGTCGGTGTGCCAGAGGCGCACACGGTGCCCAGTGGATCGGTGTTGCCAAGATCCCCTTCATCCTTCACGGCGATGCAGTTGTCCACCAGTGAGGGCGTGACCGAGCCGAAGTTGATGCTCGCCGTACCGGTGAACGGAGTGGCAATGCCGGTAATGGTAGCACTGGCGGTGTTGAGCCGGGTGCTGCCGTCCGCCAGGGAGGACGAGTAGGTGCAGTCCAGCGTGGCGCCGGCGGCCAGATCGTACGGGAAGGTGACGCCGCAGTCCACGGTGGCCGAACCACTTCCGGCAATGGCGTCGGTGACACTGGCCAGGTTCACGGTATGGGACGTGGGGTTGTGCACGTGAATATTGCCGGTCACCGCCCAGTTGTCGTCTGTCGTTCCGCTGAGCGATACCGCCACGGAGTAGTCCTGGCTGTAGACCTCGCCGGGATCGAGTTCGAAGGCGGTCGGGCTGGTGCTCTTGTCGAGCGTCCAGGCGTACGAGCGGCGGAACGTAGGCGTGGCGTCCTTGGTGACGTCCACCGTGATCGCTTCGTTGGTGAAAGTGCAGACCACGGCGTCGTCCGGATCCACATGCACCGTCTTTGGTCCGGTCCCCGCTGTGGAGCTGACGTACGGATCGCCGTTCTTGGTGCAGGCATAACTGCTGGTGTAGTTCGCGGTCGTGAAGCCGTCCTCGGCCACGGTGTGATCGGCACCCGGGTCGACGCTGGTGCCGGCTCCCACGGTCACGGCCCCGGTCGTCTCGCCGCAGGCGGCATCGTCCTTCTCGACCACGCCGTCAATCTTGAGGTCGAAGGTGCCGGTGGTTCCAGCAGGACACTGCTTCTTGACCTCGATGGTCGCATGCTTGTCCACCACGATCGGCACGTCGAAGCCGTCGCAATTGCACTTGGACTTGTTGCTCGGCAGGGTGCCGGCACGGAAGTCGGTCGGCTCACCCGAGGTGCCCGAGCCATCGGAATTGTCGGAGCAGACCTGATCATCACTCGGAACCTTCCAGGAGAGGCAGGCGCCGATGGTCAGGTTGTTGGTGACCGGGTCAGGATTGCAGGGCACTTCGAGCGTGCCGAGGTCCAGCGACGTGGTGGCCGCTTCGGCCATGCCACCGCACTGGTCTCCGTCAGTGTTGGTCGTGCCCTCGGCTCCGGGGATCAGGTTGTAGTGGTTGCACTCGCCCGTCTCAGCGTCGCCGCCGTCGGTCGCGATCCAGACACCGATATCCTGGCGCTCGGAGTTGGCATTCTGGGCCAGCTGGGCCGTCATCCTGAAGGTGACGTTCTCGCCCTCGGTACAGTGGGGCGGATTTTCGGCGTCAAATGCGACAAAGGCGCCCACGCCACCGTTGGCCGTGGGATCGAACACTTCGGTGACCACCGCCGTGGCGATGTAGATATCGTTGGCGGTGCAGTTGAGCAGCCCGACCGGGTCGTCGCCGGACGCGACGCCGTCCACCAGTGAGGCATAGCTCACGGCGTCGTTGGCCATGCACTCACCGCTGCCGTTGGCCGGATCCACGACACCGAAGGCGGGCGTATTGCCTCCGGTCGGAAGTGGGGTTCCGACGGTCGCAGGTTGCGTGGGACCGTCGCTTGCGCACGAGCTCATGCCAATCACCAGTACTGCCGCCAGGAAGGTACACGCCAGCGACTTCGCCGCCGGTCGTGCGGTACTGCGGAATCTCGACCATCTATGACGTTGCACAGAACACCTCCCACTGGATTGAAGGCGTTCCTTCGGCAGCCGGACGGCGTCGGGGGTGACGCTCGGGCTTTGCGGACCGGCTTCGCAGCCGGGGTGCCTTTGTCGGGAACACGTGTGCATCCAGGGGGCACGGCCGGTGACGTCAGCCAGCCCGCAGGCCGAAACCGTCGCCACCCATCGCGCCGCCAGGAGACACGAGTACCTGCGTCTCGCAAGCCCGGTGCAGGACTCCGGGTGCCCGATCGGCTTGCGTCAACTCCCCAAACGGACCCGCGCGCAGCCATTCGCCCCAATCATCGGGGAGAGCGGCCACGTTCGGTGGCCTGATGGACGGCCCAGTCTGTGCGATCGCGCATGCCAAGGGGTACATGCTCGACGCCAGTTCGCGCCCACAGCTCAACCTGCGGCCCGCTGGTCAGACCCGCCGCCTCAAGTGAGGCCGCGGGACAACGTGTCCGGCCTTGCGCCGGTATGTCTTAGTGATCCCGAAAGGGAGATCCAGCCACGCGGTGGTATGCGCAGCCGGCATAACATCCCGCCTGGGCCGGGAGCCGTCAAGGGGGGCCTGAGAGGCCCTCCAACCGTGCCATGGCCCGTCGCAGATGGGGAATGACGATGCTGCCACCGACCACCAGCCCGACGGCAAAGACTTCCATCAGTTCAGCCTTCGTGGCACCGGCCTCCCGGCACTTGACGATGTGGTAGGTGATGCAGTCGTCGCACCGCAGTACCAGCGAGGCGACCAGGCCGAGCATCTCCTTGGTCCTGGCCCCGAGGGCGCCCTCCTCGTAGCACGTGCCATCCAGCGCAAAGAAGCGGTTGACCGTCAGGTTGCCTGCGCCGAGAATGAGCGCGTTCATCTCGTCGCGGAACTGGTTGAATTCGGCGAGGGATTGGGTCATGCGTCGGATTCCTGAACGTTGAAGGTCGCGGTGTGCGCCCCGGTGCCGGGCAAGGGACCGGTGCGCTGGCTGAGCAGCACACCGGCGATGACCAGCGCGCCGCCCGCGAGCTGGGCCGGCCCGGGCCGCTCGCCCAGCATCAGCATAGCCGTGAGCATCGCCACGACCGGTGTCAGGCAGGCGAAGATGGCGGTGCGGTTGGACCCCACCACCCTGATGCTCCGGTTCCAGATAATGTACGCCAGCACAAGTGAAAAGCCGCTCGAGTAGAGCACCCCGCCCCAGCCAGTCGGTGTCGTCCGGCTCCAGTTCATGGCAAGCAGGGACGGAATGGCTGCCAGAAACAACGGAATGGTACCGGCAAGCACCGTCCACGCGGTGATGGCAAGCGACGACAGCGGCAGGGACTGCCGTCGCAGCCCCAGCGTAAAGACCGCCCAGCACATCACGGCTCCGAAGGTCAGCAGGTCGCCCAGCATGGTGGTGCCGCTGAAGCCGATGCCGTGCGATGCGATCACCAGCACCACGCCGACGCTGGCGAGCGCCAGTCCCTCGGCGGCATGCCGGGTGAGATGCTCGATCCGAAGCATGGCACCGAGCCCGGCCACCATGGCCGGCATGCTGGCCAGCACCAGGCCGCTGTTGGTGGCGGTGGTGTTCGCCAGCCCGAAAATGAAGCCGAGCTGGTAGATGGAGTTCCCCACCAGCCCGAGTCCGACGACAGGCCAGAAGGCCCCGGGCGGAAGCCGAAGTGATCCTTCCCGCCGGTAGAGGACCAGCATCAGCAGTCCTGAGGCCAGCAGGAAGCGGATGCCGGTGAACGCCAGCGGCGAAAATTCCGCCAACGTCCACTTGGTGATGGTCACATTGAGGCCCCAGATGAGCACCACAAGCAGCATCAGGAGCACCGCGGTGCGGCGCGAGGGCGGGCCGGTCATGGCGCGGAAGATAGCGGCGTCACCGGAGTAGCCGCCCTCTTATATTCCCGCCATGCGACAGAACCGTATCCGCAATTTCTGCATCGTAGCGCACATTGACCACGGCAAGAGCACGCTGGCTGACCGCCTCATCGAGGCCACCGGCGCGGTGGAGAAGCGCCAGATGCGCGAACAGCTGCTGGACACGATGGACCTCGAGCGCGAACGGGGCATCACCATCAAGCTGAACGCGGTGCGGATGAGCTACCGGGGCGCCGACGCACAGGAATATGAGCTCAACCTCATCGACACGCCCGGGCACGTGGACTTCACCTACGAGGTCTCGCGATCACTGGCCGCGTGCGAAGGCGCCATCCTGGTGGTGGACGCCTCGCAGGGCATCCAGGCCCAGACCCTCTCCAACCTCTTCCTCGCCATGGACGCCGGACTGGAAATCATTCCGGTCCTCAACAAGATCGACCTGCCCGGTGCGGAGCCCGAGCGACGGGCGCAGGAGATCATGGACCTCATCGGCTCCACCCGCGACGAGATCCTGTCGGTATCGGCCAAGGAAGGCACGGGCGTGCCGGCCCTGCTGGAGGAAATCGTGCGTCGGGTACCGCCGCCCGCCGGCGATCCTGATGCCCCGCTCCGGGCCCTGGTCTTCGACTCGTATTTTGACCGGTATCGCGGCGCGATTCCCAGCATCCGGGTGGTGGACGGCACCGTGGCCCCGGGGATGACGATTGCCTTCGGGTCCAACCCGGACGAGCCTCACGTGGTGGACGACGTGGGCTACATGCAGCTGGGCCAGCGCAGCACCGAGCGCCTCGAGGCGGGCGAGGTCGGCTACCTGGCAGCGAGCCTCAAGGATGTGCGCGATGCGCGGGTCGGCGACACGGTCATCGACGCTGCCCGTCCTGCCACGGCACTCCTGCCCGGGTATCGCGACGTGAAGTCCATGGTCTTCGCGGGCATCTATCCCACCGACTCGGACCAGTACGAATCGCTTCGGGATGCACTGGAGAAATTGCGGCTGAACGACGGCTCGCTCCAGTACCTGCCCGAGTCATCGACCGCGCTCGGCTTCGGCTTCCGGTGCGGGTTCCTCGGGCTGCTGCATCTCGACATCGTCCAGGAACGACTGGAACGCGAATTCGACCTGAATCTCATCACCACCGTTCCCACGGTCGAGTACCACGTCTTCCGCACCGATGGGACCGAAGCCATCCTGGACAATCCCACCGAGCTGCCCGATCCCTCCGAGATCCAGCGGATCGAGGAGCCCTATGTCAAGGCGCGTATCATGGCCCCCGCCGAGTATATCGGCGGCATCATGAAGCTGGGTCAGGAACGCCGCGGTGTGTACAATGGAATGCACTACATTGATACCTCGCGCGTCGAGTTTGATTTCGAGTTTCCCCTGGGCGAAATCGTCCTGGACTTCTACGACCGGCTGAAGTCGCTCAGCAAGGGCTATGCGTCGCTTGACTATGAGATGGCCGGCTACCGGGCCGCCGACCTGGTCAAGCTGGACATGCTCATCAATGGCGACCAGATCGACGCGTTCAGCGTGATCATCCACAAGGACAAGGCCTACGAGTGGGGCCGCAAGGTCGCGGAGAAGCTGAAGGAACTCATCCCGCGCCAGCTTTTTGCCGTTGCCATCCAGGCGACGATCGGCACCAAGGTGATCGCGCGCGAGACCATCAGCGCCTTTCGCAAGGATGTGCTGGCCAAGTGCTACGGCGGCGATGTCAGCCGCAAGCGCAAGCTTCTGGAAAAGCAGAAAGAGGGCAAGAAGCGGATGAAGCAGATCGGCGCGATCGAAATTCCGCAGGAGGCCTTCCTGGCCGTCCTGCAGGTGGACTGACCACGGTTCCTACGGAGGCTGCCGTGCGCCTGGTGCTCGGCATTGACATCGGCGGGACCACGTTCACGGTTGGCGCCATCACCGCCGACGGCACTGCCGCTTCGGCATTCCGGGAGGCGCCCACCGATCCGAAGGATGGCGCCGATGGCGTCCTCCGGCGCATCGTGGCCGCGGCGCGCGAGGTCCTGCAGGATGCGCGGCGCGAGCACCCCGAGGCGGTGTTCATCGGGGCGGGGGCCGGTGCACCCGGTCCGCTCAACACCGAGACCGGCGTGGTGCTGCTGACCCCGAATCTCGGCTGGGTGGACTACCCGCTTCGCGACCGCCTGCAGGAGGCGCTCGAGCTTCCCACCGTCATCGACAACGACGCCAACTGCGCCGTACTCGGGGAATGGTGGCAGGGAGCGGCGCAAGGCACCCGCCACGCGATCGGCTTTACGATTGGCACCGGGATCGGGGGCGGGATCATGGTCGATGGCAAGCTCTACCACGGCGCCTCCGGGTGCGCCGGGGAAATCGGCCACACGACCATCGAAGCCAACGGCCGGCACTGCGCCTGCGGCAACTATGGATGCCTCGAAGCGTACGCATCCGGGCTGGCCATCGCGCGGCGGGCAGTGGAAGCCATCGAATCCGGCGAAGCAACTACCCTGCTCCAGCGGGCCGGTGGGGATCCCGAGCGCATCACGGCGCGAACCGTCTACGATGCGGCGCATGAAGGCGACGAGCTTGCCCGCGAGCTGGTCCACGAGACCGCCCAGTTCCTTGGCGCCGGCGTGGCCAACCTGGTTAATGTCTTCAATCCGGAAGTCGTGGTGGTCTGCGGCGGCGTGACCCGCGCCGGTGACCTGCTGTTCGTGCCACTTCGGCGCGAAGTCACCCGCCGGGCCTTCAAGCCCGCGGTGCAAGCCGTGCGCATCGTCGCGCAGCAGCTTGACGCACCGGGCGTCTACGGGGCGGCGCGCGTCTTTCTTGACCGGGAGGCCGGCCGTCCATGACACGCCGGGTCGGCGTGATCGGCTCGCTGGTGTGGGACACCATTCATGGGCGGGACCCCGCTGGCGCCCCGGTCGAGGAGTGGGGCGGGATCGCCTACGCCCTGGCCGGGCTGGACGCCAGTCTCAGCGAGGATTGGCAGATCGTTCCACTGATCAAGGTGGGACGCGACCTGGCCAGCCGGGCCGCCGAACTCTTCCGGACCATCGAGCACCTCGCGCCTGGCAGCCGACCGATCGAGGTCGATGCGCCGAACAACCGGGTCGAGCTTCATTATGAGCAGTCCATGCGTCGGTGCGAGCGCATGTCTGGCGGGGTGCCCGGCTGGATCTGGCCGGAGCTGGGCCCGCTCGTGGCTGACCTCGACGCCCTGTACCTCAATTTCATCTCGGGGTTCGAACTCTGCCTCGGGACGGCGCAGGCCCTTCGGCAGGGCTTTCGGAAGCCGATCTACGCGGATCTCCACAGCCTCTTCCTCGGCATGCACCACGATGGCGTGCGGCAGATCCAGCCGCTGCCTGACGCACCCTCATGGTTCGAGTGCTTCGATGTCGTCCAGCTGAACGAGGAAGAAATGGGCCAGCTTTCGGATGAGCCATTTGGCGTGGCGGCGCATGCGCTGGCGCGCGGCACCAGGGCGCTGTTGGTAACGCTGGGATCCCGCGGCGTCGCCTACGTGGCCGACCCCGGCTTTGACGGCTTCGGGCGTCCGGGGCCCGGCGGCGCCATCCGCAGCGCACGGCTGGCCCCGCCCCAGGTGGAGCTGGCGGATGCCACCGGCTGCGGGGATGTGCTGGGCGGTGCGACCATGGGGCGCCTGCTGGCTGGCGACGCGCTCGAGAGCGCCATTGCGCACGGCAACCGGCTCGCCGCCCGGAATGCGGCACTGCGGGGAGCCAGCCGCCTCGCGCCGCTACTCCGCGGCGAGCTGGCGGGCCTGTGACGCGCGTCGTGCAGGTGCCCGGCAGTTTCGATGACCGCACCTTCGATCAGTTCGCTGAGGCCTGCGGGACCTGGCCACCGGAACAGCGCCTGCTGATCGACGCACGGCAGACGCAATGGTTCTCGCCCTATGGCCTGGTCGGGCTGCTGACGGCCGGGCAGGCCCTGGCCGACGCCGGCCGACCCCAGCCGCTGTTCACGGCGCCGCAGAGCGACGACGTCAAGCGCTATCTGGCCCGGGCTGGGTTCTTCGGGCATGCCGAAGGGCTGTTCGAGATCCACGGCAAGGTGCCCCGGGCGGCCACCGGGGCCACCGACGCGCTGCTGGATATCCGCGCCATCCGGGCCATGAAGGACGTGCATGAGGCAGTCCGCGGCATCTCCGACAACGCCACGCGCATCCTGGTCGAGCAGCTGGGCATCAATCCCAAGGAGACTTACGGCTTCGGGATGGCGCTTTCGGAGGCATGTCAGAATATTGTGGAGCACGCCGGCACCGCCGGCTGGGTCGCGGCCCAGAGCTACAGCTGGCGCCGCAGGCTCGGCCGGCGCGTGGTGGTCATCGCTGTCAGCGACAGCGGTGTGGGCTTCCAGGACTCGCTTGAGGCCAGCCACGCCCGGCAATATGGTGAACGTTGGGGGGACGGCGCGGCCATCGAGGCCGCACTGATCCAGAACGTCAGCCGGTTTCGCGATCCCGGTCGTGGCCAGGGCCTCGCGTACATCAAGCGGTTCATTCACCAGTGGAACGGCAAGATTTCCATCCGCAGCGGCACCGCCCGGCTTTCGATTGTCCCTGACTGGGATGACGATGAGCCACTGGCGGAGCACCTGCCCTTCTTCCCGGGGGCGCAGGTGCAGATCACCATTCCGGCGCCCGGAGCAGCCGAATCATGATCCAGACCATCCGCCTGCATCGCCTGCTTCGCGAGTCACCCTCGGGTGAATCCCGGTGCCTGGTCACCCGCCCCACCGGGGCGGCGGTCCGCAACAGCATCGAGCGCGCCATCGAGGTCAGCAGCTGCGCCACGGTGTTCCTCGACTTCACCGAGGTGGACCTGCTGGACCTGAGCTGCGCCGATGAGGTCGTCGCCAAGTTTCTTCAGGGGAACTGGGCCGCGGCGCGATACGTGGTGCTCCGCAATCTGCGCCAGGACCAGGTGGAAGCAGTCGATCATGTGCTGCGCCACCACCGCCTCGCCGTGGCAGCGGTGCCCTGCGGAGACGGCGCGGCCGCAGACCTGCTCGGGTGGGTGGACGAGGACACACGGGTCGCCTTCACCACGGTGGTGAGCGCCGGCCCGACCACGCCGGCGCTGCTCGCGGCCGACCTGAAGTGGCCGTTCGACCGGGCCGAACGGGCGCTCACCACGCTGGCGACGCGGCGGCTGGCGCGCGCCGAGCATGGCGCCTTCTTCCCCCTGCCGTTCCAGTGACCGCACGCCGCCTCGGCCTGTCCACCACCGCGGTGCATGGCACCCCCGCGCACCTTCCGGACTGGGCTCCGGTCGTGCCGGCCATCGTGCAGAGTTCGACCTTCGCGAGCCCGGTGGGCAGTGCCGAAGAAGTGCTCTACACCCGCTACGGAAACAATCCCAACCAGGTGAGTCTGGCCCGCAAGTACGCGGCGCTCGAGGGCGCCGACGATTCGCTGTTCGTCTCCAGCGGCATGGGCGCCACGGCGCTGGCCCACCTGGCGGTGCTCCGGTCCGGCGACCACCTGATTTCGAGCGCGTGGATCTACGGCGGCACCCGGAAACTGTTCGACGAGGAGCTGGGCCGGTTCGGAATCGAGGTCACCTACGTCGAGCCAGACCAGCCCCGCAACTGGCGAGCCTCGATGCGGAAGCACACCCGCGCCATCTTCATCGAGACCCCCACCAATCCGACCCTCCGGGTGCTGGATGTGGACGCCGTGGCCCAGGCGGCTCGGGAGCATGGCCTGGCATTGCTGGTCGACGCCACCTTTGCCAGTCCGGTCAACTTCAGGCCCCTGGAACACGGGGCTGACGTGGTAATTTCGAGCGCCACGAAGTACCTGAACGGGCACAGTGATGTCATTGCCGGGGCGGTCGCGGGCACCTCCTCGTTCATCGAGGAGACCACCCGGCTCATGCGGCTCTGGGGCCAGGCTATCGACCCTCATGCCGCGTGGCTGGTCGAACGGGGCCTTCGCACACTTGCCGTGCGCATGCAGCGCCACAACGAAAATGGCATGGCGGTGGCCCGCTGGGCCGAGAAGCACCCTCGGGTGGTGAAGACGCACTATCCCGGGCTGGAGTCGCACCCGGACCATGCCATCGCGCAAGGACACGCTCGACGGGTTCGGCGGGATGATTGGCCTCGAACTCAAGGGCGGGACCAGGGCCACCGAACGCTTCCTCCGACGGCTCCGGCTCATCGCCCATGCCCCGAGCCTTGCCGGCGTCGAAAGCCTGATCTCCGAACCCCGGCTGACATCGCACAAGTCGATGTCGGCGAGCGCCAGGGCGGCAATCGGCATCCCGGACGGTTTTGTCCGGCTCTCGTGCGGTATCGAGGATGCCGACGACATCATTGCCGACCTGGATCAGGCGCTCGGGAAGTAGGCGGCTGGTTGGCGAGTTAGCGAGTTGGCGAGTTGGCGAGTTGGCTGGTTGGCTGGTTGGCTAGTTGGCTGGTTGGCGAGTTGGGCAGTTGGCTAGTTGGATGGTCCACTTCGGTTGACCGTCGACCGTCAACCGTCGACCGTGTATAATCCGTCGTGATTCGTCTCCAGCACGTCATCAAGACCTTCCCGAATGGCACTCTCGCCCTCAAGGACGTGTCGTTTCACGTTCCCAAGGGGCAGTTCGTGTTCCTCACCGGCCACTCAGGCGCCGGCAAGTCGACCCTTCTGAAAATGCTCTACGCCGAGTTGCGTCCCACGTCGGGTGACGTCCGGGTGGGCGGTCACCTGGTCCATGCGCTCAAGGGCGACGAGATCCCCCGGCTGCGGCGGCGGCTGGGCATCGTGTTCCAGGATTTTCGCCTGCTTGAGGACCGGACGGCATTCGAGAATGTCGCCTTCACCCTGGAGGTGACGGGCGCCGCGCGCGAAACCATCCCGGCCAGGGTGACACGGGCCCTCACGCAGGTGGGCCTGGCGGGCAAGGCGCGCGCCTATCCCCGGGAACTCTCGGGCGGCGAGCAGCAGCGCGTGGCCATCGCCCGTGCGCTGGTCAACGATCCCGCCATCCTGCTGGCCGACGAGCCGACCGGGAACCTGGACGAACGGGCCTCCCTCGGCGTCTTCCAGCTCCTGCGCGACATCAACGCCGGGGGAACCGTGGTGGTGATGGCGACCCACGACCTCTCGCTGGTGCGCCGCGCCGCCTATCGCAGCATTGACATGGCGGATGGGGCCGTGATCCACGATTCGGCGCTTGCGGCCGGCGGTACCGGCGCGTGAGGCTGCTTGCGCGTGAAGTCCTGCTGCCCTTCCGGCGGCTGCCCCTCCTCTCGGCACTCTCGATCACCACCATTGCCTTTTCGCTGTTCACCGTGGGTCTCTTCGGCCTGGTGGCACTCAACCTTCGCCAGGCGCTTCGGGGACTGGAGGCGCGCGTCGAGGTGGTGGCCTTCACGCTGCGCGGAACGCCGCCGGAGACCATCACCGTCGCAGCCCAGGACGTGGCCACCTTCCCTGAAGTCCTCACGGTTGATTACGTCAGTGAAGACGAGGCGCTGGCGCGCGCCCGCCGCGAGCTGGTGGAGTTTCGCGATGCCTATCGTGACCTCCAGACCAATCCGCTGCCGGCCTCCCTCGAGATCCGGCTCAAGGAAGGATTCCGGGACGCGAGCCACGCCGAACTGGTGGCCGAGCGGCTGCGCAGCTTCCCGTTTGTGGAGGAGGTGCGGTTCGGGCGGGACTGGGTGCAGCGCCTGGATCACCTGCGCAACCTCGCCGGGCTGCTGGGACTGATCATCGGTGCCGTTTTCGCCGTGGTCGCGATGGTGATCATCGGCGTCACCATCCGCATGACGATGCTGCAGCGCGCCCGGGAAATCCGCATCATGCGGCTGGTCGGTGCGACCAACTGGTTCATTCGCGGCCCGTTCCTGCTCGAGGGCGCGCTCAAGGGACTGCTTGGCGGTGTGCTCGCCGTGCTGCTTTCCTATGCCGGATTCGTGATCTTCGCACGCAGCGCGCCGGCCCTGTCGGGCCTGATCTTCTTCACCCCTGCACACATGCTGCTCATCCTCGGATTTGGGGTCCTGCTCGGGTTCCTGGCCAGTCTGCTCAGTGTCGGGCGCCATCTCCGGCTGATCGACGGCCGCATGGAGCGGCGTGGTACGTGAAACGCGCCGGCCTGCTCTGCCTCGCGCTGCTGGTGGGCGCCAGCGGCGTCCGCGCGCTGCCGGCTCAACAGAGCGCGCGCGAGCTGCAGGAGAGCAGGCGCCGGCTCGATGAGATCAAGGCCGAGCGGGAGCAGCTGCAGCGGCAGCAGCAACGCCTGCAGGGCCAGGTGCACGACGTCGAGGATGAGCTGGACAACATCGAGCGCCAGAAACAGTCCACCAGCCGGATCGTGCTGGAGATCGAGCGCCAGATCGGCGGCCTGGCGTCACAGCTCGACCAGGCCTCGACCGAGCTGGTACTGGCACAGGACAACCTGGCTGAGCGCAAGGCGGTGCTTCAGCGCCGCCTGGTGGACATCTACAAACGCGGCCCACTCTACACCTGGAAAGTGCTCCTCACCGCGGAATCGTTCGGCGACCTGCTGCGGCGCTACAAGTATCTCTTCCTTTCGAGTGAGCAGGATCGGTCGCTGGTCTCGGACGTCGAACGCCTGCGGGATCGCGTCTCGCGCCAGCGCTCGGAAATCGTGATGGTGCGCGAACAACTGGACGCCACCCGTGTCGAACGCGAAGATGAACTCGCCCGCTACGCCCGGCTTGCCAGCCAGCGCGAGAAGCGGCTTGGCACACTTCAGCGCTCGGCCCGCGCCAATGCGCAGCGGCTGGTCCAGCTGGAGAAGGACGCCACCCGACTGAACGACGTGCTCGCCGCGCTGGAGAAGGCGGCGCGGGCCGAGGCGGCGCGCAACCGGCGCACGCCGGCCTCGGGTGCGCGACCGGTACCGGGCGCCCTGAGCACCGCAAGTCTCGGGCGGCTCGACTGGCCGGTGGAAGGACGCATTGTCTACCAGTTCGGGCGCGACACCCTGCCCCAGGGCGGGGTCATTCGCTGGAACGGTATCGGCATTGCCGCGGCCCCGGGGTCGGCCGTTCATGCGGTCGAGGCGGGTCGAGTCCGGCTGGTGGAGACCATGGGTACCTACGGACTCACGGTCATCCTCGAACACGGCAACGGCTACTACTCGATCTATTCACACCTGCAGGGCGCGGCAGTGAAAGCGGGCGATGATGTGAAGAAGGGGCAGATCCTGGGAGCGGTCGGGGGCGAGAATTCCGACTACGGACCGCACCTGCATTTTGAAATTCGCGGCGAAAATCAGATGGCGATGGATCCGCTGGACTGGCTGCGCCGGCGCTGACGCGCGGGTCGGGCCAACCCGGACAGACAGCCGCCCGCTACATGGCCCCGATCTCGGCAACCCCGATCCGGTCACCACTCTGGGCCTGCGCCCGGAGCAGTGCGGAACCGGCAAGGGCCAGCACGTCGCCGGCTTCGGCCGCGGACGGATGCGGAAAGCCGGCGATGCCGGCCGCGATACCGGGAATGGTCGCGCCCGGAAGGCCTGCAAACGCCTGCTCAGTGAGCCGAAGACGGAAACGGCGTACTGCGCCCACGGCCTGCGCCGCGGCAGTCTCCGGGAGCAACAGGGCAAATTCGTCGGCACCGTAGCGGGCGACCAGGTCCGGAATACGGAACGTGTCATGCAACAGGTCGGCGAGCCGATCGAGCAGCAGGCGGGCGGCCTCGGCGCCGTGCGCCGCGGTATACTCTTTGAACCGGTCCACGTCCAGCAGGACCAGACTGAAGCCCAGGGCGTAGCGCCGGGCACGTTCCAGTTCCTGCCGCATTCGCTCATCCAGTTGCCGGGGCGTGGCGAGCGCGGCAAGGCCCGAATCCTCGAGCGTGCGTGATGCGCGCAACACTGCTTGCCCGGCCAGGTGCAGTTCCTCAGCAAAGCTGAGCCGCGATCCGGCAAGCGTGACGTGGGCGCTCCGGGGCTTGAGCAGGAACACGCCCTCGACTGCGCCATCGAGCTGAACCGGCACCGCAATCAACGCGTGTGGCATCGTCGCTGGAGGTGCCAGCTCCCAGTGGCGGCGCACGGCGTCGAACCGGGGATCGGTCCGGGCGTCGCGCACCACCACCGGCCGACCGGTGCGCCGTGCTTCCTGGATTTCCGGATACCGCTGGAGGTCGAGGGCAATATCGAGCGTACCGGCGTGGCTTTCGTCGGCGATGACCCGGCCATGACCATTCTCACCACGGGTGAGCACAAAGGCGCACCGGTGCAGGTCCAACGCAGCTGCCACCCGCTGGCATATGCACTGGAGCTCCTCCTCCGCCCGGCGCGACGCGACCAGTTCGGAGGCAAAGCGAAGCGACGCATCGAGCCCTTCGCTGCCCCCGCTTTGTGAGCGCGGGGTTCGGCGCAGCTCGAGCCGGATCCGCAGCTCGGCAAAATTGACCGGTGCGGCCAAGGCGTCGGCCGCACCCGACCGGAGCGCCTCGACCACCGATTCGGCACCATCGCCAAGTGTCACCACGAGTGGCATGCCTGGACCGAAAGCGTCGGTAAGCGCTTCACGCAGCGGGCCGACTTCGGCAGCGTTCGCCACCGTGCCCAGCGCCACATCGGGCGCCGCACCGTTGGCGGCCGCATGCGTCGGGTCGTCAGCTTCGGTGACATGGAGCCCGGAGCGCGCAAGCGCCACCTCCAGGCCCGGCGGCCGCGCCCGTGCCGAGCCGATCAACAGGACCGAAAGCCCCTCACCCTCCGCCTGGGAGTCTGTCACACGCGCATGCCAGCGATGCCCAAGCAGGACCTGCTCGGCGCACATGTCTCGGCCCAGGGCGGCGTCCACACCACGCCAGCCCGAGCCACCGCCATCGGCGCGACGGCCATCCAGCTGTTCACCAAGACCCCCAATCAGTGGCGGGAGCCGGTCCTTGGCCCCGAAATTCGCGACGCCTTCCGGGCTGCGCTCACAGGGGCGAGACTCGCATCCGTTGTGTCGCACGATTCCTATCTCATCAACCTGGCATCACCCGACCCGGTGTTGCGAGAACGATCGATCGCGTCCTTCACCCGGGAGCTGGAGCGGTGCGAGCTGCTCGGCATTCCCGGCGTTGTCTCCCACCCCGGAAATTACATGGATGACCGAACGGCCGGTCTCCAGCGCAACGCGGACGCCATCGGGCAATGCCTGGATCGAGTGCCAGGCGCCGTGCGCATCTACCTCGAAACTACGGCCGGCACCGGTACGGCGCTCGGCAGCACCTTCGAGGAACTCGCCGAAATCCGAGACCGTCTCACCCCGGAACAGCAGGGCCGGATCGCCTACTGCGCCGACACCTGCCATCTCTACGCCGCCGGCTATGATCTGGTGGGCGACTTTGACGGAGTCTGGGAACAATGGGAGCGAGTGCTCGGCTTCAGCAGCCTGGCGTGCCTGCATCTCAATGATTCGCGAACGCCGTTCGGCTCACGCCGGGACCGCCACGAACTGGTGGGCAAGGGGTCGCTGGGCCCGGAACCCTTCCGCCGCATCATGCAGGACCGGCGGTTCTCGGAGATTCCCAAGCTGCTGGAAACGCCCAAAGGGGATGACATGGTGACGAACGACAAGCGCTCGCTCCAACGGCTCCGCCGCTACGGCCGTGCGGCGGCGCGTTGACCTCCCAGACCGAAGGAGCGCATCTTCCTCTCATGCGACGACCATTCCTGCTCTGGCTGCTCATGGCCGCCACCCTGCCCGGAGCCGCCCAGGCGCAGGCAAGCTACTATGCCCGCGCCGGCGTCACCTGGTCGACTGACATCGTTCGCGACGTCATCATCCAGCCGGTCACGACCCGCCCGGGCCTGGCCCCCACGCTCTTCGGCGGCGTCGATCTGGCCTTTGGCGCGCGCTACCGTCTGGGCATGGAGTTGTCGGCCTCGACAGCCTCGCTGACCACGACCACACCGGCCATTCCCGGCTCCGACATTGCCCAGGGACGGATCTGGACGCTGGGCGCACTCCTCAACCTGAACGGCGACCTGACGGGCCCGCTCCGCTGGCGGGCAGGACTCGGGCTGCTGCACTACAGTGGTCCCGGAGACGCCGGCATCTTTGCGCAGGGCGGCACCACTCGCGCTCTCTTCGGCGCGGGCCTCGATTACCAGCTCACCACCGGGCGGCGCTGGAACCCGGTGGTGTCGGCCCGCTATGACTACCATCGCTTCGCCACTGATGAGCTGCGCAGCCAGGGATTCGGCCTGGAGCAGGGGGTACAGCGCATCTCTGTTTCGGTGGGCCTCACCAGGGGATCGTCATGACGACCCGCGCCCATGTTCGCAGCGTCCTGATTGGCGCCTGCACGCTGCTGGCCGCCTGCGCCGACATTGGCTCGCCTACCCGCGGCGATCTCTACGAATTCCGCCAGGTCCTTGCCCCTGGTGACACGATCTCCTTCCATTGGCCCACCAGCCGGATGCCGCTGGCCATCTGGGCACACGACTCGCTCAACATGCGGGTCCATGTGGACTCTGCGGTCCAGGTCTGGCGCCGCCAGTTCCTGTACCATGAGTTCGAGGGCGCGCTGGTGGACGATTCATCGCGCGCAGACATCCTGGTCGTGATCGGGTTTCCGCCCGCCGGCGCCGAACTGTTCGGCGCGGCCGACGCCTGCCAGGGCGCAACGGACATTCGTCTCGATCCCGATACCCGGGTGCTGACGCTGCCCATCCACATCTACATTGCGCCAAGATTTCTGCCGGATCAGGAAAATACCCAGGCATGTTTCAACATCGTGGCCATTCATGAGCTGGGCCACGCGCTGGGCATCCTTCGCCACTCGCCGGATCCGCTGGATATCATGTTCTCGGTTCCCACCGTCCCCCTGCCGAGCATCCGGGACCGGAATACCGTGCAGCTGATGTATCACTGGCCCACCAACGTCACCATCAGTCAATGAGGATCTCCTGAACCCGTCTTCCGGCCCCGATCGCCGCGCCGACGCGCTTCGCTACCATGAGGAAGGCCGCCCCGGCAAGATCCAGGTAGTCGCCACCAAACCGACCCAGAACCAGCGCGATCTCTCGCTTGCCTATACGCCGGGCGTCGCGGAGCCCTGCCTCGCCATCCAGGAGCGCCCGGAGGATGTGTACCGCTATACCGCCAAGGGCAACCTGGTTGCAGTCGTCTCCAACGGCACGGCAGTCTTAGGACTGGGCAACATCGGGCCGATGGCAGGCAAGCCGGTCATGGAGGGCAAGGGCGTTCTCTTCAAGACGTTCGCGGACATCGACGTGTTCGACCTCGAAATCAACGCGCCCGATCCCGAGGAGATCATTCGATTCTGCCAGATGCTGGAGCCGGCGGTCGGCGGGATCAACCTGGAGGACATCCGTTCGCCCGATTGCTTCATCGTCGAGGAGCGCCTGCGCGAGACGCTGTCCATCCCGGTTTTCCATGATGACCAGCACGGCACGGCCATCATTTCGGGGGCCGCGCTCCTCAACGCGCTCGAGGTCACCGGCCGGGCGCTGGCCGACGTCCGGGTCGTGTTTGTCGGCGCCGGCGCCGCCGCCATCGCAACCGCCGAACATTACGTGCGGCTGGGCGTGCAGCGTGAGCATGTCATCATGTGCGATCATCATGGCGTGATCCGTCCCGGGCGCGGGACCTTGGACGCCTACAAGTCCCGCTTTGCCAACCCGGCGGCGCCGGCCACGGTGGAGGAGGCGTTCGAAGGCGCCGACGTGTTTGTGGGCCTGTCGGCCGCGGGGGCGGTGAGTGCGGACCTCATCCGCCGCATGGCGCCCGATCCGATCGTCTTTGCGCTGGCCAATCCGACGCCCGAGATCATGCCCGACGTGGTGCGTGAGGTCCGGCCCGACGCGGTCATTGCGACCGGCCGCACCGACTACCCCAACCAGGTGAACAACGTCCTGGGCTTTCCCTTCATTTTCCGTGGCGCGCTCGACGTGCGCGCGCGCGCCATCAACGAAGAAATGAAGATGGCGGCCACACGAGCGCTGGCGGCATTGGCACGGGACGATGTACCGGAGGTGGTACTGCGGGCCTACAACCTGCCCTCGCTCCGGTTCGGGCGGGACTACCTCATCCCCAAGCCGTTCGACCCGCGCGTGCTCCTCTGGGTGGCGCCGGCCGTGGCCTGGGCGGCTATTCATTCCGGCGTGGCCACCGAGCTGCTCGATCTGGACGAATACCGCTCCCGTCTCGAGTCCCGCCTGGGTCACGGACGGGCAGTGATGCGCGGGCTGATGAATCGCGCAGCCGCCGACCCGCAGCGCGTGGCGCTGACCGATGCGGACGATGCCCGCGTCATCCGGGCCGCCCGCATCCTGGCGGATGAGGGTATTGCCGAGCCGGTGCTGGTCGGCGACCGGAACAGTATCGAGACGGCCGCGCGGGAGGCGGACGTTGGACTGGCCGGTCTCACGATCATGGACCCGGCCACGTCGGATCGGCGCGAGGTGTACGCCGAGCGCTTCTGGGAACGCCGGCGACGACGCGGAGTCACCCGGCGCGAGGCGGACCGCCGCCTGCTGCAGCCGGAATATTTCGGGGCGATGTCGGTGGCCGAAGGGGATGTCGATGCCGTCGTCCTGGGCGAGAACCAGCATTATCCGCGCGCGCTTCGTCCCGCCATCGAGGCAGTAGGCGCGTCGCCCGATGCGGCGCTGGCCGGGATCTACATGATGGTGACGGCCAACGAGGTCTATTTCTTCGCCGACTGCACCGTGAACATCGAGCCGGATGCGGAACGGCTCACCCAGATTGCGGTTGCCGCGGCAGGATTCGTGACCTCCCTTGGCATCGAGCCGCGGGTCGCAATGCTCTCGTTCAGCAATTTCGGGTCGGTCCGTCACCCCAGCCAGCAGAAGGTCGCCGACGCGGTCGAGCGGCTCCATCGCCTGCGCCCCAACCTCAAGGTGGATGGGGAGATGCAGGCCGACACGGCGGTGCTGGAGTCGCTCCTGCAGAAGCGGTATCCCTTCAACCGGTTGCAGGGACCGGCCAACGTGCTGATTTTTCCCGATCTGGACGCGGCCAACATCGGCTACAAGCTGCTGGGCCGCCTCGGGGGCGCCCATTCGATCGGCCCCATCCTGGTGGGGCTGGCAGCCCCGGTCCACGTGCTCGAACGCGATTCGGGTGTGGATGATATCGTCAACATGGGGGTGATCGCCGCGGTGGACGCGCTGGAGCGCGGCCGCGCGGCCGGCCATCCCCCAGTCCGTTCACGACCGTGAAGGAGCCTATGGCCACCGAACCCACCGCCATCCGTGCCGATGCCACACCCGCGCATCGTCAGGCGATCCCGGCACAGACGATTCACGCGAACCTCTCCGAACCGGAACTGGTCGAGCACGCCCTCCGCCGCCACGAGGGCCGGCTGACCGACTGCGGTGCGTTCGCGGCCGAGACGGCGCCCCACACCGGCCGCTCAGCCAAGGACAAGTTCGTGGTGGACGAACCCGGCAGCAGTGCCGATATCTGGTGGGCCAAGAACGGCCGCATGAAGACGGAGGATTTTGACCGCCTGCACGCGGACGTCCGGGCCTATCTGGGCGACGCCGAGTTGTTCGTGCAGGACCTCTATGGCGGGGCCGATCCGGCCAGCCGCCTGCCGGTGCGATTCTATACGCCCAGCGCGTGGCACGCGCTCTTCGTGCGCAACATGTTCATCCGCCCCGAACGTGCCGCGCTGGCGGAGTTCGAGCCGCAGTTCACAGTGCTGCATGCACCCGACTTCGAGGCCAGTCCGGCGAAGCACGGGTGCCGCAGCAGCACGGTGATCGCCATCAATTTCGCCAGGAAGATGATCATCATTGCCGGCACCCGGTACGCCGGCGAAATGAAGAAATCGATCTTTACCGTCCTCAACTACCTGATGCCGAGGCAGGGCATCCTCTCGATGCACTGCTCCGCCAACATCGGCAAGGATGGCGACTCGGCGGTGTTCTTCGGGCTGTCCGGCACCGGCAAGACCACGCTCTCGGCCGACCCCGAGCGCCGCCTGATTGGCGACGACGAGCATGGCTGGAGCGACACGGGCGTGTTCAACTTCGAGGGGGGCTGCTACGCCAAGGTGATCCGGCTCAGCGCCGAGACCGAGCCGGCCATCTGGAGCGCCACCCGGCGCTTTGGCACCGTGCTGGAGAACGTCATGCTGGACGCGGCGACCCGTGAAGTTCAATATGATTCGGATGCGATCACCGAAAACACCCGGGCCTGCTATCCGATCGACTACATCGCCAATCACGTGCCGGGCGGCGTGGGAGGCATTCCCCGTAATATCGTCCTGCTCACGGCCGACGCGTATGGCGTGATGCCGCCCATTGCGCGCCTCACGCCCGAGCAGGCGATGTACCACTTCCTCTCCGGCTATACCGCCAAGGTGGCCGGCACCGAGCGTGGCGTGACCGAGCCGTCGGCCACCTTTTCGGCCTGCTTCGGCGCGCCGTTCCTCCCGCTGCCGCCAGGACAGTACGCCCGCATGCTCGGCGAACGGATAGCCCGGCACAACGTCCCGGTCTGGCTGGTGAACACCGGCTGGACCGGCGGGCCCTATGGCTCGGGCACCCGAATGAAGCTGGCGCATACGCGCGCCATGGTGAGTGCCGCGCTCAGTGGCGCGCTGGACCGGGCCGAGTTCCGGAAGGATCCGGTCTTTGGTGTCGAGGTGCCGGTGAGCGTGCCGGGCTGCCCGGCTGACGTGCTCGATCCGCGAAGCACGTGGTCTGACGTCGCGGCGTACGATGCCCAGGCCAGGAAGCTCGCCGCGATGTTCCGGGACAACTTCCAGCAATTCCAGGACGTGCCGGAGGACGTGAAGGCCGCGGGACCGCGGGCCTGAGAGCTCTCCTCATGCGCCGGTCGGGAACCGTCAGGGCAAGCCATGTCGCGTCCTGATCCCGACGTCATCCGCGACCCGCTGTGGGACAACATCCGGCTCGATCCCGCGGCGCTGGCCGTGCTCGACACTCCACCGGTGCAGCGACTCCGCTACATCCGGCAGTTGGGCCATGCCTTCCTGGTCTATCCCGGTGCGACGCACACCCGCTTTGAACACGCGCTTGGCGCGTATCACCTCACCTGTCGCGCGCTCAGCTCCCTGTCAGACCGGGGCGAGCTGGACGCCGTGCCCAACGATGAGCGCCTCGCCGTCCGGCTGGCCGCGCTCCTGCACGATATCGGCCATTATCCCTTTTCCCACGCACTGGAGGAAGCGGGCTTCCCCTCGCACGAGGCCCAGGGCGTGGCCCGCCTGCCCGACGGCACGCTGGGCGAGGCGCTTCGGCAGCTGGGAGGGTCGCAGCTCACCGAACAGATCGGTGCGCTGATCCGGGGTCGGAGTGCGAGTCCCCTGCAGGGACTGATCAGCGGCAGTCTGGACCTCGACAAGATCGACTACCTGAGCCGGGATGCCCGGATGTGCGGCGTTCCCTATGGCACGGTTGACGTCGATCGACTGCTCGCTGCCTTGACCGTGGTACACGGCGCACAGCGCCGCGAGATGGGCGTCCACGAAAAAGGCGTGAGTGCACTGGAGTCGCTGCTGTTCGCCAAGTACCAGATGTACCGCAACGTGTACTGGCATCATGCCGTTCGCTCGGCGACATGCATGTTCAAGCGGGCCGCGCGCGCCGCGCTCGAGGCTGGCGCCCTCGACATGTCAGGAATTGCCGGCTTCACTGACGACGCATTCATGGAGGTGCTCATGACCTGCGATCCGCTCGGGCTGGCCCGCGCCGTGCGTGAACGGCGCCTCTACAAGCGGCTCTGGGACGTACCGGCCAGCGACGTGCCCGACGGCGGTGCGGCCTGGCTTGACGGCGATGCCGTGACGCTGGAACTGGCCGAAGACGCGCTGGGTCGGGAGGTCGGGCTCGCCCCGGGGCAATTGCTGCTCGACTTTCCTGCCCGGCCCTCGATGCTGTCCGTGAACCTGCCGCTTCGGCTTCGGGGTGGCGCGGTGGAGCGCTTGACGGATGCTGGAAGGGCCGGGCATCTCGGTCTGCCAAGAGTGGCCGGCGAACTGTACCAGAGCGCGCGCCGGCTGCGGGTCTTCACCGCGATTCCGGTGTCGCTGGCCCTCGAACGAGTCATCGAAGTGATCCAGATGCCGCGTGACGAGGTGCGTGGCTGGGCCGGGCGCATGTAAGCGGGCGCACGGGAACGGGTCCGGCCAGTCTTTACATTGCTGATGGGCCCCGAGCCACCACCCTGTGGTGGGACACCTCCCCCTGCACCGCGAGATCGCTGCGCATGCCAACCCCCGACGCCCCCGACGCGGGATACCCCCAGCCACCCACCGAAGCAGCTCCGAGCCAGGAGGAAATCCGGCGCGGCCTGCGGCAGGCCGGGGGCCGGAAGCCGGCACCACCGCCGGTGGAGCGGCGCCATAAACTGGCGCTCGCGGCATATGGCGCGACGCTCATCGCGCTTGCCGTCATCCTCTATCTCCTGCGATTCCGGCCGCCCGGACTGCTGGCTCCCTACCTGCTGATTGCCCAGCGGCTCACCCGTGGCGTCATGTTCGCGCTGCTGGTCCTCGCCATCGCGAAGGCGGCCCGCGTCTTCCTGATCGACCGGATGGACGACGATGTCTCCCGGTACAATCTGCGGCGCATCGTGCGGCTGGTGGCGACACTCATTATCGCGTTCATCGCCATCTCGGTGATCTTCCGGAACTGGTACGCGGCCGTCGTCTCGCTCGGGCTGCTGTCCCTGGTGCTGGGGTTTGCGCTCCAGACGCCGATCACCAGTTTCATCGGGTGGATCTACATCCTGGCGCGGGAGCCCTATCGCGTGGGCGACCGCATCCAGATCGGCGACACGACGGGTGACGTGCTGGACGTCGGGTATCTCGATACCACGCTGTGGGAGTTCGGCGGTCCCTATGTCTCAACCGACCATCCCAGTGGCCGGCTGATCAAGTTTCCCAATGCGAACGTGCTCACCTCGGCGGTGTACAATTACTCGTGGCCGCTGTTTCCCTATATCTGGAACGAGATCGCCGTCCAGGTCGGCTACGACAGCAACCTGGCGTTTGTCACCGGCACAATGCGGGAGGTCGTGACTGAGGAGCTGGGGCCGGCGATGGTGGAGCGAGTGGAGCAGGTGCGGGCGCTGCTGGCCAACACGCCGGTGGACCGGCTGACGATCCGGGAGCACCCGGTCGTCATGGTGCGCGTCAGCCAGAATACCTGGCTGGAGCCGTTCGTCCGTTACCTGGTGGATCCCAAGCGAGCCGGAGAGTTGCGGTCGCGGCTCACCGCGGAGATCATCGGTCGGCTGCGGGCCGCACCGGACAAGGTCAGGTTTCCGAAGGGAGATTCGCGCTAGCAGATTGGCGCGCGGGATTGCGGCTGCCCCGCGCCCGGCGCGGGGTCAGCGCGCCGGGACGGCCGGGTGCTCGCCGGATGGCGTGGCGGCGGTCTCGATCCGGATGACGATGGCCGTAATGTTGTCCAGGCCGCCGCGACGGTTGGCTTCGGCAATCATCTGGTCCACCGAATGCTGCGGGCCGCCGTTGGCCTGGAGCAGCCGGCGCAGCTGCTCGTCCTCGAGCATGCCGGTGAGCCCGTCCGACGCGAGGAGCAGCAGGTCCTCGGACTCCAGCGTGCCAAAATAGATGTCGGGCGTCACGTCCATGCCGGCGCCTACGCAACGGGTAATCACGTTGCTGTACGGGTGCACCCGCGCCTGCTCCGCCGTCAGGAGCCCGGCATCAACCTGCTCCTGCACGTAGCTGTGGTCCTTGGTCAGCTGCTTGAGGCGCTCGCTGCGGAGCAGGTAGGCCCGGCTGTCTCCGACCTGCCCGATCAGGTAGCGATTGGGCAGGAGCAGGAGTGCGGTGAGGGTGGTTCCCATGCCACGCTTGTCGTGTTCAGACAGCGTGCGCGAGAAGATCGCCTCGTTGGCCTTCCGGATCGCGTTGTGCATCCGGTTGGCAATCTCGTCATCCGACAACCCTCGATACGACCCGAGCTCGTCCGCAACGATGCGAACAGCCATTTCGCTGGCAACCTCGCCCGCGGCGTGGCCGCCCATGCCATCCGCCACGATGAAGATGCCGCGGTCGGCCAGCATGAGGAAGTTGTCTTCGTTGCCCGAGCGAACGACGCCAACGTCGGTCCGGGCGGCGCAGGAAAAGTGCACGTGCCTCCGTTAGCGCGACAGCAGGAGGTAGGCCGCGAGTCCGGCCGCCACCGCAATCAGCACAGCCAGCGTGATCCAGGACCTGGGACGGCGCGGTTCAGTTGGCGCCGGCCGGCGCGGAGCCGGCTTGCGGACGGCCGCAGCCCTTGGCGCGGGCGCGCGGACAGACTCCACGGGCCGGGAAGACGGCTCGACGACGACTCGCTCCATCGTGTGCGTGCCGTCGGGCTCGGTTGCCGGTGCGTCGTCGAGCGGCTCGAACAACACCGCGACTTCACCGAAACGGATAGTGGCCCCCGGCGCGAGCGCGACTTCGCCCACCACCGGTTCGCCCTCCATGAACGTCCCGTTGGTGGAACCCAGGTCCGCCAGGATCCAGATGCCGCCCCGGCGCTGGATCTTGGCATGCATGGTACTGACGCTCGCATCGGCCAGCACGAGATCATTGTAATCGGCCCGGCCCACGTTGATCACCGGGACCGACAGGAGCACCCGCTCTCCCTTGGTCGGACCGGACCGGAAAAGTACAGCGGCGAGCGGCACGGCCGCTCGAGCCTCGGGCTCAGCCACCGGCGGCCGGAACGCCGCCATGCCGAACATGGTATCGCTCAGCCGCTGGTGGGCGCCGGCCGGGGGCGCCTGGCCGGCGTGGAAGCGGAATTCCTCATTGCCGATGCGGATCAGGTCCCCACCCTTGAGCCGGACCTCGCCGGAGACTCGCTCACCGTTGACCAGGACGCCGTTGGCGCTGGCGTCCAGCAGGAGAAACCCGGCCGGGTCGCGATGGAGCTCGGCGTGCCGCCGCGACACATTGTCACCCGGTACCACGATGTCGGCGCCGGCCTCGCGACCGAACACGAGCGGCCGGCTGCCGATCCGGTACTCGCGGCCGTCGGTCAGGCACACAACCCGAGCGCCATCCTCAGGCACCGACGCCGGCCCGGCCAGAGCCGGTCCGATCCGCGTGCGTCCCGACAACGCTTCATCCACGACGAGAATCTCCTGTCTGCCGATCACGACCTTGTCCCCATGGAGGAGTGGTGTGGGATCGGCGCCCAGCCGAATGCCATTGACCGTCACCTCAGCGCCATCAACCGCCCGGACGGCCGCTGACCCGTCGGCCCAGCCCTGCACGATCGCGTGGTGGCTGGACACACCCGTCTCATAGAGCGGGATGGCCACCGCATCACCCGAGCCAATAATCATTTCACCGGCAGCGACGCCGTAGCGCCGTCCACCGACATCAAGCTGGATCATCCGAGGGCCGCCCATCCACATGATTGAGAGCTGCCCAAACGTACTTGGCCGCGAATTGGCCGCGCAAGCATCCGATCAGGCACTTCGCCGGTCCTCGGCCCCACGGACCTGGAGCAGGTAGAGCCGCTGGTAGAGTCCCCGCTGCTCCAGCAGCGCCTGGTGGCTTCCCCGCTCACGGATCTCTCCGTGGTGAAAGACCAGGATCTCGTCGGCGTGAAGAATAGTGCTGAGGCGGTGGGCGACCACAATTGCCGTCCGTCCCTCCATGAGCTCGGCAATGGCCTGCTGGATCTGCGCCTCGGACTCTGCGTCCACCGAGCTGGTGGCTTCATCCAGCACGAGAATGCGAGGGTTCCGGGCCAGGGCCCGCGCAAAGCTGAGCAATTGCCGCTCACCCATGCTGAGGTTGCGGCCCCGCTCGGCGAGCTGGTGGCGGTACCCCATCGGCAGGCGCCGAATGAACCGGTCCGCCCCCACCCGTTCGGCTGCTGCCTCCGCCTCGGCCTCGGAGACCGGGGCGTCGAGCACCAGGTTCCGCAGCAGGTCGCCCGAAAACAGGAAGAGATCCTGCTGTACGAACCCGATCAGCCCCCGGAGATCGTGCGTCGAAATGTCCCGGATGTCCAGACCGTCCACGGTGATGCGCCCCCGGGTCGGCTCGTAGAACCGCAGCAGGAGACTGATCACCGTTGTCTTTCCGGCTCCGGTATGCCCGACGATCGCCAAGGTACGACCAGGCGCGGCCACAAAGCTGACACCCTTGAGCACCCAGGGCCCGTCGTCGGAATACCGGAACCAGACGTCCTCGAACCGGACCTCGCCGCGAACCGGGCTCGGCAGCGAGTGCGGGTGCGCCGCCTCATCGACAGTGACGGGTTCGTCGAGCAGCTGGAAGATCCGCTCACTCGAGGCCATCGCCCCTTGCAGCAGGTTCACCTTCTCGGAGATGTCCTGAAGCGGCTGGAAGAAGCGACGGGTCAGCTGAATGAACGCGGCCAGTACCCCGACCGTGAGGGTGCCTCCAAGGGCGCGCAAACCACCGTACCAGAGGAGGAGTGCCAGCGCCAGCGACGAGAGAAACTCCACCACGGGAAAGAACACCGCGTAGACCCGGATCGAGCGCAGGTGCGCGTCGAGATGCGAGCGATTCAGCCGATCGAATTCATCGTAGGAGGCCGGCTCGCGCCGGAACAATTGGACGATGCGCATGCCCGAAAGCTGTTCCTGCAGGTAGGCGTTCAGCCGGGCCAGCCGGATCCGAATGTCGCGGAAGGCCTCCCGGACATGCTTCCGGAAGACGGACGCAGTGAGCCACACGAGCGGGATCACGCTGAACGCCACCAGGGCCAGGCGCCAGTTCATCAGCAGCATCATGCCCATGATGGCCAGCAAGGTGAAAATGTCCCCGAAGACCGTGACCAGTCCCGACGAGAACAGCTCGTTGAGGGTCTCCACATCGCTGGTGACCCGGGTCATCAACCGGCCCACCGGATTCCGGTCGAAGAAACTGGCCGACAAGCGCTGGAGGTGCGCAAAGATCCTGGTGCGGAGATCCAGCATGACCCGCTGCCCGATCAGCGTCGTGAGGAGGGTCTGCCCATAGTCCGCCAGAAAGTCGAGCAGCAGGGCCAGCAGGTAGAGAATCGCAAGATTCCCGAGCAGGCCGACATTGCGTGCCGGGATGGCGACATCCAGCGCGTACTGCGTCAGCCGCGGACCGACCAGTGCGAGGCCGGCGCTCACCAGCAGCAGCACCAGTGCGCCGGAGGCCAGTCGCAGGTGGGGTCGCAGGTAGCCGATGAGGCGGCGGAAGAGCCGAGCATCATAGGCCCGGCCGAGCGGCTCCTCGAGCTGGCTCATGAGGGCGCCGCCTGCGGCTCGGGCGGTCCGTTGTCACCGTGCGCCACACCGAAACTCCGGAGTCCCTGGCGCACCCAGCGGGCAAACACCACAAACCCGAAGCCGACCGTGTACCAGCTGAGGATGAGCCGCCAGAGCAACGTATACAGCGGCGTCAGCGCCTTGGCCACATACACCGACATCACGGCCGCGGACATCACTTCCGCGATTCCGGAGGCCCCGGGTGTCGGAGCGAAGTAGAGCAGGAAGGCAATGAAGGTCTGGAGAAGCAGGACGTCGACAAAGTTGGTGTGGATCCCGAGGGCCCGGAGCGTGGCATAGCCAGCGAGCAGCTTGTTGGAGTGCGAAGGGCCCGAAAGCACGATGCAGAGAAACACCGACAGCCATCCGCGTGGACTGTTGAGCTTGACCAGATGACCATGGGCTTCGTCCAGGCCCTGGCGCACGCCCTCCACCCGCGAGGCAAACCGGGTGCTCCGCCGGCCCAGCCATCCCGCCAGCCGGTCGAGCAGATTCCGGACGAGCCGCGGGAAGATCATCACCAGCACCAGCAGCGCCCCCAGTCCGGCGAACACGGTAAGGCTGCCAAGAAAGAGGTCGTAGAGCGACAGCCCCAGCACATTGCCCTGAGTGCCCAGCGCCTTGCCGGCACCGGCCAGCAGCGCCAGCGGCCCGGCAATCGCAAAGAAGCCGACCGTGCCGACAAAGCCCATCAGGGCGCAGGTGGCGGCCACCGGCAATGGGATGCCGTAGCGGCGCATGGTGTACATCATCATCGGGAAGGCACCCGACTGCAGCGGCGTGATGTACGCCGCCCAGGCGCTCATCCCCCCGGCCAGGACCATGCCCTTCAGGGATGGATTGGGCATGAGCTGGCGGGCCACGACCCAGAGCCGGAGCCCGCCACCGATCCAGTCCATGGAAGCCAGGCCCAGGCCAACGAGCAGCCACGCCCAGTGGACATTGCGCAACCCGGTGGCGAATGCGCCGAGGTTGTTGCCGTACCACAGGGTGAGCCCGAAACCGACCAGGGACGCGAGCACGAAGATCTCGAAGCCGCGGACCAGGACCTTCGGAGTAAGAAGTTTGGCCATGAAGCCGGGAAGTTTAACGGCGGAACGGAAGCTCGGACAGACGCTCACTACCCGAAACTTTCCCGAAGCAGGGCCGCTGGCTATTCTTCCGCTGTGTCGATGATTCGCGTGGTGAACGCCCGCCAGCACAACCTGAAGGGGATCTCCGTCGAGCTGCCCCACCGCTCGCTCGTGGTGATCACCGGCCCCTCAGGCTCAGGCAAGTCCTCGCTCGCCTTCGACACCATCTACGCGGAAGGCCAGCGGCGCTACATTGAGTCGCTTTCCACGTACGCCAAGCAGTTTCTCGAGCGCATGCCCAAGCCGGACGTCGATCGGATCGACGGGCTGGCGCCCGCGGTTGCCATCGAGCAGCGGAATCCCGCCGTCTCCAGCCGCTCCACGGTGGGGACGGCGACCGAGATTTATGATTTCCTCCGCCTCCTCTGGGCCAGGATCGGGCAACCTTTCTGCCGCCATTGTGGCGCGCCGGTCCGGCGCGAGACGCCGGAAATCGCGGTCGCCGACATTCTGTCCTCCGGCGCCGCCCGCGTCGTGGTGACGTTTCCCCTGCCCGCCTCGGCGCGCCATAGTCACGATGCCATCGTGGAAAACCTGCGGGCCATGGGATTCGTCCGCGTGCTGCATCATGGCGAGTCGCGGCATCTCGAGGACCTCGCGGCCGGCACCGACCTCGCGGCGGATGCTGGGCTGCTCGTCATGGTGGACCGGCTGAGCGTCACGGACACCAGCGCCGGGCGATTGCACGAGGCCATCTCCACCGCCTTCGCCGAAGGCGAGGGGATTGCGATTGCCGTGCTGGACGACGGGCGCCAGCTGCGCTTCACCGAGTTTCTTGCCTGCAGCAGTTGCGACACGCCAGCGGCTTCCATCACGCCGTCGCTCTTTTCATTCAACAATCCACGCGGTGCCTGCGCCACGTGCAACGGCTTTGGCGCCACGCTGGAATACGATGAACGGCTCATCGTCCCCGATCCAGAGCGCAGCGTTCGCGACGGTGCCATTGACCCCTGGACCAAGCCGCGCTACGAGGCCCGGCGTCGCCTCGTGGTCGAGCGCGCCAAGGCGCTTGGGGCCGATCCCGACGCGCCTTGGCGCCGGCTCAAGGCAAGCGTGCGCCAGGAATTGCTCCATGGCCGGAAGGGCAAGTACATCGGCATCTTCCCTTTCCTCGAGGGGCTCGAAGAAAAGCGATACAAGCAGTACATCCGGGTCTTCCTGCGGCAGTATCAGCTGGCCGAGCCCTGCTCGGCGTGCGGTGGCACGCGCCTCAACGACGACGCCCGGGCTGTCAAGGTGGCTGGCCGCCATATCGGCGAAATCGCGGCACTTTCGCTGGACGAGACGGCGGACTGGTTCGCCGGCCTGGAACTCGGGCCCCGCGACCGCACCGTTGCCGACCTGGTGCTGGAGCAGGTGTCGGCCCGAATATCGTTCCTGCGCGACGTGGGACTCGGGTACCTCACCCTGGACCGGCAGGCCCGCACCTTGTCGGGGGGCGAGGCGCAGCGCATTTCCCTGGCGAATGCACTGGGAGCCCGGCTGGTGGACACGCTCTACGTTCTGGACGAACCCAGCATCGGCCTGCATCCCCGCGACACGGAGCGACTCCTTGCCGTGCTGCGCCGCCTTCGGGATCTCGGCAACACCGTGCTGGTCGTGGAGCATGATCCCGCCGTGATCTCCCAGGCCGATTACATCCTCGAACTCGGGCCGGGCGCGGGCGAGCATGGCGGCGAGGTGGTGCATGCCGGATCGCTGGGGGATGCCAATGCGTCCCTCACTGGCGACTATCTCACTGGTCGGAAGCGCATTGCCGTGCCCAGCGCCCGGCGTGAGACCGGGCCGGCCTGGCTGAAGCTGCGCGGAGCAACGCTCCACACGCTCGACAATGTGGACATGGACATCCCGCTTGCCACGCTGACCGCCGTCACCGGCGTCTCGGGCTCCGGCAAGAGCACGCTGGTGCATGACATTCTCTACCGCCAGCTGGAAAAGCGGCTCCACGGCGGCTCGTCGGCCAAGCAGCACCTGGGCGAGGAGATCGGCGCAGTGCGCGAGCTGTCCGGGTGGGAGACACTGAGCGACGTGCTGCTGATCGACCAGTCTCCCATCGGGCGCACGCCTCGTTCAAACCCGGTCACCTACATCAAGGCATTCGACGAGATCCGGGAGCTGTTCGCGGCGCAGCCGCTGGCACGCCAACGGGGTTACACCGCCTCCACCTTCTCGTTCAACCTGGCCGGCGGGCGCTGCGAGGCGTGCGAGGGAGCTGGACATGTTCAGGTCGAGATGGTCTTCCTGGCCGACGTCTATGTCCCGTGCGAAGTCTGCGGCGCCACGCGCTACCAGCGGGAAGTGCTGGACGTGAAGATCCATGGACATTCGATCCATGACGTCCTGCAGTGGAGCGTCACCGAAGCCATCACCCGGTTCCGCCACCAGCCCAGGCTGGGCGCAGCGCTCTGGCAGCTGCAGCAGGTTGGCCTTGGCTACCTGCGGCTGGGCCAGCCGGCGACCACCCTCTCGGGCGGCGAGGCTCAGCGGCTCAAGATCGCGCGGGAACTGATCACGGCGGGCCGCCGAAGCGGCCGCAAGCTCTACCTGATGGATGAGCCCACCACCGGGCTTCATCTCGACGACGTGCGGGTGCTTCTCCAGGTGCTGGACCGGCTGGTGGACGCGGGGCATACCGTGGTGGTCATCGAACACCACCTGGACGTGATCAAGCGGGCCGACTGGGTCATCGAGATGGGACCGGGCGCAGGGAAGCATGGCGGCCGGGTCGTGGTGCAGGGGCCGCCGGAACAGATCGCAGCGGAGCCATCCTCCCCGACGGGGCGCTACCTCGCACCGCTGCTGGACGATCCCGGTCCCATGCCTGCCGTCAAGCCGTCGATGCAGCTTCGGTAATGAGCTGCCAGGCCAGGGCAACGTCGCGATCCCCGGTCTGCCACTGACCGATGGCCATGCGGATTGCAAAATTGCCGGCCAGCCGGGTATGGGTGAGGTGGACCTGGCGGGCGGCGTTGATGCGGGTGAGCAGCCGTTCATTGTGGTGATCGAGCGCGGGGCCGTCTTCCAGCCCAGGCGGACGATGCCGGAAGCACACCAGTCCGAAGGGGGATGGCGCCATGACCTCGAAGGCGGGTTCCTGCTCGAGCCACTCGCGGAACCGGCGCGCCATCCCAAGATGTCGCCGCAGCATGTCGCGCACGCCGTCGGCGCCATAGCTGCGGAGCATGAACCAGAGCTTGAGCGCTCGGAAGCGCCGGCCAAGCTGGATGCCCCAGTCGCGATAGTTTACGACCTCGGCATCGTAGGCGGTGCGAAGGTACTCGGGCGAAATGCTGCAGGCCTGGAGCAGGGCCGGGACGTCTCGCACGTAGTAGGCGCTGCAGTCAAAGTTCACCAGCAGCCACTTGTGAGGATTGAAGACATAGCTGTCGGCACGCTCGAGCCCGGCAAAGTACGGCCGGCATTCCGGCAGCAGCGCGGCGCTCCCGGCGTACGCCGCGTCCACATGCAACCAGATCCCCTCAGCCTCGGCGACGGCGCCGATGGCCGTCAGCGGATCCACCGCCGTGGAGGAGGTCGTGCCCACTGTGGCAACTATGCAGGCTGGCTCCAGCCCGCGCGATCGGTCGTCGCGAATCATGGCCTGAAGCGCGGCCGGATCCATGGCGAACGCAGCGTCCACTGGTACCTGCCGGAGCGCCTCGTCCCCCAGCCCGGCGAGCCGCACCGACTTCGCCACCGATGAATGGGCCTCGCCCGAGGCATACACGGTGAACGGCGCGTTGCCCGCCCGCGCGCGGGCGCGCTCCCGGGCCGAGATGATCGCAACGAGGGTGGCGGTGGAGGCGGTGTCCTGGATGACGCCGGTGAAGGTCTCGGGCAACCCACAGAGCTGGCGGAGCCAGTCCAGCGTCACCTGCTCCAGCTCCGTCGCAGCTGGCGAGGTGCTCCAGGACATGCACTGCGCGCCCAAGGTGGCCGTCAACATTTCCGCGAGGATGCTGGGCGGACTGCTGTTGGCCGGGAAGTAGGCAAACCAGCCGGGATGGTTCCAGTGCGTCATTCCGGGTACGATCAGGTGCTGAAAATCCTGGAAGATCCGGGCGAAGGCCTCCCCCTGCTCCGGCGGCGCCGACGGCAGCAACGAACGAATCTGGCCGGGCTGGACATCGGGCGTGACCGGAAGCGAGCCGACGTCGCGAAGATAGTCGGCCATCCAGTCCACCAGCTGGTGCGCGTGCGCGCGAAATTCGTCGGGTGTCATGGGTGGAAGATAGGGCGGGATGGGCGGGATGGGCGGGATGGGCGGGATGGGCGGGCCGAACGCTCGCCGGATCGTCACCGCCGCGAAAGCGGGGGTCCATGAGGGCGTCGGGCATGACGATTCACCACGCGCGACCGCTCATGGATCCCCGTCATCCCCGCGAACGCGGAAGTTCACGGAACGACATGAGGGCAGGCTTGGTCGACCCGCGACCCGTGACCCTCGACCCGCGACCCTCGATCTGCAACCCACAACCGGAACACCCATGCCTGCTTTTGTCCCCGGAGACCGGAGTCGCCGCGTTGGCAGCGGTGCACTCGAGTACGATCCCCGCGCCGCGCGGCGACACCTGGCGCGCCAGGATCCTGTGCTCGCGGCGCTGATGCGGCGCTCGGTTCCCTTTGCGCTGACGCCGGTCAAGACCCAGAGCATCTATCACGCCCTCGCCGAATCGATCGTCTACCAGCAGCTGTCGGGCAAGGCAGCGGCGACGATCTTCGGCCGGTTCGTCAAGTTGTATCGGCCACGGCGCTTCCCCGCCCCGCAGGCCGTGCTCGAGACCGAGGATGCGCCGTTGCGAAGCGCCGGCCTCTCACGCAACAAGGTGCTGGCCTTGCGGGACCTCTCCGCCAAGGTCCTCGACGGTACCGTGCCCAAGCTGGCGCGTGCGCGCCGCATGCCCGACGAAGAACTCATCGAGCGGCTGACAGCCGTGCGCGGCATCGGCGTGTGGACGGTGGAGATGCTGCTGATGTTCCGGCTGGGCCGGCCCGACGTGCTGCCCTGCGGAGACCTCGGCGTGCAGAAGGGCTTCGCGGCGACGTACGGCCTCCGGAAACTTCCCAAGCCGAAGACGCTGCTCGCGCACGGCGAGTGCTGGCGGCCCTACCGCAGCATGGCAAGCTGGTATATGTGGCGGGCACTGGAAGTGGAGTGAGCAGATGCCGGCGCCGCGTCAGTCCTCCATGATCATCCTCGCCGAGGGCGGCAGCGTGTCCCGGTACCGGCCCGCGTGCGTCTCGCGCATGCGCAGGACGACGACAACGCCGGAAGCGAACGTCAGCGCCCCGATGGTCCATGTCGCCGTCGCGAGGCCGTACAGATCCGCCATCGTACCGGCCAGAACTGCCCCCACCGCATAGCCCAGGTCACGCCAGAGCCGGTACACCCCCACCGACGACGCGCGCCAGGCGGGATGGGCGACATCACCGATGGCCGCCAGCAGCGTCGGGTAGACCATCGCCGTCCCGCAGCCCAGCAGCACCGCGCCCGCTGCAAACCCGAGGAAACTTCGTGCGAGCGCGATGACTCCGATTCCCGCGGCCTGTACCCACATTCCGGCAACGATCAAGCCCTTCCGGCCGATACGATCCGACCAGGCGCCGGTAACGAGCTGGCCGATGCCCCACACCGCGGGGTAGATGGCGGCCAGCGTGCCGATCTGCTCGAGCGACATGCCGGCGGAGGCAAAGATGAGGGGAAAGAGACCCCAGGCCATGCCGTCATTGAGGTTGTTGACCAGCCCTGCCTGGCTGATGCTCGAGAGGTTCCGATCGAGCAACGACGTCCTCCAGAATACGTCGCGCGGCGTGGGAATGGATGCCGTTTCGAGATCACCGACCAGGCGCGATTCGGCAGCGGCGTGATGCCTGGTCTCGCGAACCAGCAATACGGAAAGGCCAAGTCCGGCGGCGACGAATGCGACGCCGAGATAGAAGGGCTCTGGCCGGAGACCATGGCGTGCTGCGATGTAGCCAGTGCCGAGCGCCGCAAGTCCCACCGCGAAGTAGCCGGCAAACTCGTTGAGCCCCATGGCCAGTCCCCGCCGGGATGGACCGGCGAGGTCGACCTTCATGATGACCGTCATGGACCAGGTGAGTCCCTGGCTCACCCCCAGCGCCACGTTGGCGGCGAGGATCCACGACCACGAGGGTGCCCACATCAGGGCGAACGGCACCGGGGCCGCCACCAGCCAGCCGACCACCAGGATGATCCGGCGGCCGTAGCGATCCGCGAAGCGGCCAGCGAAGTAATTGGTGAGTGCCTTCGTGATACCGAAGACTACGATGAACGACAGGATGGCGGTACGGGCCGCCAGGTGGAACTCCTGCTCGGCGAGGGCGGGCAGGATACTGCGCTCCATGCCGACCATCCCGCCGACGAACATGTTCACCAGTACCAGCAGCGAGAACTGGGCTGCGTTCTGGCGCAGGCCGAGGCGGGTTGCACTCATGCTCGCTGGATTCCTCCCAGGTGACAGCACCGCAACCGGCGACAGACAGGATGCATGGATTCAAAGAGATACCCGGACAGCACGGGAAGGTCAGGTCATCGCGGGCGGCTGCGGCCTCCGATCAAGCACCGTGAAATGGGTCGCTCGCTCGTCGAACTGCTTGAGCACTGCACGCGCTGCCGGCGGCACGTGGCTCACCGCGTAGTCCTCGCCCACAAATGCCCGGATCGCATCCAGGTCGTCCAACCACATGATCGTCATGAATTCCACGTCGTCTGCCCGCTCCCGGCGCAGCAGGTCGATGTGACGAAACCCCGGGATCTGCATCGCCTCGATACCGGGTATCACTTGGCCCCGCACAATCGCTTCGTAGGCGTCTGCGAGTTCCGGGGTCGCGACGCCGTGCCAGATACGGCAGACCATGCTTGCTGCTCCTGAGACAGGGTGATCAGTGATGCGCTCATGGCTCAGCTCCATGCTGATGCGGATGCTCCTCGAACGCAATGGCACACCCCTGACTGCAGAAATACCGGGTCTTGCCCTTGAGCTCGCGCGTTGCGCCGGGGGAGCCTGCTCATCACCGGGGAGCCGCTGGACAATGCGGCGGCTGATCATGCGGCGCGGGCGGCCCTTGCCAGGGCGAAGCGCGGCATCCTGTCCGCCGTGCGTCGGACCGGGGCGCGTTGAACTGCGCCAGACTATTGCGCCAGGTCGACGACCGCCGCTTCGTGCGAAAGGGTGTGCTCGGTGCGACCCGAGCGCCGGCGCGAGCGCAACATGAGCGGCCACCTGACCCGGGGCTGAAGCTGCTGGGCCGGCCGGCCGTTCTGGCGCGCGACCAACTCCGCCCCTACGTTGTCGGTGACATGGCCGCCGCATCCAGAACGTCGGCCCGCAACCTACGCCCATCGCGCACTTGATACATGGACGGCGGGCGACACCATGGTGTCCTGGTTTAGTGTTCCGCAGCTCTTTCATGTGATTCACCGTGAGGCGACGCGGGTCGCGGAAGGCATGTTGCCGGGCGACGGACTGACTGGAGCGGCGGAGGTGCGACCCCATGGCAGCGCAGCAGCCTGAATGGGCCCCGAGTGAGATGATACTGGCGCGCTTCAGACTGGATGCGCCATTTGTCGCCGATCTTCCGGCTGATGTCGCAGGCTTGGAAGAGCGGGGTGAGCAGCGTGGCTCCGCTTCGGATGTCCCGCACGAACTGGCGCCGCAGCGGTCGGTCCGCCGCTGCGGCGCCTCCATCAGGTGGATGCGCGGAGCGTCGATGGGCTATGGTCAGATGAGATTCTCGGCGATGGCCGCGCTGTTCCTGCTCTCGTTCATTCCTCTCGTATCATCCGCGTCGGCACAGGGACTGACGACCGGCGGGATACGCGGCAGTGTACAGGGCCCCGCTGGTCAGGACCTCGACGGCGCAAGCGTCCGTGTAATCAATACTGCCACCGGATTCGTCGTCCATGCCCAGGTCGTGGGCGGCCGCTTCCTGGTCCAGGGGCTCGAGCCCGGTGGTCCGTACGTCGTCGAGGTGCGGCAGATCGGATTTCGGCCCGAGCAGAGCGCCCCCCTGCACCTGACACTGGGCGAGCCGCTCAGCATCGCCTTCGTGCTCGAGCCGGCTGTCGTCGAGCTCCCGGCAATCGAGGTGCGGGACACGGCATCGACGCTCGGAGGCGGTCCGGGCACCACGATCCCTGAAGCCCTGGTGCGGCGACTGCCCACCCTGAACCGGAACTTCCAGGACTTCGTCGCCCTCGCGCCCTACGTGTCTACCAAGGTCGGCGGCGGGCGGACCGGTGTGTCGGGCGGCGGGGCCAATTTCCGGTTCAACAGCTTTCTCATCAACGGCGCCAGTGAGCGGTTCGTGAACGGGGGTGTCTCCGCGGCGTCGAACGTCGGGAAGTCGATTCCGCTCGATGCGGTGAAGGAGTATCAGGTGCTCGTGGCGCCGTACGACGTGCGCTACGGAAGCTTCGCGGGCGCCCTGGTCAATACGGTCACCCAGTCAGGCACCAATGACCTGCGCGGTTCCGCCTTCGCCTACTGGCGCAACGACCAGCTGACACGCGACGGCATCGACGCAGCCCCGAGTCCCTACGACCGGCTCCAGGCGGGCTTTTCGCTCGGCGGCCCCATCGTGAGGGATCGCGTGCAACTCTTCGTTGCGTCCGAGTTCCAGCGTCTCTCGGAGCCGGCCGCCGGATCTTATGTGGGCCAGCCAGCGGGACTGCGGCCAGCCGTCCCGGTGAGTGATGCCGATGTGGCGAGACTGCAGAGCATCCTGCAGGACCGGTACGGATTGACCCCGGGGTCGGCCGCGTACCTGGAGAACGGAACGCCGCTCGTCAATCTCTTTGGCCGCGTGGATGCCTGGCTCCCGACGTGGAACAGCCGAGTCACGGCGTTCGTCACCTCCGCCCACTCTCGCAGCCAGAAGTTTTCGCGCGCCGCAACGGATACGTTCGCTTTGTCGAGCTACCGGTTCACGACTGACCTCGGCGTCGATGTTGCCGCAGTACAGGTGCATACCGACCTCCGGCGGGAGCGGGGCGGTCACAACGAGCTGCTCGCCTCACTGAGCTGGGATCACACCAATCAGGTGCCGGACGTTCGGCAGCCGCTCGTGCGGGTCGCGCTCCCCGGAACTGAGGGAGGCGACGTGGTGGCCGTCGCCGGCAGCGCGCAGCAGGCGCAGGGGCCCTTCGGCAGGGGACGCTCCTTCACCGTGAGGGACGAGCTCAGTCTTCCGTGGGCGGGGAACCATGCGCTCGTGGCCGGCGTGCAGATGGAGCGGTTTCGGGTCCTGCGCGGCGGCGTCCTCAATGGCTACGGCACATGGACCTTCGCCAGTCTGGATGCGCTCGAGGCCGGTACGCCCGTCCGATTCGAGCTGCGCAAGGACTTCGGCAGCGAGAGCCGGCCGCTTCGAGGCGGCCAGTACACCGCCTACCTGGGCGACGAGTGGCGTCTGGGCGAGCGGCTCGCGCTCACGACCGGCCTTCGCGCCGAGCTGCTCGCGGTCGAGGGGCACGCACCATATAACCCCTCGATTGACTCCATCTTCGGCCGGCGTACCGATCAGATGCCGCGCCGGCGGATGGAGCTCTCCCCGCGGCTCGGATTCACCTGGGACGGTTCGGCGGCGCGGCGCGAGCGTGTCCGCGGCGGCATCGGGATCTTCACGGGGCGGCCCCCGCTCGCCTGGTACGTGCCCGCCCTTTCGAATCACGGCGAAGGAATCGGCGTCCTGTCCTGCGGCCTTCGCCCGACCGACGCGGGCCTGCCGCCGGCCTTCGTGCCGAATTACGAGGCGGCGCCCGAGCAGTGCGCCACGGGTGACCCGCTGTCAGCGCGCCCCTTCGGCGACGTCGACCTGCTCGATCCCGGCCTCCGGATGGCGCGGACGCTCCGCACGTCGCTCGGATACGAGCGGGAGCTTCCCGGCAGCCTGCTGGCGAGCGCGGACCTGCTGGTGAACCGGTACCTCTCTGATTTCATGTGGGTGAACCTCAATCTCCAGGGCCCCCAGTCGGTGGATCGCTTCGGCCGTGTGCTCTACGGTACGATCGATCCGCTCGGCATCGCGACGCCCGCGCTGCGCTCGAACTACTCGGAGGTCATCGAGCTCCGGAATACGTCGAGGAACTACTCGTATCAGCTGGCGGGCAGGATCGAGCGTGACCTTGCCGATGGGCTCGGCGCCAGTCTGTCGTACACCTGGTCGCGGACTCGTGACGTGCAGTCGCCCAGCCGGGTGAATTCAACGGGAATCGCGATGTGGGCCGACGCACGAGCCGTCTCCGGGCGGCACGACGATTCGACCCTCGGCATCTCGCTCAATGATCTGCCGCATCGCATCGTCGCGGCGCTCACCTGGACCGTGCAGCGAACGCGCTGGCCTACCCAGTTCGCCTTCTACTACGTGGGAGAGTCGGGGAGCCCCTTCACCTACCTCGCGACCGGCGCTGGCCGGCGGGGCGACCTGAACGCGGACGGCTCCAATGCCAACGATCCGATCTACGTGCCGCAGGCCACGCTCGACACCAACGAAATTCGATTCCAGCCCTTCACGCGGGACGCCTCGGGCACACCCGAAACGGTCAGCGCCGCCCAGCAGGCCGCTGCATTTGACCAGTTCATCGACGCCACGCCCTGCCTGCGCCGCCAGCGCGGACGGATCCTGGCGCGCAACAGCTGCCGCGAGCCGTGGACCCACACGACCATCGCCTCCGTCAGGCAGGGCATTCCGGTCGGCCGGCAGGTGCTCGAGCTGGAGCTGGATGCCTTCAACCTGCTCAACCTGCTGAGCGACGGATGGGGCCGCTATCGCCTGGCGCGGCCTCGCATCCTGGAGCAGGTCGGCGAGAGCACCGATGCCGCGGGCAATGCGCAACCGGTCTTCCGCTTCGATCCCGGCTTCACGCCGTGGGAGACGCTCACGGCCGAGTCGGCGTTCCAGCTGCAGGTGGCGGCGCGGTTCCGGTTCTGACTCCTCCGTCTTTCAGGAAGCGCCGCCCGCCATTACCACTCCCTCGAAACGCGGATCACGCTGCAGATCCTGGAAGAGCGGATCCATGATGTAGACCCGGATCGACCCTTCCGCCGCCGCCTTCCTGAGCCAGACGAACGCCCGGTCGTAGTCCCGGAGTCCGGCGTAGACGAGCGCGATGCCGAAGGCGCCGTGACTTTGCGTACGCCCTGCCAGCATGTCCGACAGCATCTCCTGCGCCTCAGTACGGCGGCCGCTCCGCGCGAGCACGTAGCCCAGGAGGCCGGGGGCGGTCCGGGCATCGGCTGTCCGCATGGCCCAGCGCAGCTCGGCGATCGCCTCCGGCCACATCTGCTTCGTGGCGTAGCATTGCCCGCGGATGACGCCGGCGACGGCGGCGGGCGGGTGCAGGTCCTTGAGCGGCCGGAGCAGCGCCAGTGCTTCGTCACAGCGGCCGTTGGTGCTGAGCGCGAGCGCCATCTCGCGAATGGCCGCGGTCGAGAAGGGGTCGAGCGCCAGTCCACGCCGGGCCGCGGCCAGCTGCTCGGCCGGACGGCGCATGAGCATGTAGAAGCGCGCCAGTCCCTCGAACGCCCGGTGCGCCGCAGGATCGATGCTGACTGCGCGGTTGAGTGCCGCCTCGGCTGCCGGCTGTCCCAGGGAGATGCGGGCCCACCCGAGGGCGGCGTAGCCATCGGCCAGCGAGTCGTCGAGGGCGATGGCCTTGAGTGCCTCGGCCTCCGCGCGACGGTACCAGGTCCGATGGTCTCCGGGGATGCTCCCGGCCCGGTTGATATAGAGCCACACCAGCGCGGCGTGCGCGGCAGCGAAGCCGGAATCGAGGGCGATGGCGCGCTGGAGATACCCGATGCCCTCGAGCAGGCCCTCGTGCGTGCGGACCAGCGCATTCTCCCGTCCGCGGAGATACCACTCGTAGGCGACGACGCTGGAGGTGGAGACAGGATGAGACGGCCGCGGCTTGCTGCCGCCGCCGAGCCGGAGATCGAGCTCACCCGCGACGGCGCGGGCGATGTCATCCTCGATCGCAAAGATGTCGCCCATCTCCCGGTCGTACGTTTCCGACCAGCGGGTGGAACCGTCCCGCGCATCCACCAGGCGCACCTGCATGCGCAGCTTCGAACCGACCTTCTGCAGCCCACCCTCGAGCACGTGTGATACCCGCAGGCTTTCGGCGATCTGGCGCACCTCGAGCTGCCGGTTCTGGAGGGCGCGCACCGACGTGCTCGAGACAACGCGCAGGGTCCGGCCCTGGCTGAGGACGGCAATCAGCTCCTCGGTCATGCCGTCGGCCAGGGCGGCGTCGCCGGCTTCGGGGCTGAGATTGGCCAGAGGTAGAACGGCGAGGGACGGGGCGGGCCTGCTGTCGACAGCGGCATCGTTACGATCCCACCCCAGGTATCGCGCTCCCAGCGCGGTTGCCGCCAGCAACACCGCCGCGAGCCCCGCAGTGGTCAGGCGCCGCCACGACCTTCGGCCTGGGACGGCACCCGCCAGCCCGGACGTCTGATCGAGCGCGGCCAGCACCGCGTCGGCGCTCGCGGGACGGCCTTCGGGATCCCGGGCGAGGCAGTGGAGCACGATGGCCGCGAGCTCGGGCGGGCAATCCGCCCGGGTTATGGGAGGGGGTGGCTGGGTCAGACGGGCCAGCGCCACGTCCCGCGGCGAGGCCCCGGTGAAAGGCAGTCGCCCCTCGACCATCTCGTACATGACCAGGGCCGAGGCGTAGAGGTCCACGCGGTGATCGACCGCGGAGCTGCCGTCAATCTGCTCGGGGGCCATGTAGGCCGGCGTGCCGATCGCGAGGCCTGGAACGGTGACGTCCGCCTCTCCGGCAGCCTCGATCGCGCGGGCGATGCCGAAATCAGCGATCAGGGCATTGCGGCCGCTCAGCAGGATGTTGCCCGGTTTGACGTCGCGATGGACCACGCCCCGGGCGTGGGCGTGCGCCAGCGCATCGAGCAGGTCCCGCCAGATGCCTGACGCATCGGCGATCGAGAGCGCGCCGTCGCGCCGAAGCCGCTCGCGCAGTGACTCCCCCGCGACGAACGGCATGACGTAGTACAGCAGACGGCCACCCGCGTCGGCGCTGAGCAGTGGCACGATGTGCGGGTGCTGCAGCTGGGCGGCCAGCTGGATCTCGCGGCGAAATCGTTCGCCGCTCACCGTCGCGGCCAGCTCGGGCGGCAGCACCTTGATCACGACTTTCCGCTCGAGTCCAAGCTCCTGGGCCAGGAACACCCGGCTCAAGGACCCACCGCCAAGCTCCCGCTCGATGCGATAGCGACCCTCGAGGGCCGACGCAAGCTCCGTCGGGACGTCGGAGCGACCGTGTGCGACAACGGCCGCGGTGGCGGGCGCAATCACATCCTCCGCCAGACGGTCGAAGAACTCGTCGGCCGACTCGTGCGCCTCCAGCAGCGAGATCAGCTCCTGCCACAGCTCGTCGTCGTCGCCACACACGCTCTCCAGGAACGCCGTGCGCTCCCGCCGCGGCACGTCAAGGGCCCGGTCGAACAGGGCCGCTACTCGCTCCGCCCGTGTCGGCTCCATCGGTGGCCCCGGTTGAGGGGTTTCGGTGTGTTATGGGGTGAACGGACTGGTCCGACGCTACAGCGGCGGCCGACAATCCTCAAGAGGGTGCCAGTGGCGGGCGCTCATGAAACTCACTTGGAGGGGGTATGCGCAGAAACGACCGGCTGACGTGGCGGGCGGTGGCGCAGGTTTGCGGCATCATGCTGGTGCTCGTCAGCTGCGACTCGGTCGAGCCCCAGCAGCCTGAGGAGCCGGTGGAAAATGGGCTCAGCCTGGAGGCGCACTCCGCGACGAGTCTCAGCGGCATCGTGGGAGCCAAATCCGACTCCATCCCGACGGTGCGGCTCACGACCCGCGACGGTGCGCCGGCACCTGGCCGGGAGGTGCGGTTCATCGTATCGGGCGGCGGTTCGATCGAAATCACGTCGCAGCGCACCGACACGGCGGGCGTCGCATCACCAGGAACATGGACACTCGGCACCGTGCCCGGGCCCCAGACTCTCACGGCCCGCGCTGATGGCGTTGCCGATGTGGTCTTCACCGCCGTTGCGCAGCCGGGACGACCAGTGACTGTCGCGATCGTGGCGGGGGACAATCAGACCGCTGCGGTCGGGGGCGCCGCTCCCGACACCGTTGAAGCTGAAGGCGACCGATAAATATCGAAATCCCGTCCCCGGGGAGGCGGTGACGTATGCGGTCGTCGTGGGGAATGGTGCGATCCTCGGCGACAGTTCGAGGACGGATTCCCTGGGCGTCGCGAGCTCGGGAGTCTGGACCCTCGGCGGCGTGGGCGGCCAGGTGGTGAAGGCTTCGGTCGCCGGGAAGGACACCCTCTTCCAGGCGTTCGCGTGCGGAGACCCGTGCCGCGGGCGGGATCTCCTCTTCGTGGACCGTGCAGGCGTGCTCAACAGTCTGGTCGATGGCGAGACGACCCCGTTGATTGAGGGCGCAGTGGATGCGGCATGGTCCCCGGACGGCCAGCGGATCGCAGCGACAATTTACAACTGGGACGACCAGGACATCGATCTCTTGCTCATGAATGCCGACGGCTCCAATGCCGCGCTCCGCGCCACCGGATTCCACGCGCCGTCCTGGTCGCCCGATGGTGAGCGGCTCGCCGTCGCGGGACCCGGTGGGGTGTACGTGTTGAATGCCGGGGATGCGATGCCTCCGGTCCTGCTGGCGGAGGCGTGCGGACAAGTCGAACCTGCGTGGTCGCCGGACGGGACGAAGATCGCGATCGTCGCGGGCTGTCCAAGCCTCGATTCCCTCAAGGTGATGACTGCGGACGGGTCGGGGGTCAGGACGCTGAACAGCGACCGGTTCATGGGGCATCCGAGCTGGTCGCCGGACGGTCAGCGGATCGCGTTCACGAAGTGCCACGACGAAGACACGTGTGACATATTCGCCGTGAGTGCGGCCGGGGCGAACCTGGTGCAGCTGACGACGGTCGGTGGTACGTACGCACCGGCGTGGTCATCCGATGGCAGCAGAATCGCCTTCGGGTGGGGAAACAACAGCTTCTGGGTCCCGGCAGACGGCAGGCTCAGCCAGCCCGTTCCCCTGATTCAGAATGTCTTCGCGACGGCGTGGCGCCCCTGACGGGCCAGCACGCAAGTCCCCTCAATCTTCTCCGGTCACGGGACGCTGCAATTCCCGGAGCAGCCAGGCTCGCGCGAAAGCCCAGTCCCGCTTGACGCTGCGGGGAGATACGTCGAGGGCGGCGGCGGTTTCCTCGACGCTCATCCCACCGAAGAAGCGGCACTCGACCACCTGGCACTGCCGCGGAGCGATGCCCTCGAAACGGCGCAGCACCTCGTCGAGCCCGGCCAGACGGTCCGCCTGATCGTCTGACAGCTCGATCGACGCCCGATCCGCGGCATCCGCTTCTTCGAGCTGCAGGTGCGGCCGGCCGCCACCGCGCTTCTGGCGCCGGCGGTCACGCGCGTAGTTGCACAGGATGTGTCGCATCGCCCGGGCGGCGATGGCGAGAAAGTGGGCTCGGCTCCCCGCGGGCAGCTGCCGCTGGCCGGCCAGCTTCAGGTACGCCTCGTGGACCAGCGCGGTGGTGGTCAGGGTGAAGTCACCGTCCCACCGCCGGCGCTGCTGGTGCGCCAACCGGCTCAGCTCCTCGTAGACCAGCGGAAACAGGGCATCCAGGGCCCCGCGGTCGCCGGCCGCGACGGCGTCGACCAGGGTGGAGACACGATCGTCCACGGTCCCTCCCTTCCTCAGTGGCCCCTCTTTGGCGGGTTCGGTGTGATCTGATGCAGGGGACGATGATGCTGCCGAAGAGGCACACCGTCCAGCCCCGCACTATCGCGATCGCGGCCTCCAGACTAATCAGCGCCGCGCATGCCTTCCAGCCCGGAGCGGTGCCCATGCGTCCGTCACGCCTCGTTTCCGTCGCCCTCGCTACCGTCCTCGCCGCCTGCCTCGAGGGCTGTGATGGCAGCACCGAGCCTCAGCCTGAGGCGGCGATCCGCGTCACGGCCGTCACGGCCACCTCGCTCACAGGCACGGTTGGCGCCGAGGTTCAGCCGGCGCCATCGGTGCGCGCCACGGATGAGCGCGACCGGCCGCTGGCCAGTGTCGTCATCACGTTCAAGGTGGCCACCGGCGGCGGCACCGTGGACGGCGGTACAGTGACGACCGGCGAAGATGGATCGGCGACCCTCGCGAACTGGACGCTGGGACCCATAGCGGGCACGCAGACGCTGGCGGCGGGCGCAGGCGGCCACACCGACGTGGTCTTCACCGCGGTGGCCGCCCCGGGGCCGGTCGCGCAGATCACGCCCTCGAGCGGCAACAATCAGCTGGCTGGTGTCAGCCAGGTCCTCGAGCAACCGCTGGTCGCCGCCGCGGTCGACGCCTTCGGCAATCCCGTCGCGGGCGTTCCGGTCGTGTTCACGGTGATCGCCGGCGGCGGCACCGTCGATGGCGATCCGGCCTCACCGATTCACCGGCAGGGCCACGGCGAGACGTGGACGCTCGGCGCCGAGGCCGGTGTCCAGCAAGTGGCTGCGGTGTCGGGCGGGGCCCTGGCGGTATTCCGGGCGTTCGCCGCGGCACCGCCGGGCGATCTCCTGGGGAAGATCGCGTTCATCTCATGGGCTGACCCCTACCTCGACATCGCCGTCGTCAACGCGGATGGCAGCGGATTCAACCGGTTGAGCTACCCGGGCCTTGAGAGTCAGCCGGCGTGGTCACCCGATGGCAGCCGGATTGCCTTTTCCAGCGATGCAGTCGTAGGCGAGGTCGAGGCCGCGAGGATCGGGGTCATGACCGCCGACGGGGCGAACGTGTCGTGGCTCACGCAGGGACCGACGAACCTCTCGCCGGCGTGGTCTCCCGACGGCTCGGCGATCGCCTACACAAGCTGGGCGGACGGAAACCGCTACGTCGAGTTCATCATCCCGCAGTACGGGGCGACGATGGGCCTCGCGACCGGTGAGCAACCGTCCTGGTCGCCAGATGGTCGCAAGCTCGCATTCGTCAGCTGGCTCGGTGGTGGATTCAAGGACATCTACACGGTAAACGCCGACGGCGCCGGTCCAACTCGGCTGACCAATGGCATGGTTGCCTTCCAGCCAGCTTGGTCGCCCGACGGCAGCATGATCGCATTCGTCCACGGAAACATCGCGCGGGGTGACACGGAAGTGCGGGTCGCGGTCATGGCTGCAGACGGCGCCTTCCTGAAGGACCTCGCCTCGGCCGGTCCCATCACCATCGGCGAGGATGTGGGATCGCTGGCCTGGTCCCCGGATGGGCGCGGCATCGCCTTCTCGTTCTTCGGCTGCGAGTCCCCGGGCGATGGCTGCTTCCAGCGGTCGGTCAAGTACGTGTCACTCGACGGGAGCCGGCAGGTCACCCTCATCAACAACGCGCAATCGCCGAGCTGGCGACGCTGAAGGCCCGCGCGCACGGGCAACTATCAGGAGACTCGACCCATGAACCGCATTCGCACCTTCGCCATGATGACGGCCGTCGCGACCACCGCCGCCTGCGGCGGCACCGAACCGTCGAACGCGCCGCCGGTCTCCGGCACCGAACAGTCGAACGCGCCGCCGGTCGCCGCGTTCACGGCGCACTGCGAGCAGCTCCAGTGCGCTTTCGAGAACGTCAGCACCGACGAAGACGGCACCATCGCCACCTATGCCTGGGACTTCGGCGACGGCAGAACCAGCACCGACGCGAGCCCAACACACAGCTACGCCGCGCCGGGCGGGGATTTCAAGGTGACCGTAGCCGTAACCGACGACGATGGCGCGGCAGTGACGTTTTCCCGGCAGGTGGCGGTGAGCGCCGACAGCCTCCCCCCGGCCGATCTCCCCCCGGCCGATCTCCCCCCGGCCGCGGCCTTTTCGGTCAGCTGCACTGTCCTGGCGTGCTTGTTCACGGATCAGAGCACGGATCCAGATGCCGGGGATTCGGTTGTATCGCGGGCCTGGAACTTCGGCGACGGCCACATCAGCACCACGCCGAGCCCGTACCATACGTACGATGCGCCGGGCGGCCGATTCACCGTGACACTCACCGTCACCGACACCCACGGGGCCACCGCGACGGTCACGGAGCAGGTAGACATCCAGGAACCGGGCACACAGTACATCCCGCCGCCCCAAGCGGGGGAGATTGCCTTCAGCCGCGACGGGAAGATCTACCGGGCCAACGCCGACGGGACCGGCCTGGTCCAGTTGTCCGCCGGTCCCGCGGATAGCGAGCCGGCGTGGTCCCGCGACGGCAGCCGGATTGCGTTCTCGCGCGGCGGTGAGGCAGGGGGGATCTACGTCATGACCGCGGATGGGGCGAATCCGGTTCGCCGGGTGAGCGCAGGGAGAAGTCCCACGTGGTCGCCCGACGACCGGTGGGTGGCGTTCTCCTGCGGGGCACACGACGCGGGCGCCGTCTGCAAGGTGAGCGCCGACGACGACGGCGCTGCCCCGATCACCGTCCTGACCACCACCGTATCAGTCCTGCATCCGGCGTGGTCGCCCGACGGCACTCGCATCGCCTTCAGCAGCGACTGGATCCTGGTCGACTTCTGGCTCGACATCTGGCTGGTGTCTCCGGACGGGACCCAGGCCACGGTTCTCCGAAGCCACGATCCGCAGCCGACGTTCGACGAATTGCAGCCGGCCTGGTCGCCGGACGGCCGGCGGATCGCCCTCGTGACCTGCCCCTTAACCTGGAGCTACTGCGACTCCGGTGCACTCGCGGTGATGAGCGCGGACGGTTCGGGCCTGATGCGGCTGGCGACGACGAGCGGGTACGCGCATCCGACTTGGTCGCCGGACGGACAGATCATCGCGTTCGCGTCCGCCAATGCGATCGAGTGGGTCACCACCGACGGAAGCCAGCGCGGGCGGATCATCGCCAACGGCACGAGCCCGGCTTGGCGGCCTGGGAGCTGAACGGCAGCTCGCCGATGCAGGCATGGAAGCTCGCCGGGCTTCGGGGTGGCCCCGCTTTGACGGGTTCGGTGTAATGGAATGCAGGGGGACGACGATGCCCCACTTCCCAGGCCGGAGCTGCTCCATGCGCATTTCACCCATCATCGCCGTTGTCCTCGCCACCGGCCATTGCTCGTTAACAGGGGACAACGACGGCTAACGCAGTTCCAAGTCCTTTCCAAGGAGAGTGCAAAGATGGGCAGCAAACTCTTGCCGCTTGCCCTGTTGGCGGCGATGACCCAACTCGCAGGTTGTACTGGTAGCGACTCCCTGGCGCCCAGCGGAGCCAATGCTCTTGCCGGGCCGGTGTCGCTCGCCAGCGCTGCCGCGCCGGTGATTGAGACCGAACTGCCCCTCAGCGCGGTGGGCGGCTCAGGCATCTCAGGAACGGTGACCCTGACGCGGACAGCTGAAGGACTCTGGGCGGATCTCGCGGTGGACGGCCTGACCCCGGGCTATGCGTACAGCATCTGGTGGGGCATCTTCGACAATCCTCAGGGATGCGTTGACGCCTGCGATCCCTCCGACCTTGCGGTTCGCGAGGCGCAGGGCAGCCTGGTGAATGGCGGTGGCTTCGTGGCCACCGGCAGCACCGTCTATCATCAGACGCACCTGCTCCGTCATGACATCGAAGGAAAGTCCCTCCAGGTTGGTGACGCCTCGGGCGTGGACAATCCATTCAGGGCGGAAGTCCATGTGGTGGTCCGGAACCATGGCCCGGCCGAGACCGATCCGGCCAACCTGGCGCTGCAGACGGGCACCTTCGCCACCTTCTGCAACCTGCCGATGGTCGGGTGCGCCAATGCGGCCCTCTCAATGTTCTCGGCGCCGGGCGCTCCCGGACGCGCGGAGTAGCCCCATGTTCAGGTTGTGCGGTCGCGAGCAGGGCGTACGGTTGGCAGTCGTGATGGCCGCGGTGTGCTCATTCGCGTGCGACGGCCCTGCTCCGACCGACGTATCCGCGGCAACGTTCTCGGCGGCGAGCGGTCACCCCGCTCTCGTCGAGCGCGGTCGCCAGCTCTTCTTCAACGAGACCTTCGGCGGCAATGGCCGCACCTGCGGCACCTGCCATCCCGCCCCGACGCTCGTCCTCACGCCAGCGGACATCGCCCGGCTTTCGCCGGACGACCCCTTCTTTGCGGGGGCCATGGACGTCGATCCCCAGATGGCCGCGCGCGGCATGATCCGCTATCCACTGGGCGGCGCCTCCCTGTTCAGCCCGCAGATGACGGTCTTCCGCGGTATTCCCACCATCCGCAATGTTCGCCGCACCGCCCCGTTTACCTCCGACGGGCGGGCGGCCACGCTCCAGGAGCAGGCGGCCGAGGCGGCGCTGTTGCACCTGCTGGACGGCGCGGCGGACCGGCCCGGCGAGCGGGTACCCACTCCGGAGGAGTTGGACGCCATCGTTGCGTTCGAAGAGGCGATGTCCGAGCCAGCAACGGGGGGCGTGGGCCTCGATCTCCTGTCAGCCAGGGCACGCGAGGGACGCAAGTTGTTTTTCGGGAAAGCATCATGCACCAGCTGCCATGTGCCGCCGCTCTTGACCGACAACCAGTTCCACGGCATCGTGGCACGGCGGCCGGACGAACCGGCTGACGATCCGGGCCGCTGCCGGATCGAGCCCTCCTTGCCGGATTGCGCGCAGGGGGGCGCCGCATTCAACACACCCCAGCTGCGCGGTGTGGCCAAGAGTCCACCCTTCTTCCATGACAACAGCCTGGCCACTCTGCGGGCGGTGGTCGACTTCTACAACAGCCAGCGGTTCAGCAACTCACCGGCCGCACAGCGGCTTGGCATTGCGCCGCTGCACCTCACCGAGGCTGAGCGGGAAGCGCTGATTGCATTTCTCGAAACGCTCTGACGCTGGGGGTTGAGGGAGCCGGCGGACTGCACAGTGGTCCGCCGGCTTCTTCGCGGGTGCGTTTTTCTCGATTGTGCTCAGCATGGATGGGCGCCGGCAGCGCTTCAGCGAACTCTCGCTGGCCCGGTTCGATGCGTGAGGAGCGATAGGCGGGGTGCTGCTGACTCTCATTCCCTTTGCCCTCGTTGCCGCAGGGCTGGTGACTGGAGAGGGGTCGAACGTGAGCGCCTGGCACATCATCGCCGTCATCGGTGGCCCGTTCAATCTCCAGAGCGCCGTGTCCGCCTCCGGCTCGCTGATGCTGGCCAGAATGCTTGTAGCTGGTGCGAGCGGCATCAGGCCGTTCTCGGCGGCTCGGTTGCGGGCAGGCCAAGACGTAGTTACATTGTAGCTACAGTCAAGGAGGTTCGATGAAGACCCGCATCGTCCGGATCGGGAACTCCCAGGGCGTCCGGATCCCCAAGCTGCTCCTCGAGCAGGCCGGCCTCCCCGAGGAAGTCGATGTCTCTGCCGAACCCGGAAGCATCATCATCACGCCGGCCACCGCGCCCCGCGCCACCTGGGCCGACGCCGCCGCCGCGCGGGACCGGGACGAGGATCAGCTCGACGCCCCGACACCCACCCGGTTCGATAAGACGGAGTGGACGTGGTAACGGCGCGGGGACCGAGTCGCGGCGAGGTCTATCTCGTTGCCCTCGACCCGACGCTCGGCCGCGAGATTCGGAAGACCCGCCCCTGCGTGATCGTGTCGCCGGACGAGCTTAACCATCACCTTCGGACCGCGATCGTGGCCCCCATGACCACCGGTGGCCATCCTTACCCGTTCCGGGTCGGATGTCAGTTCCAGCAGAAGAAGGGGCACGTGGTGCTGGATCAGCTCCGCACTGTGGATCACGAGCGGCTCGTGCGCCGACTGGGCGCCCTGAGGTCCGCCACCGTCGAGACCGTGCTGGCGCACCTCGCGGAGATGTTCGCGCCCTAGCTCCGGCACGGAACGGCCGGATCGCTGCTTGCAGCAGACAACGCCGAGGTATTCGTGGCGTCCACATCCCGAATGTCGCAAGGGTCGCTTCGTGCGTCTGCTCTATTCCGCCTTCCGGCAAATCGACGCAATGTGAGACTGACGAAAGACCAAGCGGCCCGCCTCCCCCCTCATCGGCCGAAGTCCGGTGGCGTCCCCGCTCGCCAGCTCTCGTTCAATGGCGGATCGGATTTTTCCCCTCTGAGCGAGGCCGGCACGCCCGAAGTCAAGCCAGGATTCTAGGTCAACCGTTGCGTCGGCCACTTCCGCACTGATCCGTATCAGCCCTGCCTCGTCGATCAGCTGCCTCCATTCACGCGGAGTCAGCGCCTGCAGGTGCGAGGCATCACGCAGCCGCTCCATGGAATTGTAGCGATGCGCCAGGACCGGATCTTCGGGGGCAAGCATGTCGATGAGGACCAGCCGTCCGCCAAGCCTGCACACACGCAGCATTTCGCGCAGGCATGCCTGGGGACGTACGACGTGATGAAAGGCGAACCGACAGGTCACCAGGTCGAAACAGCCATCCCGATACGGAATAGCTTCCGCAGCACCTGATCTAAACGTGATGTTCGTGATGCCGCATCGTGCGGCCTGACGCCGGCCTTCTCGCAGCATGGCCGGGCTGACGTCCAGCGCCGTGACGCGCTGCATCCGGGACGCGAGCAACCGCCCCAGTAATCCGGTACCGGCCGCGACATCCAGCATCGCTTCGCCAAGGTCAGCGCCGAGGGTCTCGGCCACCCACGCGAGGAGCGGGTCGGTCTCTGCCTGCCAGAGGAATCCCCAGTTCTCGGCTTGCGCGGCAAAGGCCCGGCGGACGACAGCGTGATGCTGAGTAGTCATGTCCGGCTCCGATGTAATTGTCGCACCTACGATGGATGCGCGGCGGAAGCAACGTCGTGCTAGCGGACGGCATAAATCAGGTAACCCGCTGCAGCGCCTCCCAGCACCAGCCACGCGGAATTCAGCCGAGTGCGAAACAGCACGAGCGCACTCACACTGGCGATGACCATGCTCGGCCAGTCGGCCAGCGCGGTGCGACCCAGATACAGCGTGACCGTCGCCATCAGGGCAAGGGAGGCAACGTTGATCCCGTCCAGTGCTGCCCCGGCTACGAGCGACCGGCGCAAGAGTGGGACGACCCGGTTGCTCAGGGCGGCATACGCGAATGCAGGCGTGAAAATGCCGACGGTTGCGGCAGCGGCGCCCACCCAGCCACCCAGGGTGTAGCCGATGAAGGTGGCGGTGGTGAACAGGGGCCCAGGAGTCACCTGCCCGACGGCCACTGCATCCAGCAGCTGCTGGTTCGTGATCCAATGGAGACGGTCGACCAAGTCCGCGCGCAGGAACGCCAGCAACACATAGCCACTGCCAAAGAGGACGGCGCCGATTTTCAGAAAAATCAAAAAGAGCTTGCCCAGCCCGAACGGTGTCCCAACGCCCGCCAATCCCAGAGGAATGGGAAGCAATGCCAGCATCCTTCGGTCAGGTCGCGACTGTGCGGCCATCGCGATCACGGCGGCCCCGGCCAGAATGGCCAGCTCATTGAGTCCGAACAGACTGGCGCCGCCGGCGCCCAGGCCCAGAAGGCCCAACCAAGTCGACTTGACCGCCCTGCCCGCCAATCGCCAGAGCGCCCGTACCACCACCGCAATGACCACCGGCTTGATCCCGTATAGCAGCGGAGCCGCCGCGGCAACGACGCCGAAGCGCACGTAAGCCCAGGCCATCGCAGCTACCATGCCTGCCGCAGGCAGGATGAATGACAGGCCGGCGACCAAAAGCCCGGGGAGGCCCGCGGAACCCACCCGACATGCATGGCCATTTCGGTGGAATTGGGCCCGGGAATCAGGCTGGTGACGCCGAGATAATCAATGAACTCGTCGTGCGTGAGCCAGCTGCGACGCCGGACGACTTCGTCTTCCATCATCGCGATGTGGGCCCCGGGCCCGCCGAAGGCCGTTCCCCCCAGCCGCAGGAACAACCGGGCGAGCTCGCCGAGCGCCGTCGCGCGCCGCATGGAAACCACTCCGCGGCGAGGCGCCGGCGTGCGATGGCGAATCCGAGTGAGATCAGAACGCAAGGCGGTAGGAAGCTTTGACGAGGAGCACGTTATCCGCCGGCTGGCGGAACAGCGCCGACCCGTCGCGCCATATGTCTACATTGCCGAGCGCACTGCGTCCCTGGCGGGTCTGGGTCCAGACCAGGTACAGGCTGCACCCGGGGCGATACTCCCAGCGCAGCACCAGGTTGTGGCGCCAGGACTGCGCGCTGAAATCGGGTCTGGCCAGGGCGAATGCGGCCGCGGGACCGGCGCCGTCGGGATCGATGGTGTACGATCCGTCGGTGCGGTCCTGGCTGATCGTTCCAATGTCGCGCCCATAGATATTGCGCGACAACGAACGCGGCGCGCTGTATTCCTTGAACTGAGTAAAGTCTCCGCCGGCCAGGAGGAGCTGGGCGTACGCATCGAACGACAGCGTTCCCGTGAGGGAAACATTCACCTGGCCTTCAAGACCGGCCGTGCGACGGTCCAGCGTGGCAAAGACGTAGCGCTGGCCGGACCACGCGGTGGCTGTTGAATCGGATACCGTCGTGACATACTGCGCCTCGTCGGTTCCCCACGAAAGACTCGGCGTGAGTGTCAGGCCGACGTTGCTTGCTGGCCGCAAGACGACGGCCAGCGCGGATCGGTAGAGATGGCCCCCATCGCCCATCTGCTGCCCGGAAAATGCCGCCGTGGCGCTTAGCTTCCCGCGAGAATCCGTGGTTACCGCGAGGGATTCGGCCTGCGACGCCGCGATCGGGAGCGCTGGCCCGCCACGCGCGAGCCTGTCGTCCACCAGCGCGGGGCGCAAGGCAAGCGTGCCAGTGATCGTCCAGTAGTTTGGCAGCACCGCGCTGATGCCGACGTGTAGATCCCGGCCTACCAGGTCATGCTCGAAGTTGTATCGCTGGTCCGCGCCCGCAACCACTGCGAGCGAGTGAAAGAGTCGCCCCGGCGTGGTGAAGTTCCGCTGGATGTTCGAAGTCATGGCGATCGCGTCGGCGGTCGGCAGAAATCCGGCGTCGTTCAGCTCAAACCCGGGGCTGATGATGTCCAGGATCGCCTCCCAATTCCACCGGCCGGCGTCCCGCGCGAGTCTGGTATAACTCCAGTAGCCGGAAAGGCGGGTACGCAAGGAATCGTACCCGTCCCCGAAGAAACCGGCCCCGGAGCGCACTCGGTCGGGCCGCTGAAAATACCGTGCACTTGCTCGCTGGACCCGGAGAAGTGCTCCGGGTGCGCCGGACACGGAGGAGACGGCAATGCTGGACAACAGATGGTAGGTGTGGTTGCTCCACCACCAATCCAGATCTCCCCCAACCACTAGAGACTGGCTGACCAGACCGAGCGGAGCGGCGCTGGATCCACGCTTCAGTCCGATGAATTCCCCGCCCAGCAGCAGATTACCGTCCTGCACCGTCCATTTGGCCCGCGCCGCGAAGTAATCGGCGGATGGGGCCAGCGGCACCGGAGTGATATCTCCCGAACTATCGCGCCCGACCCCGCTGGCCGGCGAGATGATGGCATCGAGAATTCCTATCGACACGTCTCCCGTCTGGGCCTGGAGCCGCGCCGCACCAAGGATCGGGGTGCTCCGCGGGAGGCCGAGCAAGGCCCCGCCCTGCAGTGTCCGGGGAGCGCCTCCAATGCGGCGGGAGTAGAAGAGGGTGTGGGCAGGTGCATCAAGGCAAAGCAGGCAGCTTGTCATTCCGAACTTGAACAGTCCCCCGTCGTCCACAAAGAACGGCCGCTTCTCGGGATAGAATGTCTCGAACGCCGTGAGGTTCAGGACCGCGGGATCCGCCTCCACCTGAGCAAAGTCCGGGTTGACGGTGGCCGAGAGTCGAAGGTCAGCGGTCAGGGCTTGTTTGAGATCGCCCCCGGCATCGAGCGCCGTGGATCGCTGCCGCCCGTCTTCCGGCACGCCACCGAGGCTTCCGAAATCACTGTGCTTCATCACGCCGTAGGGCAGCAGCTCGAGCTGATGCTCGCCGCGGGGAAGCTCAAGACCCACCAAGTGCCCAAAGAAGGCCGGACCGCCGGCCTGCTCCTTGGTCCAGTATGACCATTGCGTGGTTTCGTTGAGACGCTGGACGTAACGCCACAACTGCAGGCCCCAGACGGTTGCGCGCGAGGCCGCCGGAAACCGGAGTTGAGAAAAGGGAATCCGGATCTCGGCTGTCCAACCGAGCGAGTCGACCCTGGTGGCCACCTGCCAGACGGCGTCCCAAGAAGGATCCGGATTCCCATTGCCCAGCGCTTGCGCGTCATAGAGAACCCCGGAGGGGTTCGTCCGGAAGACAGTCCGTCCCAGGTGGTCGTGGTAGGTGTCGAGCACGATCATGAAATAGTCTGCCTGGGGGTTCGCATCCCTCCGGCCCCGCCGTGTGGCGACTCCGCCCGCACCCAGCGCATCGTACATTCTCGCCCCGACATACAGCGCCTCTTCATCAAAGAGAAAGCGCACCTCGGTGCGCTGGGTCGCTGCCGCGCCCGCAAGCGGATCCTGCTGGCGGAAGCCCGACGCAGGGAGGGCGGCTGCCCATGCTGTCTCGTCGAGCACGCCATCGAGGGCAATCGGGCCATGGCGCACCACGGCCCGCGCTTCAGGGACCGATGCTGGACTGGCCGATTGGGCGGCGAGCCGTGGGCCCGTGCCCGCGAGCAGGGTCAATCCGGCAAGCGCACTGGATACGCGGCCCGCCGCGATGATGCTTCCGTCCTTCCGCCAATTCATATGATGATAATATGTCTGTGCGAACAGCCGGTCAATGGCCAAGCTCAGCGGTTGCGGAAGGGTCTTGAGGCGAGAAGCGCTACGGCGGAGTCAGGCGAGCCCGGGATCCTCCTTGACCAGGCCTCGGGAGGGTCATACTATGATTTGATGACTCGACCACGCCTTGGCTTGGCAAGCAAACGACGGCGGCTGGCTCACGTCGTGATCGACGAGATCCAGGAGTGGATTTCGTTGGGACGCATTGCCCCCGGGGATCGCTTGCCGACGGAAGACGAACTCACCGAGCAGCTGGGGGTGAGCCGGACCACGTTGCGCGAGGCAATCGGGGTGCTGGCCCACGCAGGCCTTCTTGACGTCCGTCAAGGTGACGGAACCTATGTCATGGCAACGCCCATCCCCGGCGAACCGCTGGATCAGCGCATGCGAAGGGCGCGGATCCTCGAGGTCTACGAGGTCAGGCGGATCCTGGAGATTGCCAGTGCCCAGTTCGCGGCACAGCGCCGTACCTCCGAAGACGTCGCCCGACTCCGCCAACGTCTCGCCGATCGACAAGCGGCGCGGGTAGCTGGCGACCAGGACGGGGTCGCCACAGCGGACGTGGCCTTTCATCTCGCCGTTGCCAGGGCCGGAGGCAACGCACTGCTCGTCGATCTCTTTCGGTCATTCACGGGTGTCTTGCGCGAGACCATTGAGGCAGTGATCCACGATCCAGCACTCACCGAGGATACTTCAGGCCTTCACGCACGGCTCATCGACGCGATTGAGCGCCAGGCTGTCGGTGAGGCTACCACCGTAACCACGGAGTTGCTCGAGGCCGACGCTCGCGTACTGCGTCAGAGTCTCGGCAGGGGATAAGAACGGAATGTCGGCGAGGGAGACGGCTGAAGAGTGCCTGTTATGCTTGACTGGCAGACCTGGGCCCCAGCAGGTCCCAGTGGTTGCCCTCCAGATCCTCAAACACGGCCACCCTTCCATACGGCTCGCAGCAAGGCTCTGAGACGAATCGGACTCCTGCAGCGGCCATCCCGCGCCTGGCTGGCATCGAAGTCGTCGACGCTGACAAAGGGGCCGACTCGGCCGACAAACTGCCTGCCAACCATATTGACTTGCTCTTCGTTGTCAGCGCGAGAGAGGACGATTCCGGTCTGGCCTCCCTGGCGGCGCACCACGACCCATCGCTTGGGCCGCCCGTCGTTGGACTTCGATGGGCTGTCGTCGGCGAGCTCGAATCCGAGCGCATCCACAAAGAATCTGATCGCATCGTCGTAGTCCCGAACGCTCAGAGTCACAAGGGCCAGCTCAGCCAACTGTCGGTCTCCTATCCCTCAGATTGCGACCCGCGAGGCGGTCTCCATTCGGGCCCAATGAGCGTCACTCGATTGGAGGCGAACCAGCCTACTGCCGCCCCATCCTACTGACTAAAGCCGCAGCTCACCCGCAAGCACCGTCCTCGTCGCGCCTGACAGCAAGACGCGATCTCCGTTCAGTCTGACCCTGATGCGACCACCCCGGGGAGACGCCTGAAAGGCCAGGATGTCACTCTTGCCCAGCAACGGAGCCCAGTAGGGACCGAGGCAGCAATGTGCCGAGCCTGTGACGGGGTCCTCATCAACGCCCACGTAGGCCGCGAAATAGCGCGACACGACGTCGTACGAGCTGTGCACACTCCGGCTCGTCACGATGACTCCCCGATCGGCCACCTTGCGCAACAAGCCAAAGTCCGGCGCAAGGTCGCGGACTTCCGAGTCATGGGACAACTCCGCAAGGTATTTGGCAGGCCCGGCCCGAAATTCGACGGGCATAATCCCGAAGGCTGCGGCAAACCACGGAGGGACGGGCGCTGGTTTACACTCAATCGCAGGCAGGTCAAGTCCGATGCCTTCGTTCGTCCTGCTCGCCGCCAGAGCACCCGACCGTGCCTCGAACGTGACAGCCCCGTCGCCGACCAACCCGTCTTCGTACAACGCGTGCGCGGCCGCCATCGTCGCGTGACCACAAAGAGGAACCTCTGCAGCCGGACTGAAGCAGCGGATGGAGAAGCGATTGGCAGTCTGCGGCCGGACGAAAGCGGTCTCGGACAGATTCAACTGGCGAGCGACGAGCTGCATCCAGACCGGATCGTCCCCTCCGTCAGGCAGCATGCAGACCGCCGCAGGATTGCCATCGGTTCCGGAGATGCAGAACGAGTTTACGACATAGATCCGGGCAGTGTGATGCATGGGGTCGGTTCCGCAGCTAGCGGGCGTAGTGGTCAGCGCCCAGGAAGTGGAGGGAGACGTATCGATGCTCCCCAATGACCCAGCTATCGTGGTTCGGTGGGATATAGAAGACCGTCCCCGGCGTCAGGTCGATCAGGCTTCCGTCCGCCATCTTGGCCACCGCATGACCCTCCACGACCATTCCCACATGCTCGACCTCGCACATGGCCGATCCCGAGTACCGGCCGACGTGCTCCGACCATTTCCATCCCGGCTCGTACGTCGCACGTCCGATGGTCATCGCTCCGACGCGCAGCACCTCGAACATGCCGTGCTCGAAGTGGACGACCTCGTCGGGCTCGGAAAACTGCTTCGTCACCGGTGGCGCCATGCTGCCCTCCATCCCTAGGTGGTGTGAGCGTGCTGTTTAAAGTGCTGCCAGGTTCGACGGCGGTCCTCGCCCATGCTCCGCATCACGCGGACTCTCATGTCCCGCGGTGCGATCGGCTCCCCACACTCCGAGCACACGAGCTGGGGTGCGGTCTGATGACCGCATCCCTGGTGCACCAGCTGAAGAAACGGCCCCCCCTCGTCCGCCATCCATCGACTTCCCCACTGGGACAACGCTACAATCACGGGGTAGAGATCGAGGCCCTTTTGAGTAAGTCTGTATTCCCGTCGGGGCGGTCGCTCGCGGTATCGCTGCGGTTCCAGAATGCCTTCCCTGCTGAGGACCTTCAGACGGTTGGACAGGAGCGCTGGAGACATCCCCGTGTAGCCCTGAAACTCCTCGAACCGGCGCGACCCCAGGAACGACTCGCGCAGGATGAGCAGGGTCCACGGGTCTCCCACGACCGACAGCGTCCGGGCCACCGGGCATTTCATCTGGCCAATTTCCGATACACGCATGAAGGCCCTCCATAGTTACTACATATTCCGAAGTAACTCATCGTAGCTCTGGCGCTATTCGCCGTCAAGCTCCGCCCCGACCTCCGCTCCGACTCGTCGAGTCCTTCAAGCCTCGGCGCGGGCCAGGTGGACAGGCGATATACCTCCATGAAGCACGGCTATGCGCACCCCTGAACCGTGCATGTAACCTCCGCCTCGCCGTGCGATATCGAGCAACAACGGCCGCGGCCGTCGGAGCGCGACTGCGGCCGATCTTGACTTGCCTTGAAGCTGAAACATAGTATGATATTATGTCAGTTAGATGCTAGGTACCGCAGCTCAGGCCTCCGACGCGGGCGCGGGCGAAACCTCTCAATGGCGGGAACATCATGAAGCCGATCCTTCGAATCGCCTCCGTCCTGAGCATCGGGGCACTCGCCCCTCTGCCGGCGCCACATGCCTCCGCTCACACGGTGCAGATACGCATGACTCGTGACAGTACTGGTACCCGCTTCTACTTCGAACCGTCCACCGTTTCGGTGTACGCCGGGGACACCCTCCGGTTTGTGAACGGAGCCGGAATGCACAACGTGGACTTTCTGGCAGACTCGAATCCCGCCGGCGTGCGCCTGCCCGCGGCAACGCCCGTCGCAAAACACCAGGGGGATCACCTCGACTTGGTCCTCCACCTTCCGCCGGGACGCTACGTCTATGTGTGCGATCCACACGTGCGTGAAGGCATGGTCGGGCATGTCATTGTCGAGAACCGAGACCGCGATGACCAGTAAGTCATTTGCGGCGACGAGGGGAATCGCCTCGCTCACAGCGCCGGATCAGCTCAGGAATCGGGGTCGAAGAACCTGTACGTGCATTGATTGTCGATTGCCGAGGGCCTCGTTCGACCTGTGCACGGGCGCAAACGTCAAATAAGGAGACCCGAAATGAACACCCGCACGATCGTGACAAGCGTGATGCTGGCCACAACAAGCATGGCTGGTTCGTCCAGCCTGCAGGGGCAGTCGGCCAGCGCACCGGCACCCGCCTCGGTCCCTACCCCGCGAAGGACGGGGTACGCCAGCGCGAACGGAGTGAGGTACTACTACGCGATCTATGGCAGGGGAGAGCCCCTGCTCCTTCTCCACGGCGGCCTCGGCCAAATCGAGATGTTCGGCCCGAACCTCGCGAAGCTGTCCCAGAACCGGCAGGTGATCGGCGTGGACCTGCAAGGTCACGGGCGAACCCGCCTCGGGAGCCGTCCCATCGAGGCCGGTGCCATGGGGGACGATATGGCGGCGTTGCTGGACAGTCTGGGCTATGACAAGGCAGACGTCGTGGGGTATTCCCTGGGAGGTGCCGTTGCACTCCGGCTGGCCGTCCAGCATCCCAGCGCCGTCAGGCGCCTGGTCCTCATCTCCACACCATTCGCGCAGCAAGGCTTCTATCCCGAGGTGCTGCCACAGCAGGCGGCGTTAAGCGCGGCCCTTGCCGACCAGATGAAACAAACCCCCATGTATCAGGCGTACGCCGCAACGGCCCCGGATCCCAGCGAGTTCCCTCGGCTGCTGGATGCCATGGGCGCCTATATGCGGCAGCCCTATGACTGGTCGGCGGACGCGAGGGCGATCCGAGGACCAGTCATGCTCGTCTATGGCGACGCCGACATCATCCGGCCCGAGCATATGGTCGAGTTCTACCATCTGCTGGGCGGCGGGCTGAAGGACGCTGGGTGGATGCGGGAGAACATGTCTCCGAATCGTCTCGCGGTGATCCCTGGCGCGACCCACTACGAGATCTTTGCCGATCCCCGCCTTGCGGACATCGTGCTTCCATTCCTCAACCAGGTCGACGGCGCTGCCCATGGCAGCGACGCGCATCAGCGGCACTGATGGGCGTCCGCCTCGCCCCGGGAAATGGCCCTTGTCGCCAACAATGAAGTCCCGACAGGAGGAGCATCGCAATGCGAAAACTGGTGGCTGCCGAGATCGTGTCGCTCGACGGGGTTTTCGAGTCGCCCGATGAGTGGACGCCTGCCTACTTCAATCCTGAGGTTGCCCAGGTCATTGGCCATTCCCTCGAGGAGGCAGACACCCTGCTGCTCGGTCGGCGAACGTATGAGGAGTTCGCGGCGGTCTGGCCCGCCCGCGGCGTCGATCATCCCGTTGGCGCCTTCATGAACAACAGCCCGAAGTACGTTGTGTCCAGGACGCTGGACGACCTCGAGTGGAACAACTCCTTCCTGATCAGGGACGTGGTGGAGGACGTGAGGCAGCTGAAGGCCAAGCCAGGGCGGAATATCAACGTCGCGGGCAGCGCGACGCTCGTCCGCTCACTGCTCCACCATGGCCTGGTGGACGAGCTCCAGCTCTTCGTCTACCCGGTGATCAGGAGCAAAGGGCGCAAGCTCTTCCCGGCAGGCGACATCGAGCAGGTGATCCTCAACCTCGAGACAGTCCGGAGCTTCGATACCGGGCTCCTTCACCTGACCTACGTACCTGACCGATCCTCGAGCTCGCTCGATCGTGAACTCCGAGAGATGGACCCTGATCCTCCCTCCAGGAACCGTGTGTAACCCGACACACCACACTGTGCCGCTACCAACCAGGAAATGCCCATGAAGCTCTTCACGCAACTCAACTTCGGAGGCAACTGCGAGGAGGCCTTCCGCTACTAGGAGAAGCACCTCGGCGGACAGATCACGACGATGCTCAGAGTCAGCGATCTGCCTCCGGAGGCGGATGTCGAGCGGACGGCGCGCGCCACTCGCATGCTCTGTGCGCCTGGCGGAATCGTGATCTGGACGCGGCATCGTCGCCCACCGGACCTGACGCCCGCCATCCGGCGCTGCTATGCCGACACGGGAGTTGCCGAGCTTGCGTTCGTGGCTCCTGAGGACGAGGTCTTTTCGGTGTGGATGGGGCGCTTGCTGGGTCGTGGGGAGCGGTTGTGCCCTGGGTTGCGCTTGTTCACCTTCGCCTGCGGCGGCGCTTGTGGCGGTCAGCGAAGAGCCCATCGGCGTGGAGCGTGGCGCCGGCAATGGTGCCCACACCGTCCAGCTGCGCTTGCAGCCGGAGCGAAGCCATCACGCATTACTGAGCTTTCGTTGCCCCTGGCAATGCAGGCGTGAAAGACGCTGCCACGTATGACCCGAGTATGAATAGCGACGCAGGGTGAAGCCGAGCATCGCGCGGCCGAGCTTCGGTTGATCGCTCTGCCACCAGAGCCAAACGGCCCAGCCGCAAGGCTGAGCCGTTTGCCGTTCGGACTCGTATTTCTCCCGCCACAACCACTCCCGAGGAGGGACTCGAACCCCCGACCCGCTGATTAACAGTCAGCTGCTCTAACCAACTGAGCTACTCGGGATCATGAGGGCAGTATGGTAATCGGTGGGACGGGCTCACTCAAGACAGGACGGGCAGGACGGGCAGGACGGGCAAGGCGGGCAGGACGGGCGGGTCTGCGGCGTCGAGCCCACACCCTGCCTGTGGAGTCCCGCCCCGGCTTGAGGGCACACCATGGATTCGCCGGGCGAACGGCCAGCGCTGGCTGAGGGCCCCACTGACGTCAGGTCCCGCAATCCGCACTCAACCCGAGGCCTTCGGTCCCTGATTCCCGACCCGAAAATCTAACCCCTTATCTACCAACATCTTAGCAAGTGCCCAATTACCCAAAGCCGGTCCGGGTGCTAGCTTTCTGGCATGACTTTGGCCCCACTCGCTGGGCATCATGACGCCCGGAAGCGCCTCGTTCAGGCCTTCCGGGCCAACCGCATCCCGCAGGCCCTTCTCTTCACCGGGCCGGCTGGGATCGGGCGCCAGCGGCTGGGGCTCTGGCTTGCCCAGCTGCTGATCTGTGAGCAGCCTGGCGACGAGGGACCCTGTGGCACCTGTCTTCCCTGCCGGCGGGTACTGGCGTTAAGCCACCCCGACGTCCATTGGCTGGTGCCCATGGCCCGGCCCAAGGCGGCAGACCCCGGCAAGCAGGTCGAGGAAGCCGCAGAGACGCTGGCCGGGATCATGGCAGAGCGGCGGGAGTCGCCGCTCTACGGAGCGCTCGACGGCATGGCCAGCCACAGCGTGGCCAGCGTGCGCCTGCTGCAGCGCCAGGCCGCGCTGTCACCGGTCGAGTCCCGGCGCCGAATCTTCATTATTGGTGACGCCGAGCGGCTGGTGCCGCAGGAATCGGCGCAGGAAGCAGCCAATGCGCTGCTCAAGTTGCTCGAGGAGCCGCCCAGAGACGCCGTCTTCATTCTGACGGCCGCCGATCCTCGGCGACTCCTCCCGACGATTCGCTCGCGCACGGTGCCGCTGCGGCTCAACCCGCTGGCGAACGATGACGTTCGCAGCTTTCTGGAGCAGTACGGTGCGGTACCGGCACGGGAGATGGATCGTCGGGTGCGGGAGGCAGGCGGCTCGATCGGCGCGGCGCTCTGGCTGGATGAGTCTGCCGGCGTCGCGCGCGATGCAGCGACGACGTTCCTCGAGACGCTGGAGCGCGGCCAGCCGAGCCGGCTGGCACGGGCGCTCCGACAGGCGCCGTACGCGGCACGAGGAGACTTCACCGGCATGCTCGATGCCTTGGCGGATGTGCTGATGAGTGCCGCCCGGATCAGCGTGAATGGCCCCAGGAGGGGCGCCGCGCCTGAGCGCCTGCGTGACCTCGAACCGGGCCGGCTCGCCGAAGCCGCAAAACGGGTGTCAGACGCCCGCGAAGCGGCGCAGGACAACGTCAATCCCCAGCTCTTGCTGGCGGTGCTGGGCGAGCAGCTCGCGGAGCTCCTGTGAGTCTCTCGCACCTGGATGAAGAGGGTCGCGCTCGAATGGTGGACGTGGCCGGCAAAAAGGTGACAGATCGCACCGCGACAGCCACAGGTTGTGTGCGAATGTCAGGTGCGGCATTCGCCGAAGTCCAGGCTGGTGCGATCCGGAAAGGCGACGTGCTGGCGGTGGCGGAGGTGGCAGGCGTCATGGCCGCCAAGCGCACCGCCGAATTGATTCCGTTGTGCCATCCGATCGGCCTGGACGCCATTCGGGTGGAGGCGGCGCTGGATCCCGATCTTCCGGGTGTGCAGGTCCGTGCTACCGCGCGCCTTCGGGCGCGCACTGGCGTGGAGATGGAGGCGCTCACGGCCGTCGCCGTTGCGTGCCTGACGGTCTATGACATGGTCAAGGCCATGGACCGCGGAATGACGATCGAACGGGTCTGCCTGGTCGAGAAGTCAGGCGGGGCCTCAGGATATTGGAGCCGGCAGTCGTAGCGCCGGCAATTCGAGGAGGCACACAACGATGACCACGGAACGCGGTGGCCGCCGTAAACGTAGGCGGGTGATCTTCGAGCGCCTGCTGGTGCGCGTCGGGCTGGTGCTTTCGGCAGGATTCCTGCTCAGCGCACTGGGCGGCTGGACCGAGGTCCGGGCTCGCGCCGTTGCCGACTCAACCTCGGCCGCACGCGACGCCGTGACGGCGCATATCGAGGGGAATTTCGACACCAAGTTCGACCGCGCCCAGGACGAGCTGCGGCTGGTCCGGATGGAACTCGAGCGTTCGCTCACCATCGATGCCTATGTCCGCCGCTATCACATCAACCGCGAGCTGGCGACGGCCATCTACGACGTCGCGCTGGACGAGGGCATCGATCCGGCTCTTGCCTTCCGCCTGGTGCAGATCGAGTCCGACTTCCAGCGGCACGCGCGAAGCTCTGCCGAGGCGCTGGGCTATACCCAGGTCCAGCTGGCAACGGCCCATGCGTACAGCCGGAACGCGACCGAAGCAGACCTGTTCAATCGCGACACCAACCTGCACCTGGGCTTCCGGTACCTCAAGGACCTGCTGCAGCAGTTCGATGGCGACATGCACCTGGCCCTGCTCGCCTACAACCGCGGCCCCGGTCGCGTGGAGCAGATCCTCGCCGAGGGCGGCGACCCGAGAAACGGCTACGCCGGGGCCATCCTGCGCCGGTCGCGTCCGCCCGCCATCCCGCTGCGCGGCATACCAAACTGAGTTCTGCCAGTCACAGCACACGACAAGCGGGGCCGAGCAATTGCTCGGCCCCGCTTTCTCATGCGAGGGTCAGCTGGTGCGAACCGCCTAGCCCGGAATCCTGAGACGCTGGCCGATCCTCAAGTGTGAGTGCGTGGTCAGCCCGTTGCTCTTGCTGAGCGCCGTAAGCGAAACGCCATAGCGACGAGCCAGCCCGCTCAGCGTCTCACCCGACTTCACCACGTGGCTCCGGGCGGCGCTCGCCGGTGTTACCCGACGCGCGCGTTCGGCTGAGGTTTCGCCCAGCCGGAGCCGCTGTCCGATGCGAATCCGGCTCGACCGAAGCGCATTCCAGCGCTGGATCTGCGAGACGCGCACGTGATATCGCTCCGCGATGCCCGAGAGAGTTTCCCCCCGCTTCACCTTATGAATCCGCACCACGGGGGACGCGGGCTGCGCCACGCTGCTGGCCACCATCACCGACATGGCATCGTTGGATGGAATCAGCAGCGTCTGTCCCGCACGAACGTGACCCTTCCGGCCCGGGTTTGCCTCGTAGAGCTGCTCGGCGGTAATACCGTGGTCTCGCGCGATCGAGATGACCGACTCCGTCTTTCCGACCACATGCTCCTCAAAGCTGATGCGGTCTTCTTCCGGCAGCGAATCGAAGGCGGCCTGCACGGCCGTGCCGGCGCCTGGCGGCACCAGCACGATGGACCTGACCTTGGGGGGCGTCACGAGGCGCAGATATTCCGGATTGAGGTCCCGGATTTCGGCCATGGTCGTGTCGGCAATCCGGGCTATGACGTCGAGGCCGGTCATGTCCGGCACGAGGATCGAGTCCGCGCGAAACGGGTCCGCAGCGCTGTCAACGCTGAAGCCATACTTGTCCGGCTCCTTGGCGATCAGGGCGGCGGCGATCAGCTTCGGCACGTAGTCCTTGGTTTCGCGCCGCAGGAGTCCGGTGTTGTACAGCCGGAAGAAGGTGGCATCCGAATGCAGTGAGTCGTCGTCCTCGCCATCATCGAGGCGGGCCAGGCCGCGGCCCACACGGCCGGCGCCGGCGTTGTAGGCAGCCGCCGCCAGGTACGGCGACCCGAACCGGTCACGCAGGTCCTTGAGGTGGCGTGCTGCCGCCGAAGTCGCCTTGATCGGATCCCGCCGGTCGTCGACCCACGAATCGATCCGGAGGCCATAACCGCGTCCGGTGCCCGCCATGAACTGCCACATGCCGACAGCGCTTGCGCGGCTCACCGCCCGATTGGAAAATCCGCTCTCGATGAGCGCAAGATAGACGAGGTCCTCCGGCAGGCCCTGCTCCGCCAGTCGTTCACGGATCATTCCCTCGTACCGAGGAAGCCGCTCGAGCCAGATCTGCATGCGCGGTCGGCCGGGACCCGTGAAGAAGTCCAGGTAATACTGCACCCGGTCGTGATTGTTGAAGGAGGTCACGTCGATATCCCACGTGACCGAGGCGGTCCCGCCCGCGACATCATCCCCCGACGTTGCGGGTCGCGCGGAGGCAAGCTGCTCAAGCGCCTCGGCGTCCGCGGCCGAATCCGCGGCGACGGCAACATCGGCGTCGACTTCGGCATCGACCTTCCTGTTGCCGCTGCGAACTGACGCGGTGCTGCTGGCGCGAGGCGGCGGGGCCGGTTCGGCCGCGCGGCTCCCGGCCTCAGTCGCGGGCACGGGCAGGCCGCCGTTGTCCGGTGCCGAGGTGGCCGCCGGGGCACAGGCAGTGGCAACCAGCAGTGCGACGAGGGGAAGTCGGTTCATCGCCGGCTCCTCACGATGCGCCGGACGGCGCGCTCGTTAAGATGGTTTCGGTGCTTCTTCGGGCATGAAGCAGCCGTTCGCTCTGGCAATTCGCAGTGCAGCTTGCGGCAGGCCGGGCCGCAGGGATCCATGCCTGAAGATGCCTCAGGCACCGGCCGGGTTGCGCTTCACCGCATGAAGAAGCGGTTGCCCAGGATGCGATTGGTCGCGTGCAGCACGGACAATGCTGCGCCGCGGGCAAAGTCGTCGTCCGTCAGGTAGGATCCAACCACCCGCTGCGACCGTCCATCGCTCACCACCGTCAACGAGACGATCACCACGGTCGCGTCAAACGCCCGAACTGCCTTGACGCCTAGCAGTTCGAAGCTGACGGCCCGGTTGACGGCCGCTTCGAGGGCCTGCACGGTGGCGTCAGCGGCACAACGCAATTCCCCGTTCTGGGAGGCCAGCCCTTCGCATTCGCCCTGGTACCGGTCGGCCTCTTTCCAGGTCAGCACAACCCGGGCCCGGCACCGCCCATTGGGCAGCCGGTCAAGGACGAACTCGGCGAATCGAAGCCGTTCCTGATACGGGGCGGAGGAGTCCATGGGTCCGGGAGGGAGCAATCTTCAGGCCGAATCGAACCGGACCTCGAGCTGAGGGCCGTCGGCCCGGGCGGCCTGGACCACATCAACTTCGAGACGCGGCTGGCCGGCGTCGTCCGCGGCCACGGCGATCAGCACCACCGTGGCGTCTGCGAGGACAATCTTGATCTGCCGGAAGTCCGACCGCATGACAGTGTCCAGCACCTCGCAGCCCCTGAGCTGGGCCAGAGTATCGGAGACTTGCCGGAGCTGCTGGATCGAAATGTGGTGGGTCATTTCAGTGTGCCTGGTGCGCGGCGCCGAGCTGCTCCGCCAGGAGCGCCGTGAGTTCATCATCGGGAATCGATTCAGCCCGCGAAAACAGGGCGGCCTTCGATGCCGATTCAAAAGGATAAGAAGCCCAGACTGCCGGTCGGCGGGGTGCTGGTCCGGCAGCCCGAAAGGCCAGCGCCAGTCCCCAGAGTGACGAGCTTGCCCGCCGCTCCGCCGCCACGGAGACATGCCACCGTTGGCTGCCAACCTCCACAACTCTCCATGCCATCGCCAACTCCACTTTTCATCCCCGCGGCCAGGGGCCGCATCCGATCTGTACCATTCATGCCAGCAATCGGGCCGCACGCGCATCGGCCGCCGACTCGATCGCTCGCCGCACGGGCAACTCGGCGTAGGGAATTCCGGAAAGGTCCAGCGCCGAGCGCAGCAGGGCGAGTGCGCCGGGACCTGCATTCTCCAGTTCGCGAAGCACCGGCGGCGGCGCCATCCGTGCGCCCGCAAGATACACTCCGCCGTCCGATGCGGAACCGAGCACAAACGGCACATCCTCGAGGAGACGCGATGCCTGCAGCAGCAGCGCCGCGTCCAGGTCTGCTACCGGGCGAAGCATCACGAACCATCCATCCGGAAGATTGCTGCCGGCCACAGCGGCCGAGGCACGGGCACCGAGACTGCCGGAGGCCTGCGGCCGCAGGTCAGCATCTTCGCCCAGCCAGCGCCGGAACATCGGCGCGTTGTCGGGCGGACGGTACCAGACCGTGCAGGGCAGCTGCGCGCCACGCGCCGCCGCGATGGCCCGTGCCAGCATCACCCGGTAGAGCCGGGTCGCGTGAGCCGAGCCGATCTCGGCGGCAATACGCGGAAGCACGACGCCGGATTGGGGAGCGTCAGCGAGGACCGCCAGCATGGGTCGCACCGAATCAGCCACGCACGAGCGCGCGGAATCGCTCACGCAGGTCGCCCGTGACGGGCCCCATCCGGCCGCTACCGATCGTGCGACCATCGAGCTCGCGGATGGGAGCAATCTCCGACGCACTTCCGGTGAAGAACGCCTCATCCGCGGTATAGATGTCGTAGCGATTGAGCGGCTCCTCCAGCACGCGCAGACCGGCATCGGCAGCGAGTTCGATCACCGCGTCACGGGTGACGCCCTTGAGAATGCCGGCCCATGCCGGCGGCGTCCGCAGGACGCCGCCCTTGCAGACGAAAAGATTCTGGCCCGAACCCTCGGTCACGTAACCGCAAGGATCCAGCATGAGCGCCTCGTCAGCCCCGGCCTGGATTGCCTCGACCTTGGCCAGAATATGACTCAGATAATTGAGTGACTTGACACGGGGTGACAGCGCCTCGCGGTGGACCATGGGCGTCCCGGCAGTGATCACCCTGAGCCCGGCCTGGTAGGTCTCCTCAGGCCACAGCCGGATCGTATCGACGATGAGCAGGACGGTCGGCCGTGGACACTTTCTGGGGTCGAGCCCGAGGTCGCCACGGCCCCGGGTGACGATGTGACGGAGATAGGCGTCATCCATCGCCGCCCGCTGCACCGCCTCGCGCGTGACGGCGGCCAGCTCCTCCTTCGGCATCGGGATGTCGAGCCATACGGCACGCGCGGAATCGTACAGGCGATCGAGGTGGCGCTCCATCCGGAAGATCCGGCCGCCGTACGCGCGCATGCCCTCGAACACGCCGTCACCGTACAGCAGGCCATGATCATAGACCGAGATCATGGCTGAGGTCTGGTCCAGCCAGGCGCCGTCAAGCCACACCACGCTCATGGCGCGCTCCGCGGCACCATGACCCGCTCGCCGGCTGTGGAGGCGGGCGCGCCGCTTCCCATGATGCTGTCGGCGGGACCACGGTCGCGGATGGCGAAGGATTGTTGGGCGGAGAGAGGGCTGGCGGAAATCAGGGCCGTGAGGCAGACAAGTGCTGGTATGCGCATGGGACATAATCTACCCCTGCACAGGCATCCGGCGAGGGCCGGACGCTTTCCCGCGCCCGGTCCTCGAGCACCGCGTCAGCCGTTCATCCGCACGCGGCGACGCCAGCCGTCGTCGCGCCGAGCCCGGACCAGCCGTCGCACCAGTTCGCGTGCGGGCATGGTGACGAAGCGCATGGCGTGGAGCCGCTCCTGGATGAAGAGCATCTCGCCCTGATCGCTCGTGAAGTAGAGCCCGGGCGGCGGCGGCAGTGAGGTGCGCTCGCCGCGGGTGCCCGACATGACCGACACGCCCGGCTCACGCCAGACTTGCCAGCCCAGGCCATCGAGCATGATACGGCGCCTGGCCTTCTCGTAGATCCAGTGGGTGAGCCAATCCTTCAGCCGGCGGGCGGTAATCTCCCTCGGCTCGTTCTCCATGGCCGGCCGCGCCTCCACCAGTTGATCATCGGGGGCATGGAACATCCACACTGCCATGTCCTGGCCGGCGGGCGCGAGCCCGTCATCGGCCAGCGGTGCCGCGCGTTGCAGGCTGAACCACCATTGGTGGCCCTCGTATTCGATTGCGAACTGAGCAGATTCCATCGTCGAGTCCTCCGCGGCCACCATGGCCGGTGTAACTCGATGATGGGAAGATTCTTCCGGGAGCGATACTGGGATTTTCCCAACTCTCTTCAGGACGGGCAGGACGGGCGAGACGGGCAAGGCGGGCGGGATGGGCGGGATGGGCGGGATGGGCGGGACCAAACGTCGAGTCGATCCCATCCCATCGCTCGAACCTGCCCCTCCTGCCCGTCCTGCCCATCCTGCCCGTCCCGTATGGGGGCGGTGGGACTCGAACCCACGACCTGGCGGTTAAAAGCCGCATGCTCTACCAGCTGAGCTACGCCCCCGACCGGCCAGAAGCTCGCACGCCTCCACGGCAAACTCAAGACCGCGCTTGTCGCCCTCTCGGGCCTGGTATAGTCTCCGGGTTGAGAGAGAGCGAGGACGGATGGACAGGCCGGTCGAGGGGAAGAACAATCGGGTGCGCTCTGCCTCGCAGAGCAGCCGGGAGGGCCAGACCACTCCGCCAGAGCAGCATCACGGTGCGGACGTTGAAGCCACTGGCGGGCGCCCCCTCGACGACCAGCCCCGTGCCGAGGCATTCCTCCCGCCGTCGCGTCCGCCGTCCGAGCCGCCGCGCAAAGCGCTGGTTGCCTGGGACGATGCCCACTGCTGGCATCCCTTCACGCAGCAGGCCCGTTACCGCGATTCCGATCCTCTGCTGATCGTTGCCGGTGACGGGCACTACCTGGTCGACATGTACGGACGCCGCTATCTCGACGCGGTCAGTTCCCGCTGGTGCAACCTGCTGGGGCACTCCCGGCCCGAGATCGACGAGGCCATTCGCGAGCAGCTCTCCCGGATCGCCCACTCCACATTCCACGGCCACGCAAGCGTGCCAGCCGTGACGCTGGCTCATCGCCTGGCTGAACGGGCGCCGGACGGTCTGTGCCGGGTGTTCTACACTGACGATGGTTCAACCGCCGTTCGCGCGGCGCTGCAGATGGCTGGCGAGTTCTGGCAGCGGAGCCAGGACCCGGACGATCGCGAGCGGACCCGCTTCCTGCGGCTGGCGGGCGCGGCGCATGGTTCCCTGGGCGACCGCTCGCTGGGCATGCTCGAGGCTGGCTCCCCGGATGAGTTCCTGCAACTGCTCGAGCGGGAGCGCAGCCGGCTCGCGGCCGTGATTCTGGAGCCGGGCGTGCAGCTGCCGGCAGGCGTCCGCACCCAGCCACATGGCTTCGCCGCCCGAGTGCGGGAGCGTGCCAGCGCGGCCGGCACATTCCTCATTGCCGATGAGACCGCAATCGGCTTCGGGCGCTCGGCCGCCATGTTTGCGTGCGAAAAGGAACGGATCACGCCCGACCTGCTCTGCCTTTCCAACGGCTTGACGGGTGGCTACCTGCCCATGGGTGCCGTGCTCGCGACCGACCGGATTCATGATCGCTTCGTGGATGGAGCGGACGTGCTGTTTGCGCATGGCTACAGTTTCAGCGGAAACCAGCTGGCAGCCAGCGCGGCGCTGGCCACGCTCGACATCTTTGATCGCACCGGCCTCCTGGAACGACTGCCCGGACATGCCGAATACTTTTCCACCGTGCTGGAGCGCGTGGCCGCCGCGCCGGGCGTGGCGGCAATTCGCCAGTACGGGTTGGTGGCGGGTGTCCAGGTCGAGGGGTCGCCCGGTGGCGAGCCGGGCGACGCACGTGCGCGTCGGGTCTGCGCCGCAGCGCGCCAGCGGGGCGTGTTCCTGATCGCCAGCGATGACGTCGTCATGCTGGTCCCACCAATCACCATCACCCACTCGGAACTCGACTTCCTGGCCGACACCCTGGTGGAGAGCTGCCAGACCCTCTTTGGAGCATCCCATGAGTGAGACGCGCCGCAGCAATGTCGTGATCGTGACCGGCACCGACACCGAAGTCGGCAAGACCTGGGTCACGGCTGCACTCAGTCGCGCACTGCGGCGCGCGGGCCGGGATGTCCGCGCCATCAAGCTGGTGGAAACCGGATGCAGCGATGAGGGCCGCGAGCACGAGGACGGCGTGATCCTGGCCCGGGCCACCGGCCAGGAGGCGCCGCTCGAGGCGCTGTACCGCTTTCCCGACGAGCTGGCGCCCGCGCTCGCCGCCGAACGGGCCGGCGTCTCTCTCGACTTCGATGAGACGCTGCTCAGCATTGAGCGCTATGCGTCGCGCTGCGACCTGCTGCTGGTGGAAGGGGCGAGCGGGCTGCTCTCGCCGTTTACCTGGGAGTGGTGCCTGGTGGATGTTGCCCAGGGGCTCGACGCCCGTGCCATCGTGGTCGGCTGCGATCGCCGCGGCACGCTCAATCACATGCTCCTCACCCTGGGCGCGCTGGAGCTGGCCGCGGTACCGGTGGTCGCGACGCTCCTCACCCCACCGTCATCGCCCGACAGCAGCACCGGAAGCAACGCCGCCGCCATCCAGCGGCTCTCTGGTGTGCCGCGCGTGATCGGGCTGCCACGCACGGATGATCCGGTTGCGGCCGCCGAGGCGCTGGCCCCGGTCGCCGAGTGGCTGCTGACGCCTCAGTCGCCGGTCGTGGCCACCCGCTGACCGGTCCAAACCACCCGGCCTCCCACTGAAATGGTCATCGCCTCCGGATGGCCGCCGTTACCGACAAACCGGATTTCCTGATCTGGCGCCGGCTTGGGCAGATAGACGCCCCCGCCCTGCGCCAGCAGCCGGACCTCTGGCTGCCCGGTGGGCTGGATGGCGAGGAGACTGTCGCGTTCCACCACCCGAATCGTGAACCCGCCCGAGCTGTAGCTTCCCAGCAGTCGCTGCCGCTCGGCGGATGGCACGGCCAGGTCCTTCGGCGGGAGGATGGGAATCCCGAGGGCGGCCCGGGCCGCATTCTCCGCCACTGCATCGGCAACACCGCCTTCGGAATTCACCAGCACGGCGATCGTCACGTCATCATCCGGGTAACGCACGAGCTGGGACACGAACCCGTTGATGCCGCCGCCGTGCCCGATCCAGCGATGCCCGTCGAGATTGCCCACGGCCAGGCCGAATCCGTAGGCTGAGGTGTCGCCATTGTCGAGTGGAACCGGTGCCGTCATCCGGGCGAATGATGCCGGCGCTACCACCTTGCCGGAATGCAGCAGCGCTGTCCAGCGCACCAGGTCGCCCACGGTGGAGCAGAGTGCGCCAGCTGCGAATGGCTGGGTCATGCTGAGTGGACGTGCCGGTGCGAGGCCATTGGCGCCTGGCGTATACCCCATGGCGTCGGACGGCGGCCGGGGCGTGTCAGGGCAGTAGCGAGTGTGGTGCAAGCCCAGCGGACGGAGCAGACTCTCGGTGAGGTACGTCGCATAGGGCTTGCCGGTCACCACTTCGATGATCTTCCCCAGCAGCACATAGCCGGAGTTGTCATAGAGAAAGCGGGCGCCCGGCGCGAAGTCAAAGGGCTCGTCCTTGAACAGGGCAATGAGCGTGTCCAGCGGCATGGCTTCGCCCATGTGCGCTGACCACCTGGGGCCGAGCGACGTGTAGCTCTTGATGCCGGAGGTGTGCGTCAGCAGGTGGAAGACTCTGACGTCATGACCCTGCACGGGGTAGTCGGGCAGGAACCGGGTGAGCGAGTCGGCCAGGGCAACCTTGCCCTGCTCCACCAGCTGCATGATGAGTGAAGCCGTGAATTGCTTGGTGATGGACCCGATACGAAACACCGTCGAGTCGGTAGCCGGCCGGCGGCTCGCGATGTCGGCCAGCCCGTAGCCGCGGTTCACGATCGTATCAGCCCCGCGCACAACTTCGACCACCATGCCCGCCACCGGCCCGTCGCTCAACGCAGCCCCGGCCAGTGAGTCAACGGTTGTCCGGACCGCCACATCGGAGGGGAGCTGGGCCACCACCTCGCGGGCAGCCACACTCGCAGTTATGGCGGCGACCAGCGCCGGCCCGCGCCACCACCGCATCACCGGGCCGGAGCCTCGAGAAGCTTCTGGACCGCCGACTTCACATCTTCATGCGTCAGCGTTGCAGCCACCGGCTGCAATGCGCGCACCGCCTGATCGTGGGGCATCCCGTTTCGGAAGGCCTGCAGCACCCATTGGCGCACCCATGCACGCTCCTCGTCGAGGTGCTTCAGCAGGATCTGCGTCGCAGCGGTGTCGCCCCGACGCGCGAGCGCGGCCAGGAGAAAGGACGGAAGCTGCTGCTTGCCGAGCAGGGGCTCGATACTCGAAGCCGGCACGGTTCCCGGATAGCGCGCCATGCCTGAGAACGCGCTGTTCTGGATATCGTCACGGTATGAGGGTGTCGCCAAACCGGCGCGGATATGGTCGGCGCGGTGGGTGGAATCCACGGCGATCAGCGTTTCCAGCGCTGCGGCGCGCACCTGGTAACTGGAATCCTTCTGCCATGCAGCCTGGGCGAGCTTGATCGCGTCCTTCTCTGCCCCGTCGAGCGCAGCAAGCGTACCCAGCGCGGCGGAGCGTACCGCGGATGAGGTGTCCTTGAGCGCGGCGCGCACCGGCGCGAGCGCCAGCGGGGCCGGGAAGGAATCCAGCGCTTCGACCGCCTGGCTGCGCGTCAGGTAGTAGTCGGCGCCTCGGGCCGCGCGCGCCAGGGCGGCGGCCGCCGCCTTGTCCGTGGTGCGCGTTGCCAGCTGATCGATGACCCACTGGCGATTCCACAAGTCAGGATCGCGCTGGAGCTGCTCGGCCAACTGAGCCGTCGGCTGGTCGAAGGTCAGCTTCTTGAGGATCGTGTTGCCATCGTCGAAGATGACCATGGTTGGCGGGCGCATGACGCTGTCCACGGTGATCGACTGCTCCCGCGCATCCAGCTGGGCCGTCACCAGCCGCTCTCCGGCGGCGGTGGTGACGCGGATTGTCACCGGCATCCGAAATACATCCGGCGTGGTGAAGCGAAGCCCGGTGCTGTCCGCCTTGCTGCTGTCCACCTGGGTCTGTGTCACGTGCAGGGTCAGGCGATGGGCGGTGGCATCGTAGGCCTGTGCCACGGTGAATTCGGGATACCCCGCCTGATAGATCCACTGGTCCCAGAACTCGTCGAGGTTCTGGCCGGTGGCGTCGAGGAAGGCCTGTCGCAGGTCGTCGGTGGTGGCATTCTCGAATCGGTGATCCGTCAGGTATCGGTTGATCGCCGCCCAGAAGCGATCCGGCCCGAGCCGCTTCTTGAGCATTTCCAGGATGAGCGCGCCGCGGGGATAGATGTTATTCGACCCGAGTGCCGCGACCGGCATCCGCCGCCGTCGGTCGATGCCCATGAATTGCCGGTATTCGTCCAGGTAATAGTCCTCCTCAGCGTGCCGGCCCAGCCGCGTGCCCCAGTACTGGCCCGGCATGAACTCGGCAAAGCCCTCATTGAGCCACATGTTGGCCCAGTTCTCGGTCGTCACGTCGTCGCCGAACCACTGGTGAGCCAGCTCGTGCGGAATCAGGATGTACTGGAACCAGGGCCGGTCCTGGTACGCACGCGCGTCGGGCAACCAGTCCACCAGCGTGGTGGCGCTGACATTCTCCATGCCGCCGAAGAAATCGGCCACGGTGGTCTGGGCGTACTTGGCCCAGGGATACGCGACGCCGGTCAGGTCGGAGTACACCTGGATCATGTCGGGCGTGACCTTGAAGAGCGGCATGGCCAGCGCACTGTCTTCCCGATAGACGTAGTAGTCCACCGGCTTGCCATGCCAGGCGTCGTGGACCTTCACGAGCGGGGCGACAATGAGCGACACCAGATAGGTCGCCGACGGCTCCGCCTGGGACCAATGCACCGTGTGGCCAGCGGCGGTGCGCGTGTCGGAAATCAGCGACCCATTGGAGACCACGGTATACTCGGCCGGCACCGTCGCGAGCAGTTCCCAGGTCATCTTGTCATTGGGAAAGTCGTAGGTCGGGAACCAGTCGTGATTGTTGTCGTCTTCGCCCTGGCTCCAGAGCTGCTGCGGATAGTGGGCGTGTCCGGTCTCGGCCTTCTTGAATGTGAGACCCTGGCCGTTTTCGATGTGGGCACGGTAATCGACCGTGAAGCGGACCGTGTCGCCGAACGCCGCCGGTTCAGCGAGGAATACCACCAGCGAATCGCCGTGTTGCGCGGTGCGGAGCCGAGCGTTCCCGGCGCTGGCCTGACCGACTTCCAGGAGGTGACCCGCATCCAGCACCACCGAATCAAGACCGGCACGCAGCGACACCAGCGTCGAGACCACCCGGCCGTCGAACGTCAGGGAATCCCAGCTGATGTTCGCGAGTTCGATGCGCTGGTGCACCAGATCGTAGTCGTGCGACCGGGTGTAACGGTCGTTGGACATGCGCTCAAGATTGGACTGCGCCGCGAGCGGGCTGGCGAGGATGGCGGAAAGCAGGATGGACCGGCGGAAGATTCGCATCGAGAACCTCGTGAGGAAGCCGCCGGCGCGTGGGAGTCAGCCGGCCGTCAGAATATCTGGAGCTGTGCCACCGGGCCAAACGACCGGCGATGGTGCGCACAGGGGCCCAGGCGGGAGAGCCCGAGCTGGTGCTCCGGCGTGCCATAACCGACGTTGGTCTCCCAGCCGTAACCCGGGTACCGCACGGCCAGGCGCCGCATCAGCCGGTCCCGGACGGTCTTGGCCACGATGCCGGCAGCAGCAATGGAAAAGCAGTGGGCGTCGCCGTCCACCAGTGCCTCGTGGGGATAGCCCAGTTCCCTGAATGGCAGTCCGTCCACCAGGATTCGATATCGATCGAGGCGGCCCGCAATCCGGCACACGGCGCGCCGCATGGCCAGCGCGGTGGCAACCCGGATATTGAGCAGGTCTATTTCCCGGACGGAGGCGGCGCCGAGTCCCAGCAGGAGCGCGGAACCCCGGATGAGCAGCGCAAGTTCATCGCGCTGGCCCGCGGCCAGTGTCTTGCTGTCTCGGACGCCGGGAATGGGGCGGAAGTTTCGGGGAAAGACAATGGCCGCGGCAACCACTGGACCTGCCAGTGGACCGCGGCCGACTTCATCCACCCCTGCCAGGAGGCAGGCGTCGGCCCACGCCGCCGCTTCGCGGAGGATCGTGGGCTCCACGGGCATCTCAGCGCTCGCGCTTCTCCTTGATGCGTGCGGCCTTGCCGCTCAGGCGGCGAAGGTAATACAGCTTGGCCCGGCGGACCTTGCCACGCCGCACCAGGTCCACTGAGGCGAGCATCGGGCTATGCATCGGGAAGATGCGCTCCACCCCGACGCCGGCCGACACCTTCCGGACCGTAAAATTTTCGCTCACGCCACCGCCGCGCTTGGCGATGACGACACCCTCGAACGCCTGCAGCCGCTCCTTCTCGCCTTCCGTGACGCGGACCATCACGCGTACCGTGTCACCCGGCTCGAACGCCGGCATATCCGTGCGCAGGCCTTCTCTGGCCGCCGCCGCCAACCGCTCCATGGTACACCCCCCAAAATTGATTCCCATACGCGCATCATTGCTCACCCGCGGCCCGTAAGGGCGGCCCGCGGGCCGCCCCTACGGTATCCGCCACTCATCGAGCTATCCCGTCGTGATCCCGCGGGCCGCCCCTACGGTATCGCCGCTCATCGAAATATTCCGTCGTGATCCCGCGGGCCGCCCCTATGGTTCCGATTCGTGCCGCGTCCACAGATCCGGGCGGCGCTCCCGGGTCACCCGCTCCGATTCCGCCAGGCGCCACGCCTCGATCCGCGCGTGATCACCGGATAGCAGCACCTGCGGCACCGCTTGGCCACGATATTCCGGCGGCCGGGTATAACTGGGCGGGCTCAGCAGTCCGTCATAGTGCGAATCGGAACTCGCCGATTCGTGGTCGCCCATGGCACCGGGCAGCAGCCGGACCACGGCATCCACTACACAGAGCGCCGCCGGCTCGCCGCCCGAGAGCACGAAATCGCCAATGGAGCGCTCTTCGGTGGCCAGGCCGTCGGCCACCCGCTGGTCCACATCCTTATAATGCCCGCAGAGGAGCGTCAGATCAGTGCCCACCGCGTATCGTACCGCATCGTCGTGCCCGAAGCGCTGGCCCCGCGCCGAGAGGAGGACTACCGGGCCGCCCCGCAGCTCCAGTGACTCAACTGCCTCGAAGAACGGCTCCGGCTTGAGCACCATCCCGGCGCCACCGCCGTAGGGATAATCGTCCACGGTATGGTGACGGTCGTGGGTAAAATCCCGCAACTGCACCAGCCGGAATTGCACCAGCCCGGCTTGTGCCGCCCGCCCTGGAATACTGGCCGCCAGGTACGGCGCCAGCGTCTCCGGAAAGAGCGTCACGATGTGGATGCGGAGCGGCGCCATGACTCGGCCACCTTCACTCATCCAGCAGCCCGGCCGGCGGGTCCACCGTGAGCCGGCGGGCGTTTCGATCGACCGCGGTGACGAACTCCCGTCGATAGGGGAGGAGAAACTCCCGCCTGGGACCCTGCACCTCGATCATGACACCGGCCGGCATTTCATATACATCGGACACGACGCCGAGCGTGTCACCTGCGGCATTGCGAACGGCAAATCCGGCCAGTTCGTGCAGGTAGACTTCGCCCTCGTCAGGTGGCGGCAGCTGGTCCTGGGGCATGGCGATGAACATGCCGCGCCAGGGCGCCCAAGCGTCCCGCTCCTCCACACCGTGCAGCTTGAGCAGCCACTCACGATGGTACCCGCGGCTTCGCTCCACCGGGAACGGGCCCGCCACCACCTCACCGCCCAGATCCAGAATCCAGACTGACCGTCCCGGCTCGAAGGCATGGGCCGGGCTGTCGGTCAAGGGGAAGACCGCGACCTCGCCCTTGAGGCCGTGCGGCTTCCGCAGCCGGCCCACCACCAGGTGGCGGGCATCGGCCGCCACGTCAGGCCTCGGCGGTGACGCCGGCGCGCTTGAGCAGCGACTGCACCGTGTCGGACGGCGTGGCGCCCTTGGCCAGCCAGGCGCGCGCCTTGTCCACATCCACGGTAACCTGCTTGGCGTCTTCCGCGCGCGGGTCGTAGCTGCCGATGATCTCGACGAAACGGCCATCACGCGGCGATGTCTTGTCGGCGACAACGATGCGGTACATCGGCAGCTTCTTGCGACCTACGCGGCGCAGACGAATACGAGTTGCCATCTTCCTGCCCTTGGTCAGTGCGGGTTAACCGGGGAAACCGCCACGGCGGAAGGGCAGTCCACCCATTCCTCCGGTCTTCCCCGCGATCTTCATGAACTTCTGCATCTGCTTGAACTGCGACACCAGCTGGTTGACTTCCTGCACCGGGCGGCCGGCACCGTTGGCGATGCGCAACCGGCGTGAGCCGTTCAGCACATCGGGATCCTTCCGCTCGGCGGGCGTCATCGCAAGGACGATCGCCTCAACGTGCTTGATCTTCTTTTCATCCACGTTGGCCGCACTCAGCATGGCCGGGTTTACGCCTGGCAACATGCCCAGCACATTCTTGAGCGGGCCCAGCTTCTGCATCTGCCGCATGGCGCCCAGGAAGTCCTGGAGATCGAGGCCCTTCTTCGACCCGGCCTTCCGCGCAATGCGCTCGGCCTCGCGCTCGTCCAGGTTCTGCTGGGCCTTCTCGACCAGCGAGAGCACGTCGCCCTGCTGCAGGATGCGACCCGCCATCCGGTCGGGATGGAAGACCTCGAGGCCGTCCATCTTTTCGCCCACGCCCACGAACTTGATGGGCGCGTGGGTCACGCCGTAAATGGAAAGCGCCGCGCCGCCGCGGGCATCGCCGTCCATCTTGGTGAGGATGACCCCGGTGACGCCGAGCGCCTCGTGAAAGCCCTGGGCAATGCGGACCGCATCCTGGCCGGTCATGCCGTCGGCCACCAGCAGGATTTCGGTGGGCTTCACTGCCTCCTTGAGGCGGCGGAGCTCATCCATCATCTGCTCGTCAATTTGCAGGCGGCCGGCGGTGTCAACCAGCACCGTCCGGGCCCGGGCCTTCCCCGCCTCTTCGATCCCCTTCTTGACCAGGGCGACCACGTCGCGCTGGGCCGGGTCGGTGTAGACCCCGACACCCACCTGGTTGGCGAGGGTCGCCAGCTGCTCGGCCGCCGCGGGCCGATACACGTCCGCGGCGACCAGATAAGGCGCCTTCTGCTCCGCCTTGAGCCGCCGGGCCAGCTTGCCGGCCGTGGTGGTCTTGCCCGAGCCCTGCAGCCCCACGATCAGGAACACCGTGGGCGGCACCGTGGCGAAGGCAAGCGGCGCCTGCTTCTCGCCCAGCAGGGTCACCAGCTCGTCGTAGACGATCTTGACCAGCTGCTGGCCGGGCCGCACGTCCTGCAGGACTTTTTCGCCGACCGCTTTCTGCTGGACGTGCTCCAGGAACTCCCGGGTCAGATCGAAGCTCACATCGGCTTCGAGCAGGACCCGCCGGATCTCGCGAAGTCCTTCCCGGACCGCGTCTTCCGTGAGTGCGCCACGCCCGGTGAGTTTCTGGAGCGTGGCCGTCAGTTTCTGGGAAAGCTCGTCAAACATATAGCCGCTAAAAGTAGCTGCCGGAGGGGGTTGGGACAAGGCAGGGTCGTGGGTCGCGTCGGGGCAGAGCCATGGCTCCGCCCGTACGGTCATGCATGATGGGGCGTGGGGCGTGGGGCGTGGGGCGTGGGTCGAGGGTCGTGGGTCGTGGGTCGCGTCGGGGCGGAGCCATGGCTCCGCCCGTACGGTCATGGATGATGGGGCGTGGGTCGAGGGTCGAGGGGCCCACCGCGCGCTGTCATCGCGAGCACCCGAAGGGTGCGACGCAACCTTGCAGCCCGACCGGGATCGTTCGGCCGATGCTTGCAGCGTCACACACAGCGCTCCAAGAGCTGATATCCACGACTCATGACTTACAGGCGCCTTGCTTGGCGAGCGAGGCACTGAATCGTGGCGCACTCTGGAAGCTGACGGCCCAGCCCTTGGCTTCCGCAGGCACGAAAATGGGTGTCTCCCCGACACTCGCTACGTCCACGCCATCGAACGGCGGAATCGCCTGATTACTGCTGTCGACCTGGCCAGGGCTCCCGCCGCCGTGGTAAACCAGGCTATCCACCGCGATCAAGTAGATCCCTTCCGCGTTCTCAGGAGTCCAGGTGATGGTTGTTGTGTCCACCTTGCCGGTGGTATCGGGACCGATGATTTGCAACGGCCAGGATGGCGGAAAGCGGAGGCAGGTCTGTCCCGGTGGAGCTTCCCCGAGAACCCGTAGCCCGCTTGGGATCTGCGGAACATGAAACGCCCAGACGAAGGCGCGAACTTCAAGGGTGGCGCAGCGCCCGGCATCGCAGGTGCTGTTCGTCACGAGCACGGTCGGCGGCTCCCCGTTGGTGCCGGTCGAATCGCCGCAAGCTGCTAATCCGAGCAGCACCGCAAGCACGCCTGTCAGGAGTCGTACCTTCACGTGCACCCCCTACCCCATCCGCGACTGAGGTGCGCCACAAATCGCGGGCTCCGGCCCCACGTTAGTTGACGAACCTCTGTATTAGAGCCCACTTGCTGGTAAAGACCATGCCTTGCGACCATTCCCCATACCTGACCGCTGGATCGAGCACAACATAAACCGCGCTGACCTTGACCACGTACACAGATCGCCCTCCAGGGGGTACGGAGTCAAGCACTTGGCTGTATGCCGCCCCTGCATCCCGGCAAGTTGACTCCCGAGTGACAATCGACACCTTGGATTCCGTAGTATTCGGGATCCCCAACGAAATGCGGTCGGCTGCCGCGATACTGTCTGTCCCGGTCGCGACCGACTTCACCCAATAAAAGAACGCAGATGCTTCCGCATCAGCCGGCATGCAGTAGGTCTGACCGACCCGAGAATCGGCGCTCGCCGACCAAAGGCCAGCAACGGCGATTGCAAGCATGGTGATCTTCACAGCGGCCTCCTCAGGGTGTCAAGGTCAGGCACTGGCCAATGCCGTGCCAAAAGTATCGATCTAGATTCGCCGCAAAGGCAACTGGATTCGTCTTGGAGTGGCTCAGCACATTGACCTGCCGGCTGTCAATCGTAAGTGCATCATATCCGATGCCATTGGTAGCAGGCCAGTCGCCCAAACTCCCTCCACCATGCCGGCGATAATTGACGACCCCCATAGGGGTGCCTGATGTCCCGCCGTTACAGTCGTAAAGTATCTCGCCGTCGAAGTACCCATGCGTGTGCCAAGACTCGATGACATCTTCATCCGCCATCGGTTGAGCAGTCAAATCGATGTGGCAGGCATCCGCGGTGCCTCCGCCAACTGGCGAGTCTTTCGCCCAGCGCCACTCCCCAGTGACACGGTTTCGATAAACATGGCCTCCCCGCTCGGTGCGAAGTGGATCGGCCCGCGTCGCCATCCACTCGGCGATCAAGGAGTCGCGAAATTCGTGGATATTCAGGACCGAGTCCGTCCAGAGCCTGCAGAGATCATAATGACCATGGATCGTCACTTCGAGTACGTTGTCATCGTAATCCCCGTCTCCATAGCCATCCTCCATCAGGACCTGTTGGGTCGGCGTTGTGTCCGAGAATACGCCGCTAAAGAAGAATTCCCCCGATCCGTACCGTGGATCCGTGAGCACGAACACAATGCGCCCTGTATCCGCAGCCACAGCGGTCATGGTTGCGCGCCGGCCCCTTGACATGCATTCGTCGAGACAATCATCTCGACGGCACCATGAACAGCCATGGTATCACCGATGCCGGAGCACTCCGCACTCGCAATCGTTACGGTAATTGTATCGCCGACGCAGATCGCGATGTAACCATGGGTTCCTGAGCCGGACCTTATTAGGCACTTCGGATACGTGACGACGTCAAATGCGATGGAGGTCTTGCGCGATGGGAACAGTGACTTTCCTTCTGCCAAGAGAATCGCTCGCTTCCGGAGGTGTTTTGCTGAGTCGGCGGAGGTCTTGGAGCCGGATGGGAACCCCGACACCGCCGATGGTCCCGCCGGTGACCCTTCACCGCAAGCCATCACTCCAAGCACGAGCCCAAGCAACATCAGGTTGCCGCATTTCATGCTGAAGCCCCCCTTGGAACTCGGTGGATCGGGTAACCACGGCACGCGGGCAAGCGGCCCCACTCCGAGACCGGCGGGAGGCTCCAGCTGATCCAGCTTCCGCTCGCCGAGTCCGGGCGGCTGGGTTCAGTGCCACGTGCTGCTGCACGTAACATCCCGCTTGGTTGCATCGGTGGCTCCTTGGCTCGGGTCTGATGGACACGCCGCTCACCTATCATGACAAAAAGTCTGCCGGTGTCCTACTGGGATTTTCCCAATTCCGATACAAATGATCTGCTTTCCATTGCTTGGTGCCGAATGACTTGGCCAGGCGGTGCCTGATAGGGCGGTCGCTGCCGCAACGGAGAACGCATGAAAAGCTGCAATCGGACGAACGGATGCCAGGGCAGGGTGCCTTCCTGTTTCAGTGCGCAATTGATCGTTAAAACACGACCCAGCGCATGCGGCGCGCGAACGGGCGGGAAATCCGACCCTTGCCCAAAACTTGATCGAACGTTCAATTAACTCATGCGTATATCACACCTCCGGGGCCCTGCCACTCCACTATCGCCCGACACCGCCATCCTCGACGCCGCCGAGCGGCTGTTTGCCGAGCGGGGGTTCCGGGCGGCAACCATCCAGGCGCTGGGAAGGGAATCAGGCCTCTCCCCTGCCCTGATCTACTACTACTACCGGAACAAGGCCGGGCTGTACGAGGCGGTCATCCGGCGGCTGATCGAATCGCTGGTACGGCAGCGCGATGTCCCGCGCATCCGCCGACACCGATCCTGCCGTCGCGCTGCGGGCCATCGTCGAGGTCCAGGGCGAGATCTTCCTGACCGGCCCCACGTGCCCGGCTCATTGCCCGCGAGCTGGTGGATTATCAGGGCCAACATGCCCAGAAGGCCGTCCGCGAGACGCTGACCAGGCTCTTTGCCCGGCTCAGCGGGCTGATCCAAGCGGCCCAGGCCAGCGCCCGCTTCCGTCCGGACCTGGACCCGGCATTTGCCGCCGTGAGTGTGGTGGCGCAGGTGGCCTGGTTTGCCGTGGCCTCGCCGGTGGTCGGGACGCTGCTGGGCGATGGACCGGCTGGTCCGAGCAAGAAGAAACGCCGCGCCTTCGTCCGCCACGCCGCCGATTTTGCCCTGTCGGCGCTGGAACACCACCGTCCTGCCGGAGAGAGACCATGAAGTGTGGGCGTTCCATCCTCATCATGCTGGCGCTGGCAGGCTGCTCGTCCGGCCAGACCGATCTTATCCGCGGAACCGTGGAGCTGGATCAGGTGGACATCGCACCGCAACAGCCGGCCCGGGTACTGCGCATTCTGGTCGACGAAGGAGACTACGTCACACGGGGCGATACCGTCGCGGTCCTGGGCCTGGCCGACGCAAGCTCCCAGATGGCCGCGCGCGAGGCGCGCGTGGCGCAAGCGGCAGCAGCAGTGCGGGACCTCAAGGCCGGCGCTCGTCCCCAGGAAATTTCCCGTGCCCAGGCCGAGCTGCAGGCAGCGGAAGCAGAAGCCACCCGGACCGGAACCGAACTGGCGCGGGCGCGAGCACTGATCAGGGATACGGTCATCAGCCAGCGCGATTACGACGCGGCGGCTGCGGCGGCCCGCGTCGCCGCCGAGCGACGTGATGCTGCCCGCAACGCCCTGCGACTGCTGGAAGCCGGCAGCCGGCCGGCTCAGATCCGGGCCGCCGAGGCCGAATTGAGCCAGGCGCGCGCCGATCTCGAGGGGACCGGATCGCGTCTGGCCGACCTGGTGCTGGTAAGCCCGGTGAACGGCGTGGTGCTGACGCGGTCGGCCCAACCTGGCGAGGTGCTGCCGGCCGGCACCCCGGCTGCGATCATCGGCGACACGGCCCGACGCTACGTGCGCGCCTACGCGCCGCAGCGCCTTCTGGGCAGCGTGAAGCCGGGAGCCCGCGCCACCATCACACCCGATGGCTGGCAGGGCCGCGGTGTGGGCGCAACCGTGACCAGCGTCCAGCCCCGCGCCGAATTCACGCCTCGTGTCTCCCTCACCCAGGATGAACGCGCCGACCTGCTGTTCGGAGTCCGCCTGGCGCTCGATTCGGCATTGCCGGCAGGCCTCTGGGTGTCCGCAGATTTTTCCACCGATTACGCAGATTCCACAGCTACGAACCGGCGATGAGCATCAGTCAATCTGCCCAATCTGCAAAATCGGTGGACGCCGTTCATACCGAGCACCTGCGAAAACAGTATGGAGCGCTGGTCGCAGTGCAGGATCTCAGTCTCACCATTCCGCGGGGCGAAGTGTTCGGGTTGCTGGGTCCCAATGGCTCGGGCAAGACGACCACCATTCGGATGCTCACCGGGTTGATTGCTCCGACCTCGGGTAGCGCGGACGTGGCGGGGATCGACGTCGTGGCTGAGCCGGAGGCGGTGCGCCGGCGGATCGGCTATATGTCGCAGCGGTTCGGGCTGTATGAAGACCTGACGGTTCGCGAGAATCTCCGGTTCTACAGCGAGCTGTATGGCGTGATCGGGACCGAGGGGCGCAAGCGTCGCGAGGAAGTGTTGCAGGAGTTTGGCCTCGATGCCCGAGCCGGCCAGCTCGCCGGGGCACTCTCTGGCGGCTGGAAGCAGCGTCTCGCGCTGGCCTGCGCCACAACGCACCGCCCCGACCTGGTTTTTCTCGATGAACCGACCGCCGGCGTGGATCCCGCGGCCCGGAGGCATTTCTGGCGCATCATCGCCGAGCGCGCTCGCGCAGGGCTTACGGTCCTGGTCACCACCCATTACATGGATGAGGCGGAACGTTGCGACCGGTTGGCACTCCTCTCGCGCGGTGAGCTGATCGCCGTCGGCACGCCTGCCGAGATCAAGCAGCAGTTTGGCATGGACAGCATCGAGGACGTGTTCATCTCGTTGCAGCAGCAGGACGAGGGTGCCGTCACGTGACCATGCGCGAACGCCTTCAGCGCTGGACCCTCTGGCCCATGCTCTGGAAGGAAGTGGCGCAGCTGCGCCGCGACCGGTTCACTGTGGCAATGATGGTCGGGATCCCGGCGCTTCAGCTGGTCCTGTTTGGCTACGCAATCCAGATGGAGGTGCGGCACCAGAAACTGCTCGTCCTGGATCAATCCCAGACACAGGAGAGCCGGCTCCTGGCGCATGCGCTGGTCAATACCGAGACATTCGACTTCGCCGGCATGGTCCACGACCGCGCAGAACTCGAGCGCGAACTGGCCGCCGGCCATGCGCGCGCGGGGCTCGTCATCCCGCACCGGTTCACGGAGGACCTGGTGCGAGGCCGGGGCGCGGCGGCGCAGTTCGTGGTGGATGCATCCGATCCACTGGCGGCCAATGGGGCCATTGCCGCGGCGGGGCAAGCCGCGCTGGTGCGCAGCCAGGCCATCGTCCAGGCCAATCGTGGCCGGGCGCCACCGATCAGCATCACCATCCGACCGCTGTACAACCCCGCGGTGCAGACGGCGGTGTTCATTGTACCCGGAATCATCGGCGTGCTGCTGTCACTCACGATGGTGCTCATTGCCAGCATGGCAGTGGTACGCGAACGGGAACGCGGCACCCTCGAGCAGCTCGTCGTCACGCCCATCGGCAAGAGCAGCATCATGCTCGGCAAGATGCTGCCCTACCTGCTCATGGGATACATCCAGATCTTCGTCATCCTGCTGCTGGGCAGTCTGCTGTTCCACGTGCCATTTCGCGGCAGTCTGCCGCTGCTCCTGCTCCTCAGTTTTCCGTTCATCCTCGCCAGTCTTGGCGTCGGCATGTTCATGTCCACCCTGGTGCACACGCAGGCCCAGGCGATCCAGTTGGGCTTCTTCTACATGCTGCCCAACATTCTCATGTCAGGGTTCATGTTTCCCATCGACGCGATGCCCAGGGTGGCGCAATGGATCGCGGCTGCCATGCCGCTCACCTACTTCCTGGAGGTGCTGCGTGGCATCCTGCTCAAGGGCACCGGACTGGGCGCGCTCTGGCCCCAGGCGCTGGTGCTCCTCGGCTTCACGCTGCTCTTGATCACGGTGGCGACGGTGCGGTTCAGGAAGGGGCTGGAGTAGGGAGGCAGGATGGGCTGGATGGGCGAGATTGGCGGGTGCCTTGTGAATCGTCATTCCCGCGCATGCGGGAATCCATGAGGACTCACCCCTAATGAATCGCCAGGCACGGGCCAGTTGTGGACCCCCGCTTTCGCGGGGGTGACGGTCAGACAAGCTCACGTGCCCATCCTGCCCATCCTGCCCATCTTGCCCGTCCTGTCTTGCCCATCGCGCCCATCCCGCCCATCCTCCACCGCATATGGACACTCAGCTCCTTCTGGCCGGCGCCGTGACTGTCGGTGTCGGTGCGATTTCCGGCGGCGTGACCAATGCGATCGCCATCTGGATGCTGTTTCATCCCTACGAGCGCCGAGGTTTCTGGCGCTTCACGCTGCACGGTGCCATCCCCAAGAACAAGGAACGCCTGGCCAAGAGCATCGGTCGCACGGTAGGCGAGCGTCTTCTCACGCCTGAGGACCTGACCGCCCGACTCGCCGCGCCCCAGGTACAGGAGGCCTTTGCCCGCGCGCTCGGTGGCGTGCTCGAGAACCTGCTGGAAAAGGAGCGCGGGCCGCTTCGCGAGGAACTGGGCCCTGACCTGATCGTCGCCGTCGAGGGCGCCCTGGCAGGCGTCGCACCAGCTGTGGCCGGCCGAGTGGGCAAATGGGCGGCATCGGACGACTTTGGTCAGCTGATTCAGAATTTCCTGGATGGCGTGGCCCGGCAGGTGGGAGATCAGCCGATCAGCGGCGCGCTCGGCGAGGGCCGGCGCGATCGCATCAGCGCCAAAGTCCGCGAGTGGGTCGGCACTCTGGCGGAGCATGACGATCTGGAGGCAACGCTCAGGCGATGGGTGCATGAGCGGCTCGAAGCGATGGCGAACGATCAGACGCCATTGCTGGATCGGCTGCCGCACGGCCTCATTGGCACGGTCGAGAGCGCCATCACCGACTACCTGCCGATGGCGCTCGAGCGCCTCAGCGCGCTGCTGAGCGATCCCGTGGCGCGTAACCGCATCGAGCGAGCCCTGCGCGATGCCTTTGACCACTCGGTGCGCGACCTGCTGTTGCACGAACGGATTCTCGCCAAGCTCGTGGTGACTGATCGGACCATCGAGCGCCTGGTGGACGGCTTCGAAGCCGAGGGATTTGACAAGTTCGCTGCGGCGCTGGCCGAACCGGGCATGAAGGCGCAGGTCACGCGCGCCGTGAACGACGCCGTGGTCAATTTTCTCCGGATGCCGCTGGCGCAGCGATTCGAGCGGCTCACGGCCGAGAAACGGGACGCGCTCGAGATTACCCTGGGTGACTGGCTGGTTCGTGTGGTCCGTGACGATGCCACCCGCGATGCGGTGGCGCGCGCTGCGGACCGTCTCATGGGGGTGGTGGAACGGCGCACCTGGGGCGACGCCGTCGGGCTGATCCCGCGCGAGCGCGCAGTCGCACTGGCGCGGGAGGTGATTACGGGGGAGCGGGGCCAGCGCTGGATCAGCGACAGCGTGGCGCAGGTCATTGAGCGGTTGCTCTCGCGACCGGTGGGCCGCCCAGGCCGCTGGCTCAGTGACGATACAGGGCAGAAACTCCGGGACGGGATCGCACGCGCCGCCTGGGGCTGGGTGCAGCAGGAAATTCCCCGCATTGTGCAGCAGCTCAATGTGCAGGACATGGTGGAGCAGAAGGTGCGCGGCTTTTCGACCCAGCGTATGGAAGAGATTGTGCGCAACGTGACGCAGAAGGAGCTCACCCTGATCGTCCGCCTGGGCTATCTGCTCGGCGCGATCGTGGGAGCAGCCGCGTTCGGAGTGAACATGCTGATGCGGTGAGAGCTCGGCGGCTCGGCGGCTCGGCGGCTCCGCAAACTCGGGCAAGCGGGCCGCCGTATCAGCGGGCGCATCGGTGAGCGGTGGCCGGAAATACCAACGAAGCGGGTGGAGCGAACGGCAGCGCCTGGTGACGCCGCGGCCGCGAGAGGCCTGGCATTCGGCCAGGCATCCCTATGGGATAGATGCTCCCGGGAGAGCTTTCCATCCCGGCCACGCCACCGGCGCCATGACGAATCGTGCCGCACGGTGGCCACTGATGTCCAGCATGGTGAAATCGGCCCGATAGCCCTTCCGCTGCCGTTTCCGGAGCAGTGCCCCGGTGCCTGCATCGAATCGCGCGGCTGACGCCGGGTCATCGAAGACCAGGTACCAGACCAGCGCCGGCCCATCCGATGTGGCGACCACGCGATATCGGTCGCCGCCCCAGCCCAGTGCCGGATCATAGGAAGGGTCGTTCCGCCCGGCCAGCACTGCACCCAGCAGCGTGGTCTCGAGTTCGCCCAGGTTGTCCTCATGCAGCACCGAGTCGCCCGGCACCGCGGCGATGCCGATCCGCAGCGGCTCGTCGCCCTTGGCGTACCGGTCCGGGTGCAGGATCTGCTCACTCGAGCGAGGCATGCGCGCGCCGAACGGGACGGTATCCGCGTGACCTGATCGAGTCTCCCACCATTGCATGAAGAGCGCGCCTTCCACATAGGGGAAGATCAGACCTTCGCGCACCACCAGCGGAGCGGCGCCAAACTGCGGCATGGTATTCTGCGCCTGGCGGGTCTGCGCCTTGAGCATCGACCAGATGGCGTCATCATGCAGCACGTCATGTGAGGGCGCCATGACCTGGATCGAGGCCACCATCGCCTGGCCCTCGAGGATGGCCTGCGCCGCTGTCGCCCGATCGTTGTCGCCGCGAGCGCGAAGCATCGAATCGAGGGCGAGGTACTGACCCTGGAGCGCGTGCACCATCTCGTGTGCCACGGTTACGCCGAGCTGTTCCTGCGGTGCGCCAGCCACGCCAAAGAACATCGCCGAGTCAGCGTCGTAGAATCCGACGACCTGCTCGGTGAGGAGGTCAAGCAGCAGCGAACGCAGGTCCACGCTGTCGGGCATCATCCCCAGGAGATGGTAGGTCGCCTCCACACCCCCGGCCCGTTGCGGGGTCAACTCCTCATCCAGCTTGTTGATCAGGTAGCGGCGCACTTCGGCGCGGGTGCGCACGGCCGAGCGCGGCGGGGTCTTGAAGCTGAGCCCGACCGCCTGTTCCACCGCGGGGGTCAGACTGTCCATCATCTGAGCCAGCCGCGCCTCGCCGGACGTGCGATTGGCCGGCTCGCCCCGGCAGGCCAGGCATGTCACCAGCAGCGCGAGCGCCAGCCGCCTCACAGGCCCACCATCCCGCGATACCATCCGATAATGTCCGCGCCTGCGAGCCAGGTCACGGCCGCGCCCAGCGCGAGAAAGATGCCGAATGGCACCAACTTGTCCCGCCGGATGAAGAGAATCGGGATGAAGATGAGCACGGCGATGATCGCCCCCAGGAAGATGCTGAGAAGCACGCCCATCCAGCCGGTGAAGGCGCCCACCATCGCCATCATCTTGATATCGCCTCCACCCATGGCCTCTTTCCGGAACAGCGCGGATCCGGCCCAGCCCACCAGCCAGAGCGTGCCAAACCCGACGGCGGCGCCGAGCAGCGCGCGGCCCAGCGTCGGAACGCCGCCTGCCAGCGCAAGTCCGAGACCGATCACCAGCCCACCCAGCGTGAATTCGTCAGGGATGATGTAGTTGCGAAGGTCGGTGAGCGCGATGCCAAGGAGAATCGAGAAGAAGACGGCGCCTTCGAGGGCATGCAAGGTCAGCCCCAGTCTCCAGGCCATGCCGGCCCACAGCAGGCCGCTGGCCAGTTCCACCAGCGGATACATCCATGAGATCGAGAGGCCGCACCCATGGCAGCGGCCGCGCAGCATGAGCCACGACACCACTGGGACGTTGTCCCGGGCACGAAGTGTGGTGCCGCAGCGGGGACAGCGCGAGCGAGGCCGCACCACCGACTGCTTGGGCTCTGCCCCCCAGCGGACAATGCAGACATTCAGGAAGCTGCCGAGCACGAGCCCGACGACGCCAGCCAGCAGGATGGCAAACCAGCGGGGCAGATCAGTCACGCGTCACCTCGTACAGGAGGATGGCCGCCGCGGCGGCCACGTTGAGCGACTCGGCTCCGTCCTTGAGCGGAATCGCCACGGCGCGCGCCGCGCTGCCCCGCAGGGTATCCGACACGCCGGCACCTTCATTCCCGACCACCAGGGCCAGCCGGTCAGGCCGGCTGGCGCCTCGAACCGGCTCCCCATCAGCCGCGGCCACCCATGTACGCACGTCCTGGGCAGACGCCCATTCCGCAAAGGCAGCGATGCTTGCCGAGACGCACGGGAAACGAAACGTGGCGCCCATGGCGGAGCGTAGCACCTTGGGATTGGTGAGTTCGGCCGTGCCCGGCAACGCCACGAGGCCGCGTGCTCCCAGGCCCAGCGCGGTCCTGGCCAGCGTGCCCACATTGCCGGGGTCCTGCACGCCATCCAGAGCCAGCACCGTGTCATGCGTCCGCATGGTGATGTGATCCAGACTCCAGCGCGTTGGGCTGATAACCGCAATAATTCCCTGTGGGTGCTCCGTTTCCGCCAGCTCGCGCAGCGCGTCGGAGGGCACCTCATGCATCTCGACACCGGCAGAAACCAGTGCCGCCTTGAGCGATTTGCCTCGTGCGGTCGCCTCCAGCGCCGGGCCGACCATGGCACCGCGGATCTCGAGTCCCGCCGCGCGCGCTTCTTCGACCAGGCGCACGCCCTCTGCCAGCGTCAGGCCACGCCGTTCCCGGCCGCGCTTGAGATGCAGGTCACGAATCATGGTAACCAGGGAGCTGCCCATGCCGCGCTTCTTTCATCCTGCGAGTGCACTGACTGCGTTCGCGCTATTGTCCGCCTGTACTCCGAGCGTCCAGCAGGAAGTCCAGACTGGTGACCAGGCGGCGGCCGAGGTCGAGCGCACCATGCCGGTCATTCACGATGGCGCCATCGTCTCGGCCCTGAACAGTTCAGTTGCGCCACTGAAGCGCGTGGCCCAACGGCAGGATCTGAACTGGACCTTTGATGTCATCAACTCGGACCAGGTCAATGCCTTTGCCCTGCCTGGCGGCCACATTTATGTCTTCCGCGGGCTGGTGGAGCGGGCCAGCCACTGGGACGAGTTCGCCGGCGCGGTGGCGCACGAGATCGGCCACGTGGACCTGCGCCATTCCGCCGAGCAGATGGGACAGGTCGGCGCCGCGAACACGGGGCTGACCCTCGCCTACATCCTGCTCGGCCGCCAGCCCGGCGACGCCGAAGCGGTCGCGGTGAACATTGCCGGCGGCGCAATCTTCGCAAAGTTCTCCCGCGACGACGAGCGGGAAGCCGACTCGATGGCAGTGGTTTACACCACCCGGGCCAATATCGATCCCGAGGGGCTCAAGCGAGAGTTCGAGACGCTGGAGTCGCTCCAGCAGCAGGAACCCAGCAAGGTCGAGCTCTGGTTCTCGTCCCACCCGTCCACGTCCGAGCGGTTGCAGAACCTTGACCGCTACATTGATGAGGTGCCGGGCGCGAGGGCCGCGGTTCGGACCGGCCGCAGCGACCTGTCGGCGTTCACGTCGCTCCGGAGCAGACTGAAGGCCATGCCGCCTGCACCGAAGGAGGTCAAGACGCCGTGAAGATTGCCTTGAGCATTGCCGGTTCGGACTCCGGCGGCGGCGCCGGTATTCAGGCCGACCTCAAGACCTTCCACCAGTTCGGCGTCCACGGCACCACGGCTGTCACCGCATTGACGGCGCAGAATACGCTGGGCGTGTCCGCCGTGCACGCGGTGCCGGCCGGCTTCCTCATGGCACAGCTGGCGGCCCTGGTCAACGACCTGCCGCCCGACGCCGTGAAGACCGGTATGCTGGCGGACGAGACGCTGGCGCGCGTCGTGGTGCAGGTGGCCGCCGAGCAGGCCTGGGGTGCCCTGGTGGTGGACCCGGTCATGGTGGCGTCGTCCGGCGATCGCCTGCTCACAAAGGCCGCCGAAACCGTCATCCGTGACGACCTGCTGCCGCTGGCCGCACTGGTCACGCCGAATCTCGAAGAGGCGGAGATCCTGCTGGGCCAGGAAGTGCGCGACGCGAGCGCCATGGAACGTGCCGGCCGGGCGCTGCTCGAGCTTGGGGCGTCCGCCGCGCTGGTCAAGGGCGGCCACCTCGATGGCGACATCGTCACCGACGTACTTGTCACGCCCGACGGAACGCGCCGCTTCACGCGCCCGCGCCTCAACATCCCGGGCGCGCATGGTACCGGGTGCACCCTCTCCGCCGCCATTACTGCCGACCTGGCCCTGGGCAAGCCTCTCCTTGCCGCAGTGGACGATGCGCTGCGCTATGTCACCCGTGCGATGCAGGCCGCTCCCGCCCTTGGCCGTGGCCATCCGCCGCTCGACCACTCGGTATCTGCGCACTGAAACTCAGGCCGCCCGAGTGACGATCCCTTCGACCAGCCGGCCCAGCTTTTCCTCTACCAACTCGGCCGTTTCCATCACCTCGGCATGCGACAGTACGTCGTCGCCGACGCCGGCTGCCAGGTTGGTCACCGTGGAGATGCCAAGGCATCGCATGCCGCGAGCCCGCGCAGCAATGACTTCCACGACCGTCGACATGCCGACCGCGTCCGCACCGAGCCCCCGCAGCATCCTCACCTCCGCTGGCGTCTCGTAATTGGGGCCGAGAAGCCCGGCATAGACACCCTCTTCCAGCGCAATGTCCTGCTCCTGGGCGATCGCCCGGGCCAGGGCCCGCAGCTCCAGGTCATAGGCCATTGTCATATCGGGAAAGCGCTCCTCGCGCGGCAGCACATTACCGACGAGCGGATTTCGTCCCGTAAGATTCAGGTGATCAGTAATGAGCATCAGGGTGCCCGCGGCAAACGACGGACGGATTCCGCCGGCGGCGTTGGTGATCACGAGCGTACCAATGCCCAGCTCGGCGAAGACCCGGACTGGAAGGGCCGAGAGCTCGGCGGAGTGCCCCTCGTACATGTGGAATCGTCCGCTTTGCAGTAGCACGCGCCGGCCACCGATGATGCCGGCGACCAGCTGCCCCGCGTGGCCCTGCACGGTGGGCTCGGGAAATCCGGGAATATGACGATAGGAAACCGAGTGGGAATCGCTGGCGCGGGCGGCAAAACCACCCAGGCCGGAACCGAGCACGATGGCGATTTCCGCCTCAAAACCGCCGAGCTGATCACGCAGGGCGGCGACGGCCCGCTGCACGGCGTCGCTGCCGGTCACAGCAGCACTCCCGCAATGGCGGCTGATGTGAACGCGGCAAGGTTGCCCGCGATCATCGCCCGCAGCCCAAACCTGGCGATCTCACCACGGCGCTCAGGCGCAAGGCCGCCGATCCCGCCAATCTGGATCGCAATGGATGAGAAGTTGGCGAAGCCGAGCAGCGCATACGTCACGATGACGGCGCTGCGCGACGACAGCGCGACTCCGTGCGCCATGTCCCCTGCGAATTGTGCGTAGGCCACGAACTCGTTCAGCGTGGCCTTGATGCCGATGAGGCCACCGACATATGCGGTATCATGCCAGGGAACGCCCATGACCCAGGCGAGCGGGCGCAGCAGGTACCCGAGGACGCCTTGCAGGCTCAGCGCCGGATGCCCCAGGAGGCTGCCAGCCCAGCCAATGCCGAAATTGAGCATGGCCACGAGCGCAACAAATGCCATGAGCATGGCGCCCACGTTGATGGCCAGCTGCACGCCCTGCGCGGCACCACTGGCCGCAGCTTCAATCACCCCGGTATCGGTCTTCTCGATCGTGAGTTCGAGCTTGCCCCTGGTCAGCGGCACGCCCACCTCCGGCCGGATGATCTTGGACAAGAAGAGGCCGGCGGGCGCATTCATGACGCTGGCCGCCAGCAGGTGACTCGCGATGTTGGGGAAATAGCCGGACAGCATCCCCACGTAGGCAGCCAGTACGCCACCCGCCACCGTGGCGAATCCTCCGACCATGACCGTCATCAGCTCGGACTCGGTCATGGTGCCGACGAACGGCTTGATCAGCAGCGGCGCCTCCGTCTGGCCCAGGAAGATGTTGCCGGAGGCAGAAAGGGTCTCGGCGCCGGATGTGCCAAGCGTTTTCTGCATGACCCAGGCGATCGCCTTCACGATCGTCTGCATGATGTTGAGGTAATACAGCACCGACATCAGGGCGCAGAAAAAGATGATCGTTGGCAGCACGTTGAACGCGAAGAATGACCCGGTGCTGGCCACATACCCCGCGCTGGCGTTGAGGCCGCCCGACGCATCCGGAATCCCGACCGGGACTGAGTTCTGCACCAGGTTGCCAAAGACGAAGCGTGCCCCCTGCTCCTGGAAGGACAGGAGCCCAGTGACGATGCGGCCGATGAAGTCAAAAAATGCCCGGCCGGGCCGGGTCTTGAGGACGATGAATCCGAACGTGAACTGGAGCGCGAGGCCGATGCCGACCAGACGCCACTGGATCTTTCGCCGGTCGTAGCTGAGCAGCACGGCGAGCCCGATCATCACGGCCACGCCGAGGAGGCCCACCAGTCGCTCGCCCAGGGGGACTGACAGATCAGCGTGGGCGGCAGCCAGTCGCTGGGCCGCCGTCATGGTGCTGTCGGCCGCCGCCTGCAACAGCAGGAGCATGCTCATGCGACCCCCAGCGCCGCGCGCGCCCGCTCGATGAGCACGCTCCGCTCCGGCCAGGCCAGAAAGGCGCTTTCAAAGCCGTTCAGCATCATGCGGAGAATCTCCTCGCGGGTGAACCCGAGCGCGGTGTGGGCGAGGTAGTACTCGCCGCTGAGGGAGACATCGCTCATCAGCCAGTTATCGGTGCATAGCGTCACATTCAGCCCGGCGTCGAGATACTGCCGCACCGGATGCGACGCGGCATCCGCCACGGCGCGTGTCTGGATATTGCTCGTGATGTTGGTCTCCACGCAGATCCGCCGGTCCCGCACGTACGCCAGCAAGGCTGCATCTTCCCACAGCCGGGTTCCGTGCCCGATCCGGTTTGCGTGACAGGTGAAGATGGCTTCCGCCACCGAGTCTGCGCCAGCTGCCTCGCCGGCGTGGACCGTAATGCCCAGCCCACCTGCCGCGGCAGCATCGAATGCCGCGGCGTGCACCCCAGGTGGACGGCCAGCCTCGCCACCGGCCAGGTCAAACCCCACCACGCCCGAGCTGTGCGCGCTCACCGCATGGCGAGCAATTGCCAGCGAGAGCGCGGGGTCGTATTGCCGCAGCGAACAGCAGATGATTCGGGCGGTGATGTCAAAGTCCCGCTCGCCGCGCTGGAGACCGCGCCATTCGGCCGCGATGACCTGGTCCAGGTCCATCCCGGCCTGGCAGCTCAGCAGCGGACAGTAGCGGACTTCGAGGTACCAGATGCCGTCCCGGGCGGCGTCCTGGCACATTTCATAGGCGACCTGCTCGACCGCTTCAGGCGTCTGCAGGAGCGCGATCGTCAGCTCGAACCGGGCCAGGTACTCTTCCAGGTCGCGGGCATCGTCCACCCGCATGTAGGCCCGCAGGGCCTCGGGCTCCCCCACCGGCAGCGATATCCCGGCCTTCCGCGCGAGCGCCAGCATGGTTTCGGGACGCACTGACCCGTCAAGATGCACGTGCAATTCCGCCTTGGGCAGCAGGCGCAACAGTTCAGGTGTCAGCATTACCGGCCGGGCGGGCGGAGCGGACTACCCGGATGATCGCGCCCGCCGCAAGACTCGCATCCGGCTCCAGTCGGATGCCGCGGCCGTCGGTTGCGTACGCGCCGTGATCCAGCTGCGTCGCCAGGCCATCGTCCAGCTCGCGGACGGCGTCCCGGACCGTGGCCCCTGGCGACACGTCCAGTGGCCGTTCATTAACGAAGACGCGCATTCAGCGAATCAGGGAGGGGAGAAGCAGGATCATGGCGTCGTCGCCTGGACGCGTGTCGTCGTGTCCGCCTGCACCGGTCCCGCTTGCCGGGTCAGCCACGCCGTCACCGCTTCAAGGTCGCTGAGGCCGGTGGCACGCCAGTCCAGTCCCCGGAAGACGTCGAAACCATCGCCGCCCGTGGACATGAAGTCATTGACGGCCACGCTGTAACGCGCGGTGTCACGGAGTGGCGTGCCGGCGACGAGCACCGACACGATCCGCTGACCATCCGATGCGGCACGGTCAAAGGTGACGCGGATGCCGGAGACGTGTACGTGAGGTCGCCCGCCGCGCACACCATGCTCAAGTGCCTGGCGCAGGGTGCGCCCGGTCATGGTCGTCTTCACCATGTTGTTGCCAAAGGGCTGCAGCTGAAAGAGCGCGCGGTAGGTGACCGGGCCGCCAACCAGATCGTCGCGAATGCCCCCGTTGTTCATGATGGCCACGTCGGCGCCGGCGCTTTCCCGCTGTGCATCGGCGACAAGATTCCCGAGCGGATACTGGTCGCCGCGCCGCGTGAGCGGACCGGCGAGCGTCGCCACGGTGCGGCTCGCCAGGGTGTCGGTGCGCTCCTGAGAGAGCTGTACCAGGACGGATTCGGCGCTGTCAGCCGTCACCTCGTCCGCGAAGACGTCGCGGACCTGCGTGCGCCAGGTCGTTCCCGGGGCGCTCGCAACGAGGTCCATCACCCCCAGCGCGGTTCCGCTGCTCCGCGCCTGCACGATGGGAATGCCGTTCGCCCTGGTGTCATTGAGTTGGTGGGTGTGGCCCGCGACGATGGCATCGACCGCACCGGCGGGCAGCTGCCTGGCAAGGTCCATGATTTCACCGGCGCACGCCGACGAATCGCACACGGCGCCGGCATGCGCAATGAGCACCACCAGATCGGGATGCTGCGCGTGGACCGTGTCCAGCACGCCGCGCAAGGCGGCGGCGCCCGACGGGAACGCCAGGCCGGCGACATTGCCCGCCTTGACGATCCGCTTCGTCTCGCCGGTGATGTAGCCCACCACCGCCACCTGGAGTGACCCCGCCTGCAGCATGGCCCAGGGCCTTGCCCACTCCGGGCGGCCACCAGCCGCCGAGTCGTAGACGTTGGCGAGGAGCCATGGGTAGTGCGCCTGACGCATCCGCGCGCGCAGCGTGTCGATGCCCCAATCAAGGTCGTGGTTGCCGACCGCGGCCGCATCAGTGCCCAGCATGTTGAGCCCAGCGACCACCGATCGGCCGAAGACCAGGTTCGACTCCAGCGTGCCCTGCATCTCGTCGCCCGCATCGAGGTGCAGCGTCGCACAGCGGCAGTCCGCCCTGGCGCTGTCCATCATGGCATCGAGCACGGCAAAGCCGCCAACCCCTCGGCCGTGGGACCAGGCCTTCGTCTCCGTGCGCATGGCGCCGTGCAGGTCGTTGGTGGTCAGGATCCGGAGCAGGATGCGCTCGCCGGCCACCCGCCGTTCAGCGTTGGGTTCGGGCTGGCGCTGGAGCGCCTTGACCTGGGCAAGCAGCGAATCCGGCACGATCCGCCAGTTTCGGTCGTCATAATCGGATGGTCGGATGGTTCCGAGCGCCTTGAGCGCCTCCGCGAGGAGGTCCCGCATGTTCTCGCCCTTGTCGTACACCACCGGCGCGCCCTTCAGCATCGCATAGCCGCCGCCACCCTCCTGCCGATAGCTGTTCACGGCCATGGAAAAGTGATCGGTGGCCTTCACTGGCCTGCCAGCGACCTGCAGATCGCGAATGCGGCTGCCGACCGGCTTGGCAAGATCAATCACGTAGTGCGCTCCCGCGACCATGTCGAAATTGTAGCCCGGCATGTCGGGATTGATCCTCACGGTTCCCGCCGTGTCCACCTGGTAGTACTCGGCGCTGTGCTCCAGGAAGGCTTTCAACTGTTCGCCTGAAAGGCGCACTGCCCGCAAGGTGTTTTCATACGGGTAGATGCTGGCGACGTCGGCGAGCCGGACCGGTCCGGCCGGCAGTCCGCCGTCGAGGTTGAAGGCAGAGGCGGCCGCAAGCTGTGCGCCGGTGCGCTGCCGCTCAACCGCCTGGATCCAGCCCACGACCGCCGTGGGCTCGGCGCGAGCCATCGCCCCCGGCATCGCCGCGGTGGCGCGGGCCAGCGGCTGGCGAATCCATGCGCGCACACTGTCGTGCGCGCCCTGCAGCGCCGCCACCATTCTTGCCGCGGGGGGCACATTGGCGAGTGGCACGAGGTCGGCGTGCCACTGCACCGGTTGCCAGCCGCCGCCTTGCCGCACCAGCGTGACGTGCACGACCACCACGCTCTGGGCCCAGTTCTTCGGCTGGATGAAGTGCACGCCATTAATGACGGAATCGCGCATTTCGCGATGGGAGTGCCCCACCACCACGAGATCAGGTGGCGACGGAAGGCCAGCCAGTGATGCGGCCACGTTCTCCGCGCCAACGCCGCTGCTGTCGTAGGATGATGGCCCATCCATGCCGCTATGCACCAGGACAATCTGGAAGTCGGACCGGCGCGACAGTTCCGGCAGCACTCGCCGTGCAGCGGCCGGGATGCGCTCCAGACGAACGTGGTTCTGCACCTTGGTTCGATCCCACACCATGACACCGGGGGTGGTGAAGCCGGCAATGCCGACGCGGATGCTGTCGCGCTCGAGGACGACGAAGGGCGAATGCATCAGGGTGTCGCGGGGGAGGCCATGGATGTTGGCGCTTACGTAGGGAAAGGCAGCACCTCGCAGCGCCCGCGCCAGGGTGGCCAGGCCCCAGTTGAACTCGTGATTGCCCAGTGTGGCGGCATCGTAGCCCACCAGGTTCATGGCCCGGACCACCGGATTGGTGTCGCGTGGCGCCACAGTGGCGAAGTAGGCGGCGAACGGGTCGCCCTGAATCAGGTCTCCGGCATCCACGACCACGAGCTGGCCAGGGTAGATGCGACGCAGCGAGTCCACAATCGTTGCGACCCTGGTCAGGCCCCCCGGAAAGGGCGTATCCGTCGTGTAATCCCATGCAAAGGCGCGACCGTGGACATCGGTCGTGGCGACCACGACCAGGTGCGCGGTGTCGCGGGGAGTGGAAGGCGCGCCGACCAGCGCGGCCGCAAGCAGGAATGAGGCGAGCATCGGACGCAAATATAGTGGCCCTTGCTCATATTCGGCTAGGCGAATATATCTTCTGTCCAGCATGCAAGTCACCAGCGCCGTGCCCGACCTGCTCCAGGCGATGGCGGAGCCCACCAGGCTCCGCATCATCAATTGCCTGGCGGCGGCGCCACTCTTCGTATCCGACCTTCAAATCATTCTCGAGCTGCCCCAGCCCACCGTCTCGCGTCACCTGCAGGTGCTCCGGCGCTCCGGCATCGTGCGGGACACGCCGATCGCGCGGTTCGTGCTCTATCGCCTGCTCCGGAACCCGGGGCCGGCCAGCCGCCTGCTGGGAGCAATTCTCGAGGCCATGCACGCCGACCCCGAGTTCCGGGCCGAGCGGGACCGGGCACTGCAACGCAGCCGGGTGCACACCGGCGACCGGACGGCATCCGGCGAAAAATCCGACGGGAATGGACGGCAAGGGACTCGATGACCCATCGCATTCTGGTTGTTGACGATGAGCCGGATATCACGGCTCTCGTGGCGTACCATCTGGCCAAGGCGGGCTATCGGGTCTCCACGGCGTCCACCGGGCCTGATGCCGTGCGAGCAGCGCGCGAGGAGCGGCCGGATATCGTCGTGCTTGATCTCATGCTCCCGACCATGTCGGGATATGAGGTCCTGCAGGAGCTCCGTCGCATGGACGAAACGCGCGATGTGGGTGTCATTCTGCTGACCTCACGGCGCGAAGAGGGGGACCGGATCAAGGGCCTGTCGCTGGGTGCGGATGACTACCTGACCAAGCCGTTCTCGCCGGCCGAACTGGCGCTCCGGATCGCAGCGCTCTTGCGTCGGCTGGCAGCGCCCGCCGTGAGTTCCGGATCGACGCTGAGCGCCGACTCCATTGTCATTGACCGGTCCGCGCACCGCGTCGCGGTGGATGGCCGGGACCTCGAGCTTACCGCCACGGAATATCGGCTGCTCCTGACACTGGTGGAGCGGAGGGGCCGGGTGCAGTCGAGGCCCCAACTGCTCGAGTCGGTCTGGGAAGCAAGTCCCGAGATCCAGACCCGGACGGTGGACATGCATGTGCAGCGTCTGCGTACCAAGCTGGGAGCCTGCGGCGACCTCATCGAAACGGTCAGGGGCTTCGGCTACCGCTTCCGCGCAGCGGAACGGGGACGGACGCGGTGACATTTTCCCGCCGGCTCACGATCGGCACACTGATCGTACTGATACTGACCATTGGCGTGCTGCTGTACCGCGCCGACCGGGTGCTTCGCCGCAACCTCGAGGCGGATGTCGCGACGACACTGGAGCGTCAGGCCCTGCTGGTTCGCGAGGCGCTCCCCGCGGACTCGGCGCAGTGGCAGGCCGTGATCCGTCGCTTTGGCCTGCAGGCCGGCGCACGCATCACGCTGATCAACGGCCAGGGCACCGTGATCGCGGACAGCGACTTTCCCGACCTTCCCCTGCCGCCCATCGAGAATCACCGTGACCGGCCCGAAGTGCGCGCGGCGATGGAGGGCCGCACCGGCCAGGCCCGGCGGCACAGCGCCACGGTGGGCCGGGACCTGATGTATGTCGCCGTGCCCAATGGCTCGGGTGTGCTTCGGGTGGCGGAGGACCTGTCACGCGTCAACGGCATCGTCACGAAGACCCAGTTCGCCGTGGGCGGCGCTGCCTTGCTGGCGCTGATCGTGGGACTGGGCATTGCCAGCATTGCAGCCCGCAGCATTTCCCGTCCATTGACCAGTCTCGGCTCTGCGGCCAGGGCCATCGCCGCCGGCGCCGATCCTCGCTTCCCCCGTTCGGGCGTGGCAGAAATCGACGCGCTGGTTCGCTCCCTCCGCGCCATGCATCAGCAGCTGGCGGAGCGATTCACCGAGCTGCGGCGCGAGAAGGCCGAGTCGTCAGCGCTGGTGGAGGCGATGGTCGAGGGCGTGCTCGCGGCGGACGCGCGCGGCCAGATCACGACGGCCAATGCCGCGGCACGCCGGCTGCTGGGCTACGCGCCCGACGCGCCGCTGCCGGACCTGCCCGAGCTGTTCCGCGCCCGCGATGCACGTGACCTGGTCCAGGCAGCGCTCAGCGGTGAGTCGGAGCAGTCGCGAACCATCGAACTCGATGGGCGGATTCTCCTGGCCACCGCACGGGCCCTCCCGAACGGCGGCGCGGTGCTGGTGATGCACGACCTCACCGAACTGCGCCGACTGGAGTCGGTGCGGCGTGATTTCGTCGCCAATGTCTCCCACGAACTGAAGACGCCGCTGACCTCCATTTCCGGCTACTCGGAAACCCTCCTCGTCGACCGCCCGGACGAGGCGACTTCCCGGCAGTTTCTGGAGATCATCCACGGCAATGCGCGGCGCATGCAGCACCTGGTGGATGACCTGCTGGACCTGTCGCGCATCGAGTCGGGAAGCTGGCATCCCTCGGTGGCCAGGGTCGACCCTGCGGCTGTGGCGCGAGACGTCTGGCTGAGTCTTGCCGAACGGGCGCAGGCCGGCGACGTGTCTCTGCATGTGGAGATCTCGCCCGGTACCGTGCTCGATGCCGATCCGGATGCAGTCCGCCAGATCCTGACCAACCTGCTGGACAACGCCCTTCGCTACACGCCACCGGGGGGATCGATCACGGTGTCCGCACGGCCGGAATCGGGAGGAGTGCGCCTCGAGGTGCGCGACACCGGCGCCGGCATTGCACGTGAACACCTCAGCCGGATCTTCGAGCGCTTCTACCGGGTCGACGCCTCGCGGTCGCGCGGCGAAGGCGGGACCGGGCTCGGGCTGTCGATCGTGCGCCATCTGGTCGAGAGTCATGGCGGACGCGTGTCAGCTGACAGCGACCTGGGCCAGGGTACCAGTATCACATGCTGGTTTCCCGCCCAGGCGGATCGCCCCTTCTCATGAGCTGATGGTGCGGAGCCGCGCCAGACCCCGGCGCCGGCCACGCGCCGCGGACGCTGTGTTGTTTTCCACGACTCGCCGATAGCTCCGGTCCAGCTGGTCGAGTTCCGCGCCCCAGCTGCGCGCCTCCGCCGTGCGCCGTGCTCCTTCCCGCAGTGGCATCACCTTCATCGGCTCGCCGACCAGCGCCAGCATGCAGGTCGCCAAGGCCTCCGCGTCGCCAGCCGGGAACGCCAGGCCGTTGAGCCCGTGGCGCAGGTGATCGGCCACTCCGCCCTTGGGCGTGGCAATCACCGGCAGGCCGCTTGCCATGGCCTCGAGCACCACCAGGCCCAGCGTTTCGGTTTCCGATGCAAATACGAACGCATCCGCGTTGGCATACAGATCGGGCAGTGTCTTGGTGCGGTCCAACTGACCCAGGAACGACACGCCCCTCGGAGCCACCGCGCGCAGCACCCGCTCGCACGGGCCGGCACCAGCCAGGATCAGGTGCATGACACCGGCCGGCACGCGGGCACTCGCGCGCAGGTACGCGTCCAGCACCAGCTCCACGTTCTTCTCCGCCGCAAAGCGTCCGACATACAGGAAGGTGAAGCGGCTTCCCATGCCAAACGAATCGCGCAGGTCCGGCGCGCGGCGCGACGGGTGGAAGCGGGTGGTATCGACGCCGCGGCCCCAGACCTCGATTCCTTCCACACCCAGGGCCGCCAGATCGCTGGCGGAAGCGGAGGACGGCGTAAAGACCCGGCGGCTTCGGCGGTGGAAGCGCGCGAGGTGTCTCCGCACCGCCGGCGCCAGGCCCGGTGCACCGTACGCCTCGGCGTAGCGCGCAAAGTCGGTGTGGTACGATGACACGAGCGGGATGTTCCTCCGGCGCGCGGCGATCTGTCCCAGTCTGCCAATGATGAATTCCGTCGCGCAGTGCACCAGGTCAGGGCGAAATGAATCCATCGCGCGAGCGATGGTTGGATACCAAGGAAACGCCAGCCGCAGGTCCGGATACACCGGCGCCTGGATGCTCGGCAGCGTGTAATGAAGCCGGGCGCCGTCGTCGCGCGCGTCGAAGCCAGGCTCCGGCTCGGCCGGGTAGCGTGGGCCCACCACCCCGCATTCCCACCCGCGCGCCGCCAGGCCAGCAACAGAAAGACTGGTGACGACGCTCACGCCGTTGAGTTGCGGTGGATAGGTGTCGGTACAGACGAGGATTCGGGGAGACCGGGAGAAGTGAGGCATGCCAGAATCTGGCGAGCCCCGGTCACGACGCGGTGACGACCGCGTCGCGGAACGGCGTCAGCCGCGGACGTCACGCGCTGTGACCGAACTGTGACCGGGCAGCCATCCACACGTCGTTGACCAGCGCCATCATGTGTGTCGTGACGACATTCGCGCGTTCGAGCAGAGCAGCCACCTGGCTGGACCGGCTGGGCGCAGTCGACCGCCAGCTTTCCGCTCGGCTGGTGCTTCGACCAGACGCCGGTGCGGGAACCCGACGGCTCTGGACCGGCATGACGCATTCCGGTGGCACGGCCGCAAGTGTCCTGGCGGTACTGCTTCCGGCTACTGACCCCGCGTTGCTGAATGGTGCCTATCGCGCCGGCGCAACGCTCGCCGTCTCTCACCTGGCCGTGCAGCTGCTCAAGCGGTCGTTGTTCCGGGGACGACCGGCCGGCCTGCATCAGCCGCTGGTCGCCATCCCGGATCAATTCTCGTTTCCCTCGGGCCATGCGACCGCTGCGATGGCGGTCGCGGTGGCCTGGGCGCTCACCTTCCCGGTGCTTCTCGTTCCGCTCACGCTGGTCGCGTTCGCGGTGGGGCTCTCGCGCGTGGTGCTCGGGGTCCACTTTCTGGGCGATGTCCTGGCCGGCCAGGTGATCGCGACGCTCACCGCCACGCTCTTTCACGGCGCGTTCTGACGTCAGTCCAGCTCGTTGGTATAACTGACAAACTTGAATCGCCCCTGGCGCTCGATGATGGGGCCGGTCAGGCGGGCCCGTAACGTGTCGTGCCGGTTGACGACGAGTGTCATCAGGCAGGGGCCCCAGAGCCGGTTGTCGCCTTCGATCGACGGCTTCTCGCCACAGTCCATGGCCGCGAAGGTCAAGGGTTTCCCGGCCAGGTGTCGCAGCTCATAGTTGATCCCGCGCTCCGTTTGCCGGCTCAGCATGTCCCACATCAGTCCTGGCGACAGGTCATAGGGCGGCAATCCCTGCGGGCTTGTCGGGTAGAACAGCCAGGCAAACTCCGCCTGGCTGAGCACCAGCCGGCGAAGGGTGGCGGTGTCGGAGCCCGCCAACCCGGCCGTCCAGGCTTCTGCAAGTGCAGCCCGTGAGCTCGCCCCACCCGCCAGCGCTACAGGCGCCGGCAGCGCGGAGCGGAAGCGCCGCAATGCTTCATCACGGTTCAGTGCGCTGTCGACCGTGACACTTGCGGCAGCGCGTGCCGCGTCCGTGCGGCAGCCGGCTGCCGCACAGGCGAGCAAGCCCGCCGTCACCATGACCATCGCAATTCGTCGCACTCTCACTGCACTCCTGTATAGCACGGACGGCCGGGCACTGTGCCCGGCCGTCCGCATTGAGGTTGATCAGTTGGCCGCGTAGTAGCTCCAGCCATCCCACCACTTGGGACCGCCAGGAGCGGCTGCGCCGAAGTAGTCGCCCGGCGTGAGCGTGCCACCGAAGAAGTTGGCGGTGTAGCCCGCCGGAATGGCGATGGCACCCGCAACCGCACCCCCGGCGGAGCCGGTCGGCGTCCAGTCCAGATTGGGCGCGGCAAGACTGGTGATCAGGCTTGCAGCGGTGCCGGGGTCCTCGACGTGGTTCGAGGTGGTGAACTTGGACGCCTGGCCGAAGTTGGCGCCGGCGTCCTCGTCGTAATTGGCGCCGTTCTCGGCCATGAGCAGATTCACGATGTTCAGCGAGTCATTGGTCTCGAGCTGCGTGTTGGTGAACGCATCCCGGAGATTGATGCCCTGGCGGGCCCAGCGGGCAATGATGCCATGGCTCAGGTAGCCGCCGGAACCGCGGCGAATCACCGCGCCATAGTCACCGCTGGCGCTGAGTGCCACGCCGTCACCCGGGCCAATGACCGTGAAGTTGACGATGACGGGGACCGCGTAGGGCGTCTGGGCGTTGCCCGCATCGCAGCCCGCTTCGCCCGAGGGGCAACCGTCGCCCTCGAAGCCTTCCGGATCCGAGGAAATGAAGCCGGCGCCTGCGGCGGGGGTGAGGCGCACACTCTGGAAGGCCACGATATTCTGGAGCCGGATGTGGGACCCTTCGCTCCAGTCAAAATGGTCGTCGCCCGACTCGTAGGAGAGCAGGTAGCGGCCGTCCACCGCGCCGCCGAAGAATTCATAGGAGTCGTCGAGACCGGCAAGCGCCTCGAGGTACTCGTACCTGGTCCCCCGCCCTACGGCATAGGAGCTGAAGGCGTTGAGCTCCTGGCCGGTACCGGTCACGTCGTAGCCGGCGAACTCCACCCGCACATACTTGAGCGAGCCGCTGTTGTCGTTGAAATCGGTGCCCCCGGAGTAGACCTCGGTCACCCCCTGCGGACCTTCTGAAAAGATGGTGCCGCTGCGGCTGCTGACGCCGTTGCCGATGATGATGAGGCCGCCCCAGTCGCCGGGCTTGCGCGAGCCTACCGGCTGGGCCGAGGTAAACACGATGGGCGCGTCAGCCGTGCCCTCCGCCATAATCTTCGATCCACGCAGGATCCAGAGCGAGCTCCCCTTGACATCAAAGTCGCCGACGATCCTGGTCCCCGGCTCGATGGTGAGCGTCGCGCCATTGGACACCTTCACGTAGCCGGACAAGGTGTACAGCGTGTCGGCGTACAGTGTCCGATCCGCGGTGATCGGGTCGGGTCCCAAGGTGGCCACCATCGGGCCCGAAACCGAGGCATCCACCGCGGCGCTGAAGCTGCTGGTGCCGTTGGCATTCACCGCGGCCACGTGGTAGCTGTAGGCCACGTCCTGCTCCACATCGCTGTCGGTGTACGACGTGGACGTGATGGAACCGCCAACCTGGGTGAAAGCGCCACCAGCCGTAGACCGTTCCAGCGTGTAGCTGGTCGCCCCCGTCGAGGCGTTCCATGAGACGGCGATGGTGTTGTCTTCCTGGACTTGGGCCGCCAGTCCGGTCGGTGTGGCCGGGGGGTTGTTTGTCGGCTCGGTGCTGTCGCTGCAGGCGGAGACCGCCACCATGGCGGCGACTGCAAGGAGTCCGGCGAGCTTACGCGAAACCAGCGTCATCATTTCCTCGATGAGAGAAGGTGGTACTGGATGAAACCGTACAGGCATATCGGGCCCATCATCATCGCGTCACAGTCACGTCAACGGTTTCAGGGCTGCCACTGCGCACCCACGCTCAGCACCCGCCCGGACCGGTAGGCCAGCCGCTCGACGGTGCCCTGGGTAAATCGCACCCGCGCATCCAGCAGATTCCTGGCGTCCAGCTTGAACGCGAGCTCCGTGAATACGGGCACTTCCAGCGAAACGTCCAGCAGCTGCCGGGGCTCCTCGTAGACGTCCGGGTAGGGGCGGAACCCCGCCTCGGCCACGCGCCGCCCGACGACATTGTAGAGCGCCGTCGCACTCCAGCCGTCGTGGCTGTACGTCAGGCCGCCGTTGACCACATAGCCGGCCTGACCGACGAGCGGTCGCTCGGCGCTGGTCAGGCTGGAATCCCCGGGCGTAATCCGGCTTCGCATCAGCGTTGCATTGGCAAAGAACGTGAGGTCGCGCAGTCCGTGTCCCAGGGCGTCGAGGCGGGTGCGCACCTCGGCCTCGACGCCGATGTCGGTGGCGCGTTCGGCATTGATGTAGCTGAGGGCCGCAGCGCCCGAGGTGAACACGAAGACCCGCTCGATGGGGTCGCTGAACCGCTTCGCGAACACGCCAAGGCTCAGGATTTCGCCTTCTCGCGGATACCATTCCCACCGCGCGTCGTAGTTCTGCACCAGGGCGCGCTGCAGGTTGGTGTTGCCGAACAGGAAGGTGCCGTCGATCGGGTTGAAGGATTGGACATTGGTGATTTCCCGATATTCCGGACGGGAGAGGGTCCGGCTGGCGGAGAGCCGCAGGTTCTGATCCGGGCTGAGCGCATAGTTGAGCGCAAGCGAGGGCAGCAGGTCGGTGTTGCGACGCGTGACGGTGCTGTCCCGGCTCAGCGTCCGATCAAATGAGGTGAGATCCAGTCCCCAGTGCTCAACGCGCCCACCGCCGATCACGTGGAGCCGGTTGCCCAGGGGCACGTCCACCATGGCATAGCCCGCCGTAATCCGGTCGTGCGCCGTGTACTGGCCGCCCACCTGATCCACGAAGAGCGACAGCCGGCCGTCCATCGCGTAGGTTCCGTCGAACAGCTGGGACGGCGCCACCGAGCGCTCCGCTACGGACAGGTCACGGCTTTGTACATCGTAGGGCTGGCTGTCGGCATCCCGATCCACTTTCCGATGGGCCACGCCCGTCTTGACCATTACCGGCCTGGTCAGGGACCCGAGCGCCAGCCGATAGTTGCCGGCAAAGTCCCAGCCGTTCTCCGACAACGTCGAGAAGGTCTTGGTAGCGGAGAATTCCCCGGCGAACCAGAGGCTCCGGACCAGCTGTCCCGTCGCCGGGTCGGTGGCCCCGATGTAGCTGAGGTCGGAGCGGTCCGGCTCATCGCGGGTCACTCGTGAATTGGTGACTGACCAGTCCACGGTGTGGCGCTCACCCAGGAGATGTTCGCCGGTCAGCTGGTTGGAGCGGACCCCGCGCGCCGTGAACGTCGTGCGGGAAAGCACCAGTGGTGTGGCAAACTCCTCGTTCAATCCTCCCAGCTGGTTGGCCTCATTGTCGGCCGAGCGGGTGTAGGAATTATTGAACGAAATGCGGCTTGCTGACCCCAGGTGGGTCGTCAGGTTGAAGAGGCCACCCCACAATACCGAGGTGCGCCCGGTGGAGCCGGTATACTGATCGATCGGCACCAGGGAGTCGCCTTCGACATTCGGCAGCGCCCGCACCTCGTCGACCCGCACTTCCTGGCCATATCCATAGGACAGCGACCCGATGTACCCCAGGTCCAGCCCGGCGATCGGATCGTTGCCGCCCACAGCCAGCGAAAGCGAGCCGTTGGCGGTTCCCTTGCCGGCCACTGGCGCCCACGCATTCCTGAAGCTGGAAATCATGGAGTTGATCTCCGCGTCGGTTCGGCCCTGGAGCGAGCGAACGCCCACCAGCGGGCCGGGCAGCCCCCGCGCGCTGCCGGCAAAGCCGAGCCACTCGGAACCGGTGCGCGGAGCCCGGAGTACGTCCTGGCCGGTCGCCGCCGAGTTGAAGCCCGACGAGACTGACAGACTGAACAGGCGGTGGGCCGGAAATTCGCGGGTGGTCAGGTTGACCTGGGCGCCGGAGAAGTCGCCCCACTGGTCAGGCGTGAAGGTCTTGGCGGTAGTGATGCTGGCAAGCAGTCCGGACGGAAAGACGTCCAGCGGCACCACCTTCTTCTCAGGGTCCGGACTGGGTATCCGGGCCCCATTCAGTTCCGTGGTGGTGTAGCGCTCGCCCAGCCCGCGCACCGCCACGTACTTGCCGTCCTGCACCGTGACGCCGCTGACGCGCTGCATCGCCTGGCCGGCGTCGCTGTCCGGCGTCTTTCCGATCTGCTCGGCACTCATCGTGTTCACGATGCCGACGGCGGTGCGCTGCTCATCGAGCGCGCGCGTCACCGAACCGCGCTCGGCTTCCGAGGTCACCGCTATCTCCTCGAGCTGGATCGCCGCGACATCCAGCGCGACATCCTGTTCCGCCGCCTTGCCACTCTCGACGGCGATTCCGCTGACCAGCTTGCTGCCGTAGCCGATCATGCGCACCCGAATGCTGGCCCGGCCGGCGGGCACATCCGGCAGCGTATACCGTCCGTCCAGTGCGGTCAGCTGGCGGCGCCCGCCATCGACCAGCTCGACTTCCGCCCCTGCAATCGGACTCCCCTGGATTGCATCGACGACACGGCCGACGATTCGCCCGCGGGAGGCCTGAGCGGCCAGTTGGGGCACAGCGGCGACAAGCATCAGGAGGATCGCGATTGCCACTCGACTGAACATTCGAACCATTCGCAGTTCCTTTGCGCGGGAAGACGGTGGGAAATTCCCGGGCAACAGTCTCAGGCCGACGACGCGCATGCAACGATTGCGTCACGTGGGCGGCCAACTGCAGGCCATCGCCGTCGTGCGCCCGTTACACAAGGCCGTTCGGGCCGTGACGTTGGTCGTCTAAGCTGTTCCCATGGCCGAACCGGTTTTTCTCAACCTTCGACGTCGCGCGCCGCGTGCGGGCTCGCATCAGCTGGTGGGTCATCTCGACGACACTGCCGTCGGTGCGCTGCGCCTGCGCCTCGATGCCGACGTCGAGCCGGCACGGGACCTGTTGATTCGCTGCGACGGGGTCACTGGCATCGACCCCGCGGGCGTGGCGCAGCTATGGCTGGTGCTGAGCGAGCGGCACCTTTCATCGGGCCAGCGCGCGCGGCTGGTGGGACTGAACGACCAGCTCGCGCGCCAGCTTCGCCGACACCCCCTGGCCACCATGATTGTCAGTGGTGAGGAATTGTTCCGGGATCCGTTCAATGAGGGGGTCGACAGCGCCCGCTGACCGGATGTACACGATCCTGTGACACAAGCGTGACGCTATCAGGCGTCCGTTACATCGCCGTGACACGGTAGCATCCTGTTCGTGACGGATTTTTCCGTTCGTTCTGGTGTGCTTGATCGCATGGTGCGCTCAGCTCACCCGAACCCACGGAGATCATGGATGCGACGTATCCTGGCTGGTGCAGTCTTGGCGAGCTTGGCAGTGTCAGGCAGGGCCGCGGCTCAGCAGGATGGCCCGCAAGTCAAGGTTGGCGGAGTGGTCTATGCCCAGTACCTCTACCAGTTGGGCGACACGGCGGCACAGGGCAATAATTTTGACGTGACCCGTGCCTACGTGAACGTCACAGGGAGCCTCGGGAGCGGCGTCGGTGTCCGGGTCACCTCGGACCTGCACCGCGCCAGTGATGGCTCACTCGATCTTCGGCTCAAGTACGCGTATGCGAGCTATACGCCGGCCGGCAGCCCGCTGACTGCCAAGTTCGGGCAGATCCATACTCCGTGGCTGGACTATGAGGAATCGCTGTGGGATTACCGGATGCAGGGCACCACCGTATTTGACCGGGCCGGGTACCTCACCTCGAGCGACTTCGGACTGGGGGTGGATGGTACCTGGGCCAAGGATGCCGTCAACATGCAGGTCGGTGTCTACAACGGCGAAGGCTACGGAAAAGCACCGGGCGACAAGCGCAAGGATGTGGAGGCACGGCTGTCCGGACGCCTGCTCGCCACGGATGATGCCAGCAAGACGGGTGGACTGCGGCTCACTGGGTACGGGCAGTATGGCACTCCGACGGGCGGCGGCGTCCGGAGCCGAGTGATCGGCATGCTGTCGTACCGGAGCAAGCTGTTCACGCTGGCCGGCGAAGCGGGGCTTACCCGTGACCGCCAGGACAACCCTCCGGCGCCGGCGCTCCCTGATTTCTCCACGCGCAAGGGCCGGGTACTCAGCGCGTTCGGCGTGTTGCGGCTCCCCAGCCAGCCGATCCAGTTCATTGCCCGGGTGGACGATGTCGACCCCGACACGGACGTCGCCGACAACCGGCAGACACGGCTCATTGGCGGTGTGGCTTATCAGCTGAGTCCCAACCTGCGGCTGCTGGCCGACATTGACCACGTCACGTTTGAGGGCGGTGCGCCCACGCCGGCCGCATATGCAGCCCGCACCCAGGGTCTGTTGCAAGCCCAGGTCACGTTCTGATGCCGTTCCATTCTTCCCGTTCCCATGGAGTCCCGATGCGTCGTTTGATGCTGCTTTCGCTCGTTACCGCCCTCTCCGTTTCCGCCTGCGGCGGCAAGGGAGAGGCGGGCCAGGCTGCGCAGGACAGCGCAGCGATGGGCTCGTCCAGCGTCGCGCTGACCGGCGCCGGCGCCACCTTCCCGAACCCGATCTATGCCAAGTGGTTCGACGCCTATGCCCGGCAGGCCGGGGTCAAGATCAATTATCAGTCGATCGGCTCCGGCGGCGGCATCCGCCAGTTCACCGAGGGCACCGTCGACTTCGGCGCCAGTGACGGCCCGATGACTGATGAGCAGATCGCCGCCGTGCAGGGTAACGTGCTTCATATCCCGACGGTGCTAGGCGCCGATGTCGTCACCTACAACCTGCCGGCGCTGGGTCAGACCCATCTCAAGCTGGATGGCGCCACCATTGGCGACATTTTCCTCGGCAAGATCACCAAGTGGAATGACCGTCGAATCACCAGCCTCAATCCTGGCATTGCGCTGCCGGACAAGGACATCATCGTGGCCCACCGGTCAGACGGCTCGGGCACCAGTTACATCTTCACCGACTATCTCTCGAAGGTGTCGCCCGAATGGAAGACCAAGGTCGGCAAGGGCACCTCGGTCGATTGGCCCGTGGGCCTTGGTGGCAAGGGCAACGAGGGTGTCACCCAGCTGGTCAAGCAGAACGACGGAACGATCGGATACGTGGAGCTGATCTATGCCATCAGCAACGGTCTCCCGTACGCCGACGTCAAGAATGCCGCCGGCCACTTCGTGGAGCCGGCACTCAACAGCGTGACCGCTGCGGCGGCTGGCGCCAACCTGCAGCCGGGCACGGACTTCCGCGTCTCGATCACCAACGCGGCCGGGGAGGCGGCCTACCCGATCTCGTCGTTCACCTGGCTGCTGCTGAGGCCGCAGAATCCCGACTCCGCCAAGGCCGAACTGATCAAGAACTTCGTCGCCTGGATGATCACGCCCGATGCCCAGCGCATGGCCAGCGACCTGCATTACGCGCCGTTGCCGATGCCGGTCATCGAGCTGATTCAGCAGCGGCTCCAGCAGCTGTAGGGCGAGCGGTCACGGGTCACGGGTCACGGGTCGCGGGTCGACTGGTGACCCGTGACCCATTCGTTACACATCCGTGACGAACCCCTCCCCAGCCGACGGTAGACTCCCGCCCATGACCGGTCCCATCGACAGGGCGCCCGAACTGAGCGGCGTCTCGCTGGAGCGCCGCAGCCACAGTGACCGGGTCTTCCGGCTGCTGCTGACGGTGGCGGCAGCGCTCATCCCCGTGCTCCTCTGCTTCCTGGTCTGGCAGCTCTGGACCGGTTCCTCGCTGGCCATGCACAAGTTCGGGCTCGACTTCGTCACGTCGAGCGACTGGGATCCGGTAGCCGAGCAATTCGGCGCCCTGCCGCTCATTTATGGAACGCTGATGTCGTCTTTCGTGGCCCTGCTGATAGCGGTGCCGCTCTCACTCGGTGTGGCGGTCTTCCTGACCGAATTTGCTCCAATGAGGCTGCGCGAGCCGGTGGCGTTCATCATCGGCCTCCTGGCCGCCATTCCGAGTGTCGTCTACGGACTCTGGGGCATCTTCGTGATGATCCCGCTGCTTCGCGGCTCCGTGTTTCCCCTGCTCCAGCGGCTTTTCGGCTTTCTGCCGTTCTTCAAGGGCCCGATTTACGGCCCGTCCATGCTTTCGGCTGGCATCATCCTGGCCATCATGATCATGCCTTACATCATGTCTGTCGCCCGGGAGGTCCTGGTGGCGGTCCCGAACAGCCAGCGAGAAGCAGCCCTGGCCCTGGGCGCCACGCGATGGGAGGCGGTCCGCACGGCGGTGCTGCCCTATGCCCGGTCGGGCATCATCGGCGCCATCATCCTGGGACTGGGCCGGGCGCTGGGCGAGACCATGGCCGTGACGATGCTCATCGGCAACCGGCATGACATCGCGGCCTCGCTCTTTTCGCCCGGCTATACCATGGCCGCCGCCATCGCCAACGAATTCTCCGAGGCGGTCGGCGACATGCACCTGGCAGCGCTGGCGTATGTCGCGCTGCTGCTCTTTGTGGTGACGGTGCTGGTGAATGCCGGTGCCCGACTGCTCATCTGGCGGGTGGCACGCGGCTCGGGCGCTGGAAGCCGGGCCATCTGATGCACCGGCGCACCCGGCGACGCTGGATCAGCAATGCAATGGTGGCGCTCATGGCCGTGGCCGTACTGGTGGCCGTGCTCCCACTGCTGCTGATCCTGCTCAATCTGCTCCTCAAGGGTGCCAGCAGTCTGAGCTGGGACTTCTTCACCCGGATGCCGGTGCCGGCTGGTGAGCAGGGCGGCGGCGTCGCCAACGCCATCGTCGGGACGCTGATCATCGTCGGGACGGCGTCGCTGATCGGGCTGCCGATCGGCATCATGGCCGGCATCTACTGCGCCGAATACCCCGGCAGCCGATTGACCTGGCTCACCCGGTTCGTCGCCGACGTCCTCAACGGCACGCCGTCGATCGTGATCGGGGTGTTTGCCTGGGCCTGGATTGTTGCGACCCAGAAGCATTTCTCGGCGCTGGCCGGGAGCGTCGCGCTGGCCCTGCTGATGATCCCGATGGTCCTGCGCACCACCGAAGAGATGATCAAGCTGGTGCCCAATTCGCTGCGGGAAGCCGCGCTGGCACTGGGCTATCCGCGCTGGCGCACGGCCCTGCTGGTCGTGGTCCGTACCACGCTGCCCGGGATCGCCACCGGCAGTCTCCTGTCCGTCGCGCGCATCGCCGGCGAGACCGCCCCGCTGCTGTTCACCGCGCTGGGCAGCCAGTACCTGACGACCAACATCAACGAGCCGATGGCGGCACTTCCGCTGTCGGTTTTCGTATATGCGACTGGCCCCTACGAGCAATGGCATCAGTACGCCTGGGCGGCCGCCCTCGTGCTCATCCTCGTGGTGCTGCTGCTCAGCATCGGTGCGCGGCTTGCCATCCGCCGGGGCGGCAGTCATGGCTGACGCGCGTGTGCGGATCGAGACCGACCGGCTCACGGCCATGTATGGCAAGTTCACCGCGGTCAAGAGCGTGTCGCTGCGATTTCCCTCCAACCAGGTGCATGCGCTGATCGGTCCGTCGGGATGCGGCAAGTCCACCTTCCTGCGATCCCTCAATCGCATGCATGAGCTGAGCGAGGGCGGCTGGATCACGGGGCGGGTCCTGCTGGACGGCGAGGACATCTACGAGCCCCGTGTCAACGCGATGCAGCTCCGCCGCCGCGTCGGCATGGTCTTCCAGAAGCCCACACCGTTTCCCACCATGTCGATCTACGACAACGTGGCGGCCGGGCTCCGGGTCGAGAACAAGGTGGGACGCCTGCGGGGGCGACGGCTCGATGAGGTCGTCGAACGGGCGCTGCGCCAGGCCGCGCTGTGGGACGAGGTCAAGGACCGGCTCAAGGCCAGTGCCACGGCGCTCAGCGGTGGGCAGCAGCAGCGCCTCTGTCTGGCCCGCAGCATTGCGCCGCAACCGGAAGTGATTCTGCTCGATGAGCCAACCGCGTCGCTCGACCCCAAGGGAACCCAGCGAATCGAGGAGCTGCTGTTTGCCCTCAAGGACGCGTTCACGATCGTGATTGTGACCCACAACCTGCAGCAGGCCGCCCGGGTCAGTGACACCACGTCGTTCTTCTACCTGGGCACCATGGTGGAATCGGGCCCGACTCGTCAGATGTTCACCACGCCCGCCAACCAGCAGACCGAGGCCTACATCACCGGACGGTTCGGATGAACGCCGCCACGCCCGGGATGCGGCCGACCGGCTACCTGCAGGGAGCGCTGGCCCCGCGGGTTGCCGGCGAGGTAGCCACGCCTGGGCCCGCCGCCGTGACGGTGCACGACTTCCAGTTTCATTATGGACCCCGTTCAGCTTTGCACGGACTCGAGTTCAGCATCGCGCGCAATGCCGTTACGGCCATCATCGGACCGTCAGGCTGCGGCAAGAGTACCTTCCTGCGCTCGATCAACCGGCTCAACGACCTGATCCCGGGTGCGCGCTACGAGGGCGATATCAAGGTGGAGGGCCGGTCGGTGTTTGCGCCGGACGTGGACCTGGTGGAGCTCCGCCTGCAGGTCGGCATGGTGTTCCAGCGGCCCAACCCCTTCCCGAAGAGCATCTTCGAGAACGTGGCCTACGGGCCGACGATCAACGCTCTCGCGGGCCGGCGGGACATGCCGGAGCTGGTGGAGCAGTGTCTCCGGAAGGCGGCGCTCTGGGACGAGGTCAAGGACCGGCTGGACGAGCCCGGCACCAGCCTCTCCGGCGGGCAGCAGCAGCGGCTCTGTGTGGCGCGGGCCCTGGCCAACCAGCCGCACGTGCTCCTCATGGACGAACCGGCGTCGGCGCTCGACCCGATCTCGACAGCGCGGCTGGAGGAGCTGATTGTGGAACTGAAAAGAGAGTACACCATCGTGATCGTCACCCATAACATGCAGCAGGCCGCGCGAGTGTCGGACGCAACCGCCTTCCTCGACGACGGCCGGCTTATCGAGTACGGACCCACGGACCAGCTCTTTACCGCACCGGCACACGAGCGGACCGAAGCGTATATCACCGGGAGATTCGGATGACCACGGACGCACATCGCCATTTCCACGATGAGCTGAGCCATCTCAAGGTCCGCCTGCTGACCATGTCGGGGGAGGCCGAGGCCGCGCTGGCGCTGGCCCTGGACGCACTGCTCCAGCGCGACGCCGCCAAGGCCGCGGAGGTCGTCAGCGGGGACCGCCAGATCGATGACATGGAGATGGAGATCGAGGAACAGTGCATTCAGCTGCTGGCACTGCAGCAGCCCATGGCACGCGATCTCCGGATGATCACCTCGGCCCTCAAGATCGCCAATGACCTCGAGCGCGTAGGCGACCATGCGGTGAACATTGCACAGAGCACCGAACGGCTGCTCAAGGGTCGACCGATCACGCCGGAGCCGGAGTTGGTCGAAATGGCGCGCATCGCGCGCGAGATGCTCTCGGACGCGCTGGAGGCCTTCATCCGGAGCGATGCGAAGACCGGCCGTGAAGTCTGTATTCGCGACGACAAGGTGGACGCGCTGCACCGCTCGGTGTTCCGGATCCTGCTCACCCACATGATGGAAGACCCGCACACCATCGGCGTCGGCATGGAGCTGGTGCTGGTGAGCCGGAATCTCGAGCGGGTGGCCGATCTTGCCACCAACATTGGCGAAGATGTGGTGTTCCTGGTGGAGGGCAAGTCAATCAAGCATCATGCGGAGGGGCGCGAGTAGGGGCGGGTAGGGGCGGCCCGCGGGCCGCCCCTACCCGCGGGCCGTCATCGCCGCACCACAAAAGCTCGCCACACCAGCCAGGCCAGTAGCAACCCGGCGCCGACCATCGCGGCGATGGTCGGATTGACCTGAGCCACCCAGTGGCCCATCACCTGCCTGGCCGCCGACGCATTCAGCGTGATGTATTCGACCATTTATTCGCCGTAGGGCACCCAGATATTCTTGATCTGGGTGGCGTGTTCGAGGAACTCGACGCCCTCACCCTGGACCGGGTCGCGCCAGTCGCGAGTCCGGCCGTACCCCACCCACGTGCGCTTCATGTTGCCAGCCGAGAGCCGCTCCACTTCCTCGGCACCCTCACGCGAGCCGAAGTGCCACATCCCGTCAACGTCGTCGTGCGCCGCCAGCACCGGGCGCAATTCCGCGTGCGGACCGGTGATGATGTTCACGACACCAGCCGGTACGTCCGAGGTTTCGAGCACCTGGTACAGGTCGGTGGCCGCGAGCGGCCATACCTCGGAGGGAAGGACGATGACCCGGTTGCCCATGGCGATGGCGGGTGAGACAGTCGAGATGAAGCCAAGCAGCGGCATGTCGTCCGCGCAGCTGATGCCGACCACCCCCAGGGCCTCGGGCATGGCCAGAGTGACGTTGCGGTAGGGAGTCTGGTGAACATGGCCGTCCCACTTGTCGGCCCATGCGGCGTAGGTGTAGAGACGTTGGAGGCTCAGCTCGACTTCAGCGCGCGCCGCTATCGTGTCCCCGGACGCCAGGGCCAGCCGGCCCGCAAACTCGTCAGTGCGCTCCCACAGGTTCTCGGCGACATAGTACAGCACCTGTGCCCGGTTGTGGGCCGTGGCCGTGGTCCAGCCCCGGGCCTTTCGCGCCGCTTCAACGGCATTGCGGATGTCCTTGCGATTCCCGCGTGCCACTTCACCCGCGGGCTGCCCCCCGGCACCGCGCACCAGATCGCTGTACCCGCCATCGGCCCGGACCTGCTTGCCACCGATATAGAGCTTGGCGGTGCGGTCAATGGGCGGGAAGGCGGGAAGACGGGAGGTCGGGATGCGCGCGCCTTTGACGCTCTCTCGTCTTCCCGCCTTCCCGTCTTCCCGTCTGACGTCCCGTCTTCCCGACTTCCCGCCTGCCACCTCCCACCGCGGCTGCACGTACTCCATGAGCCCCTCGCGTCCGCCTTCGCGCCCGAATCCGCTCTCGCGGTAGCCGCCAAATCCCGCCGCCGCGTCAAACACGTTGGTGCAGTTGACCCACACGGTACCGGCAGCGAGCCGGGGCGCGATGTCGAGAGCAAGGTTGACGCTTTCAGTCCAGACGCTCGCCGCAAGTCCGTACCGGGTGTTGTTAGCCAGTTCAACGGCTTCATCTGGGGTGCGGAACGTCATCAGCACCACCACAGGGCCGAAGATCTCGACCTGCGCCACGGTGGCCGAAGGCGACACATCGGTGAACAGCGTGGGCGGAAAGAAATAGCCTTCGGTCGGGCAGCTCCACGATGGTTGCCACACGGTGGCCCCCTCGTCGCGCCCCTGCTGCACCAGCTGGGTGATCTTCTCCAGTTGCACCGGCGCAATGATGGCGCCGATGTCCACTGCCTTGTCGAGCGGGTCGCCCACCCGAAGCATCTCCATGCGCGCGCGCAGCTTCTGCACCAGCCGCGCGGCAACGCCTTCCTGGACCAGAATGCGCGAGCCGGCGCAGCAGACCTGCCCCTGGTTGAACCAGATGGCGTCCACGACGCCCTCCACCACACTGTCCAGGTCGGCGTCGTCGAAGACAATGAAGGGACTCTTGCCGCCAAGTTCGAGCGAGAGCCGCTTGCCGCTACCCGCCGTGGCAACCCGGATCAGCCGCCCGACTTCGGTTGAACCGGTGAAGGCGATCTTGTCCACGTCCTTATGCGCCACGAGCGCCTCGCCGGTCCGGCCATCGCCCGTGACGATGTTGAGCACCCCGGGGGGCAGCCCGGCCTGCGAGGCAATTTCAGCGAACAGCAGGGCGGTGAGCGACGTGAACTCCGCCGGCTTGAGCACCACCGTGTTCCCCATGGCGAGCGCTGGCGCAATCTTCCACGCAAGCATCAGCAGCGGGAAATTCCACGGTATGATCTGGCCCACCACTCCCACCGGAGCCGAATCAGGCAGCTCGCGTTCCATGAGCTGCGCCCAGCCGGCATGGTGGTAGAAGTGTCGGGCCACCAGGGGAATGTCGATATCGCGCGATTCGCGGATCGGCTTGCCGTTGTCGAGCGATTCCATCACGGCAAAGAGTCGAGCCTGCTTCTGGATCTGGCGCGCCAGCGCATAGAGGTGCCGGGCGCGTCCATGGCCACCCAGCCCTTCCCAGGCCGGTTGTGCGGCACGCGCGGCCCGCACGGCCGCATTCACGTCCCTGGTGCTCCCCTGGGCCACGCGGGCAAGCGGCTTGCCCGTGGCCGGGTTGACCGACGCGAACGATTCGCCGGCGGCAGTCCACTTGCCGTTGATGAAATGGCCGAGGCCCTTCCCATGCGCCGCGATCCATTCCAGCGCGGGCGCTGCCGCTTCCGGAGCCGGCCCGTATTCCATGGTTTCGAAAATTTCGCCGATGGATGACATGCTCAGCCCAGTGGGTGGCGGTAATCGGCCGAGTAGCGGCCGGTGGCGAAATATTCCAGCTGCCGCTCGATATCGGTCAGCAGGCTGCTGGCGCCAAAGCGGAAGAGCTCGGGCCGGAGCCAGGCGTCGCCCAGTTCCTCCTTCATCATGCCAAGCCAGACGAGTGAATCCTTGGCACTGCGGATACCACCGGCCGGCTTGAATCCGACCCGGTAGCCCGTCCGATCCAGATATTCGCGGATCTGCCGCACCATGACCAGGCCGACCGGCAGCGTCGCATTGGTGCCCTCCTTGCCCGTGCTGGTCTTGATGAAATCGGCGCCTGCCATCATGCACACCAGGCTCGCGCGCGCGACATTCCGGAGGGTACCGAGTTCGCCGGTGGCGAGAATCGTCTTGATATGGGCATCGCCGCAGGCTGCGCGAAAGGCGCGCACCTCATCATAGAGCGCGGACCAGTTGCCGGTCAGCACATGCGCGCGGGTAATGACGACATCGATTTCTTCCGCCCCTGCCTCGACCGAGGCGCCAATCTCCTCCAGGCGCTGGCTGAAGGGCGAAAGGCCAGCCGGAAACCCGGTGGATACCGCCGCGACAGGAATCCCGGACCCGGCCAGTGCCTCGACGGCGGTCTCGACCATGGCGTGATAGACACAGATGGCGGCCACCCGGATGGGCAGCTGCGTGGCGCCCAGCATGTCCAGCAGGTCGACCCGGACCGGTGCACGTCCCTTGGCACAGAGCCGACGGACCCGGCCCGGGGTGTCGTCACCCGAAAGCGTGGTCAGGTCCATCAGGGTGACTGCGCGGAGCAGCCAGGCGGCCTGCCACTGTTTCTTGACCGTCCGCCGGGTGCCCAATGATGCGGCGCGCCGCTCCACCGCGCTGCGGTTGATGCGCACATCCTGCACCCACTCGAGCTCCAGGGGCATGCCCGGATTCCGCGGGTGCACCGGGAGATGGGGATCGGGACGCGCGGGGGCGCCGGCCGGCAGGTGTGTCATGAATGTCCGTAATATCACATGGTGCGCGCCAAAGCGCGGTGCTGGGCCACGAGCGCCCGGTCCTTGAAGAGCGTGACCAGCGCGGCGCCAGCCGCGAACCCGCCCACGTGGGCCCAGAATGCCACGCCGCCCTGCTGCCCTGCCAGCGACGCGGTGCCCCCGAGCAGTTGCAGCAGGAACCAGTAGCCGAGCATGACCCAGGCGGGCAGCTGGATGCGAGTAATGAAGATCACCAGCACCAGAAGCACATGCACCCGCACCCGAGGATACAGCAGCACATAAGCGCCCATGACGCCGCTGATGGCCCCCGAGGCGCCCACCATCGGCAGCCCGCTGGATGGGTTCAGGAAGAGCTGCATGAACGCGGCCGCCAACCCGCAGAGCAGGTAGAAGGCTACGTAGCGGAATCGGCCCATCGAATCTTCGACATTGTTGCCGAACAGCCAGAGGAACCACATGTTGCCGATGAGGTGCAGCCAGCCGCCATGGAGAAACATCGACGTGACGGGTGTGTACCAGGCCCGGTCGCCCGACAGGATGCAGGCCACGCCTCGGCCCATCGGTACGGCGTAGCCAGCGGGCAGCCGGCCGAGGAAGTCGCCCGGGACCAGCCCGAGTTCACAGACCGAGCGGGCCAGCGCCGGCTCCGAGCCCATCCCCTGCACCAGGATCCAGACCACGATGTTGGCGGCGATGATGCCGATCGTCGCCACCGGCGTCGCCAAGGTCGGGTTCTCGTCGTGGTACGGGAACATTGATCGAAGATAGGGGCCTCGGCGGCTGGAGGGCCAGACGGCGAATTGGCGAGTTGGCGAGTTGGCGAGTTGGCGAGTTGGCGAGTTGGCGAGCGAAGCTAAACCCGTACTGTCATTGCGAGACGCGCCGCAGGCGCGTCGAAGCAATGACAGAGCGTGCCTGAGTTCCCGCCCGTCACGCCCGCCCTGCCCGTCACGCCCGCCCTGCCCTATCGTCGCTCCACCCGCCCGCCCTGCATCACAAACCTGACCTGCCTGAGGGCGCTGATGTCCCGGGTCGGGTCGCCCTCGACGGCGACGAGGTCGGCCAGCAGGCCCGCCTTGATGCGGCCGCGGTCGGCCAGCCCGAATATGTCGGCGTTTCCAGCGGTCGTCGCGTGCAGCGCGGCGGCAGGAGTCATGCCGTACTCCACCATCAGCTCGGCTTCGCGCACGTTGTCCCCATGGGAGAAAACGCCCACATCCCCGCCGAAACAGATGGCCACGCCGGCGGCCAGCGCCGCCTTGAAGCTCCGGTGCTTCTCCTGGACCGAGCCGGGCGCGGGCCCGGTGCCCTTCTTCCATCCCCGGTAGGATGCCACCGCTTCGGTGGCGGCCAGCGTGGGGCAGTAACCCACGTGCCGTTCGGCCATCAGCTTGAAGGCTTCCGCCGTGCCGTGGTCGCCATGCTCGATGGTCCGCGCCCCCGCCCGGGCCGCTCGCGTCATGCCCTCTGCACTGCTGGAGTGGACCACAACGAAGCGGCCGGAGCTTGCGGCCACCTCCACGGCAAGCTTCAGTTCTGCCTCCGTGAACGTGGGCTGCACCGTGCCACCGGGACCCCAGCCATAGTCTCCGTACAGCTTCACCCAGTCCGCCCCCTTGCCGATCTGCTCGCGCACGACGCGGGTGAGGCCGTCTACGCCGTCCGCTTCCTGTGCCCCGAAGGCCATGTCGCGCTCCGGCGCTCCGCGCGGCCCATAACTGCCGGTTACCACGATGGCTCGCGTGGTGGCCAGGATGCGCGGGCCGGGAATGATGCCTTGGCGCACGGCATCGCGGAGACCGACATCGGCGTAGCCCGCGCCCTCGGTGCCCAGGTCACGGGTCGTGGTGATGCCTGCATCCAGCGTCCGCTTCGCCGCCACGGTGGCGCGGGCGATACGCAGCGCCAGCGGTTCGTAGAGGACCTGCACGTCCCACGGTGCCTCGTTGTACGGGTGCAACAGGAGGTGCGAATGCCCCTCAATCATTCCCGGCATCAGCGTGAGGCCAGGAAGCTCCACCACCTGAGCAGCGCCCGCGGCCAGCTCGCTTGCCGGCCCCACCTGTGCGATCGAGTCCCCGGCGACCAGGACCGCCCAGCCGGGGTGCAGGCCATCACTCATTCCGTCATACACCGCAGCGGGCTTCAGCAGGGTGGCAGACTGCGCCCCGAGCGGGGCGGTCATGAGCGTGATCGCGAGCAGGCAGATGAATGGGCGGAATTTCCGCATGCTGAGTCCTCCGCTGGCGGGCCCTGAGGCCGTTCCGTAACTTAGGGCGGTGATCATGTCCAATATGCTACCACAAAGCGCCGCGGATCTCCGCGAGTTCGTTCTCCGTCTCCCCAAGACCGAGACGCACCTCCACATGGAAGGCGCGCTCCCGCTGGAGCTTCTGCGTTCGGTGGCGCCAGACCGGTTTCCGGACGGGCCACCGGCCTGGTGGGCGACGGAGCATCGCTACCCCGACTTTGCTACCTTTGAGGCCGGACTCCTGGAAAATGCTGCCATCTGGTTCAGGTCGGCCCAGCGATACCATGAGGCCGCGCAGGTGGTTTTCCAGGCGCTCGCCGAGCAGAATGTGCGCTACGTCGAGACCAGCTTCCATCTGCCCATCACGCAGCTGATCGACACTGATGGTCGCGACATTCTCGATGCCATTCGTTCAGCCGCGCCGACGGGCATGACGGTGCGCGTGTTTGCCGCCATGCGCCGGATTGACTACACGCCGGAACTGGCGCCGGTGATTGACTCGCTCCACAGCTGGGAGCACCTCGCCGGCGTGGACCTGCATGGCGTCGAAAGCTGGCCGCTCGAGCCGTGGACTGCGCCAGTCTGGCGACGTGTGGCCGACGCCGGCAAGGTCACCAAGGCGCATGCCGGAGAGTTGACCGGCGCCGAGCGCGTTCGAGAGGTGATCGAGCACCTGGGAGTTCGTCGGGTGCAGCATGGCATCCGCGCTATCGAGGATCCGGCAGTGGTGGATCTCCTCCTGCAGCGCGATGTCACCTGCGATACCTGTCCGATCAGCAACCTGAAACTTGGCGTGGTGCCCTCGCTCACCGAGCATCCCCTGCCTCGACTGCTCGCTGCCGGGGTACGCTGTACCCTCAGCACCGATGATCCGTTTTGCTTTGGCAACTCGCTCACGGATGAATACCTGGCGGCCTCCGCGATGGGCGTGTCACTGGCCGGGCTTGCCGACCTGGCCCGGAACGGATTTGAAGTCGCCCAGATGGACGTGGACACCAAGCGTGCATGTCTCGCCGAGCTGGATGCCGCTGCCGAAACCATTGCCTTGAACTGAGTGTTACCCTGCGCCCAAGCGGGCGCGTTGCCACCCACATCGGGCCTTGCCCGAGGGCTCCCATGTCACGCCTGCGCCTTCGTTTCCTCCTGGCCATCGGTGTGCTTCCGCTCGCTGCTCCTTCCCCTCACGACGCCCTGCCGGTGGTGCAGCCAAATGACAACCGCGCGCCGGCGGGCCAGCTTCACGGCGACACGCTCTCGCTCCGGCTGGTCGTCACGATGGCGCGCTGGTATCCCGAGCGGGCTGGCGGGTCGTTCGTGGACGTACCAGTCTTCGCCGAGGAGGGCCGGGCGCCGGCGGTGCCCGCGCCGCTCATCCGGGTCCCACCGGGTACCGTACTCCAGGTGAGCGTCCGAAACACGCTCCCCGACTCCACGCTTCAGGTGGTCGGACTTGCCGGGCATCCGCTCGGCAGCCTGACGCCAGCGCTGGTGCCGCCTGGGTCCACGCGGACCTTCACGTTCAGTGCGGGAGCGCCTGGCACCTACATCTACGGCGCGACGCCCGGCGTCGAGAATCCCGACAGCACGGAGCAACAGCAGCTGGCGGGTGCATTCATCGTGGACACGGCGGCCAACCACCAGGCGGACCGGGTGTTCGTCATGAATATCTGGAGCCAGGCGGATACGACGGCCCTCGGCGGCCGCAATGTGCTCGCGATCAACGGTCGTACCTGGCCGTGGACTGAGCGGATTGAGACCGTTGTGGGAGATACGGTGCAATGGCGTATCGTCAATGCCAGTGACCGCGCCCACCCGATGCACATGCATGGCTTCTACTTCAGGGTTGGTGCCAGCGGCGGGCTGGCGGCCGATACGGCCATTGCCAGCGACCGGCAGCCGTTGATTGTGACCCGGCAGATGCGGCCGTTCAGCACCATGAGCATGACATGGGCCGCACCCAACCCCGGGAATTGGCTCTTCCATTGCCATCTCGCCTTTCACATTGCGCCGGAGAATGCGCTCGAATGGCCGGCGCATGCGGGCGGCATGAGTGACCACATGGTCGGCCTGGTGCTGGGCATCTCGGCGCGGCCACGAGCCCTCGCGAACCTCCCCGTCGCCACCGACAGCGCGATCGTGTTCGTGGACGAAGGGCCCCAGCGCGGACACGCCCTGCACACACGAGAGTTTACCGTGGGGTCCGGTAGCCGGATGCAGAAGCTCGACACGCTCCCCAGGACGAGCGGCATGCTGATCCTGACACGCGGTGTGCCGATGACGGTCACCGTGATCAACCGATTGTCAGAAGCGACCTCGGTCCACTGGCATGGGCTGGAACTGGACGATAGTTATTCGGACGGTGTGAGCGGGTGGAGTGGGACCAGCTCACGGGTGGCGCCCGTGATCCCGCCAGGGCAGTCCCTGGCCGTCCGGCTGCTGGGGCCCCGGGCCGGCACATTCATCTATCATACGCACCTCAACGACATCGACCAGCTCAGTTCGGGACTCTATGGACCGATGATCGTTCTGGAACCGGGCATGCGCTATGACCCGGCGACGGATCATGCATTCATCGCAGGCTGGGATAGCCCGCACGGCACTCCACATATTCCGCCCTACCTGCTGATCAACGGCGACTCGGTCAGCTCGCTGCCGCTCCATCTGGTCCGGGGCACGAGTCATCGCTTCCGGTTCATCAACATGGGACTGGCCGGCCCGGTCGCCTATACGCTCCAGCGCGAGGGCACACCGGTGACCTGGCAGGCGCTCGCAAAGGACGGTGCCGACCTGCCACCGGCCCTCGCGGTCAACGTGCCCGCCAGGGCTGTCGTCAGCGTGGGTGAAACGAGCGACTTCGCATTTGCGCCGGCGGCCACCGGCACCTACCGGCTCACGGCCGGCATCGCGGGCCTCCCGCCGACATGGTCGCAAGACATCATCGTGAAATGAGTCAGCGCATCACGGGTGGTCCGCTGTCGGCGGGCCGCCTGGAGGGCGATCCCGCCGGCGGCTGGCCCGTGCGATGACGTTACGGCGGTTCAGCGCTGGGCGCTCAGCGCCCCACCCATCCAGGTCCCCAGGTCCGCCCGGAATTGTTTCATGGAAGCGTCATCGATGTACATCATGTGGCCGGCAGCGTAGTAGGCAGTCGTAATGTTGCTGCGTGCCTGGGGCCCGATCGCCAGATGCGACAAGGTGTATTCCACCGCATAGTAGGGCGTCGCCGTGTCGTAATAGCCCATCGCCACGAAGAGTTTCATGTGCGGGTTCTGGGCATAGGCGGCTTCCAGGGACGGGGTCACGTCCGTGGGGCCGCCTTCGTGCTGCGGGCTCCAACGATCCACCCCGCCGCCCAGGATGTAGTACCGCATATCGTCGTGATAGTTGAGCTCGCGCCGCACGTAATCATTCAGCACGGGAGTGTAGGAGAGACGAATATTCGACATGCTGGGGTCAAACGCCGGCCGCTGTGAGGCGTTGTTCATGCTGAAGGCGGTGAAGCGACCGTCGAGACGGCCCACCGTCAACCGTTGCTCCCGCAGCAGTTCGGTGTCAAACAGCCCCAGCGAAATCCGCAGGTTGTTCTGGTCCACGATGGTCGGGGACAGTCCGGTAAATCGGGCCAGCGTATCCACCACGACCCGCCGCTCCGCGTCGTTCAGCTCGTAGCCTCTGGCCAGGGCGAGCCGGTACGAGGTTCCCGCCCAGCGCTCGGCCCTGTCGGTGACCTGCGCCAATGTCATCGCCTGCAGATCCGGCGGGAGTCGCTTATGGTACCACGCAATCGCGGCGTAGGACGGGAGGTAATAGATGGCCGCGTTGTCACCCTCATCGAGACCGAAGTCGAGAATCGTCGAGATCAGGGTGATGCCGTTGAAGGCGATGCCCTGATCCGCGAGGTATCCCGTCAGGCCAGCGGCACGCGTGGTGCCGTAGCTCTCACCGGCGAGGAACTTGGGTGAGGCCCACCGTTCGTAGGTCGTGAGATACGATCGGATGAATTCACCAACCGACGCAATGTCCTCGTTGACCCCCCAGAACTTCGATCCGAGCTTCGGATTGGCCGGCCTGCTGTAGCCGGTGCCGACCGGGTCGAGAAAAACCAGGTCGCTCTGGTCCAGCAGGGTGTAGGGATTGTCTTCATAGGAGTAGGGCGGCGGGGGTGCCTCGCCGCTCGGCAGCAGCTTGACTCGCCTGGGCCCGAACGCCCCCATGTGCAGCCACACCGTGGAGGACCCCGGCCCACCATTGAACACAAAGGTGATGGGCCGCTTGCCGCGCTCCGGCGCGCCATCCTGGGTGTATGCCACGAAGAACATGTACCCCTCGGAGGCACCAGTCTTCTCATCCCGGATCGCCAGCATGCCCGTCGTCGCTGTGTAGTCGAGGCGCTTCCCGTTCAGCTGCATGCTGTGATGCGTGATGACGGCGGGCCGGCTGGCGATCTCTGCCAGCTTGAGCGAATCGGCGGCGGTCGTATGCGCTGCAGCAGAATCCGGCTTTGCGCTTTGGGACTCACGCTGGGCCAAGAGAACAGAAGGCGACAGGCCGAGCAGGAACAGCCAGCCGACCATACGGTATTTCTGGTTCATGCCCAGGCTCCTTGATCACAGGCGAACAGTGAATCGACGATCGGCCCGATTCGCTCGACCCTCGACCCTCGACGAGCGACGACCATCATTTCCCCGCCTTGCTCCCCAGCCAGCTGGCCCGGAATGCCCGTTCGGCATCAGTCAGCGTCTGGCCCACCGATTCGAACGTCACCGCCTCGAGCCGGGGATCTGCCGCGAAGGTGATGTGGCCGTGCCGGGTAACGCCCAGCTGGTCGAACACGATCGGCACGGTGTCGCCAGGCCGGTGGGCAGCTCCGGCTGCATCCCAGGCACTGTCCGACGTAATCGCAACGCCGCCGATGCTGCGAATGCGGTCGCCACGATCGACGCCGGCCTGGTACAGCGGAGTGCCGAGCATGGACGAGCTCATGACTTCGGCTCCGGCGCTGTCATACCGCATGCGTGGCTGGCCCAGCCAGGCCTCGTTCGGATGGGCCTGTCGCAGCAGGACACCGGCCTGCGCCAGCAGCACCGCAAAATCCGGGGCGTCGCTGCCGTGCACATAGCGGCGGAAGAAGTCGGCCGCGAACGCCGGGTCGCCCACGTATTCGCCGAGGGTACGCTGGATATCGTCCACCGTGTAGGGTTGCCTGATCACGAAGGGCCGCTCATTGCGGCCGAACCGGCGCCACATGAGGCGCATGAAACCGTCGAGCGACTTGCCGGGATAGCGGCCTCGCAGCGTGAGGTCGAGCCCGGTCGCCAAGGCGGCGCCCCAGGTGTAGTACGAGAGGAAGGTGTTGCCGAAATTGTTGGGATCGATCGAGGTGGCGGCGTCGACGAAGGGTGCTTCCAGACTGGCGCCCATCGGGGTGCGATAGCGCCGCGCCGGGGTGTGCACCAGCGCATCCACCTGCCCCGCAAGTCGGCCCAGGTACGTCTCGTCGTCCGACAGGCCCGCCCGTCGAATGAACAGCGCGTCGAAATAGTTGGTGAACCCTTCGCCGAACCAGAGAGCGTCGCTCGGGTCGGAGTGAAGCAGGTCGAACGGCTCGATCTGGGCCGAACGGATCCGTTCCATGTTCCAGGAGTGGAAGAATTCGTGCGACATCGTGCTCAGCAGCCCCATGGGATTCTGCGCCAGGCTGCTGCTGCTGGAAATAATCGTGGAATTGCGGTGCTCCATGCCGTCACCGGACGCCCATGGCAGGTAGTCCGCGATGAACGTATACGTCCCGCCGTCATAGGGAGCCGGCTCACCAAAAACCCCGATTTCCTCCCCGACGACCCTCTTGATGCGCTCGACATACGCATCGGCCTCGGCGTCGGTTCCCTGGTGGTGGAGCGCCAGGCGCATGGTGTAGCTGCCGCCGGCCGGGTTGGGCACCGTCCAGGAGCGAAGGGTGAAATCGGACAGTTCAGTGGGGCTGTCCATGAAGTACTGCAGGTCGGGGGCGAGGTAGCGCGTGCTGTCGCCACCTGGCAGGAGCTGGGTCGCAATCCGCCAGTGGCTGCCCGGTGGCGGGTTGAACCGGGCCGCGATGGGTGCCGACGCAAGCGTCGGCGCAAAGGCGAAGGTCGCCGGCATGTTGAGGTGGGCATGCGACGGATCGATCGCGCTGTAGGTTCCGTCGGCCCGGTCCCCGAACAGGGTGTAGTGAAAGACCACGGGGCCACGCCCGGACACGACCAGCCAGTGATAGGGATCCGGCTGCACCACGGAGAGCGCTTCCCCCGTCAGGTCCTCCGCTCGCACCGAATAGACATTCTTGGCGAACTCGTGCAGCGCGTAGCGGCCGGGAGACGAGCGGCTCATCCAGACGGCAAGCGTATCCGCGCTGGTGGCCGGAAAGGTGACCGTAACCTCGGCTTCGTGATGGACCGCACTGGGAAAGCGGATGTCGTAGCGAACCGTGTCCGCCTGCATCGTGGCGAGCAACAGCAACAGCATCGGTGGCTCCGTTCGGGATGAATGGGTGCAAGATGGGCGGGACGGGCTGGATGGGCTAGATGGGCTGGATGGGCGGCTCGACGGCGCGACTGCGCGGCGGCGAGACGGCGAGACGGAGAGACAGCCCAGCGTTCCCCGCGACCAGGGACCCGCGACCCGCGACCCGCGACCCATTACAATCCATCCATGCCCGCCAACCTCGTCTCCTACGAAGTCACCGTCCGCCTCCACGATCCGGAGACCGGCGACGAGTTTGCGGACTGGATGCGCCAGGAACACATCCCCGACGTGCTGGCCACAGGCCTCTTCACGGCCGCCGATTTCGCCGCGCTGGACGCCACCACCTTTCGAACCCGATACCTGATGGCCTCTCGTGCCAACCTGGAGCGATATCTCGCCGAGCATGCGCCCGGCCTCCGGGAAGAGTTCACGCGGCGCTTCGGTGGCAGGGCAACGGCGTCGCGCGAGGTCTGGAACCAGCGACAGGCATGGCCCTGACTGCCATTTCCCTGCCAAAGTGGCAGATATATACGGTATGGTGGTTGCCTGCAAAGGGTCGTCGGTCATCAGTCTTCAGTCTTTGGTCACCCGTCGTCAGCAATCCTCGACGACTGAGGACCGATGACTGACGACCCGTGTTTCACCTGAGATCAAGGACGTCCCAATGGCTTCCAAAATCATCGGCATCGACCTCGGTACCACCAACTCGTGTGTTGCCGTCATGGAAGGCGGCGACCCGGTGGTCGTACCGAACGCGGAGGGCGGCCGGACCACGCCGTCGGTTGTCGCCTTCACCAAGGATGGCGAACGGCTGGTGGGTCAGGTGGCCAAGCGCCAGGCCGTCACCAATCCGAAGAACACCATTTTCTCGATCAAGCGGTTCATGGGCAGGCGCATGAACGAAGTGACTGAGGAAATGAAGCTGGTGCCGTACAAGGTGATTGCCGGCCAGAACAACCTTACCTCCGTGGATATTCAGGGGAAGACGTACACGCCTCCCGAGATCTCCGCGATGATCCTGCAGAAAATGAAGCAGACCGCCGAGGACTACCTCGGCACCAAGGTCGAGAAGGCCGTCATCACGGTGCCGGCGTACTTCAACGACGCCCAGCGCCAGGCCACCAAGGATGCCGGCAAGATTGCCGGCCTGGAGGTGCTGCGCATCATCAACGAACCCACCGCGGCTGCGCTGGCGTACGGCCTTGAAAAGAAGAAGGATGAAAAGATCGCCGTGTTCGACCTGGGCGGCGGCACGTACGACATTTCGATCCTGGAGCTGGCCGAGGGCGTCTTCGAGGTCAAGAGCACCAATGGCGACACCCACCTGGGTGGCGATGACTTTGACCAGCGGGTGATCGACTGGCTGGTGGCCGAGTTCAAGCGGGACCAGGGCATTGACCTGTCCAAGGATGCCATGGCGCTGCAGCGGCTCAAGGAAGCCGCGGAGAAGGCCAAGATGGAGTTGTCGAGCACGCAGCAGACCGACATCAACCTGCCGTTCATCACGGCGGACCAGTCGGGCCCCAAGCACCTGAACTACTCGCTGACCCGGGCGCGTTTCGAGCAGCTGGTGGAGGATCTCGTCAAGCGCACCATGGCCCCCATGGAAAAGGCGTTGAAGGACGCGGGCCTCAAGGCCTCGGAGATCGACGAGGTCATCCTCGTTGGCGGTTCCACCCGCATCCCGAAGATTCAGGAAGTGGTGAAGAGCTTCTTCGGCAAGGAGCCCAATCGCTCGGTCAATCCCGACGAGGTCGTGGCGATTGGTGCGGCGATCCAGGGCGGCGTGCTGGGTGGCGAGGTCAAGGACGTGCTGCTGCTGGATGTCTCGCCGCTGTCGCTGGGCATCGAGACGCTGGGCGGCGTGACCACCGTGCTCATCCCGCGGAACACCACCATCCCGACCAAGAAGTCGGAGGTGTTTTCGACCGCGGAGGACAACCAGACCACGGTCGAGATCCACGTCCTGCAGGGTGAGCGGCAGATGGCGGCAGACAATCGCACCATCGGCAAGTTCCAGCTGACCGGCATCCCGCCCGCACCGCGGGGCATGCCGCAGGTCGAGGTCACCTTCGACATTGATGCCAACGGCATCCTGCACGTGAGCGCCAAGGACAAGGCGAGCAACAAGGAGCAGAAGATCCGGATCGAGGCGTCGAGCGGGCTGTCGGACACCGAAATCGACCGCATGGTCAAGCAGGCCGAGGAGCATGCATCGGATGACCAGGCCCGGCGCGAGCAGATCGAGCAGCGCAATCAGCTCGACACCCTGGTCTACCGGGTGGAGAAGGACAGCGCCGAGTGGGTGGACAAGCTGCCGGCCGACATCAAGGGTCGGCTTGACACCGCGCTTGAGGCCGGCAAGCAGGCGCTTCGCGCGGGCGATGCCGACGGCATACGGCAGGCACTGGAAGAACTGAACTCCGCATACTCAGCGGCCGGCGCGGCGATGTACCAGTCGCAGCAGGCCGCCCAGGCGGAAGCCGGGCCCACCGGCGCCGAGGGTGGCCAGGAAGCGCAACCGGAGGGTGGCGCCGCACCCGAGGACGTGGTCGAGGCCGACTACGAAATCGTAGACGAGAATAAGTAAGGGGCGGTCTCAGACCGCCCCCAGCCTCAACCGGGCGAGTCAGATCACCGGGGCGGTCTCAGACCGCCCCCAGCCTCAACCGGGCGAGTCAGATCACCGGGGCGGTCTCAGACCGCCCCCAGCCTCAACCGGGCGAGTCAGATCACCGGGGCGGTCTCAGACCGCCCCCAGCCTCAACCGAGCGAGTCAGATCATCGGGGCGGTCTCAGACCGCCCTTGGCACCCGCCCCAGCCCCGGAGCCTCCATGCGCCGTATCGCCGCCGCCCTGCTGCTCGCCGGGACGGCGGCCTGCTCGTCCAGCGACAAGCAGGCCGCCGCGCCCATGACCACCTCGGACAGCCTGCTCGCGCAGTACGACACGGTGCCGCTCACCGCCGACCTTTCGCAGCTCTCCGACAGCCAGCGCCAGATGATTCCCCTGCTCATCGCTGCGGCCGAGCAGATGGACAGCATCTACTGGCTGCAAACGGCGGGGCCTGCTGACAGCGTCCTGGGCGCCGTCCAGGATCCGTCGCTCCGCCGCCTCACCGAGATCAACTACGGTCCCTGGAATCGTCTCGACGAGAATCGTCCATTGATGCCGGGGGTCGGGCCAAAGCCCGACGGGGCGCGCTTCTATCCGCCGGACATGACCAAGGCCGAATTCGACAGCGCTGCACGCCGCGCCAATGATCATGGTGCCGCCCTCCGCGGCCTCTACACCCTGGTCCGGCGGGATTCCAGCGGCGGGCTCGAGACGGTGCCTTACCATGAGGCCTATGCAGCGCCGACCGCGCGAGCGGCGGCCCTGCTCCGGCAGTCGGCCCAGCTGGCGCAGGATCCCGGGCTGAAGCGCTACCTCCGGCTCCGGGCCGACGCGCTCGAGCACGACGACTATCGCGCCAGTGACATGGCCTGGCTCGACATGAAGGACAATGCGATTGACCTCGTCATCGGCCCGATCGAGACCTATGAGGACGCGCTCTTCGGCTACAAGGCGGCCCATGAGGCCTACGTTCTCCTCAAGGATCGCGACTGGAGCCGGCGCCTTGCGCGCTACGCCGCACTCCTGCCGCGGCTTCAACGCGGCCTGCCGGTCGAGCCAGAATACCACCGGGAGAAGCCGGGCACCGATTCGGACCTGAATGCGTACGACGCCGTCTTCTACGCCGGGCAGGCCAATGCCGGTGCCAAGACCATCGCGATCAACCTGCCGAACGACGAGCAGGTCCAGCTGGAAAAGGGGACGCGCAGGCTCCAGCTCAAGAACGCGATGCGCGCCAAGTTTGACCGCATCCTGATGCCGATCGCCAACAAGCTGATCAGCGCGGACCAGCAGGGCAATATTTCCTTCAACGCGTTCTTCCAGAACACCATGTTCCACGAAGTGGCGCATGGACTCGGCATCAAGAACACGATCAATCATTCCGGCACGGTGCGTGCGGCGCTGAAGGAACAGGCCGGCGCGCTGGAAGAGGGCAAGGCGGACGTGCTGGGGCTCTACATGATTACCGCCCTTGATTCGATGGGCGAACTGCCCGACGCGAAGCTGCTTGACAATTATGTGACTTTCCTGGCCAGCATCTTTCGCTCAGTCCGCTTTGGGGGTGCCGACGCGCACGGGCGGGCCAACATCGCGCGCTTCAACTTCTACCAGGAGCTGGGTGCGTTTACCCGCGATTCGGCGAGCGGAACCTATCGGGTCAATCCCGATCGCATGCGGCTCGCCACCGACTCGCTCTCGGCCACGATCCTTCGCCTCCAGGGCAACGGAGATTACGAGGGCGTCAAACAGTACATGAAGACCTATGGAGCGATTGGCCCCCGGCTTCAGGGCGACCTGGACCGGCTCACCTCTGCCGGCATCCCGGTGGATATCGTGTTCGATCAGGGCGTCCGGGTACTGGGACTCAACGACTCGACTCCGTAATGGCACGGATGCGACGCGAAACGGCAGGCGCGCATCCCCATTAAATTGAAAGTCCCCCTCGCGGGGCGTGACCTTTCACCTTCGCCGCAGGAACAGGTGGCTGACGCATGTCCGTACGATCACAGAACTGGCTGAAATTCGGCGGGCTGGTGGCGCTCGCCTTTGCGCTCGGATTGCTGTTTGCCGGGCTGCTCGACCTTCCCACCCGGGGATCCGCCCAGGAGCTGGCGCAGGCGAGCGCCGGAGCGATTACTCCGGTCGCACCGCCGTCCATCCCGGAAGCCCGGCCGCTCGCCGACCTGAGCAACGCGTTTGCCGCGGTGGCCCAGGCCGTCGTGCCCAGTGTTGTCTACGTCAGGTCGCAGCACACGGAAATGGTCCGGGGTCCGCAGGTGCCGCGGGAATTCCGGCGCTTCTTCAACTTCCCGACTGATAGCGGGCCGCGCCTGGAACAGGGCACCGGCTCGGGATTCATCGTCTCAGCAGACGGATACATCGTCACGAACAATCATGTCGTGGCCGGCGCCGACAAGGTGACCGTGCGGCTGCAGGATGAGCGCGAGTTCGTCGCCAAAGTGGTCGGCACCGACGCCAACACCGACGTGGCGGTGCTCAAGATCGACGCCAAGGACCTCAAGCCCATTGCCCTGGGCAACAGCGACAATGAGCGGGTGGGCGAGTGGGTCCTGGCCATCGGCAATCCGCTGGGTGACAAGCTGACCTTCTCGGTCACCAGCGGCATCGTCAGCGCCAAGGGCCGGCGGCTCCAGGGGCTCAATCAATCCAACCTGAGCATCTCGGACTTCATCCAGACTGACGCTGCGATCAATCCCGGCAACTCGGGCGGGCCGCTGGTCAACGTCCAGGGTGAGGCCATCGGCATCAACTCGGCCATCGCCAGCGAGACCGGGTACTACTCCGGCTACGGCTTTGCCATTCCCATCAATCTGGTCAAGCAGGTCATGGACCAGCTGATCGAGACCGGTGAAGTGCACCGCGCCGCCATTGGCGTCAGCATCGAGGACGCGAGCCGGCTGGATGCGGAATACGTGGGGCTGGACCAGATCCGTGGCGTGACCATCAAGAGCATCACCGATCCCGGGTCACCAGCGGCCAAGGCCGGCCTCAAGGTGGGCGATGTCATCCTCTCGGTGGACGGACGGCCCATGTTCCGGACCGGACAACTGCAGCAGGAGATCGGCTTCCGGAAGCCCGGCGACCAGGTCAAGATCGAGGTGGCGCGGAAGGGCGGCATCCGCAAGGTCGTGACGGTCAAGCTGAACGCACTCGAAACGGTGGCGGCAAACGGAGACGACGAATCCGGCAATGAAGCGCCTGATTCAGAAGGTGCCCCAGCCGGCGGGTGCCACCCAGTCACTGCTCGGCGCCCGGGTCCAGACCGTGACCAGCGAAATGGCGTCCCAGCTCGGGCTTCCTGACGGCGTCCGCGGCGCGCTGATCACCGAGGTGACGCCAGGCGGCCCGGCGTGGGAAGGCCAGTTGATCAGTCCCGATGTCCAGCATTCCTTCGCCGATATCATCACCGGCGTCGAGGACAAGACGGTCAAGAGCGAGGCAGATCTCGCCGCGGCGCTCAAGGACGCAGGCCCCGGCAAGATTGTGACGCTTCACCTCTACCGCACCCGGGGCGGAGACTTCATCGTCCGGGTCCGGCTGGCGGAGAAGTAGCGCACACCTGCAGGGGCGGCTCGCGAGCCGCCCCTGCAGGTGTGCCCCCTCTGGCGCCCCGCTGTACCGATTGCTATCGTGGAAAACCCAGCCAGGCTGCCCGGCCGGGCAGCATCCGAGCACCACAACGCGAGAGGTGCAGCACATGAGACTGTTCCATTCAGCCGGTGGCAGGCCCCTGCGCATCGGTCTCGTCTTCGCAATGGCCCTTGTCGCCGCCTGCAGCGACGGCACCAGCCCCAGCAGCGATACGCCATCCCTGGCGCGCGGCGGCCAGCAGGGCCCGGACCTTCGGGCGGCCATCGCTGCCCAGGCCAAGTATGAGAACCAGATCATGGCCAAGTCCGGCGTCGAAGGCATCGGCGTCGGGCTCACTGACAAGGGCCAGGCGACCGTGGTCATCATGACCGCCAATGGCGCCGTGGGTGGCCTGCCCAGCAAACTCGACGGCGTCGCCGTCAAGCTGATGCCTACGGGGCCGTTCACGGCCGGGCTTCCCAAGGGCGTCAAGCCGCAGCCGGGCAACGGCCACGGCGGCGGCCACGGTGGGGGCGGCGGTGGTGGTGTGGATCCGACAGGCTACTTTGCGCGTCCCATTCCCCTTGGCGTTTCGATTGCCAATGCGGAAGATCCCCAGTTCTGCGTGGCCGGCACGTATGGGGCCCGCGTGACGAAGGGCGGCAAATACTACATCCTGAGCAACAACCACGTGCTGGCGCGGGAAAACGAGGCGTCGATAGGTGAGAAGGTCCAGCAACCGGGCGACTACGACACCAATTGCGACCGTCCCGACAGCCTGGTCGTGGGTCATCTGAGCCAGTTCATCCACATCGACTTTAGTGGAAATAACACCGTGGATGCGGCCATTGCCAGCACCACGACAGCGGATGCCGGCCGGTCGACCTACAGCGGTGGCTATGGAACGCCCAGCAGCACCATCACGTCGGCCAGCATCGGCATGCTGGTGCAGAAGTGCGGACGCACCACCGGCTGCACCCATGGCCAGGTGAGTGCCGTGAATGCCACGATCAACGTCGGTTACGACGCCGGGACTGCCAGGTTCATCGATCAGGTAGTGATCAGCTCGGTCACCCATGGCAGTTTCAGCGATTCGGGCGACTCTGGCTCGCTGATCGTCACCGATGACGGCACCAACCGTCCGGTGGCCCTGCTATTCGCCGGCAGCCGACGCACGACCATCGGCAACCCGATCGGGGCGGTGCTCTCAGCACTGGGCATAAGCATCGACGGTAATTGACTCGGTCACTCGCCTTTCTCTTTCTTTTTACGATTTTCACCGCCTGCCGGCCATCCGCGCCGGCAGGCGGTGCTGTCGAGAGGCGCAGCATGCCTTCCATAACTGACGTCCTCAAGCGTCACACCGACTCGCTCATGGCCCTGCCCGGTGTTGCCGGCGTGGGTCAAGGTGAGCGCGACGGCAAGCCCACCGTCTATGTCATGGTGGTCGAGTTGACCGACAGCGTGAGGCGCGCGTTGCCTGACTCGATTGAAGGGTACGCGGTCGACGTCGTCCAATCCGGTACCATCAAAGCCCAGCCCGAATGACGCCCGATCACTTCCAGCGCGTGCTGGTGGTGCATCATGCCTTTGCCGAACCCATCGTGGAGCGACTCCGCCCCGGCCGACCCGACATCAGCTTCCGGGCCCGCCTCCCGAAGGAGGCGACCGCACAGGATCTCGCGTGGGCGGAAGTGCTGGTCGGATTCCGGCGACCGCCGGCCGGGCTGGGGAATGCGCGCTGGGTGCACTGCATTGGCGCCGGTGTGGACGGCTGGACGCGCGACATTGCCTGGCCGCCCGATGTGCTCCTTACGCGCACCACGGAATCGTTCGCGGCGCCGATCGGGGAGTACGTGCTGGCGCGCGTGCTCGCCGCGGCGCAGCAGTTGCCACAGCTGGTTGAAGACCAGCAGGCCCGTCGCTGGCGGGCCTTTGTGCCGACCCTGGTTCAGGGATCACGCGCCGTGGTGGTGGGCACCGGCGACCTGGGACAGGGCATTGCCGAACGGCTCAAGGCGGTGGGCATCGACGTCGAGGGGATATCGCGCTCCGGGAATCTTGCGCCCCCGTTCGTGAGCGTAGTGCGTCCATCAGGAATGGCAGAGGCGCTGCCAGGAGCAGCTTGGCTGGTGCTTGCCGCGCCACTCACCGACGAAACGCGGGGCATGATCAACGACGCGGTGCTGGCCCGCGCGCACAACTGCTGGCTCCATCAACGTGGCGCGGGCGCCGCTGGTGGATGAGGCGGCCGATGCTGCGCGCACTCGACGACGGGCGGCTGGCCGGCGCGGCGCTCGACGTCTTCAGTACCGAGCCGCTGCCGTTGGACTCGCCCCTCTGGGCCCATCCCAAGGTCCTGATCTCGCCCCACGTCGCGGGCGTCACGACGATCGAAGGTGCGGCCAGCGGATTCCTGCAGGCGCTCCAGGCACTGGAGGCCGGGCGAAGGCCGGCGCGGGTGGTCGATCCGACGGAAGGATATTGACAGGACGGGCAGGACGGCCATGTCAGGCGGGACGGCCGATGCAATAGCGCGGAGGGATGCTCAGCTTGGACGGGTTCCTCCGGAGGGCATTATCATGCGTCGCGCGAACGTGGCGGAACTGGCAGACGCGCAGGACTTAGGATCCTGTCCGGCAAGGGGTCCGGGTTCGACTCCCGGCGTTCGCATGGTTGTGCTCGTGGTTGACAAACTTTAAGTGAACTGGTAGTCTGTTGGCACAATCGACGACTCGTGGTCATTTGCTGCCTATTGCCGCCACGTTAAACAAAGTGCTAAAACGCAACCAGCCCGGCGGCAATTGTCGTCCGGGCGTTTCTGTGTAGCAATACGTAATGGTACCAAGGCGTAGACGTACAAAG
>CAWCVB010000013.1:0-12696 GCA_963798915.1 uncultured Gemmatimonadales bacterium | reverse complement strand
ACAGCATGCAGCTGGCGGCGCTGCGCGCCGCAGCTGATGCTGGGCGTTAGGCCTCCGGATGGCGGAGCCTACCGGTTGACTGGCGTATATACCCCACATATACTTCCTGAGTGACGGGAGAGCCGCCGGACGCCTACGCGATTCTGGGCCGCTGCACCGGCTTTGAATGGGACGCCGGCAACGCGCCCAAAGTGCTGGCGCGCCACAACGTGGAGCCGGGGGAGTGCGAACAGGCGTTCTTTCAGGAACCTCTGGTCGCCGCATTCGATGCGAAGCACTCCGGCACCGAGCTCCGGTGGCAAGCGCTCGGCCGGACCCTCGCGAACCGGAGGCTCTACCTCGTCTTCACGGTGCGCGGATCTCTGATTCGCGTGATCGCGGCCCGGGACATGAATCGGAAGGAGCGGCACCAGTATGCCCAAGCCCAAGCGAGCATTGAAGAACATCCCGACCTTCCGGACTGAGGACGAGGAGCGCGACTTCTGGGCCACGCATGACTCGACCGAATATGTGGATTGGTCGAAGGCACGGGTGATGCGCTTTCCCCATCTCCGGCCTTCGTCCACAGCCATTTCGGTCCGGCTGCCCGATACCCTGCTTACCGAGCTCAAGTTGCTCGCCAACGAGCGGGATGTCCCCTATCAGAGTCTGCTCAAGGTGTACCTTGCCGATCGGGTCGAGACCGAACGTCGCCGGAGCCGGCTGGCCGGGAGGTCTAACAAGCGTTTGCAGCCGGCGAAGGCGCGGCGCACCCGCTCAAAAAAGCCCTCCGGGCGCTAGGGCCGCGCCTTCGCGGCTGAAACGCAGATCGTTATGCGGACTTCGATGCACGAACCCATGACCGGAGGTGAACACGATGTCGGAAGACGCGAACAAGGCCCTCGTTTCTCGAATCGCGACCGACATATGGAACCGGGGGGATCTTGACGTCACGAGCGAGGTGATGGTGGCCAACGCCCGGTATCACGGACCGCACATGCCAAATGGCATAGGCAACCGCGAGAACTGGAGGCAAGCGATCGCGATGTACCGGTCCGCCTTCCCAGATTCCCACGTGACGTTTGATGAGCTAATTGTCACCGGTGACACGGTTGTCGGGCGCTGGAGCGCAACGGCGACTCACACCGGCCAGCTCCCGGGTGTGGCACCAACCGGCAAACGAATCGCCATGGGGGGTATCACAATCTATCGCCTCTCCGGCGGCAAGATCGTTGAGGCGTGGGAGCAACTCGACATGCTGGGCATGTGGCGGCAGGTGGGCGTCGTCTCTCTCCCGACGCACGAGTGATGCTGCCGCCAACGCCGTCTGATATCAAGTTTGTAGTGCAACACTGAGCCTCATCGTGCATAGCATTCCTCCGGGGTGCGGTAGAGGAGGCGCTTCCGGGGTCGGCGGTTGAGTTTGCGGGCGAGGCGATCACACGCGGCCTGGGTGAGGTGCGCCATAGAGTGGCCTTTCGGGAGGTACTGCCGCAGCAGGCCGTTGGTGTTCTCGTTGGTTCCGCGCTCCCAGCTGTGGTGCGGCGTGGCGAAGTAGAAGCGCGTGGCGGTCTCCCGTTCGATCGCCGCGTAGTCATGGAACTCGGTGCCGTTGTCCACGGTGATGGTGCGCACCGGGCGAGCTTCCCGATGAATCAGCTGCGTCGCCCGGCGCGTGACGGCGGTGGTCGTCCGCTGGTGGAGTTGGCCGAGCATCAGATAGCCGGTCTTCCGTTCCACCAGCGTCAGCACGCAGGGGCCGGCCTGTCCCGCGCCGAGGACGGTGTCGCCTTCCCAGTGACCGACCTGGCTGCGGCCTTCGATGATCGCAGGCCGCTCCGTGATCATCCGCTTCCCGGCCAGGCGGCCCCGGCTGTCGTAGCGCCCGTACCGTTTGCGGCGCTGCTTGCGGGCGCCGCGGAGGTGCTGGTAGAGCGTGCCGCCGTCCGCGCGGTCCGCCCAGACGTACCGATAGATCGTCTCGTGACTGATGGCGAGGTGTCCGTCCGCGGCGAGGCGGCCGGCGATCTGTTCGGGGCTCCAGTCCTCGCGCACCAGGCGTTCCACCTCCGCCCAATCCGTGGCGGTGAACCGGGTGTTGCGGCGCGAGTGGCTCCGCCGGCCCCGCGCGTACCAGTCGGCGAGCTGGGGGCGGTAGCCCCCGTCGTGGTGGGTGCGGTTGCGCCGGACCTCGCGGCCGATGGTGCTGCGGTGGCGACCGAGGAGGCGCGCGATGGCTGCCGCCGTCAGCCCCTGTCGGCGAAGCAGGCCGAGGGTGTACCGTTCAGCGGCGGTGATCTGGCGGTAGTTCATGGTCGGCTTCCTTGTCTTGGCGGACAGAGAAGTCTACTAGCTGTCAGATCACCGCTTTCGTCGCCTTCCGTTGTTGCACTTAGTATATGAATCCGCGGCGCCTAACACGCGCGTCGTTCTGCCGGGCCGGTCGCGCGGGCTGGCGGCGCATCTCCCGGCGATCTAGCGGTCGAGCTGTGGAAGCGTAGGTTTGTGAAGGGGCGCGGGTTCGCGCCGCAGCACACGCGCACTTCGTTAGACACCAGTCCGACCTCAATGTCCTCCCGACAACCCGGCCGCCACGCCAGGTCAGCTCCGGCGCAGCTTGCGATGATTGGGGGTATGACTTATCATCATACCGGAGGTACCCATGGCCAAGACCAAAGTCGCCGTCACGCTCGATACCCAAACGGTCCGCCGCGTCGATCGGTTGGTGCGCGACGCTCGCTATCCCAACCGAAGTCAGGCGATTGAGGCGGCGGTGGCCGCTCAGCTCGAACGCCTCGAGGGGCGTCGGTTGGCCGAAGAGTGCGGCAAGCTCGATCCGGCAGCCGAGCGGGCCCTCGCCGAGGAAGGCCTTGGCTCGGACGCGGCGGCATGGCCGGAATACTGAGAGGCGAGATCCGCTGGGCGGTCCTCAACCCCACCCGGGGCAGTGAGCAGGCTGGCCAGCGCCCCGTGTTGATTCTCAGCCACGACATCTTCAACGCGCGCTCCGGCACGGTGATCGCGGTCGCGTTGACGACTCAGCCCCAGCGAGCCGGATTCCCGCTTACGCTGGAGCTGGTCGCACCGCGGTTACGGAAGCGGTCCTGGGTAAAGATCAGTCAGATTCGGACCCTCGCGACGGAGCGTATCGGGAAGCGCCTCGGGCGGGCCTCCCCCGAGGAAATGGCCCAGGTACTCGAAGGCCTGAACGAGATACTTGGTGCCTGACGAGCCGATGAGGCTGCCGGTCGCCTGCGGCGCCCGCAGCTTATCGGCAAGGCGTTAGCCCGCGTCGTAAGTAAGGAGATGCGAATGGCCATACCACCATCCGGCATCAATGATGGCATCGACTCGGGGAAGACCTTCGAAGCGCGAGCTGGCGCGCCCACAGAAATCCCGGCCGCTCTCGGGCTAGTGGTTTTGTCCTTTGCGAGTCTCGAACGTTCCCTGTCGCGGGCGATTGCCCACGAGTTACGAGCTGGCGAGGTGGCGGGAGAGAGCGTTGCTGCCGAGTTGCCGTTCAAACAGAAACTCCACCTCCTCACTTCCCTCCTTAGAATGCCTGCTGAGGAAAGGATCGCCCCAAGGTCAGTGCGCACTGCTGACGCGACGTGGGCCGGGATTGTCGCAAAGTGCTTTCAGGCGGAGGAACTCCGCAATCGTCTTCTTCACTCAAATTGGGAACCCGACGATGTGAGGCCTGATGCAGCGCTGCGCTTCAAGAGGTCGGCTAAGATGAAGCGAGGATTGTACACCGACGCCGAGATCTTGGATAGCGCATCCATTCTTGATGTCGCCGAATTCATCGATCGTGTGACCGTAGAGGTGGATCACTATTTCTTGCCGCCAATTGTCACTTGACGCGGTCTAACGGCGTGCCAATCAGCCGCGAGCGCGCTCGCGCCAGAGGCGCAGCATTGGCGCGCTCGCCGGCTGCATTGGCGTGTTAGGTCGTCCTCGGTACAAACCGGGTACATAGGTAACACTTCTGTCCGGGAACATGGGTGACACTTCCCCTAAACTGCTGGTCTTCCCCTTCGACGGGAGTCGGACCGATGCCGTGGTTGGAGACTGTCCCCATGGACCAGCGTATCAAGTTCATTGCCGACTACCGACAGGGCCTCTACCCTGTCACCGAGCTCTGCGCCCGCTATGGTATCAGCCGGAAGACCGGCTACAAATGGCTGGCCCGCTTCGAGGAGGGGGGCCGTCCGGCCCTGGCCGACCAGAGTCGCGCCCCTCACCACTGCCCACATCGGATCTCCGACGCGCTTGCCGACCTGCTCTGCACGACCCGCCGAAAGCACCCAGACTGGGGCGCGGGGAAGCTACTCGACTACCTCGCCCCTCGACATCCTCGTATCGTCTGGCCCGCCGTCAGCACGGTCAATGATCTGCTCAGCCGGCAGGGGCTCCTGGTCAAGCGCCGCCGCCGACGCCCCCACCAGCACCCGGGTGTGGTCCCACCGACCACGCACGAGCCCAATGACCTCTGGACCGCGGACTTCAAGGGGCAGTTCACGACTCGGGACGGGATCTACTGCTACCCGCTCACCATCGCGGACCTGCACACCCGGTACCTGCTCACCTGCCACGGGCTTCCGTCCACGGCCGCCCAGCAGCGCGCCTTCAATCGCTTTCGCACCGAATACAACGAGGAGCGGCCCCATGATACCCTCGGGGGCCAGACCCCGGCATCCCAGTACCGCCCCTCCCCGCGCCCGTATCCCCGCGTCCTCCCACCCCAGGAATACCCAGGACACTACCTCGTCAAGAAGATCACCACCGGCGGCACCTTCCGCTTCCAGTGTCCCGCCTCAGTTGAAATGTGACTCCCCACTGCTCCATACTATGGAGCCAGGAGGAGCCCATGAGCCAGTCCAACGGAACCGACCGCACGCGACGCCGGCAGTTCACGCCAGAGGAGAAGGCCGTGATTCTGCGGCGCCACCTTGCTGACCAGGTGCCGGTCTCGGATCTCTGCGACGAGTATCACCTGCAGCCGAGCCTGTTCTACCTCTGGCAGCGGCAGGCGTTCGAGCACCTGAGCGCCGCCTTCCAGGATGGTCGTACCCGGCGCGGCCAGGATCAGGCCGCCGCCGCGGCGCGCGCCCGGGTCGCGGCCCTGGAAGCCAAGCTGGCCCGGAAGGATGCGATCATCGCCGAGGTCTCGGAGGAGTATCTCGCCTTGAAAAAAAAGCTTGGGGCGAGCTGACCCACCGATGGGTCCCTCCGGATCTTCGGGACGACGTGGTGGACTTCGTCCGCCGGTTCAGTCAGCGGATCGAGCGCCCGGTCCGCTGGGTGCTGCGCCACTTGGCGGTGGCGCCCACGCAATTCTCCCGGTGGCGGGAGCGCTACGGCCAGGTGAACGCGCCGCACGGACCGGTGCCGCGCGATCACTGGTTGCTGCCGGCCGAGCGGGAGGCCATTCTCCGCTATCATGCCACCCACGCGCCCGAAGGCTATCGCCGGCTGGCCTTCATGCTGCTCGATGCCGACGTCGTGGCGGTGAGCCCTGCGACCGTCTACCGGGTGCTCAGAGCGGCCGGCCGGCTCGACCGCTGGAACCGGAAGCCGTCGCGCAAAGGCACCGGGTTCCAGCAGCCGCGCTGCCCCCACGAGCACTGGCACATCGATCTCACGTACCTCAATGTCGCGGGGACGTTCTACTACCTCTGCGCGATTCTGGACGGCGCCTCCCGGTTTCTGGTGCACTGGGAGCTGCGCGAGCAGATGACGGCGGCCGACGTGGAGACCGTACTGCAGCGGGCGCGCGAACAGTACCCCGAGGCGCGGCCCCGGATCATCTCGGACAACGGGCCCCAGTTCATCGCCCGGGACTTCAAGGAGTTCATTCGCCTGGCGGGCATGACCCACGTGCGGACCGCGCCCTATTACCCGCAATCGAACGGGAAGCTGGAACGCTGGCACCAGACGCTCAAGGTCACCACCATTCGGCCCCAGGTCCCCCGCTCGCTGGAGGAAGCCCGCCGCCTGGTGGCCGGGTTTGTCGCGTACTACAATTATCGGCGGCTGCACAGCGCCATCGGCTTTGTCACCCCGGCCGATATGCTGGCCGGCCGGGCCGCGGCGATCTGGGCCGCCCGCGATCAGAAGCTCGAGGCGGCACGGGCGCGCCGTCGCGTCGGTTGGCACGAACGGTCAGCCGCCGGTCAGGCGGAAGTCGCTTGACTCCATTAAGGCACCACCCCACGAGTCACATTCTCGCTGAACCGGGACACCAGCACCGCCTGCTCTTCATTGCCCAGAGCTTGACCCACCACCACATTGGCTTGGAGGAATCCGATAATGGAGTCTGGTCGATCTACTTCAACACCGTCCTCCTAGCCAAGCTCGATGAACGAGACTATATCATTCGCGGGTAGCCCCAGAGTGTTACCCATGTTGCCGGACAACTCTGTTACCCATCATCCCGGTTGCTCATCTTGACAGAAGGACGCTTGGGCGCGCGCCTTGGGGCGGCTTCGAGAATGGCCCGCAGCGCGCGGTTGACGTCCGCTCCCGTGGGAAAGGCAGCCGCGACGTCTGGATCCAGCACCACCATGGTGGCACCCTTGCCGAACCGCTTGGCGTACTTGCCACGCTCGCCGCCACTGAAATCGTACTCGGCGCGCATCTCCCCCACGCGACTGCGGCGCCCCGGGCTGGGCTTAGGAGTCTTCTTCATAGGTCCGTCGCTCGCGCCGCGCCGCCAGGCGGGCGCTGATGAGGCGAATCCGCTCGCCCCGTTCGAGGTGTAGCACCACCAACAAGCGTTGCACTGCCGAGCGCCCGATCAAGACGAAGCGCTCCTCGTCCATCGAATGATCCGGGTCCGGGATCGTGATCGAGTGCGGATCGGCGAATGCGGACACCGCCTCCTCAAAGGCGACACCGTGTTTCCTCAGGTTCGCCGCCGCCTTGCGGGGGTCCCACTCGAACTCGAGATCCATCCAGAAATCTACTCTCGGCGGAGCGCCCGCGGCCAGAACGACCTAACACGTGTTTGCAGCAGTCAGGCCGGGGCTGCGGCCGCTTGGGGCATCTCCGAGGGTCTAGCGCTCGCGCGATGGAAGCGTAGGATTGTGAGGGAGCGGGGCATCGCACCGCCGCTGAAACGCAGGTCGTTAGGCTGCGCGCTTGCCACGCGGCCGTTTTCACCCCGAGGCGACGTTCACTATGATCCTGCCATTCGGAAGCCCAGACCGGTATTTGCGTGGCACCTACATGTATTCCTATTCCGGCTTCCTGAGGGCCGACCCGCAATACAAGGCCTCAAAGGCTGTCCCCCAACTTGGGGCATACGTCCAACAGGATCCTATCGACGGAGGTAGATTCACGCAGGTGCCGGGATTCGTACCTATCGGTTATGTAGGCTGGCTAACGTTCGGTAACAGCCAAAGCGTATCTGGGATGGGCTCATCGCAAGTCGGTGGGAGTAAGGCGACCATCGATGCTGCACTCTCTGGGACGGTTGTCGACCTGAAGGTCAGAGGCACTTCATGGTTCGATACGTTCATTTCTGGCAGGTTCATCACTTATGATGTGACAGACCTCTCCATCAACTTCACACATAGTTTTGTTCTTAGCTCTGATCTTCGGAAGATAGCGTTCACCATTACGGATGGAGGATACCGCGATCTCGTCGCCTCTGGCGAAATGACACGGCTACGGTGGTTCTAGTCGTGTGGCGCTGTGCAAACAAGGGGACGCATGACTCGCGCAGCCTGACAGGCATATGGGGAACCGGACGTCATGGCCAGGAGCATGGAGTCCCTGGCCCGGGGGGATTGAGCCGCCCAGCGGGCAGTCAAACCCCGGAGCGGGCATAGCCTTCGAGCGGGTCTGAGGAGCGAAGCAACCGGCCGGGAACTCCCGGTTGCCATCAATCCCACAGGCTCGGCAGGGCCGGCGCCCGGGAGCCTGCCCGCAACGCCAGCGGCGCCAGCGGTTCGTCCTGCCGAGCCACATGGAGGCTGCCACGGAATCCGGCGGCGGCGAGCGGCGGGGCGACCGCCGCCCGGGCGTGCTCCGCCGAATTGCAGCGCTCGCTCAGGTGTACCAGAACCACCAGACCCAGCGCGGGATGCAGCAGTTCCAGCAGCAGCTCGGCGGCGATCCGGTTGGAGAGGTGCCCCCCCGACCCGGCGATGCGCTGCTGCACCACCGGCGGGTAGCCGCTGGTTCGCAGCAGCACGTCGTCGTGGTTGGCCTCGAGGATGAGGGCCGTGGCGTCGCGCAGCAGGTACCGCACGGCGGCCGTGGGACGGCCGAGGTCGTAGGCGACACCGATGCGCTGCCCGGCCGGGGTTTCCACCATGAGGGCAAGCGGCTCGGCGGCGTCGTGGCTGGTGGGGGCGCACTCGATCCGGAACCCGCCGCAGCGCACCGCCGAGCGGGCCTGCAGCGGCTCGTGCCGGGTGCCTTCGGTGCAGCGCGACGCCAGGCAACGCCACGTCCCCGCCGAGGTGTATACGGGAATCCTGCGCCGCTGGACGAACCGCGGAACGCCGGCGCAGTGATCCCCATGCTCGTGCGTCAGGACCACGCCGGCGATGCCGTCGAGGCGCAGGCCCACCGCCTCTGCCCGCCGTTCGATCTCCCGGCAACTCAGGCCGGCGTCGATGAGCAGCACCGCCCCATCCGCCTCCACCGCAAAGCAGTTCCCCTTCGAGCCGGATCCCAGCACATAGAGCGTAGCCACGTGCGTCCCCTGCTTCTCCTCTGGTCGGATGGTCAAACCTTCCGCTTAGTCCTTAGTCCTTAGTCCTCACTCCTTTTCACTCATCACCCGCTCGTACATCGTCCGGAGCCACTCGCGCCGTTCGTCGGTGAATTCTACCTCGCGCCGGGGCATGACGCGCGACGCGATGGTCAGGAATCCATCCTGCCGCATGCGCTCTGTGCCGGTCGCGCCCCAGCTCATGGGCGGCACCCGCCGGGGAATGAGTCCGGCCCCGAAGACGCTGGCCCCGGCACCGATCAAGGTGCCGGTGCTGAGCATGCTGCCGATCGCCGTCTTGGCGTGATCCCCGATCAGGCTGCCCAGGAACTGGCGACCGGTAGACATCCGCCGCTCCCCGGCACCCAGCGAGACGCTGCCGTAGGTGTTCTTCAGATTGGACGTGGTGGTGCCGGCGCCGAGGTTCACCCAGTGGCCCAGGACGCTGTGGCCCACAAAGCCGTCGTGCGCCTTGTTGGCATAGCCGGTGAACACGGTGTTCGAGACTTCCCCGCGCACCACGCTGCAGGGGCCGAAGACACTGGCCCGGAGGAAGCCCCCCAGGAGGCGGGCCCCCTGGCCGGCGTAGAGCGGGCCCTCGAGCCGGGTGCCATGGCGCACCTCGGCGCCATCGATCACCACCGCGCCATGTCGCGTATCGAAGACCACTCCCGGCTCGACCTGCGCGTCCCGGCAGACGACGAGCGACGGATCGCCCAGCACGAGGGAGGCGGCCGGCACGGCTCCGCCTTCATCCTCCGGCACCAGCGCGGCCACATCGCCCGTGAGATGCTGCTCCAGCGCCGTCACCAGATCCCAGGCGCCGGCCATCCAGAGGCCGGTCACCCCGGCGGCCGGCCCGTTCGCATGCGGAGCCACCCACCGTTCACCCGTGGCCACCAGCCAGGCGACCGTGCGGCCCTCGTGCTCCAGCCGGCGCGCGCCCCGCGCCAGGGCCGGCGGCTCGCCCGCCGGTGCGAAGCGGGCATCGGCAACGACCGCCGGCCCTGCGACCGGCCCCAGCGGACGGCAGGGCGGCGCGTCGAGCTCCGTGAACCCGGCAATGGCATCGCCCAGGACCGCGGCGGTCTCGAGGCCCACCGCCTGTTCCCAGCGCTCCCGGACCTTCCACACCCCGGCCTGCATCTCCGAGATCGGCCGCACCCCCGCAAAGGGGAACCACTCGGCGCTGGGTGGGGGATCGAGGAGGTAGAGGGCCGGATTCATTCCTGTGGCTCTGTTGGTCCGAATGGAAGGACTGAGACGAAAGGACTGAGAGAAAAAGGACGGGGAGAAAAGTGGAAGAGCGCTGAGTTCATAGCGACAAAACATCAAGGTACCATACTCTTTCCGCTCAGTCCTTTTGTCTCAGTCCCGTTTGTTACGTCAGGTTCCGTACCTCCGGCGGCAATCGGTCGAGCACCTGCTTCAGGTCGGCGGCGCGGGAACGGTGCATCACCAGGATGCGGCCGTGGGCCCGGACCACTACGAGATCGCGCACGCCGTCGAGCACTACCGGTTCGTCTTCCGACCAGCAGAGACAGCCCGAACTCTCCGCGGCATAGACCGGTCCGACCAGAACGTTGCCGTCGGCGTTCGACGGCCGCACCCGGTGCAGCGCCTCCCAGTTGCCCACATCATCCCAGGGAAATGCCCCCGGCAGCACCGCGATCCGGCGACTGCGCTCGAAGACGCCGACGTCGATAGAGACCGCCTGCACGCCCTGGAAGAAACCGGCGATATTGCCGCGATCCAGCATGGAGAGGTGGGGCGCCAGTTCCGGAGCATGGAGCCGGACTTCCTCCAGCAGCCGGCCGGCGGTCCAGGCGAAGAGCCCGGTGTTCCACAAGGCGCCCTGCGTCACCAGCCGGCGCGCGGTATCGGCATCGGGCTTCTCGGTGAAGCGCTCGACCGAACGCACGCCATCGCCCAGCGGCTCGCCCGGAATGATGTACCCGTAGCCGGTGTCCGGCCGGTCGGGGACGACGCCGACGGTAATGAGCCGGTCGTACCGGCGGGCAGCCTCCAGCGCCAGGGCCGCGGAGCGCCTGAAGGCAGCCGCATTGGCCACGTGCCAGTCGGCGTGCAGGGAGAGGACCTCCGCTTCGGGGTCGCGGCGCCGGGCTTCCGCGGTGGCCCAGACCAGCGCGGGACCGGTACTGGCCGCGCGTGGCTCGACCAGCAGGTTGCCCGGGTGGATCTTGAGGGACGCGCCGAGTTGCGGCGCCAGGGCCGCCCCCGTCACCAGGAGGATCCGTTCCGGCGGGACCAGGCCTTCCAGCCGCCGCACCGCGGCCTGGGCGGTGGAGCCCTGGCCGGTGAGCGGCAGCAGTTGTTTGGGATGCGAGGGCGTGCTGAGCGGCCAGAAACGCGTGCCGGAGCCGCCCGCCAGGATGACGGCCCATTTCATAGGGCGGCAGGACGGCAGGACTGCGGATTGACCGGGAGCGTGAGGAGCCGGGCGGAGCCCCGATGCCAGAGTGCCGTCACAGCAGCTCCGCGATAGCGGGGCCGTGGCGGCGAAGATCGTACAGGACGGGACCGAGATCGGCGCCGGCGGCGGCCAGCAGCAGCAGACTGGCATCGTCGGTCAGCCGGGTCAGCACCACCAGGCGTTCGCCGAATTCGAGAATCGCGGTCGTGAGGCTGCCGCAGTTGGCGGCGGAACCGAGCTGCGCGGCGGATTGGCCAGCGCGGGCAGCAGGGCGGCGAGAGTCTCCGGGTCCGCGCCTTGCGGGTGGCGTGGTCGATCGGCAGGCCGTCGCTGCTGCTGACCAGGACGGCGTCGACACCGTCCCGGTCCAGCAACGCCTGCACCACATCCCGCAGTCCGGCCATGCGAATTTTCCCGGGAAAATGAACGCTGGTGAACGTACGGGGCGAAAGCCTCGAAGTCAAGCAATGACGGTGGGTTGACCCACTTCCGCGCGGCCACTAACCTTCCGCTCACTATGCCCCGCATCCTACTCCGTGGTTCGGCCCTGCTGGCCCTGGCCGCAGGCGTGCTGTCCTGCAACAACAACATCCTGGCGCTGCTGATGCTCTCCAACATCGTGGACACCCTGACGCTCTCGGCGCTGCACGGGACACCGGTCCAGGCGCCCAGCGCCTATTCGGTGATCGACCACGCGGTCCGGACCGATCAGACCTCCCAGTTCGAGTTCGTCTTCGATATCGACTCGGTGAACAACGCCCCCCGCGCCATCTTCGTGCCGCTGGCCGCGCTGAACGTGCTGGGCTCGCTCACCTTCAAGCCGGGACTGTTGCCGACGCCCAAGAGCTTCGCCGAGGTGACCCTGGCCGAGAGCAACGGCTATATCACCGACGACACGGTGACCGCCACCGTGGGCCAGGTGTATTTCGTCCGCTCGCGCCTGGTATGCGGGTCGGTGCCCGAGTATGCCAAGATCGAGGTGCTCAATATCGATTTCACGGCGCGGACCATTCAGTTCCAGAACCTGTCCGATAACAACTGCGGCTATCGCGGGCTCGAACCGGGCCTTCCTTCGGAGGAGACCCCATCCCGTGATTGACGTCAAACGCCTGCGTCAGGATCCGGCCGGGTTCCGGGCGGCGCTGCTGCGCCGGGCCGATCAGTCGCTGGAGGCCGCGCTCGATCGCATTCTTGATCTCGATCGGGCCCGGCGCGGCTCGCCGGTGGAGACCGAGGCCCGGAAGGCCGAGCGCAACGCGGCCAGCGAGGAAGTGGCGCGCCGCAAGCGCAGCGGCGGCAGCCCGCCGACGACCTGCTGGCGACGCTGAAGCGCTCGGGCGAGGCGGTGAAAGCCCAGGACGCCAGGCTGCGCGATCTGGATGCCGAGCTGGAAGGGTCGCCGCGCCGGGGATCCCCCAATCTTCCGCTGCCGGAGGTGCCCGACGGCGATGCCGCCGCCAATCGCGTGGTGCGCGCCCCGGGCGAGCCTCCTGCGTTCGATTTCGTGGCGCAACCCCACTGGGCACTGGCACCGCCCTGGGCATTCTCGATCTGCCCC
>CAWCVB010000012.1:0-5611 GCA_963798915.1 uncultured Gemmatimonadales bacterium | reverse complement strand
AACTCCTGCTCCAGGCCTGGAGTCTGGTTCGCCGTGAGTATCCCTCGGCTCAACTGGCCCTGGTCGGTCACGGGCCGCTCGAAGCGGAGATCGCCGCACGCAACCTTCCGGGCGTGCATCTCACCGGCTTGCTGACGGGCCGCGACCTGGCCGAAGCGTACGCGTCTGCGGACCTGTTCGCCTTCCCGAGTGTTACCGAGACGTTCGGGAACGTGCTGCTGGAAGCCATGGCCTCAGGCCTGCCCTCGGTCGTGGCAGCAGCGGGCGGCATGCTGGAATTTGCGAGGCATGGGCGGAACAGCTGGCTGGTCGAGCCTGATTCGCCGGCCGCGTTCGCCGACGGTATCCGGCGACTGCTGGGGGACGCCACGCTCCGTCGCCTGATAGCGGATGGTGCCCTGGCCACCGCTCGAAGCCGCTCCTGGGAACTGGTGGACGACCAGTTGCTCGAAGCATACGAGCAGACCGCCCGGCGCTTCAGTTCACGGCGAGCGGCCTGAGCGCCCTGCGCCGCGATCATCAACGGCCGAGGGCGTGTCGAGCGGGCGGGTTCAGTGGGCAGATCCAGTCCGGCTGGAGAGGCGGCGGGGCGAGGTACTGGCTCGCTTGAGATCGAATGCGGTATTGGCCACGGCAATGTGCGACAGGGCCTGCGGGAAATTGCCGACCAGCCGTCCGTGTTCCATGTCGTACTCTTCGGCGAGCAACCCGACATCGTTGGCCAGCCCCAGCACACGTTCGAACAGGTCCCGCGCCTCCGCTGTTCGTCCCATGTGCGCAAGATTGCTCGCCATCCAGCAGCTGCACGCCAGAAATGCGCCTTCGCCAGCCGGAAGATCGTCGCTGACTACATTCGTATCGTAGCGCATGACCAGCCCCCCGCACATCAATTCCCGCGCGATCACGTCGACCGTCCGGCGGATCCGCTCATCGGCATGCGGCAGGAACCCCACCAGCGGCATGAGAAGCAGCGAGGCGTCCAGTGCCTCTGATTCATAGGACCGGACGAAAGTGCCGCGCGTCTCGCTGTAGGAACGCTGGCAGACCTCACGGTGAATTGCCGCGCGGATGCCCTGCCACCGCTCGAGTGGTGCGTCTTCACCAAGCGCAGTTGCCGTCCGGATCGCCCGGTCGAATGCCACCCACGCCAGCACCTTGGAATGGGTGAAGCACTGAGGCTGGCCGCGAACTTCCCAGATGCCATGGTCTGGCTTGCGCCAGATGGCCTCGAGGTGATTGACCAGCCCCGACATCAGACGGAACTCCACCTCCCCGGTTGCGCCAGGCGCATCGAGTGAGTGGAAGATGGCATCCGCGACCTCGCCGTAGACGTCGAGCTGCAACTGGTTTGCTGCCGCGTTGCCGATCCGGACCGGCTGTGAGCCGGCATAGCCCGGTAGCCACCCGGCTTCCCACTCGGGGATGTAGCGCGCCCCGCGCACGTCGTAGAGGACCTGCAGTTGGTCGGGGCTCCCGGCGATGGTCCGCAGGAGCCAACGCTCCCATTGCCGAGCCTCGTCGTGGTGGCCGCCGTCTGCCAGCGCCAGCAGCGTAGCTGTTGCATCCCGCAGCCAACTGTATCGATAGTCCCAATTCCGCATGCCACCAAGCCGTTCGGGCAGCGAGGTGGTCGGCGCCGCGACCATACCGCCTGTCGGCCGGCAGCTCAGCGCCTTGAGGGTGATGAGCGAGCGCTCTACCGCTGCAGCGTATGGGCCGTCATAGGTGCCCCGACAGGCCCATGCTTCCCAGAAACGCCTGGTCTCGTCCAGCGCGATGCTCGGCTCGACTGCGCGCGGGGCCGGCCGGTGCGACGCGCCGTAGGTGAGGACGAACGGGACCTGCTCGCCCTCCGCCACGACGAACTCGCTCCCGGTCATCTCACCGGCGCCTTCCAGTACGACGGGAGTTCGCAGGATCGCGAGATCGGGCCCCGCGACAGCTCTCCATTCCTGGGCTTTTCCCGTGACCCAGGGGATCAGACTTCCATAGCTGAAGCGCAGCACGAGTTCCATCCGCATGGCCACCCGACCGCGGATTCCCCGGACGATGCGGACGATGTCGGAGTTATCGCCGCGAATGGGCATGAAGTCCACCAGTTCCACGGCGCCGTCCACCGTCGCGAACGTGGTCTCCAGGATGAGTGTGCGGTTCGCGTAGCGGCGTGACGTGCGCACGATCTCTCCCGCCGGGGCGATCCGCCAGTAACCATGCTTCTCGTCCCCGAGGAGTCGCCCAAAACACGAGGCAGAGCCGAAATCGGGCCAGCAGAGCCAGTCGATGGAACCGTCCCGGCCTACCAGTGCGGCGGTCTCACAGTCGCCAATCAAGGCGTACTCTTCCAAGGGGCTACTCACAGCGTTTCAGGCCTCCGCTGAAGGGTGCTGTCCACCGCGCCGACGAGCAGCGTTGAGGGATCACGGGGACGTTGCAGGTTCGGACATGTGCCGTGCCGCACGGCGGCCTAAGATTCACTCCTTATGTTACGTCTGGTATGGCGCCGCCGCAGCCGGACACCGGATTGTTAGGACGGCGGGCGAGATACAACGAGAGCGTTTCGTGCAGCGCCGGGCGGTCCAATGGAGCCGCCTTGGCCACCGGAACAGATTGGATATGCCGCATGACATCCCCACTTGGCCGGACGCGGTGGGCCATCGCCGAGGGTTACATCCCCGGCCGGAGCAACGGTCCCGAGCCGCAGTTTACCAGTCATGAAACCGCCTGCCTGCTGAATGCAGGCGCCCAACCCGCCCACGTCACCATCAGGCTCTACTTCGCGGACCGCGACCCGGCCGGTCCGTACCGGGTTACCGTCCCGGCCGAGCGCACCCTTCACCTGCGCTTCAACGATCTGACGGATCCCGAACCGGTCCCGGTCGACACGGACTACGCCAGCGTCATCGAGTCCGACGTACCCATCATCGTCCAGCACACCAGGCTCGATTCGCGCCAGGCCGCCAACGCACTGCTCACCACCATCGCCTATGCGGACGATCCGGCCTGACCAACGCCACGCCGGAGAAAGGGCACTGCCATGACATCAACGATCGCACGACTGGTCCACAGCGACACGACCAGCGACTTCCTGGTCCAGCGCCTCTATGAATGGGGCATCCGGCGGGTCTTCGGGTATCCTGGCGACGGGATCAACGGCGTCATGGAGGCGCTCAACCGGGCGCAGGATCGCATCCGCTTCATTCAGGCCAGGCACGAGGAGCTTGCAGCGTTCATGGCCTGCGCGCACGCCAAGTTCACCGGCGAGGTCGGGGTCTGTATCGCCACGTCGGGACCCGGCGCGATCCATCTCCTGAACGGCCTGTACGACGCCAAGATGGACCACCAGCCCGTGGTCGCCATCGTCGGCCAGCAGGCCACCATCGGACTGGGCGCGGACTTCCAGCAGGAAGTGGACCTCATCAGTCTCTTCAAGGACGTGGCGCATGAGTATGTCCACATGGCCTCGGATCCGGCACAGATCCGCCATCTGGTGGACCGGGCCGTACGAATTGCCAAGGCGGAGCGCACCGTCACCTGCATCATCCTGCCCAACGATGTGCAGGAAATGGAGGCGGTCAGCAGCCCGCCCAGAAAGCACGGCGCCACCTTTTCCGGGGTCGGATTTGAGCGGCCAAGTGTCGTACCGCATCATGCCGACCTGCTCCGCGCGGCCGACGTTCTCAATTCGGGCCGCAAGGTCGCCATGCTGGTCGGTGCCGGCGCCTTTGGGGCTGAGCAGGAAGTGCTCGAAGTGGCAGACCGGCTTGGCGCCGGCGTGGCGAAGGCCTTGTTGGGCAAGGCGGTACTGCCGGACGACCTGCCGTTCGTCACGGGCGCGATCGGCCTGCTGGGCACCAAGCCGAGCTGGGACCTGATGATGGACTGCGACACGCTGCTCATGGTGGGCACCGGTTTCCCGTATTCCGAGTTCCTGCCCCCCGAGGGACAGGCCCGCGCCGTGCAGGTGGACATCTCGCCGCGCATGCTGGGGCTGCGTTACCCGACGGAAGTCAATCTTTGCGGCGATAGCAGGGAGACGCTGCGCGCCCTGCTGCCCATGCTGGTCGCCAAGGAGGACCGGAGCTGGCGGGAGACGGTCGAGGCCGGCATCCGCGACTGGTGGGAGGTGCTCGAGGCGCGCGCCATGAACGACGCCGACCCGATCAACCCGCAACGGGTCTTCTGGGAGCTGTCGCCCCGGCTGCCCGACGGCTGCATTCTCACTTCCGACTCGGGATCCTCGGCAAACTGGTATGCGCGCGACATCCGGCTGCGGAAGGGCATGCGCGCCTCGCTTTCCGGTAACCTCGCCACCATGTGCCCCGGGGTGCCGTACGCCCTCGCGGCGAAGTTTGCCTACCCCGACCGGCTCGTGGTTGCCCTGGTCGGCGACGGGGCAATGCAGATGCTGGGAAACAATGGCCTCGTGACCATCGCCGAACACTGGCACGAGTGGGAAGACCCGCGCCTCATTGTCCTGGTGCTCAATAATCAGGACCTCAACCAGGTGACCTGGGAGCAGCGAGTGCTGTCCGGCGATCCCAAGTTCGAGGGCTCGCAAAAGCTGCCGGACTTCCCGTTTGCCAGCTACGCCGAGCTGCTGGGCCTCGCCGCGGTGCGGATGAAGAAACCGGAGGACATCGTGGCGGGCTGGGAGGCCGCGTTGGGCGCCGATCGTCCCGTACTGGTCGAGGCGCGCACCGACCCGGAAGTGCCGCCGCTGCCGCCGCACATCAGCCTGAAGCAGGCCAGGGCATTCACCGAGTCCATCGCGAAGGGTGATCCCCACTCGCTGCGCATGATCACGCAGAGCATGAAGGAAGCGATCGCGCGGTATCTGCCGCATCGCGACAAGGACAAGAGTGAATGATGCCGGACCTGCTCACCGCGGCGGAGCCTGTGCCGGTGAGGCGCGTCGCCGTTTCGGCGTACACCATCCCGACTGACCGACCTGAGTCCGACGGGACGCTGGCCTGGGACAGCACTACTCTCGTGGTCGTCGAGATTGCTGCGGGCGACGCAACCGGGCTGGGATATACCTACGCGCACGAGGCCGCCGCCCTGCTGATTCGCGACCTGCTGGCTGGGGTGGTGACTGGTCGGGACGCGCTGGCGGTGGGTGGCTGCTGGGACGCGCTGGTTGGCGCCGTGCGTAACATCGGGCGGCCCGGCATTGCGTCCATGGCCATCAGCGCAGTGGACAATGCGCTGTGGGACCTCAAGGCGCGGCTGCTGAACCTTTCCCTCGCAACACTGCTGGGCCAGGTACGGCCCAGCGTGCCAGGCTACGGCAGCGGCGGCTTCACGTCGTACAGCATCCCCCAGCTCCAGCAGCAGCTCCGGGGCTGGGCGGAGGACGGCTTCGCGATGGTCAAGATGAAGGTGGGTCGGGAGCCGGAGCATGATCGCCAGCGGGTTCGGGCCGCGCGGGAGGCAATCGGCGATGGCGTCGCCCTCATGGTGGACGCCAACGGGGCCTATACGCGGAAGCAGGCGCTCGAGTTCGCTGGCGGGTTCCGCGACCATGCTGTCTCATGGTTCGAGGAACCGGTGTCGTCCGACGATCTCGAGGGACTGCGCTTCCTTCGTGATGCCGGGCCGGCGGGAATGGATA
>CAWCVB010000011.1:0-94372 GCA_963798915.1 uncultured Gemmatimonadales bacterium | reverse complement strand
TCGCGTGCAGCCGCGTGTCCGGCACACTGGCGACGCAACTGAGCTTGCCATCGCGAGCCAGGCAGCGGGCGCCGCTGTCAGGTGACGCGTCCACGATCAGCCTGATCACCGAAACGTCGTCGAAGTTCTCGCCGGCGATCGACGGCGCTGACACCCTCACGTAATCTGCGACGCCTCCCAGACCATCAGCACCGGGCGCCGCGCCCAAGAATCGGGCCGGATCGAAGCAGTATGTGCCAGCCGGGTTGATCGCGACTTCCTTACCCTTACAGGCCTCCAGCCGTTGCGGGTTGCAGGCCACTGTCAGAGCAAGTATGGCTCCCGCTCCAGAGGAGACTAGCCGGTAAATCATCTTGTGCATCATCATGCATGGCTCGCGCCAGTTGTCAAAATAGGCCGCTTATGATCCTCGTCCGAGTCACAGAGAGCGAGTGACGATCCGGTAAAAGCGTCAACTAGGATCAGCGGGCGCGGCGCCCGGAACGTCGGGCGCCGCTCATGTCAGGCGCCGGCCTAGAATACGCCTCCAGCTCCTCCGGTGCTGCAACCACTTTGAGCGCCAGTGCCACACAAATAGTGCCACTCATGCCAATCAGCTTCCTGCTCAGTATTCAGTCCATTGGTTGTCGCCGTATTCAGATATTCAGGAAACGTAAGATAGTGCGGCCCCGTGCTAAAGATGGCCGAGCTGAAGATATGCCCCTAGAATGGGCTCCTTCCGTTCTGATATTGCCACACATGGGTGGCCTCGTGAATAAACCAACCTGAATAGCGACCGCCGTTGCATTTAATGAAGTCCTGGCACGCGCTCGTATACTTGGGAAAGTGCATGGTGTTGCGCGGTGTGTAGGCTGAATTCCCCGGCATGTCGTAGGTCACCCTTGCCGCATTGACGTCCAGTGTTGGGAACTCCGACCTGGCCGCGTTGGCCTCGTTGTCCGTAAGTGGCCGCGATTCTCCGTGCGCCGCCAACCATTCGTCACAAGCGCCGTTCAGCGCACTGATGCGATGATGGCGCTACGGAGTACCGAAGCGGCGTATCACCATGCTCGGAACGCCTGGGGCCTTGGCACTCAATTTACCAAGCCTGACCGTCCGCCGTTCTCCCCGTGAGCACACGCCAAGCGATTATAGCGCCGATATCGATGCTTGACACCAACTATCGCCGAACAACTCGCCAACGACGTCAAATGCTTCCGGGGCGCACCCAGCTAGCATGCGCCCAAGCACCCAGATTTCCATCACCCTCGAACCAAAAGTCGAGGCGAGAGATTCGGTCGCGGCCAGCGGGCCAGTGCTCGCAAATGACGGCAGTCCACTGGCGGGGTGAGCCTTCCTCCGGTTGCATAGGTCCTGTATTCTGGGCATCCGCACACGTAAACCCACCAGGAGGCGTGCGAAGTGAGACCGTTGGCACGACCCTGACAGCGCCGACGGGGCCGCGAGCCAATAGACGGGCGACGTCCGAGACAAAGGCACTGTCGCTTCCGCGCTTTTCGAAGGGTCCTAGAGCACTCGCAAGAGGCAACACCTCTGGCGCCGCAAAGCCGGCCATGCGGAAGAGCTTGCCGCCAATAAGGACAACCCGGAAAGGCAGTGAGTGGTGCGTTGCAGGCGAAACGACAAGGACCCGCATACCGACATACGACGAATCAATCGCTCGATCACGCATTTCCACGAGGCGATTTCCCTGCACCAAGCCGTCCGACACCTCCTCCAGTGAGGCGGCAACCGCACCTATGTAGCGCGCTCGAGCCAATAAGGCTGCCGATTGCGCGCCAGCCGCGGTTACCTGGACGCCTCCCATCACTGTCAACATCAGCATAACCCGCTCTAAGCACCTCATTGACATCGCCTCGCTCGTGAGTCAATACCGATCTCGGTAGGGCTTCATGTTTGGGTATATATTCTGGACCTCTTTTCGTGCCTGATTCTCTACTAGCAGGGGATACCACTCGGCTGTCCCCTCCGAAACGCCATTAGGATAAAATCCCATTGAGCCGAGAAAAGCATCCCAAGAGACATGTCCAAGCTCGTGGACAATCTGCACGGTAGTATTTGTTCCCCATGGGTTCTGCGCAAACTTGGACGGGTCGATGGTAATGCGTGCACTTTCGATCGCCCACTTTCCGTCGAGGGTTGGCGAACTCCACGTCCATGTCACTCCGTCGGCTTTGCCCGTCATGGAGAGTGAACCTCGTGTCATTTCTGTCTTAAAAGGAAATCCATGTACCTCCCTTATGAGTCCAGCGCATGTGGGAGACTCGCGATAGCAGCGAGCAACATCGTTCACTATACTAGGATCCAGAACGAGACCCGCTACAGCCCTCTGGGAGTTCCAAACCCAGTCAGCGAGGCTTGGCGCGTATCCAGCACTGGCGATGGCATCCGGAGGAATGCCAGAAGCGGCTATCATGCTGATCTCCATACCATCGACAGTGTAACTTTGCCGATTCGTGGTCACCCCGCCGTAGGCATTGATGCAGGTGCCAATGCTGCAGTACTCATGGAAGCCCTGCGACTCATACGAATCCAGCATCCCGCTGGGATCGGTGGCCTCGAGCGGCGAGCCGTGCACGTAGGCATAGGGGCTCGTACTCCCCTCGACGGGATCCTCCTGAATGAAGCGCCGCAGCGACTGCGAGTAATACCGGGCCCGATGGTAGTACATGCCCAGTTCCACATCATATTCGCGGCCGGTCCAGCCATAGCGGAGCCGGCTGCCCCACGTGAAGCTCGCACTCGAATCCCGGGTCATCTCGTTCCCATAGGGATCCCAGCGCCGGGTCAGGAGCCAGGTGCCGTCCCGCTTGGCCAGGGTCCGGATGCTGCCCAGCCGGTCGCTGGTGGCGTAGTAATGATTCCCGGATTCATCCTGAATGGCGAGCAGGTTGTCGCTGCCTGGGCCCCACGTGTACCGGAGCCCCATCGTACCCGCCGAGTCAGTCTCGAAGGCCACGTTGCTGCCGGTGTAGACCATCCGGAGGTAGCCTATGGTCCCACCGGTCTGGTTGGAGTACACCCGCTTCACGATCCGATGGCCCAGCACGTCATAGCCGTAGCGCGCAATCAGGACCCCGTTCCGGACCACGCTCACCAGCCGGTCCAGCGCGTCATAATTGAATTGTGCCACCACGACACCGGGCACCGAGTCAGTGACCAGGTTGCCGGCCCGGTCATACCTGTAGTAGTGCGTGCCGCCTGTGGTGACCCGGCTCACCAGCCGGTCGGTCGCGGCATCAAAGACCAGCGGCTGCTCGTAGCTCTGCCGGGTGTTGCCGGTGGCGTCAAAGCTGTAGCCCGCGCTCCCCTGGGAGACGCCGTCCCGGGTCAGGGTATCCGTATGCCGCGGTCTAACAGGTTGCTGAAAAAGTCTGTTTCGCCGGCGGTCCATCGTTCATAGATTGGGTATCCCCTCCAGCGAGCCGCCGATGCGTGGTGCCGACGAGCGACAGGCGATCCTCTTCAGCTATCGATCCATCGACGACCGGATTCCGGTGGACCATCCGCTGCGGGCCATGCGGGCGCTGGTCGATCCCGTGCTCGTCACCCTGTCGCCGCGCTTCCAGGCGCTCTACGCGGCCGGGGGCCGGCCCTCGATTCCGCCGGAGCAGTTGCTGCGGGCCCTGCTCCTGCAGGCGCTCTACACCATTCGCAGTGAGCGGCAGCTGATGGAGCAGTTGGACTACAATCTGCTCTATCGCTGGTTTGTGGGCCTGAGTCCGGATGACGCGGTCTGGGTGCCCACCACCTTCAGCAAGAATCGCGACCGGCTCCTGGCCGGCGACATCGCCGAAGCCTTCTTCGCCGCCGTGCTCGGCGTGGCCGCGCAGCACGGCAGCTGCTCTCGGCCGACCACTTCACGGTAGATGGCACGCTGCTCGACGCGTGGGCCAGTCACAAGAGCTTCCGGCCGGTGGACGCCCCCGCCCCCGGAGGGCCGCCCCCCGACGACGATCCGGGCAATCCCAGTGTCAACTTCCGGGGCGAGCGGCGCTCCAATGCGACGCATCGCTCGGTGACCGATCCCGACGCCCGCCTGGTGCGCAAGACCCAGCACGGCGCGGCCATCCTCGGCTATCAGGCGAGCGTGCTGATGGAGAACCGGCACGGGCTCATCGTCCAGACCGATGTGCGGGCGCCGGGCTACGACGCCGAGCGTGACGCGGCGCTCGAGATGCTGACCGGCCTGCCCCTGCGCGCGGCCCCCCGGACGCTGGGGGCCGACAAGGGCTACGATACGCCCGACTTCATCGCCGGGGTCCGCCAGCTGGGCTGGACGCCGCACGTGAGCCCCAATGTGCATCGCTACCGGCACCGCAGCACGGTGGATCGTCGCACCACCCGCCACCCGGGCTACGCCGTGAGCCAGCGGCGCCGCAAACGGGCGGAGGAATGTTTCGGCTGGCAGAAGAGCGTGGGGCCGCTTCGCAAGCTGCATCACCGGGGTCGCGAGCAAGTGGCGTGGGTCTTCACCTTCACGACGGCCGCCTACAACCTCGTGCGGCTGCGCACCCTGCTCGCGGGGGCGGGGGCGTGAGGCCTGAGGCACCACGCAGAGCGCACCTAGCGGGCCGGGCGCCGCCGCCCACCGATCGGACGGCGCCGCCCGCATCACCCGCGTCTGACGCCGCCCACCCTCGATTCGACCGCGCACCCTCATTTTTCAGCATCCTGCTAATCGGCGACAGCCGATTTCGGGCCGCTTGCACCAGGGCAGCGATTGCTGACAGCAGGACTTGAAGGCGGGCCGCAGGTTCTGTGAGCTAAGTCGGGCTCCAGCCGGACGATGGGCACCACTTCAGCTTATCCGAGCCTGACTGTCCGTTGATCTCGCGCTAAATACAACTAACGGGGTCTCCGGAAGACCCGGGCAATTCACCACTGTCGCACGAAGCCGCGCGGCCCCATGTGGACGGGACGGAGTTCACTGTCGAATATGAACTCCATTGTGCGGTGTGGATCGACCACAAGTGCGACCTGATAGTAGCGACGGGTCGCACTTTCGTAGATGGTGTCTGACACTGAAATATTGATGTCGACCGATCTCACGATCACCTTGCTGAGAGTATCGCCAGAGCCGGCGACAATTTGGCGCTGTTCGTTTGGCTCCAACGCCAAGGCCATCGCCGAAAGAGCGAGTGAGCACACTGCATTCTTTGAAAGCGAAGGAGTCGCGATGACTTCTGTTAAAGGGAGTTGCCTCCCTAGGCATCGACGCTCCGCCGTTGAGCGCTTTGCCGGGCTCGGCATGCATGATAGAAGCATAATCGTGGCGCTCAACGGCAGTTGCTTGGAGTACGTCACTGCGGCTCCTAGTCCAAGTGATTCTTGACTTGGTAGATCGTTTTGTTCGGCGGATTCTGCGGACGGATATAAATGAACCAGTCCCGCTGCCAAATCGCGTAGCCATAATTGCTATTCCAACTTCCCCAGTCACCACCATTCGGTCCCGCGTAACTCAAGTGAGCGGCCCCGGGAATTGCTTCGGACTTACCAGGAACAGCTTCAGCAACATTCGGGTGGGTGTGAAACTTCGCGAACGCATGCTCGGGTGTTGCAGGAAATGTGGAGGAGTCCCATTCACCCGGAGACAATGTCCCAAGCATAAACCTGCCGTCAGAATCTGTCAGGATCCATCCCGCGAACTCCCTATGAATCTCGTTACTCCTATCCCAAGCTACCTCCATGTCTCGAACAAACGCATACCGCTCGTGCTCCGTCATGCTCGTTGCACACTGCATAGCTGAGCATATTCCCTTTACATTCAGTGTCCGGCGCGCGATAATATCGGCCGCGCTCACTGCGGCTGTCCTCGTCGCCCCACCGGCGCTGACGATGCCGTTGATCCACCCCGTGTTCCCGTCATATTGGACACCATCGATGACGGCCGTTGGCCCTCGTGCTGCCGTCAGGGCCGCCTCCCGCGGGTCCGGGCCGATCATCTCGTACGAATCCATCATCCCGCTGGGATCGGTCGCCTCCAGGGGCGAGCCATGCACGTAGGCATAGGGGCTCGTACTCCCCTCGACGGGATCCTCCTGAATGAACCGCCGCAGCGACTGCGAGTAGTACCGGGCCCGATGGTAGTACATGCCCAGTTCCACATCATATTCTCGCCCGGTCCAGCCGTAGCGGAGCCGGGCACCCCAGGTGAAGCTCGCGCTCGAGTCCCGGGTCATCTCGTTCCCATAGGGATCCCAGCGCCGGGTCAGGAGCCAGGTGCCGTTCCGTGTGGCCAGGGTCCGGATGCTGCCCAGCCGGTCGGTCGTGGCGTAGTAATGATTCCCGGATTCATCCTGAATGGCGAGCAGGTTGTCGCTGCCTGGGCCCCACGTGTACTTGAGCCCCATCGTACCCGCCGAGTCAGTCTCGAAGCTCACGTCGCTGCCGCGGTAGACCATCCGGAGGTAGCCTACGGTCCCACCGGTCTGGTTGGAGTACACCCGCTTCACGATCCGGCGGCCCAGCACGTCATAGCCGTAGCGCGAAATCAGGACCCCGTTCCGGACCACGCTCACCAGCCGGTCCAGCGCGTCATAATTGAATGTTGCCACCACGACACCAGGCACCGAATCGGTCACCAGGTTGCCGGCCCGGTCATACTTGTAGTAGTGCGTGCCGCCTGTGGTGACCCGGCTCACCAGCCGGTCGGTCGCGGCATCAAAGACCAGCGGCTGCTCGTAGCTCTGCCGGGTGTTGCCGGTGGCGTCGAAACTGTAGCCCGCGCTCCCCTGGGAGACGCCGTCCCTGGTCCCGACCCACACGGTGAGCCGGCCCCAGGCATCATAGGTGGTCGAGTCCCGCAGCACCTGGGCGGTGCCGCCCCCCGGTTGCTGGGTCCAGGCGGGCGAGAGCGCCAGCATGCTGGTATCCGCCGTCGCTCGGCTGAAGCTGCCGGCAATATAGGGCGTGCCGCCCAGCATTTTCGTGGTGTCGGCCAGGAGGCCCAGGTTCATCTTGTAGGCCGCCGCATAACTCACCTTGGCGCCGTTGCTTCGAATAGTCCGGCTGGTAAGCTGGCCCTTGGCATCGATCACCGCGATGACGGTATCCGCCATCGGCGTGATGAGCGTGTCCGCCAAACCCCGCACGCTTTCATACTTGACCCTCCAGGTGCCCAGCGGGTTGGTGGTGCTGCTCGGCCGCTCGTACGTGTCGTAGGCATAGGTGGTGACCCTCGGCGTGCTGCCGGTATACGCCGTATCGGCCCGGAGCCGGCCCCGGCTGTCGTAGCCGTAGCGCACTTCCCCGTTGACCCCGCCGATCGAGTCCACCGCATTAGCCAGCCAGAGTCGCGTCACCTGGTCCTGCGGCCCGTTATAGGTGTGCTTCACGTCGCCCACGCCGGGGATGGTCGTGAGGGTGTCCCGATTCCGGCTGTCGTAGGAGTGCGTGATGGTGAACCCGCGCCGGGTGATCACCTTCTTGAGATTCCCAGCGATGTCATAGAAGAGCGTGTCCTTGACGGCTGTCGAGTCGGCCCAGGGCCGGCGTGCGGTCACCCGCCCCAACCGGTCGTAGCTGTAACTGGTCTGCTTGCCCCGGTTGTTGAGCCGGCTGGTCATCCGACCGGCCGCATCAAAGACGAAGCTGGTCCGCATAGAGTTGGTGGTATCGGGCGCATCGAACACCGGGCTCCACGCGGGGCTCCCCTCGTGTGGCTCTTGATGCTGGTCGATGGCCTCCATGATGTTGTCCACGCCGTACGTCGTGGTGTCCTTGGTCCACTGCCAGGTCGAGGTCGTGCCGGTCAAGGCCACCTGCGCCCGTGACACGCTGCTCACCTGCCGGCCCCAGGCATCATACACCCTTGATGGCCAGCGTATCCCTGGTGTTGCTCAGTACCCTGACGACTTCCAGGTGACGGTGTCATAGGCAAATCGCGTGGCCCCGCCCGGCACCGCCGAGGCCTTGGTGGAATCCACCAGGCCCTTGATGCCATACCAGGTCCTGCACGGTGTCCTGGCCGGTGCCGTTCGGGGTCCGGACCATGGTGGGCCGGCCGGCACTGTCATAGGTGTAGTACGTGCTCTGCCCTCGCGAATCGATCCGCTGCGTCACGCGGTGGCTGGCGTCATAGATCAGGCTATCGAGCCGCAGCACGCTGCTCCCGCTGGTGGCGCCGCGCTCGATGTACGTCTTCACCACCCGCCGGTACTTGTCATAGGCCGTATAGACCCTGCTCGAATCGCCGTTCTTCCCTTCGCTCCAAAGCGCCAGACCGTCCGGGTCGTACGCGCTCCGACCCAACAGCCCGAGCGCATCCCAGGTCTTCACCGACTGGGCCCAGCGATTGAGCAGCGACCGGGTCCAGTGGTTGAGCGGATCTTTCAGTTCCACATAGACGCTGTCGAGCGAGCGCAGCGCCCCCCAGCCCTGCCGTTCGTAGGCGGTGTAGCTGAGCGTCGGTGTGACCTGGGCGCCGTTCTCGTCGACCACTCTCGGCAGCACGACCTGCACCGGCCGGCGCCGGAACGTCGAGTCATAGACCACCCGCGTGGTATCTCCGATGGTGCCCATGCGGCGCAGGAGCATGTTGGTGTAGGTGCCCGGATACGTCTGATAAGCGTAGGTCACAATGTCAGGCCGGCTGGACGGCGAAGTCATGCGCCGACGGGTCAGCTGGTGCGTGGTCGCATTGATGGTGACACTATCCCGCCGGCCGTTGGGACCGGTGATGAGGGTCAGCAGGCCATTCCCGTCGAAGAGCACGGAGTCGCGCTGTCCCGATGGATCGATGCGCCAGCGCAATCGGTCGGTGGTGCCGTCGTAGGCGATGTAGTCGCTGTTGCCGCTCGGATCCACCACCCAGGTGATCCGGCCATTGACGTCAAAGATCTCACACCCGGTGCTCCCTCGGGCGCGCAATTCATGAAGCCCGGTGTACGTCACTGAGGTGAAGCTGCCCGGTGGCGGGATAAAAAGGGTATCGCCATTGCCACGGTAGATGGAGGCGGCACCGGACGCACCCACCAGGATCCGGTCGCTTCCGGCCTGGACCAGCTTGGTATACATCGCGGGCCACCAGCCGCTGCCGTAGGGACTCTGGCGCCGGTCCACCAGTACCACTTCCACCGAGTCGCTGCTGGTGCGGGCCTGGTCAGTCACCACGACGGCTTCCACCGTGAGCCACTTCCGCACCACCGTCTGGCTGCTGGCACTGTAATCCGCCTGCAGGGTCACCCGGCAGCGCCGGATGGAGCCGGTGAGGCAACTGGTATTGGGCGAGGTGACCTTGAGCGTATCCTTCACCACGGCACCGTCCTTGAGCCGGACGGTGATGGACGACGGCGTGCTGGTGGGCCACGGGATATCGAGATCCACGCTCACCAGCGCCCGGGGATAGCTCGTGCGGGTGGAATAGACCAGCCCCACACTTCGGGCCGCACCCAGCGTGGTACGACTCCGCGTGGAGAAACCGGTAGCGACGTCGGCCCCCATGAGGGAAAGGCCGGGCCCGAACGGTGCGCTGTAAGCCCCGTTGGTGCTGCCCAGCGGCATCCCGCTGAAGCCGAGGATCGGGGTGGCATCCGAGAGGATGACGGTGCGAGTGACCGTGGTACAGCCACCGACATTGCCGCAGGTCTTGAGCACCAGGGCCGCGGTGTCGGCGTGGGCATACCCCGAGAGTCCGGCGGTGAGCCAATGCGTCGAATCCACTTCCCATTCGAGCAGCCCGCGATTGTGCCGCAAGCCATCCCCCGCGGTAATCGTGTCACCGCGCCAGGTGAGCACGGTCGTCGCGGTATCAACGTGATCTCCTGCTCCGGGGGTGAAGTAAGCACGAACGATGGGCTGACGGTTATGCACGGTGACGCTGCTGCCGCTGCCCGGCGCGGCCAGCGCAATCGACGGCGGGCCGACCACATACACATTCCCCATGCCCGCATCATCGTCGCCAGTTCCGTCGGCGGTGAGCGTGATGGTGCCGGCCCCCGGGCTCCCGACACTGTAGGTCACAATGACCGTCTGCTTTTCGCCCGGGTCGAGCACAATATCACTCACTGACACGCTGCATGACGTGACCGGCGCCGTCCGAGTGCAGATGAGTTCGTACTCGTCAGCGGATGAGCCGGTGTTCCAGACCTGAAAGCTGGCGGTGTGCCCGGAGGTGTTCGGGGCCCAGGTCCGCGGCGGCACATTGGGCACGTCCACATTGTAGGTAATGCAGCCCGTGACGCACATCGGCTGCATCCCCTGCGCCATGGCGCCACGGGGCAGGACGAGAAGACTGACGACCGACGAGAGAAGGCTGACGACCAACGAGCTGCCTACGGCGGGAAGACGCATGGACACGGCCGGGCTCCGGTGTGGGAATACCCCTCACCAAGGCACGCGGCGTGCCAATGCAGCACGAGATCGCAACTGGTTTCCTGCCAAGCACTTGGTCAGGCGCACCCACCTGATCGGACGCCCTTTTTCTCACCGCTATGCAGAATCGGTGGGAAAACCTGGGAAAAACCTCAAACGACGCACGGAAGCGTGGGAAAAACGTGGGAAAACGTGAGACGCTGCATGAAAGGTGCATAAAATGGGCGTGATTGGGCGCGTGTGACCGGGCAGGAAATGACGCCCCTACGTCACCTTCCCCAATCCCTCATACAACACGATGCTCACCGCATTGGCCAGGTTGAGACTCCGCACCGATGCCTCCATCGGTATCCGGAAACACTGATCGGCGTGCTTCTCCAGAATCCGCTCCGGCATGCCGTCCACCTCGTTCCCGAACACGAGCACGCTGTTCCTGCGAAACGGCGCCTCGCGATAGTCCCGCTCGGCGTTGGCCGAGAAATAGAGGCAGCGCTTCCGGCTGATGGCATCGCGAAAGGCAAACCAGTCGGGATGCACCCACAGGTCCACCTTGTCCCAGTGATCCAGCCCCGCCCGTTTCACCTCGCGGTCATCGATCGAAAAGCCCAGCGGCTCGATCAGATGCAGCGGCGTGTCAGTAGCGGCACAGAGCCGGGCAATGTTGCCGGTGTTCGGCGGTATCCGGGGCTGGATCAGGGCGACGTTCAGGGTCATGGGGTTCAGCCGCCTCGGGTGTGCATTTCGCGGTGGGGGTCGGCTCGAAGCATCTGCATCTGGTACAGCGGACTACGGTGGGGGCCCGCCAGCCGCTCCTCCGCGCCTCGATCAGCGCGTTCCGTCCAGTGCCGCGCGATGAGATGACGCAGCTCCGCATCGGTTGCGCCGTCCCGGAGTGGCGCTCGCAGGTCCAGTCCCTCCGCCGCATAGAGACACAGAAACCAGGTGCCATCGGCGGTGATCCGGCTTCGGTCGCAGGTCCGGCAGAAGGGTGACGTGGTGCTGGCGATGATGCCGAACACCTGCCCACCAGCCAGCCGGAACCGGTCCGCCGGCGCGCGCGATCCTTGGCTGGGAATCTCCTCGATGCTCCCGAACTCCCCACCAATACGCTGGAGGATTTCGGCGCGCGACACGACGTCCCGGGCAGACCAACCGGTGGCGCCACCGACATCCATGTACTCGATGAAACGGATCTCCGCCGCGTGCTGCCCGGCAAAGCGGATCAGTGCCCCGAGTTCATCATCATTGATGCCGCGCATGACCACGGTGTTCAGCTTGAGTCCGAGGCCGCTTCCCTGCACCGCCGCGACCGCATCAAGCACGTCGGCGTGCCGGGTGCTCCGCGCCAGGGCGAGAAACCGCTCGGGACGGAGGGTATCGAGACTGATCGTGACGCGCTGCAGGCCAGCCCCGGCCAGCGCATCCAGTTGCCGGGTCAGCAGCAGGCCGTTGGTAGTGAGCGCGAGGTCGCGCACGTCCGGCTCTCCGGCCAGCATCCGCACCAGCTCGGGCAGGTCGCGCCGGATCAACGGCTCCCCGCCCGTGAGCCGGACTTTGTGCGCACCCAGGGCGGAGAAGAGCCGGGCCAGCCGGGTCAGCTCCTCGAACGAGAGCAACGACTGCCTCGGCAGCCAAGCGTAGTCTGCCTCCGGCATGCAGTAGGCGCAGCGAAGGTTGCAGCGGTCGGTGACGCTGAGCCGAAGACTGCCGAGCGGCCGGCCGAGGGTGTCCAGCAGGGATTCAGTCACGCTGAGCCGCCGAATCAGCAGGCCGGGCCATCACGACGCCGCCCGGCGCAGTCGGGTCCACCCAGGCGACCGACCCGTCCGCGTACGTCTCGCGCTTCCAGATCGGCACGCGCCGCTTGATTTCATCGATGAGCCAGCGACAGGCATCGAATGCTTCCTCGCGATGCGGCGCGGCCACCACCACAGCTACCGCCGCATCGCCCACCTGAAGGTCGCCCACGCGGTGGGCGAGAGCCACAGACACCGGCCACCGGCCCTCCGCCTCCTGACGGATGACGCCGCACTCATGCTCGGCCATGGCTTCGTACGCGGAGTAGCTGAGCGCACGCACCTCCCGGCCCGCATGGCTGTTGCGCACGGTGCCGGTAAACGTGACGATGCCTCCCCGCCCGGGCTGGCGCACCGATTCAACCAGCGCCGCGATGTCAATGGGATCTCGCGAAAGGTAGGCCATCAGCCGCCTGCCAGGGGTGGCAGAATCGCGAGTTCATCGCCGTGAGCCAGCGACTGATCTGGCGACGCCTGCCGGCCGTTGATGGCGATGAGGACGCTCGCCGGCAGCCCGGCCGCACCGGGCTGCTGGCGAAGCCGTGCAACCGCCTGGTGCGCCAAGGTCCCCTCCGGCAACTGCATCACCATCCGGTCGCTGCCGAGCAGCTCCGCGTACCGGGCAAAGAGGAGTGCATTGACCGTAATGCTCATCCCGGAAGTGTACACAAAAAAGCGGGCCGCATCATGGCGCGGCCCGCGGGCAGGGGAAAGGAGACCTCAACTGTAATCAGGGCCAGAATCGGCCGGCTCCGGCGACCCCTCATCTGCAACCAGGGTGCGCAGTTCCTTGCTCGGCTTGAAAACCGGCACCGGCCGCGCGGCCACCTCGACCGGCTCTCCCGTCCTGGGATTCCGGGCCATGCGGGTCTTGCGCCGGCGGATCTTGAATGTGCCAAAGCCGCGGATCTCGATGTTCTGCTGATCCTTGAGCGCATCCTTCACCGCATCCAGGAATGAGTCCACGACCCGGGCGCAGTCCTTTTTCGAGATCATGGGCCCGGCGGTGCGCGCGATGGCGGCGGTCACCGTTTCAACGAGATCGGCCTTGGTCATGCATCCCCCGCGGAGGGTCACAGACTAAGGGCGCCCCAGTGGAGGCGCCTACGCGCCGATAGTACGGGCTTAAGTGTTGTCTGTCAAGGGGTTGGAGCGCTGGAACGGTTCCGGACAGCCAGCGAGCGCAGGAATTCGCCAAAATGGGGATAGGCGTCATGGGGGCCCGGCGCCGCTTCAGGATGATACTGCACTGCGAAAATGGGATGGTGCCGATGCCGAATTCCCTCGACGCTGCCATCATTGAGGTTACGGTGCGTGACCTCGAGATCGGGTGCGCCCGGCACCCCGTCGGCGTCGCCCGTGACCGCAAATCCATGATTCTGCGTGGTGATCAGCACCCGGCCGGTTCGGAGATCACGCACCGGATGGTTCCCGCCCCGATGCCCATACGGCATCTTTTCCGTGCGTCCCCCATAGGCCAGCCCAATGAGTTGCTGCCCCAGGCAGATGCCGAAGGTCGGCAACCCCTCATCACCCAGTTCGCGGATCACCGGAAGTGCGTAGGCCACAGCCGACGGATCACCCGGGCCATTGGACAGGAAGATGCCATCCGGATTGAGCTTACGGACTTCGCTTGCAGTAGTTTGTGAAGGGACCACCGTCACCCGGCAGCCGGCCGCCACCAGCATCTTCACGATATTCCGCTTCATGCCGAAATCGAACGCGACGACGTGTGGTCCGCTGCCCTCGGAATACGGCTGGGCAACGGTTGCCTTGGAGGCGAGATCCTGCCCGCTCATGGCCGGGCTGGCGGCCAGACTGCGCCGCAGCTCGTCATCCGGCTCCAGCCCCACTGCCAGGGCGCCCCGCATCGACCCACGCTCCCGCAGGTGCCGGGTGAGCCGCCTGGTATCGACGTTCTCGAGCACCGGCACATGCTCCTGCGCAAGCCACTCGCCCAGGCCCATGCTGGCGCGCCAGTTCGAAGGATGCCGGCTGAGTTCGCGCACCACCACACCGCTCACCTGCGGCCGGAGCGATTCCATGTCTTCGGCCGTGACGCCGTAATTGCCGATCATGGGCGCGGTCATCACGACGATCTGCCCCAGGTAGCTGGGATCGGTGAATGTCTCCTGGTAGCCCGTCAGATTGGTGGTGAAAACCACTTCGGCGAAGGCCGGCTCAAAAGCGAACGGCGCCGTACCGGCGAACCACTCGCCGTCCTCCAGCAGAAGGAAAGCGGGGCGATCGGACCTGCCGACGCCCCGCTCGATGCTTCCGCTCACTGCGGCGGTGTCGGCGATGGCTCGCCGCCAGATGGCGCAGGGGCGGAATTCTCTATCGGCAGCTGGCTGGGCGCCGCCGGCGGCGGCGCGGACTGCCGGATCTGCTGCTGGATCCCGCTCCGGGTCGGGCCACTTCCCCTGCCCGCCGAGATCACCGAGAGGATCAGCGAGAGTCCCAGGAAGATCCCGCCGCACCACCAGGTCATGCGGGTGAGGAGCGTCACGGCCTGCCTGCCGCCGACCACGCGGTCGGTCATGCCGCCGCCCAGGCTGGCAAGCCCGCCGCCCTCGCCGGACTGGAGCAGGACCACCGTCGCCAGGATCAGCGCGTCAAGGATGAGCAGGACCAGAATCAGATAGAACATTGGGTTCCCGGGTTCAGACAATCCAGAAATCTAGCCCGTCGCACTGCCCGGTTCAACCGGGGCTCCCGAGCGCGACCAGCTCGGCCCATTTGAGCGGATCCAGGCTGGCGCCGCCCACCAGGACGCCGTCGATTTCGTCCTGGGCAACCAGTTCCTGGACGTTCTGCTGATTCACGCTGCCACCGTACAGGATGACCGGGTACGGCTGCCCCAGCTCCACCAGGCAGGTGCGGAGCGTGCGATGCACGGCGGCAGCGTCGGCCGGGGTGGCGGTGCGCCCAGTGCCGATGGCCCAGACCGGCTCATAGGCAACCAGCACCCGCAAGAGCTGGTCGGGGCCAAGGCTTTCGAGCCCGCCTCGCAGTTGCCGGAGGCAGACCGCCTCGGTCTGCCCCGCTTCCCGCTCCTCGAGCGTCTCTCCAACGCAGAGCATCGGCACGAGTCCGCTGGCGAGCGCCGCGGCAACTTTTCGGGCAGCGTCCCCATCGGTCTCCCCGAAAAGGTGCCGGCGCTCGGAATGGCCGACCAGGGTTCCCTCAGCCCCCGCATCGCACGCGATGGCGGCCGAGAGTTCCCCGGTAAAGGCGCCCTTGCCCTCCCAATGGATATTCTGCGCTCCGACGTGCGCGTCGGCGCGGTCACGCAGCATTTCCGCGGCGGTCATGAGCGAGGCCGCAGGCGTGAAGAACCAGAGCGAACGGTGCGCCAGGGGTGGCGCCAGGGGCAGGAAGTGGCGCAGGTAGTCACGGGTGGCACCCGGACCGTGGTGCATCTTCCAGTTGGCGGCAAAGATCAGGGGCCGGATCATGCGTCGTCCAGCGCCGCGACCCCCGGCAGCGTTTTCCCCTCGAGAAACTCGAGCGAGGCGCCGCCGCCGGTGGAAACGTGAGTCATCTGCGCCTCCAGTCCCGCCTGGGCAACCGCAGCCGCAGAATCACCGCCGCCCACAATGGTGATGCTCCCCCGCGACGTGGCATGCGCCATCGCTCGTGCGATGGCCAGCGTGCCATGGTCAAAGGGCGGCGTCTCGAATACGCCCATCGGGCCGTTCCAGATCGCGGTGCCGGCCTGCTCGATCCGGGCCGCGAAGTCCTGCTCCGTCAGGGGATCGATATCGTACGCGGCCCAGCCATCCGGAATGGCATCACGCGAGACAACCCGTGTCTCCGCGGAGGATTCCAGTGTACGGGCCACCACCGCTCCAGCCGGCAGCACGATCTTGCGCCCGCCGTCCGCGAGCAGTTGGCGCGCCATGTCGAGCCGATCTTCCTCAACCAGCGAGGTGCCGGTCGCCAGCCCCATGGCGCGAAAGAAGGTGCAGGCCATGGCGCCGCCGATCAGGATTTCGTCCACCTTGGGAAGCAGCGCGCCAATGAGATCAATCTTTCCGGAAATCTTGGCGCCACCCAGCACCGCCACAAACGGCCGCTTGGGCTGGTGCAGCGCATTGCCCAGGTGGCGGAGTTCCTTCTCCATGAGAAAACCGGACACCGCCGGCTTCAGCAGATGAGCGACGGCCTCGGTGCTGGCGTGCGCCCGATGCGCTGCCCCGAAGGCGTCATTGACGTAGAAGTCGCCCAGGGCCGCGAAGCGCGCGGCCAGCTCGGCGTCATTCGATTCTTCGCCAGGGTAGAAGCGGGTGTTTTCTGCCAGCGCGACCCCGCCGCGCGCCAGACGGCGCGTGAGCGTGACGGCCTCCGGCGCCAAAGGATCCTCGAGAAACGTCACCGGGGCGCCAAGCAGACCCTCCAGCGCCCGGGCCACCGGTCTGAGGCTGTACTGCGCATCCGGCCTGCCCTTGGGTCGGCCCAGGTGCGAGAGCAGGACGACACGGGCTCCCTTTTCGCGGAGATACCGGATGGTTGGCAACGCCGCGCGGATGCGGGTGTCGTCCGCCACTTCCCCATCGGCAAGCGGCGTGTTGAAGTCCACCCGAACCAGCGCGCGCCGGCCATCGAGCGCCTGAGGGTCGAGCGATTCCAGCGTTCGCTTCACAAGCGCGCGCCCACGTACCGGACAAGATCCACGCAACGCGCGGAGTAACCCATCTCGTTGTCGTACCACGAGGTCACGTTGACCAGCGTCCCGTCCACCACGCTGGTGGACAGCGCATCCACGGTACTGGACGCGAGATTCCCCGTGTAATCCACCGACACCAGCGGCTCGTCCGACACGGCCAGGATGCCCTGCAGCCGGCCTGCAGCCGCCTCGCGGAAGGCCGCATTCACCGCTTCAACCGTAGTGGGCTTCTCCACCACCGCCGCCAACGCCACCAGCGAGACATCCGGCGTGGGGACCCGCATGGCCGTGCCGTCGATCCTGCCCTTGAGTTCCGGCAGGACATCCGCCGTGGCCCGTGCCGCGCCCGTAGTGGTGGGGATGATGGACATCGCCGCCGCGCGCGCCCGGCGCAGATCCTTGTGCGGAAGGTCCAGGATGTTCTGGTCGTTGGTATAGGAATGGATGGTGGTCATGAAGCCGCGGACGAAGCCGAGGTGATCCAGCATGACCTTGACCACCGGCACCAGGCAATTGGTCGTGCAGCTGGCGTTCGAGACGATATGGTGGCTGGCCGGGTCGTACTTTTCCTCGTTGACGCCCATGACGAGGGTAATGTCCTCGTTCTTCCCAGGCGCCGAGATGATGACCTTGCGGGCGCCTGCCTCGAGGTGCTTGGATGCCGAGGCGCGGTCGGTAAAGCGGCCGGTGGATTCAAGCACCACATCGATACCAAGGTCCTTCCACGGGAGCTTCGCCGGATCGCGTTCGCTCAGCACCTTGATCTCGTCGCCATCAACCACCACCGCGCCGTCGCGCGCCTCGATCGCTCCGGCGAATTTTCCGTGAACGGAATCGTACCGCAGGAGGTGAGCCAGCGTCTTGACATCCGTGAGGTCATTGACAGCGACAAAGTCGATGTCGGTGACGTTCAGCTTGCGAGCGGCCCGTACCACGTTCCGTCCGATGCGCCCGAATCCATTGATCGCGACCCGAATGGCCATGCCCACTCCCACCTGAGTTATGGTTGCGCGGCGGTCTGTCCGCCAGGTTACACCAGCAGTTCACCCGCGCGGGCAAAGGTAACGGCCCGCACCGATCGCGCGCCCGCCAGGCGCAGCGCTCGTGCTGCATCCAGCAGGGTCGCGCCGGTCGTAAAGACGTCATCCACCAGAACAACGTCCTGTTCCCGTGCTTCCGGCGTGGCCGCAAACGCCCCGGCGATATTGGCCTCCCGCTGCTCCGGCGTCAGCTCCGTCTGCGAACGCGTCTCGCGCGTGCGCCGCAGCAGGTCTTCGGCCACTGGCGCGCCAACGAGCGAGCCAAGCGCTGCGGCCAGCCGTTCGCTCTGATTGTAACCTCGACTCCGACGGCGGCGCGAGCCAAGCGGGATGGGCACCAGCGATCGGTCCGGCGTCAATGGCGCCAGCGTCCGCATTGCAAGCGCCATCGAGTCGGCCACGCGCCACCAACCCTGGTACTTGAGCGCGTGCACCGCCCGCCGGGCGCCGGTATCCAGCCACACGGCGCTCCGCACCTCGCTCAGGCCCTCGGGCCAGGCGGCGCAGAAGGTGCACGCGTCGCTCCCCTCTGCCAGTGCGCCGCAGCGGCTGCAGACGGGCTCCGGCACGGGCGGCCAGCGACGGCGGCAGAGACCGCAGACCAGTTGGTCGCCATCGGCCGTCGGCACCGGGGAGCCGCAGAGCAGGCACGCAGGCGGCAGCAGGACGCGCTCGGCGCGCCGCCAGTGCCGCGCGAGTTCAGCGAAGGGCGTCATGGAGGGCCGCCCGCATGATTTCGATCGGCGGCACCACGTCCGGGTACCAGCGACGGAATGCCGCCACGCCCTGCGCCAGCAGCATGGTGCGACCGTCACGCGCCTGCATGCCGCGGGCTCGGCAATGATGTACCCACGGCGTCTCGCCCCTGGCGTACACCAGGTCCAGCGCAACCTCTGCGGCCGGGGCTGCATCCGCCGGGATAGGCGGAGCGTCGTCGCGCCGAAGGCCCAGTGGCGTGGCATTGACCAGCACGTTGCACTCGGCTGGCTCGGCGGCCGCGACACCACGCTCCGCAGCCCACGCCGCGAATTCCGCGGCGCGTGCTTCATCGCGCGATCGCACCGCCACTCGCGCCTCCAGCTGGCGCGCCGCCAGCACCACGGCACGCGCCGCACCACCGGTGCCGGCCACAAGCCAGTTCCCGCCACACACGCCGAGTTCCTGCATGGCTGCCACCGTCCCCGCCACGTCGGTATTGTCGCCGCGCACCCGTTCAGCATGCCGCCAGAAGGTATTGCAGGCGCCCGCCAACCGTGCCGCTTCGGTGGCATCCTGCACCAGGCGTGCTGCCAGCGCCTTGTGTGGCACGGTCACGTTTCCGCCGCCACCCGATCGGGCGATGCCGCCCATGAGGCCCGGCAGGTCCCGGGCGCTGCAGCGGATGGGCACGTAGGTCGCCGGCATGCCGAGCGCGCGAAACGCCGCGTTGTACATGGCGGGCGAGAGGGAGTGGGCGACGGGATCACCAAGGATGGCGAAGAGCCGGAGTCGGCGTGGAGTCATGTCAGCGATGTTCCGCCAGCCGGCCGGCGACGGCGTCGATGAGCGACGAAAGTCGATCGAAGGCGGCGCGGTATTCGTCGAGCTCGCCGCCGTAGGGATCCGGGACCTCCCCCTCCTCCTGGCCACCGGCGTATCCCGTGAGCGTATGGGAGCGGCCGTCCCCACCGAGCGCCTCAGCGCGGGCGCGATGGTGAGCGCTCATCGTGAGAATGAGATCGGCGCGACGCACCAGTTCCCGGGTGAGCAGGCGAGCCCGGTGGGCGCTCAGGTCGAGTTCGTGCTCAAGCCCCACGAGGTACGCACCTTCCGATGCCGGCGCGCCATCCCAGGCGCCGGTTCCGGCGGACTCCACCTCGACGCCGTCAATGCCGCGCTCGGCAAGTGCCTGCCGAAGCATCGCTTCGGCCAGCGGACTACGGCAGGTGTTTCCGGTGCAGACAAAGAGGATGTGCATGGCAGGATTCAGGGAGCGTATCGGCCGACGGCGCGGCGCAGTTCCGGCCGCGGCAACGCGCCTTCGCGTATCAGCACCGGCATCGGCCCGGTGCAATCAACGATAGTGGATGATGGGACATTGCCAAGCACGCCGCCATCCAGCACCAGCAGCAGGCCCTCGTCGACCGCGTCGCGGAACAGGACCTCAAGGCGTGCGACGCCCGGGGCCGGCGGGCCACCTGGACGATTAGCCGACGTGGACGTGATGGGAAATCCCACCAGCCGGACCAGCAGGGCCATGCCACGGTGCGACGTGTGGCGCACGGCGATGCCACCCTCGGGGCCGCGCAGTTGATCCGGCAGTCGCCCCTCACCGCCGCGCAGCACCAGCGTGAGCGGACCGGGCCAGAAGACGTCGGCCATGGCACGCGCCGCCGCGGGAAACACCAGTCCCCATTCTTCGGCCATCAGCCGGCCGGAGACCAGCAGCAGGAATGGCTTGCCCGGTGGACGCCCCTTCAGGCGGGCCAGCTCCGCCAGCGCTGCGTCGCGCGGGGCCGATCCCAGGCCATACACCGTCTCCGTCGGATAGGCGACCAGCCGACCGGCCTCGAGCTGCTCCCGAACCGGCGCGGCCGCAGCGCGTACGTCCGCCTCGGTCCCGAAGGGCAGAATCATTCGAGCCGGCTCGCCAGCGCCTGCGCGATTTGGAAGTCCGCGGGACTGGTAACCTTGAGATTCACCGGTGAGTCCGGAACGACGCGCACCCGGTAGCCCAATGCCTCGACCAGCGTGGCGTCGTCGGTAGCGGCGTGCCCCGTCGTTGCCTCGCGATGGGCGTGCTCCAGCATGGCGCGCGGAAAACCCTGGGGAGTCTGGGCCCGCCAGAGCCCTGCCCGATCGAGCGTGGCGGAAATAATCCCATCGCCGTTGCTCGCCTTGAGCGTGTCGGTGAGGGGCAGCGCCGCCACCGCGCCGTCACCGTCCCGTGCCACCGCGATCACGGCGTCGATGACCTCCCGGCTCACGAACGGCCGTGCCGCGTCGTGTACCAGCACCGTGATGGCCTCGGGCCTTACGCGCTCCAGCGCACGCGTCACGCTCTCCTGGCGCGTCGTCCCGCCGGCCACCAGATGGACCAGGTCGCCCTGCGCCGCGACAAGCCACCCGGGAGGAGCGCCGGCCACATCCTCCGGAAGCGTGATGAGTATCCGGCCGACGTCGGGATGGGAGGCAAATGGCCGAAGGGCACGCAGCAGCATCGGCACACCGCCGATGGGCCGAAACTGCTTGGGCTCCCCGATGCCAGCGCGTTCCCCCCTGCCAGCGGCCAGCAGCAGGACGTCGACATCACGCGGCAAGGCGCCGTACCAGGTCCCCGACGTTTTCGAGCCCGATCACTTCGATGCCGGAGACGGGCGCCGCCAGGCGCGCTGCGCAGAACAGCCGCCGGAAGCCGAGGCGCGAGGCCTCGGCTGCCCGCCGCTCCAGGCCGGCAGCGGGACGTACCTCGCCACCCAGGCCAACCTCGCCCAGGAAGATGCCGTCGGCCGGCGCCGGACGGTTGTAGAGGCTCGAGACCAGCGCAGCCGCCACCGCCAGGTCGGCGCCTGGTTCGGAAAGCCGGACGCCAGCCGTGGCCTGCACGAAGACATCCAGGTCGGCAAACGAAGTGTCGGCCCGCCGTTCCAGCACCGCGAGCAGCACGGCGAGCCGCTTGGGGTCGAGCCCGGTGGAGACGCGCTGGGGCGTGCCGTAGCCGGAACGCGCGGCAAGGGCCTGCACCTCGACCAGTACGGGCCGGGTCCCTTCCATGAGCGCCGTGATGGCGCTGCCGGCCGTGCTGGACGATCGGGCGGCGAGAAACACGGCGCTGGGATTGGGCACCGGCACCAGGCCCGCCCCCGTCATGGTGAAGACGCCCAGTTCGTCCACTGATCCGAAGCGATTCTTGGTCGCCCGCAAGAGGCGGTAGTCGAGTGTGGCCTCGCCCTCGAAGTAGAGCACCGTGTCCACGATGTGTTCGAGGGTCTTGGGGCCGGCGATCCCGCCGCCCTTGGTGACATGTCCCACGACCATCACTGACGTTCCGGTTTCCTTGGCGAACCGCATGAGCTGGCCGGCGCACTCCCTGACCTGGCCCACATTGCCGGGCGCGCTTTCCAGTGTCTCGGTGTAGACCGTCTGGATGGAGTCCAGCACTACGAGGTCGGCCCGCAGCGCCGCGGCCGATTCCAGCACCCGCTCCAGCGAGGTCTCGCCCAGCACGTGCAGGTCGCCGGCGTCCTCATGAAGCCGGTCGGCCCGCAGCCGCAGCTGCTCGGGGCTTTCCTCGCCGCTGGCGTAGAGCACCTGCCTGCCGCCCTGCACCAGCCGCGCCGCGGCCTGCATGAGCAGGGTGGACTTGCCGATGCCGGGTTCACCGCCGATCAGCGTCATCGAGCCCGGCACCAGCCCACCACCCAGCACGAAGTCGAATTCGTCGAGCCCGGTGGTCCAGCGGGACAGTGGCCGATCGGAGACGTCACGCAGCCGGTGCGGTGAATCCACCGGCACGCCGGTTCCCATCCGCACGACCCGCGCGCGCCGCGCCGCCGGGCGCCGGGCGCTCACCACGGCCACCGGCTCCTCGGCCACTGTGTTCCACTCGCCGCAGCCCTCGCACCGACCCACCCACTTCGGGTGCTCCTGGCCACATTCCGTGCAGCGATACACTGATCGAGCGCGCGCCATGCTACTCCGGATCCTCGCGAGCGCTCAGGTTGTCAAAGCGGGTGTATTCCCGGCTGAAGCGAAGGGTGATATCGCCGGTCGGGCCATTGCGGTTCTTTGACAGCATTATCTCCGCGACGCCGCGCTTGCTCTCGTCCTCACGGTCGTAGTATTCGGGCCGATGGATGAAGATGACGAGGTCCGCGTCCTGCTCGATGGCGCCCGAGTCGCGCAGGTCGGAGAGGATCGGCTTGCGCTCGCCGCCCCGCTGCTCCGAGGCGCGCGACAGCTGCGACAGGGCCACCACCGGCACCTCGAGTTCGCGCGCCAGCGCCTTGAGCGACCGGGAGATGTCGGAAATTTCCTGCACCCGGTTCTCGGAGTAGTCGGGACTGCGCATCAGCTGCAGGTAATCCACAATGACGATCCCGATGTTGTATTCCGACTTGAGCCGGCGGGCCTTGGACCGCATCTGCAGCAGCGTGAGCGCGGGCTGGTCGTCGATCCAGATGGGGCAGCTCTGCAGCAGGCCCGCGGCCCGGGCAAGCTGGGTGAAGTCGAAGTCGCGCAGCGTCCCGTGCCGCACCCGCTGGCTGTCCACCCGTGCCATGGAGGTGAGCAGCCGGTGCACCAGGGCCTCCTTGGACATTTCCAGCGAAAAGAGCGCGATGCCGTGCCCCTCCAGCGCCGCATTGGCCGCCGCATTGAGCACGAACGCCGTCTTGCCCATGGAGGGCCGGGCGGCGACGATGACCAGTTCCGATGGCTGGAAGCCGCTGGTGAGCGAGTCCAAGTCTACAAACCCGCTGGGCACCCCGGTAATCGCTTTGCCACTCTTCTGGAGCGTTTCTATGCGCTCCATCGTGGGCCAGAGCATCTCCTTGATGCGGGTGAAGCCCTCGGCGCCGCGCTGCTGCGAAATCTGGAAGATGCGGGACTCGGCGGAATCAAGCAGGTCGCTGGCAACCGCCTTGGCGTCATAGGCGTCGGTGACGATCGCCGTGGCGCTCTCGATCAGCCGCCGGAGAATGGCCTTGTCCTTGACGATACGGGCGTGAAACTCGAGGTTCGCCGCCGTGGGAACGGCATCCACCAGCTCGGCGAGATATTCCAGGCCGCCGGCGGCGTCCAGCTCGCCCCGGCGCATGAGCTCGTCGCGCAGGGTGACATGGTCAATGACCACGCGACGCTCGGTGAGGCCGACCATGGCCCGGAAGAGGCGCCGGTGCGGCTCGCGATAGAACATCGTGTCCGTCAGCGTCTCGGTGGCGCGGAGGGCAGCATCCTGGTCCAGCAGCATGGCGCCGAGCACCGCCTGCTCGGCCTCATTGCTCCATGGCGCACTGCGGCCTACATACGATTCACTGGTCGAGTAATTGTCGGGCGATACGGACGTCATCCCAGGCCGGCTTCTTCCAGTTCGGGTTGCGGAGCAGTGCCGCGGGGTGGTAGGTCGCCACGACCGGGATATCCCCGTAGTGGTGTACCTTGCCGCGGAACTGACCCAACGACTGCTTACGGTCCAGCACCGCCTCGGCCGCGGTGCCGCCAAGCAACAAGATCACCTTCGGCTTGATCAGCGCAAGCTGGCGGTGGAGATACGGGATACATGAGGCGACTTCATCCGGCAACGGCTTGCGATTCTGCGGCGGCCGGCACTTGACCACGTTGGTGATGAAGACGTCCTTCCGCTCCAGGCCGATGGCGCCGAGGATTCTGTCCAGCAGCTGGCCGGCGGCGCCGACAAACGGCCGACCGGTCTCGTCCTCGGTGGCGCCCGGCCCTTCCCCCACCAGCACCAGCTGCGCCCGCGGGTTGCCCTCCCCAGGAACGGCATTCGTCCGGCGCGGGCAAAGCTCACAACAGAATGTACTCCGGATCCGCTCGGCGATTGCATCCAGGCTCGTGAGCAGGTGCAGGCCAGCGGTATCGAGCAACGCCGCTGGCGGCTCCACGGTCAGGCCGTCGCCCGGGATGTCGGGGGCATCTGCCTGCCACACGGGAGAGGCCTGTTTCTTGGCCGGAGCCCGCTCGCTCCCGATGCCCGGGAAGCTTGTGCGTGATGTCACCGCTTCCGAACCTCCCAACTCAATCTGCTGGCGCAGGTACCGCAGGCGTGCGTCAGCCAAGCCGCGCCTCCACGGCATCGAGAATCGCGTCTGCCACATCACGCTTGCTTGCGAGCGGTACCTCGGTCACGGATCCGTCGGCGGCGAGCACGGTCACGCGATTGGTTTCCACCTCGAACCCCGCGCCCGGCTCGGTGGCGTCGTTCAGAACGATCAGGTCCAGGTTCTTCCGGTCCCGCTTCTCGCGCGCCCGCTCCAGCCCATCGCCCGTTTCCAGCGCGAAGCCCACCACCAGCGCCCCCGGTTTCCGGCGGCCAGCGGTGGCCATCAGGACGTCCTCCGTCGGCTCCAGCCGCAGGTCGAACGGCCCGTCATGCCGGGCCAGCTTGTGCGAGGACTGCGTCGCGGGCCGGAAGTCGGACGGCGCCGCCGCCATCACCAGCACGTCCGCCTCCGGCAGCTGCTCTCCGACCGCCCGGGCCAGGTCTGACGTGGACTCCACCCGCACGAGCTTGACGCCCGATGGGACCGGCAGGCTCGAAGGTCCTGCAATCAGTACGACCTCCGCACCTCGGGCCCAGGCCGCCGCTGCCAGCGCGTAGCCCATCCGGCCACTGCTCCGGTTGGTGATGACCCGGACCGGATCGAGCGACTCGCGCGTCGGCCCTGCACTCACGATAACACGCTTGCCGTCCAGGCGGCTGCCCTGACGGCGCAGCACCCGCTCGGCACAGGTCATGATCTCGTCCGGCTCGCTCATGCGGCCCGGCTGGTCGCTTGGGCCTTCGGCCAGCGGGCCGGTCGCAGGTCCCACGGTCACGACGGCCCGCTCTCGCAGGGCGGCCAGATTGGCCTGGGTCGCGGCGGCGGCAAACATTGCATCATTCATGGCCGGTGCGAGCAGCACCGGCGCCGTCGCAGCCAGCAGCAGCGTGGTCAGAAAGTCGTCAGCCAGGCCCTGCGCGTAACGCGCGATGAGCTGGGCCGTGGCCGGGGCGACGATGATCAGCGCCGCATCCTGTCCCAGCCGGACATGCGAAAGCGCCCCGCCCAGCTCCCAGAGGGAGTTCTGGACGGGGCGCCCTGTCAGCGCCTCGAAGGTGAGCGGCCGCACGAATTCCGCGGCTGCGCGGGTCATGACCACGTCGACCCGCGCGCCGGCCTCAGTCAGCCGGCGGGCAAGGATGCAGCTCTTGTAGGAGGCGATCCCACCCGACACGCCGAGCACGACATGCCGGCCGGTCCACACCGAGGTCACGCCTCGGAGCGACGACGCCGGACCAGCTTGTAGTTGAGGTCACCGTCGGCCAGCGCCTCCAGCGACAGCGTGGTCAGCTTTTCTTCGCCGCTCACGGCTTCACTGCCCTGCGGAAACTCGTTCAGGTACCGGGCGAACTTGGCGGCGACCAGCACGCCGAGATATTTATTGCCCGCCTGGCTTGCCACTTCCTTCGGTGTCACGATACGCATGCCTGCTCCTTGGGTAAGCTGTCGGTCGACCGTCGACCGTCGACCGTAGACTGTAGGCTCTTCCTAGCCGATCCGCTGTGCCTCGCTCAGGACCTCGGCACGGAACCGCTCCATCTCGACTGTCAGGTTTCCCTGACGGCTGGCGCGATGGCATTCCGCCTCGATGATGCAACCGATCAGGGCGACGGCATCCGGCAATTCGTCATTCTCGACCACATAGTCGTATCCCGGTGCGGCGATAACCTCGACCGCGGCGGCATCGAGCCGCTGGCGGATGCGATGCTCCGGCTCGGTGTTGCGACCAAGCAGCCGCTGCGCCAGCACCGCTGCTGAGGGCGGCAGGACAAAGACCAGCACCGCGTCGGGCATCGCCGCCCGTATCTGCTGGGCGCCCTGCACATCGATATCAAGTACCGCGATGCGGCCGGCATCGAAGACGCCCTCAATTTCGCTCCAGAGCGTCCCGTAGAGATGATCACCGTACTCGGCCCACTCGACGAATGCGCCGCCCTCGATCCGCGACTGGAAGTCTTCCCGCGAGAGAAAGTGATAGTCCTGGCCGTCGGTTTCACCGGGCCGGATGGCGCGCGTCGTGGCGGAAACCGAGTAGCCCACATCGGCACGACTCGACACAAGCGCCCGAGCGATGGTGGTCTTGCCGCCACCAGAAGGCGAGGACAGGACCAGCAGGAACGGCTTCACTCGAGGTTCTCGAGCTGTTCGCGCACCTTTTCCAGCTCGCCCTTCATGGCAACCACCAGCTGAGCCATCTCGGCGTCGTTGGCCTTGGAGCCGATGGTGTTGACCTCCCGGCCCAGCTCCTGGGCGAGGAACCCGAGCTGCTTGCCCACCGCGCTTTCGCCGTCGAGGGTCGCACGGCAGGCCGCGATGTGGGTGCGGAGCCGCACCAGTTCCTCGGTGACGTCCAACCGGTCCGCGGCCATGGCCAGCTCCTGCGCCACGCGGGCGTCGTCCATGGCATGCCCATCCAGCAGCTGCCGCACGGAGGCCCGCAGGCGATCCCGTTCGCGCACCAGGCGCCCAGGAGCCAGGGCTGCCACTCGCTCCGCCGCGGCGGCCAGATTCTCCAACCGTTGCCTGAGATCGGCGGCGAGCGCTGCGCCCTCACGCAGGCGCATGGCCTTGCACGCTTCGATGGCCGCGAGGACGATCGGTTCGACCTCGTGCCATTCCGGCGCCGCAGAGGCGGAGGTGCTGCGCACCAGCACATCGGGTTGACGGGCGATGAGGGCGAGATCGAGTTCGCCGCCAAGCTCCAGCGCACCCTGCAGCTCGCGGAGGCAGGCAGCCACCCGCTGGGCCTGCACCAGATCAACCCGAAGGGAGGTCGCGGCGTCGTCGCCCCCGAGCCAGCGCGCCTGCACCGCCACGTGGCCGCGGTCGAAATGCTGCCGCAGCAACTCCCGCATGGTGGCCTCGAGCGGCAGGAGTTCCGCTGGCACCTTGAGGGCCACATTGAGGAACCGGTGGTTGACGGTGCGCAACTCCACGCGGAGCAGACCGTGGGCTGTCTCGCCTTCGGCCGCGCCGAACCCGGTCATGCTGTACGCCAACCCGCTCCCCCCGTTTCGGGAATAGCTGCCAAATCTAGCCGGGCGGCGGCCGTCGGGCTAGGCGAAGAACTGGCCCCCCGACCGGAGAACAGGGCCTGGAGGTCATCCTGGCAGGCACCCGAACGGGGCCCTGGTCGAATGACCAGGGCCCCGTTTCGAAGGGTCTGATTGGGTCAGGGCAGGAGCCGGACCGTGAGGTTGCCGTGCTCGATGGGCAGCGGGTTCAGATCTGCCCCGAGAGGCGTTGCACCCGTCTCGCAGAAGGCCCGTCCCACCTCCGGCGCTTCGTTGCGGAAGGCCGACAGCTGGGTGGTGACGTCCAGATCACCACTCTCGCCCGGGCCATTGTCCCAGACTTCGATTGCGAAGGCCGTGTTCTCGTGGAATGACGAGCCGGCCGGCTTCACCCTTTCGACCAGGCCGGACATGCGGGCGCTCTGGCCATCCGAGGCAATCGTCAGGCAGTCAATCGATCCGTGTATGATCGTGGCGCCGGCCACCAGCTGCCATTCCCCGCTGGCTGACCCGTCGGTGTTTCTCACGGCCGAGAACGTAAAATTCCGGAGAGCCAGCCCCGGAGGAGTCGGCGGCGGAAAGACCGTGAGATGGGCGCTTCCGGTAACAGAGCCGGCGATGCCGCCACTTCCCACGGACAGCGCGACGGCAGGTGAGGCCATTTGGTCCGGGCCCAAAGGGCCGTTGTCGGCCGTGGCACAGGCAGCCACCAGCAGAACCAGCGCAACGCCTGAAGCTTGCGTGTACAGCATATCGTCTCCTTGAGCGTGGATGTGACGCATGTGCGGATGGTCCCGCAGCTTGCCGTCTCCACACTAGGCCGGCGCGCCGGACGCCGCTGTCACGATCTTGCTCAGGACCCTTATGAACAGCCAAACGACGCTCTCGACAGGCGATACGGTCCCGGATTTCAACCGGAGACTCTACACCAGCGAGCTGGTGACGATCGGCGCCTTCCGGGCGCCGGTGGAGCATCCCCGCTTCCGCGACTCGGGCCCTACGGATGCTGCCCTGTTTGTCTTCCCCAGGACCAGCGTCGGGATTCAACATTCCGGTCGCGATCCTTTCACGGCCGACCCGCACACGGCCACGTTCTACAATGCTGGTCAGCGCTACACTCGCCATGCACTCGATGCGCGTGGCGACAACTGCGAGTGGTTTGCGGTGCGACCGGATGTGCTCGCGGAAGTGATTGCACTGGGCGACCCGTCGGTCGCCGATCGGCCCGAGGCCCCGTTTACGCACACGCATGGCCCCACCGACGCACCGACCTATGCCCTGCAGCGCCTGGTCGTGCGGCATGTGGAGGAAGCGACGCAGCCCGATGTGCTGGCGGTCGACGAGACGGTCCTGCAGATCCTGCTACGGTTGATACAGCGTGTCCACTCGGCGCAGCCCGATGGCAGAACATCCGTCAACGGTGATCAGGACCGCAAATGGGCTGTGGCGCAACAGACGCGGATTTACCTGCTGCGCCACCTGGCTGATGCACTCACGATCGACGAAATGGCTCGACGTGCCGGATGCTCGCCGTTCTACCTGTGCCGCGCATTTCGCCGAAACTTTGGGACCACCATCCACGGCTATCGTCACCAGATACGTCTGCGCCGATCTCTCGAATTGATCGCTGAGGGGCGCCTGGAGCTCAGCGGCATCGCATTCGACCTGGGCTTCTCGAGCCACAGCCACTTTTCCGCAGCGTTCCGGAGGGCCTTTTCCACGACGCCCTCCACCTTCAGGCGCCAGGCCTCGGGACGACGGCTCCGTGAATTCGCCCTTCGGCTTCCGGCGGTGTGATCGGGCAGGACGGGCGGGACGGGCAGGACGGGCAAGTGGTCGTCGGTCGTCGGTCGTCGGTCGTCGGTCCGCGAGATCTGTCATCCTGAGCGAAGCGAAGGATCTACTCACCGGCGTCGGGACCCGGACCAGTAGATCCTTCGGCCGCGGTGCGGCCTCTGGATGACACCTGCTGTGAGATCCGTCTCAGGCAGTGTCGCCGCAGGCGACATTTGCCGAGCAGCGGCTTGCAGCCGCGTGGGCGGGACGGGCGGGACGGACAAGTGGTCGTCGGTCGTCGGTCGTCAGTCGTCGGTCCGCGAGATCTGTCATCCTGAGCGAAGCGAAGGATCTACTCCCCAGCGTCGGGACCCGGACCAGTAGATCCTTCGGCCGCGGTGCGGCCTCTGGATGACACCTGCTGTGAGATCCGTCTCAGGCAGTGTCGCCGCAGGCGACATTTGCCGAGCAGCGGCTTGCAGCCGCGTGGGCGGGACGGGCAAGTGGTCGGTCGTCGGTCGTCGGTCGTCAGTCGTCGGTCCGCGAGATCTGTCATCCTGAGCGAAGCGAAGGATCTACTCACCGGCGTCGGGACCCGGACCAGTAGATCCTTCGGCCGCGGTGCGGCCTCTGGATGACACCTGCTGTGAGATCCGTCTCAGGCAGTGTCGCCGCAGGCGACATTTGCCGAGCAGCGGCTTGCAGCCGCGTGACAATGCCGATCCCTCTAATTCATGAAGCCCCAGCGCACCCCAAACATGCCCGAGAACCTGGGCACCCGATATCCGGGCACATAGCCCGCCGTCTCGTCGGTGAGGTTGCGACTCTCCCAGAACACCGAGAATGACTCGATACCCACTTGCACCAGAGACCGGACGTAGTGGGCTTCCTCAAGGGAGACGGGGTTCCCGACCGCGTCCTGGCCCAGGCTGCCTGCCCGCCAGCCTTCGTACCCCAGCTCGAGCTTCAGGTCGAAGGCGCCGCTCCGGAAGGTGTGCAGCAAGTGGCTGCGTATCGTGCCGGTCAGGGACCAGTGTCGGGGCGGGAGGCCGGCTGGCGCCGGAGACGACGCCTGCGCATACCAGCCTCGAATGGTGATCCAGTCGAGCGGACGCACGAACCCTCCGGCCGAGAGCCAGGTGCTTGCGGCGGCAGCCGGGATCGCCGCGATTGCCGGTATTTCCTGATAGGCGCTGGGCGCGAAGGCTGCCGTACGCGCCACCCGGCCCTCAAGCCCGAGCCGGCGCGTTGTCCAGCTGACAGCGCCCTCGGCCTCTCGGACATCCTGCTCCGGACTCAGCTCCAGGGAGGGCGCTGGCACCAGCTGTCCCGCCCGAGCCGATGCCGAGAGCTCGAGTCCCAGGGGCAATTCCAGGCCGGCGCGAGCGCCGACCCAACGCGTGAGCCGGCCGCCGTCGTGCTTCCGGTAGGTGCCCTCGGCCATCAGGAGCAGCACCGGCGCCGGCGTCCAGGAAGCTCGGCCCGTCAGGTTGAGCTTGGTCCAGCGATCGGCGGCCAGCGCCAGCACGGAGGCTGACAGCAGCGGCTCGCGATACGTGAGCCCGGCCCCACCGCTCCAGACAGTCTGGCTTACCGCCATGCTGTCGAAAGAGGAGCGCGCGCCCAGCAGGTCCAGCCGAAGCCCGGTGCCGTCGGCGTGGCCGCCCAGATACGCGCGTGCGCGGAGTTCGCCACGGCGGCCTTCCAGCCGCGGCCCGGTACCGGACACGTCGGTGAACTCATCCCGATCCAGCGAGTTTGCCACGTATTCCAGCACCAGCCCGCGACTGGCCGACGGCACAAAGCTCGCCTGGACCCAGTAGCCGGTACGCTGCGACGTCCCGGTCGCGAAGCTTGGCGGCGGTACCTTGAGAAAGTCCCCGCCTGCGCCGAGGCCGTAGCCACCACGAAAGCGCCGCTCCAGAAATGCCTCGTAATGCGCCAGCTTGTCGGGACCAGCGGCCAGCACAATGTTGGAGCGCGCCGCAAGTCGATCATGGGCTCGGGTGTAGAGATACACACGAAGCATCGACGGCCAGCGCTCGATCTCGACCCGGTCAATCAGGCCCAGGGGAATGTCGGATGGATCAATAGCGATGCTGTCGGGCCCGACGGGCTGATACGGCAATCCATCGAGTACGATCTCGAGCGATGCTGCGCCACGGCCGGCGAAGTTGAGGGGCTCAGGCCGGCCCACGCCTCCGGTTCGCAGCACGTAGCTGCCCGGCACCCTCGCGAGCAGGTCGCTCAGGGTCAGTGCGCCTGCCCAGTCAATCGAATCCCGCGTCACAACCATGCGAGCCGACGCCGGAACCGCCGCTTCTGCTCCGAGTCGCGGAGGGGCCGGCACCCTTTCGCGCGTGGCCGCCTGCAGTGATGCGTAGGTCTCGGCGCTATCCCGTGGGCCGCGCGCCGAGTCCGGCTGAACTCCGGCCGAATCGGCTCGTCCTGGCCGCGGCTTGGACACCTGGGCTGCGGCCATCGTGGGCAGCACCAGGAGCAGGCCGAGCAGCGCGGCGGCGTTAGCTCGCACGCCCCAGCACAAATTCGCTGAAGAGCCGGACGGCCATGCCGGTCGGCCCTTTGACCCGGGTGGCGTCATCGCGATCGCTGTATGCGGTGCCCGCAATATCCAAGTGGGCCCACGGAAACCCCTCGACGAACTCCCGGAGGAACCAGCCCGCTGTGATGCTTCCGGCCGGGCGACCTCCGCTGTTCTTGACGTCGGCGATGTCGCTCCGGATAAGCTCCCGGAACTCGTCCCAGAGGGGCAGCGGCCAAGCCCGCTCACCGGCTCGCTCACCGGCCTGGCGCAGCTCATCCATCAGCGCGTCGTCGTTGCCCATCAGCCCGATCGCGGTATGGCCCAGCGCTGACACGACCGCACCGGTGAGCGTCGCGGCGTCGACCACTGCGGCGGGCTCAAAGCGGCGCGCGTAGGAGAGCGCATCGGCCAGGAGCAGCCGGCCTTCCGCGTCGGTGTTCACCACTTCGATGGTTTTTCCGAGGTGGCTTCCTACGACATCGCCAGGGCGGTAGGCAGTTCCAGACGGCATGTTTTCCGCCGAGGGGATGAGCCCCACCACATGAACGGCGGGCTTGAGACGGCCGAGCATCTCGAAGACCCCCAGCACCGCGGCTGCCCCGGACATGTCGAACTTCATCTCCTCCATGCTCAGGGCGGGCTTGATGGAGATACCGCCCGTGTCGAACGTGACGCCCTTGCCCACCAGCACGACCGGGGCCGCAGCCGCACCCTTGTACTCGAGCACGATGAACCGGGGCTCCTCGGCGCTGCCCTGCGCCACCGCGAGCAGCGCGTGCATGCCCTCCTTCTTGATGGCCGCGCGGTCCAGCACCGTGGCCGTCATCCCGTGACGGGCAGCCAGCTCCTGCGCCGTCTGACCCAGGAACGTCGGGGTGCAGGTATTGCCGGGAAGGACCTGAATCGAGCGGGCCAGGGCCTGACCCTCTGCAATGGCGGCTCCCAGGGCGTGGCCCCGCTGCAGCGCCTTTCCGCCGTCGGCGAGAATGTCCATCCGCGCCAGGACGGTCCGTGTCTCCTCGCTGGGCCGCTTGAGGTCCAGATAGCGCCAGGCACCGAACGGGATCCCTTCGGCCGCCATGCGTACGGCGTGCTCCGGCGTCTCGTCCCCGCGGGCTTCCGGCGTGATGAAGAGTGCGGCCTCTTCCACGCGCGCCTGCACCGCGCGCCGACCGGCAAGTGCCGCCGCCCGCCGCAGCCGGTTGCCACCGCCCTGCGCGGGATTGCCGGCGCCGATCAGGAGCAGGCGCGCCGGCCCTGTCGACGGGTAGAGCAGCACGGCCTCATCGCGCTTGCCGCGGAAATCGCCCGACCGGTAGACCCGGGCAATGGCACCACCCGCCGCGCCGTCCAGCGCCTCGAGGCTCGCCGGTTGCTCCCCTTCGGGGACGATGAGCGCCAGAAAGGGCGTTGCGACCGACTCGGGGGCTTCGGAGCGGATGCTGGTTACAAGAGACATGTGGCCCGGAAGGTTGAGTGGAACAAGTTCGGCTGCCGAAGATATCTCAGCCGGTGGGAGTGATGACATCCCCAACGCGCATTGTTCCTGCATTTTGATGCGAGAGGTTGACCCCGAACGTGACCTCGCCGTTCACCTTCCGGTAGTGGGCGAGAGTCCGGAGCGGTTCCTTGCCGCTCTTGCCCGATTCCTGATCGATGGTCGGGATCCGGCAGCGGACGCAGGGCGTGGTCGCAATCAGGTGGACATCACCGGCGGTGCACCCGCTCCAGCGGTCCTCCGCGTAGGCAGGCGCACCCTCGGCGACCAGATTGGGACGGAACCGGTTCATTGGCAGCGCTGCATCGAGCCGGGAATTGAGGTCCGCCAACGACGCGGCGCCAACCAGCAGGAACGGATAGGCGTCCTGGAAGCCGACCCGGCCCAGACTCTCGCTGGCCCGCTTCGGAGTGCCGCGCCGCGTGGAATCGGGCATGAACACCAGCTGCGCTGGCTCGCCCAGCAATTCGCTGACCCACTCATCTGCATGCGGCTCGCAATGCTCCGCGACGCACACATCGTCCCAGATGCCGACCGCCACCGTGTCGCCCCCACCGGGCGCCACGCTGATGCTTTCCATCCCCGGCGCACCCAATGACAGCGTCTGGCCGGAGAGACCGGTGCGGACCAGCGCAAGCCGAGGCCGTGTGCGCTGGGTGTGAAAATGGCCCCGTTCATTGACGATCATCCAGCGCCGATCCATCCGGAGGCCCAGGTCGTCCACTTCCCAGCTGGGCGCCATGAACCCACCGCACGACTTTACGGGATAAATGTACAGTCCGCCAAGCGTCACACGCATGGGCGCAATATAGACGGGGACTCCCGTGTCGAGCGGGACCGGATAACTTCCCCGATACATTCACTCTCCATCGGAGTGCCGTCTTGCCCACTGCGTCGCTTGCCGAACGAGTGCGCCGGTTCGACCCGGCGGAACACGGGCTGTCCCCCGCGCACCTGCAACGGAACGTGCCGTTGGCGCCACTCACCACCTTTCGCATCGGTGGGCCGGCGGACCTGCTGTACCGGGCCGCGACTCCCGAAGACCTCGCCCAGGCGGTGCTCGCCGCTCGCGCCGCCGAGCTGCCCTGCTTCGTGCTGGGCCTCGGCGCCAACATCCTCATTGGCGACCGCGGGTTTCGCGGGCTGGTGGTCCAGAATCGCGCCAACACCGCCGACTGGACCGACGACGGCGGCGTCACGGTGGGCAGTGGCGTGATCATGAGCGACGCTCATCCACGACGCAGTGCGACGCGGCTGGTCTGGCTTTGAGCATTACGTGGGCATTCCCAGCACGGTCGGAGGGGCAATCTGGCAGAACCTGCACTTCCTCTCGCCGGCGCCCGAACGCGAGCGTACCATGTTCATCGCCGAAGTGTTCCGGAACTGCGACATGCTCTCAGCAGCCGGCGAGTACCGGACGGTGGAGGCGGACTATGTGGCGTTCGGGTACGATGATTCCATCTTTCACCATACCGACGACGTCATCCTCAGGGTCCGATTCCAGCTCGAGCGCGGCGACCCTGATACGATGCACAGGATCATCCAGGAGAACCTGAGCTGGCGGGGCGCCCGCCATCCCTGGCTCGAGATCCATCCCAGCGCCGGATCGATCTTCAAGAAGATCGAAGGCGTCGGCGCCGGCCGACTGGTCGATCAGTGTGGACTGAAGGGGCATCGGATGGGTGACGCGCAGATTTCGCACATTCACGCCAACATCATGGTCAACCTGGGCGCTGCCAAGGCGGCCGACGTGCGCCGCCTCATCACGCATGCGCAGTCGGCCGTCCGGGACCGGTTCGGACAGCAACTCGAACCGGAAATCGGCTTCATCGGAGAATTCTGAGAGTCGAAAGGTCATCGGTCATCGGTCGACGGTCTTCGGTGGTGCTGGAAGACTGACGACTGACGACCGACGACCCACGACCATCTCCCGCTAGTGCATCGCCACCGCGGCATCAGCCGCGCGCACCTCGATCAGGCCAAGCGCGCCCTTCTCGGCGTCAGCGAAGGCATGGGTAACGAACGCGTACGTGCCCACGCCGCTCTTCCCCTTTTCGAACGACGTCTCGAACACCGCGCCGCCACCGGCCGGTACCGGCCAGGTCTGGACGCCTTCCAGGGAATGCGCCGGGTGCCCGTCCGGATAGACGCGGTCGAACATGGCGCCAACAATATGGAAATCGCTGGTGAAATTGGGCCCGGCGTTCACCACGAAAAACCGGACATGATCGCCTTCGGTGACCTGCAGCGGATGCTGCTTGTACTGGAACGCCTTGCCATTGAAAACCACGTAACTCGGGTCCCGCCGTGCCGCCGCCTGCCGGTCCATCGTCAGCACCTCGGTCGCCGAGTCGGCATGGGCGTAGAACTCGCTCTGGATGACGACGAATTCCTTGTCGACCGTGGTCCCCCACCCGCCTGCCGGGTCCACGATGATGGCGAAGTACATCCCGTTCATGATGTGGGTCATCACGGGCACGGTGCCGCAGTGAACCATGAATGCGCCCGGATCATTGGCCGTGAACTCGAAGGACTTGGACGCGCCGGGCAGGATGGGGCCAAACGCGTCGTTCATGGGAATACGGGCGGCATGCAGGTCGATCGAATGCGGCATCGGGCTGTCGTTGGTGACCACAATGCGAACACGATCGCCCTGGCGAACCCGCAGGATCGGGCCCGGGACGGTCCCTCCAAAGAGCCACCCTTCGTACATCTTGCCTGGCGCGATTTCGATGCGCCCGTGGGTGATCGGAATGTGAAATTCCTTGATGGCCGCAGACGAAGGCGGAGCAATGGCGGCCTGGTAGACGGGCGTTGTCGGGTGCGGTGTCCGGCCAAAGTCCACCACTTCCACGCTGGGGGTATGATGAGCGCCGGCGAGCACGATGATGGCGAGAGCGGCAACGGCCATCGTGGCGCAGATGCTGGCGAATGTGCGGCGGCGCAACGTCATTCCTGGTCTCCTCGAGTCAGAACGCCCGGCGGGCGGGTCCATGGCTATGAGACAAGGATACGCGTTGCGCCTTTAATCTCCGGCGAACTTTTTATGAAGGGTTATTCAGACTCCATCGTCACCGGCTAGTGAGGGCGCGGGTCGCCCGCTCAACGTGCTGGGTCGCGACCCTGACACGCCCGGTCAGATCGGCAATTTCCTGCGCTTCCCGGGCCGCATCGCGGTCCTCGGCCGCTTCGGCGATACCGGGAAGGGCGATGTTGGCGTAGCCGTTGTTGCGGTCGGCGGCAAAGAGAAGGTTCCGGGACTCCGGCCGGCCCACCAGCCCTGAGGGCCGCGCAAAGGAGAGCTCCACCTGCCGCAGTTCGGCATTGGCAGCCTGTATTGCCTTCCGATCAACGTGCTGAAGGGCTGCGTCACGCGCCTCGGCAAAGCGCTGACCCGCCGCGGCGAGCGATCCGGCCGCCGAGTCGAGGCCGGCAAATCGGCCCGAGTCGCCGATGCCAAGTGCGGAATCTCGCGATATCGCCTTCTGCGCCAGCCCCTGCAGGTAGGTGCCCAGTTTGGCATAGTCGAACGCCGGGACCTCGGCATTCGCGAGCCGGGCCAGCGCCAGCGATGCCAGGCGTCCCGCCGCCACCAGACTGAGGCCGCCCGGATCGCCATAACGCTCCTGGAACGTGTAGGTATCGTAGGCCGAGTGATACACGCCGCCCGGCCCGCCAAAGCCGAAGTCGAAGGCTGGCAGGCCGAGGTGGTTATAGAACGATCCGAAGTCACTGCCGCCACCCAGATCGCCCACCCTCGGCTCGGCCGAATCCTTGACGTTCCGGTCCCGACGCCACGCGTCGTAGACCGTCACTGATTCCGCCGGCTGCGGCACCGAGCGCGCGAGGTCGAGTATGAAGCCGTGCAGCGATGACGTGCCCGACGCGCCGAAGTGGCGCCCGTCGGCGGGGGAATCGAGGTTCAGGTACGCCACGACGCGCCGCGCCAGCCAGTCTTCCTTCGATTCGACCCATTCGGTGGAGCCGACGAGGCCCCACTCTTCCGCATCCCACGTGGCAAAGATCAGCGTCCGCCGCGGGCGGTGCCCCGCCTTGAGTGCCGCGCCCCACGCGCGCGCGGCCTGCAGGATGCTCGTGACACCGCCGACGTTATCCTGGGCCCCAGGGCCCCAGGCGTCGCGGTGACCCCCGACAATCACTGTCTCCTCGGGCCAGTCGCTGCCCCGGATGGTGCCGAACGTGTTCGTGATCGTCTTGAACGCAACATCGCCATGCTGGTGCCAGAGACCCACCCGTGCGGATGCCTCGTCCGTGCCGCCGATGTGATACCGGAACGGCAGGCCGCCCTGCCACGACTGCGGAATGTCGGGGCCGCGCATCGGCTGGAGCAGCTTGGCCGCGTTGCCATATCCGATCGGCACTACCGGGATATTGATAAGCGCCATGGAGTCCTCGGACAGCCGGCGCGCGCCGGCCACTGACGCCCATCCCGGCGTCGATGGATCGCCATTCTCGTTGAGCACGCTTCCGCGCTGGACGCCATCGGCGTTGCGCATCGGCCCCTCGGGGTACACATCGCCCCGCGCAAACCCATCGTCCTCGGGATCCGAGTAAAGAATCAGCGCCGCCGCACCGTGGCGTTCCGCCTCGCGTGCCTTGATCCCGCGGAAGCTCCGCCCGTAGCGGGCCACCACCACCTTGCCCTTCACGCTGACGCCGAGCGAATCGAGGGTCGCGTAGTCATCAATCAAGCCGTAGTTCACGTACACCAGCGGTGCCGTCACATCGCCGTCTCCCGCCGTCCCATTCATGGCCGGCCAGTTCGGGAGATAGGTCGTGGTGTCACCCGGCACCGGCGGTTCATCGAGATTCAGCCGGATCCGGGTTGGCGCCACCAGTTCCACGATGGTTGAATCGGGATAGGGCAGGTACACGCGGAAATTGATGCGGCTGGTGTCGAGACCGGCACGCGCCATCTCACCCAGCACATAGGCCGCGGTCTCCTGCTGCGCCGGAGTGCCTGCTACGTGCGGCTTGGCGGCCAGGATTCGGCGATCGTGTAGTGCAGCTGCAGAGTCTCCCGCCTGAAGCAGCACCTGTTCGAGGGCTCGCTCGCGAGCGCTGGCGGCGGGCGCGAACCCGGTCAGCGGAGTCTGGGCGTGGACTGGACTTGTGATGGACAGGGTGATGGCGAGAGCCACCGAGAGACGAAGCAACATGCGCAAGGCGGGCACTACGGCCTCCAGCCACGGAAGTATGGATAGGGAGATGCCCGAGGCGAGAGTCGAACTCGCACGGGGTTGCCCCCGGCGGATTTTGAGTCCGCTGCGTCTGCCATTCCGCCACTCGGGCCGGGCGGAAACATGCCCGCGCCGGGCGCCGGCCGCAAGCCGTGCGCCATTATAATTCTGCTCCACAACATCACGCATTGGACACGCCATGCCGCGCACCGCCCGACACCTGCATCCCTGGCACGATATCCCGACCGGCGGGCAGCCGCCGCACTCGGTCACCGCCGTGATCGAGATCCCGGCCAACGAGCGCAACAAGTACGAACTGGACAAGACGCTGGGACTCTTCCGGCTTGATCGGATCCTCCACAGCGCCGTGCACTACCCGGGCGATTACGGCTTTTTGCCGCGGACCCTGGGCGACGATGGCGATCCGCTCGATGTGCTGGTGCTGATGACCGAGCCGGTATTTACCGGCTGCCTGGTCGAGTGCCGGCCAGTGGGACTCTTCCACCTGGTGGACCACGGCCAGGCGGATGAGAAGGTGCTGGCCGTTCCGTTGGCGGACCCATACTCCACCGAGCGCCACGACCTGGCCGACGTACCGCGACACTTCCTGAAGGAAATCGAGCATTTCTTTCAGGTGTACAAGGACCTCGAGGGCAAGCACACGGAAACGCGCGGCTTCGAGAATGCCGAAGCCGCGCGCGACGCCATCAACCGGGCAATGCAGATGTACAGTGAGGCCTATCCGGCGCAGGTGGATTGACGGTCGTCAGTCGTCGGTCGACGGTTGTCAGTCGTCTCGCAGGCCGACTGGCGGCCCCAGGATTTCCTGCCAGACCATGAGCGTTCGCAATCGCCTGATTGCGCCCGATGCGACCGTCGGCCCGCCACCCGCATCATCCGCATCTTCCCGCCGCACGCGCTCATCGAACGCGTCGTGGTCGTCACCAGCGAGGGAACGATTGCGGACTTCCACCTCCCGCCGTCGTTCGCGAATTACCGCGGCGGCCTGATCGTCATAGTCGACCGGGCCCTGAACCGTGCTCGCGGGCCGGGCACTCACCCGACGCGCCGTAACGGCGACCCGGCTGGCAGGCCGGCTCACGGGCTCAACGGTGCGTTGGCCCTGCGCTGCGCCCAGCGCCTCCAGCAGGCGCTGGCGGGCTTCCTCCCGGGTCAGGGCACCGCTGCTGCGTGCGGCTTGCTGTCCAGCGGCCTTCCGGAACGCGCTCAGGATGACCCAGCCCACGTACGCCAGGATCAGCCAGCCGAAGAACGACACCTACTTCTCCGGTCCGTTGCTGGCGCTGCCTCCGCCGGCAATCGCGTTCCGCATTGACGTGTCCGACTCGATATTGCGATAGCGCTGATAGTCCATCACGCCCAGGTGGCCGGACTTGAACGCTTCGGCCATGGCCAGCGGGATCTGCGCCTCCGCGGCAATCACCGCCGCGCGCTGCTTCTGGGCCTCCGCCTTGAACTCCTGCTCCATGGCCACCGCCAGCGCCCGGCGCTCCTCGGCCTTGGCCTGCGCAATCCGCTTGTCCGCTTCCGCCTGGTCGGTCTGCAGCTCGGCTCCGATGTTCTTGCCGACATCCACGTCGGCAATGTCGATCGACAGGATCTCGAAGGCAGTGCCGGCATCGAGCCCCTTGGCCAGCACGCTCTTGGAAATCATGTCGGGATTCTCCAGCACCTTCTTGTGCGACTCCGCAGACCCGATGGTGCTGACAATGCCTTCGCCCACGCGTGCCAGGATGGTTTCTTCGCCGGCGCCGCCGACCAGGCGGTTGATGTTGGCACGCACCGTCACGCGCGCCAGTGCCAGGAGCTGAATACCGTCCTTGGCCATGGCCGCAACCTTGGGCGTGGTGATGACCTTGGGGTTGACGCTCACCTGCACCGCCTCGAACACGTCACGGCCGGCCAGGTCGATGGCGGCGGCCTGCTTGAAGCTGAGGGGAATGCCCGCCTTGTCTGCGGAAATCAGCGCATTGACCACTCGCTGGACATTGCCGCCCGAGAGATAGTGCGATTCGAGCCCGTTGATATCGAGGTCCAGACCCGCCTTGCTCGCGGTAATGAGCGGCGTCACGATGTTGGTGGGGTTCACCTTGCGGAAGCGCATGCCGAACAGGGTGGCAAAGGAGACCCGCACGCCTGAGGCGAGCGCGGTGATCCAGAGTCCCACCGGGATGAACCGGAAGAACACGGAGATGACGATCATGCCCATCACGATCAGGGCCGCGATCATGCCGACTGTCAACTGGGACTCATTCACGCTTCACTCGCTGGCTGAGATGGAACGACTGACCGCACGACAAGGCGGTAGCCGTCGGATCGGGTCACCATTACCGGCGTACCGGCTGCGATGAATTCCCCTTCGGTGACAACGTCCAGTCGCTCACCCGCCACCTCCGCAGCGCCGGCAGGGCGCAATCCTGTGAGCGCCCTGCCCTGCTGGCCGATGAGTTCAGTACGAGAGACCGACGAGATGTAACCGGCGGCGCTGTGCATGGTGTCCTGGAGAAGCAGTCCGCGGAAGCGGCGGCTGGTTGGCAGCTTCCTGACCCAGGCATACGCGACCGAGACGGTGATGACCGTCGCGGCGCCCAGCGCGCCGAGCGCTTGCGCGACGTCGCCAGGAGTGGGGGCCGGTCCGAGCATGCTGAGCAGGATCGCGGCACCCAGCATGCCAATACCGACGATGCCCGCCACGCCGAAGCCAGGCAGCAGGAACACCTCGGCCGCAATGGCAACCAGGCCCAGCAGCGCCAGAAGGATGTCCACCCAGCTGGCCAGGCCCATGCTGATGCCGGCCAGGAAGAACAGTCCCAGGGACACCAGGCTCACCAGGATGCCAAGGCCTGAGGCACCGGCCTTGATTTCCGTCAGGAGCGCAATGATGCCCACCGCGACCAGCAGGGCGGCGATCCAGGGATTCGCGAGCACCGCGAAGAGCCCGAGGACCAGGGCCGGGATGGCCAGCACATGCACGGCCATAGCCATGGCCACAGCCGTGGCTGGCAGGACAACCTGGAACTGGAGGATCATGCAGGCAATTTAGCCCCGAATCACCCCGGGGACGAGCGCTGGTTCCGCTATCGCTTGTCAGCCGCCTCCTCGATCAGTTGCCGCATCCGCTGCTGCATGATGAGATACTTGGCCCGCTGCACCGGACTCAGGAACGAGGAGAGCTCCTTCATTTCGTCCTGCTCAATCCGGGCACGCTCGAGCTGGGCCTGCAACAGTCGGTCGACGACCCGTGAGACGCTGTCGTCATTGGCGGCGACGCCCGGCTTGAGTTCGCTCCTGAGCGACTGACGCAGCTGGACGAGGTTCCGCTCCAGCTCCGCTCGCCGAGCCCCGAAGCGCGCGTTGGTGGCACGGAGCCGGGTCAGCTGGTCCTGCTGCAGCTCCAGCGACTCGGCCACCCGCTGGGTGAAGCGCTCCTGGATACGGGTTCGAAGGCGCTCCTCGCGCAGCACGCGGCGCTGCTGCTCCACCACCCGCCGTTGCTCAGTGATGACCTGGTGTTCAGCACGATCACTCCTGGGCACGGAATCGGGCGTCTGTGCCCCGGCGCCGGCGGTGCCGGCGAAGAGCAGCGCCATGGCGATGTACCTTTTCATATTCCCTCCAGATTTTTGAGGACGAGCTGCAGTCCGGTCGAGTCCAGTGCGGCCAGGTCAGTGCGGGCCTGGTCGGCGGGCAGGTCAAGCATTGGGCCGGACAGTCCATCGAGCACCGACGTCAATGCCGGCTCCGACAGGGTGTCCAGCGCCGGCAGCACCAGCCCGGCGGCGTCCGTTGCCCCCGCTGGCCGCCGCGGTGATGTCCTTGAGAGCACCCCGAAGACCCCCATCGCAAGGACGGCGGCAGCCAGCCCGGCGATCACCCATCGTTGGGCATGCCTTCGTTCAGCAGTGCGCAGCCGACCCAGCACGCGCGCCGTCAACTCGGCGGGGTTGGCGGGCTCGCCGGGCGGTGCGGCCAGCTGCGACGCGGCCAGGACCAGGCGCCACTCGCCGGCGCAGTCAGGACACTGGCGCAAGTGCGTGGCCTCGTCTGCCGTCCACGCGCGGCGCCCATGCGCAACCGAGGGCATGGCGTCTGAGAGTGCGCTACACGTCGTCATGCAATCACATCCTTCAGTCGTCGCACTGCATGGTGGTAGTGGACTCGTGCAGCGGCGGAAGTCGTGCCCAGCGCCAGGGCAATCGCGGCGTAATCCGACCCTTCCTGGGAGCGGAGCAGGAACACTTCGCGCTGCAGACGAGGAAGCGCTGCAATGGCATGCCGCAGCCGTTCGACCGTGTCGCGCATCGTGAATTCGCTGGCCGGCGTGGCACTGGCTGCTGGCTCCTGGCCTTCGAGCGACAGCATCACCCTGCCCCGCCGCCGGCGCGCCTCATCACGAAGCACATTGCCGGCGATGCTGAGCAGCCAGGTGCGGAGGCTCGCTTCGCCACGCCAGGATGCCAGTCGCCGAAAGCCCCGAAAGAGCGTTTCCTGCACCAGATCGTCCAGCTCGCTCGTCCCGGCGCCACTGCTGTAGAGATGGCGCGCGATGGCCGGCGCGTGACGCTCGACCAGGACCGCCGCCGCCGGCTCGCTGCCGGCGTGATACGCGGCAACCAGGTCGGCATCGGATGCGGGATCAGTCGCGGGACGGGCGGCGGCGGCTCTCAGCTCATGCCCCCTTTATCGCGGGCAGATGGACGGTGTTCCACCGTGTCTTCATCGTGTGCGTCACGCTGCCTCCCCTCCATCGGTGGTGACCTTCAGGAGGTAGACGTGCGATCGACGGAATTGTTAAGCCGGTTGAGGGCTGCAGTATATTTCTCCCCTCATGCCGCACTCTCCGCGAGTCCTTGCCCACCGTGGCGCCTCGGGTCATGCCCTCGAGAATACGCTCGCTGCCTTCCGCCGCGCCACGGAACTTGGGGCCGACGGCGTCGAGCTGGACATACATGGCACCCTGGACGGTGAGCTGGTCGTGCATCATGATGCCGACGTTCAGGGCCTGGGCGCGATTCGCCAGCTGCACTGGGCCCGCCTGCGGGCTCACCGCCTGGGGAATGGCGAGGCCATCCCCACCCTGGCTGAGGCGCTCGCCGCGATCGGCAACCATGAGGTCTGGATTGAGGTGAAGGAGCTTGCCTCGCAGCATGAGTCGCTCCTCGCCGAGGTGCTGCGCCAGGCGCCCGCACCAGGGCGCTACGGAGTGCACGGGTTCGATCATCGCCTGATTCGCCGCCTCAGCGACTCGTCACGAGATTTCCGAACTGGAGTCCTGCTGGTGGCGCGCCTCGTCGATCCGGCTGCACCTCTGCGGGCAGCTGGCGCTTCAGTGCTCTGGCAGGAATGGACGATGATCGATGCGGCGCTGGTTGAGTCAGTGCATCGTGCGGCAGGTGAGGTTGTTGCGTGGACGGTCAACGACAGCGCCGAGGCAGCGAAGCTCGCTGCGCTCGGCGTTGATGGGCTCTGTGGCAATTATCCCGAGCGACTTCAATTGTGAGCGGGGTCAGGGCCATCAGATCGTTTCGCCGGCTGGTGGCGGTCCCTCCGTCGCATCCGGCTGTCCGGCGGGTTCGGCAGTCGCTGCTCCGGCCGCCGCCATTTCGGGCTCTTCTTCAGCCTGCTTCTCCACTCGCTCCACGGCAAGCTGCTGCTCCACTCGTTCGATCTCGTGCTTCAGGTCGTCCATCTTGAACAGCGCGGCATCGAGGCGGCCCTGCTCGGCGTTCTCGGGCTGACGCTCACGCTCGTAAAACAGGTATCCAAGTTCGCGGGCAGCGCCATCCCGCAGATTGCGAAGCCGCATCAGTTCCAGGCGTGCGCGGCTCTCATCAAAAACTTCCTGGGCCCGTCGGCCCAGCGCCTCGAACTCTCGGTTCATCCGGTCAAACAAGGTCGCCATGGTTCCTCCCCGGTTCAGGCGGCATACCCAAGATATGACGGAAGTCGCCAGCCGGGTGTTTCAAAACAAAACGGCCCCGGCTTGATTGCCGGGGCCGTGCTGGATCGCTGCTGGCTGGTCAGGCTGAAGCAGGCAGAACCGAGATCTTCTTCCGGTTCTTGTCCTTGTACTCGAACTTGACCACTCCGTCGACCAGGGCGAACAGCGTGTCGTCGCTGCCCTTGCCCACGTTCTGGCCCGGATGGAAGCGCGTGCCGCGCTGGCGGACCAGAATATTGCCGGCCGCCACCTGTTCACCGCCGAACTTCTTGACCCCGAGGTACTGCGGGTTCGAGGTCCGTCCGTTCTTGCTGGAGCCAACGCCTTTCTTGTGAGCCATGCGCCTATCCCGCCGTCACGTCGGTGATGCGGACCTCGGTGTACTTCTGCCGGTGCCCGGTCTTGCGGCGGTAGTTCTTGCGCCGCTTGAACTTGAAGATGTACAGCTTGTCGCCCTTGACCTGCCCCAGGACCTCGGCCTCAACCGCGGCGCCCGCCACCAGCGGTGCGCCGGCCCGGATGGTCGAGCCGTCGGACGAAAGCAGGACTTCGTCAAACGTGAGCTTGTCACCGGGCTGCTTGTCCATGAGCGGCAGCCGGAGCGTCTTGCCTTTTTCCGCCCGAAACTGCTTGCCCAGCGCCCGAAAGATTGCGTACATGCGTGCCCGCCGTGTCAGAAAATTCGTTAGCCGTTCAATTTAGCTCCGGCGTGCCAGGCGGGTCAAGTGCCGGCTGGTCAACAGTCAACAGTCAACGGTCAACGGTCAACGGTCGACCGTCGACCGTCGACCGTCGACCGTCGACCCCTGCCCCTCACGCCACCGCGTACAGATCGGTCACGTCGCGCCCGGCGGGCCGGCTCATGATCCGGAACTCGTCCAGCCGCATCATGGGATCGTCGCGCAGCTCGAGATCGATGCCGGTTGCCTTCTGGAGCTGGGCCAGGAACCGGGGCTCCTCCTCCAGGAGGTAGAGCGCAACCTCCGGGTGGAGCCGCACCGTGAGCTGCCGCTCCCGGTGTTCGTGGCCGGCGCGCCGCAGCGACCGCTCCAGGCGTCGGGACACAACCTCCGGGGTGAAGACCCGGCCGCTGCCGGCGCAGGTGGGACAGTCCCGGGTGAGCGTGTGCCACAGCGACGGGCGCACCCGCTGCCGGGTCATCTCCACCAGGCCCAGTTCCGACACCGCGAAGGCCTTGGTGCGGGCCCGGTCGCGCCCCAGGTGCATGCGCAGCTCCTGGAGCACCTTCTCCCGGTTCTGGCGCGACTCCATGTCAATGAAGTCACAGACGATGATGCCGCCGATGTCGCGCAGGCGGATCTGGCGGGCGATCTCGCGCGCGGCCTCGACGTTGGTCCGGAGAATGGTCTTCTCCGGGTCCTTCTTGCCGGTGTAGCGGCCCGTGTTTACGTCGATGCTGACCAGCGCCTCGGTGGGCTGGACGATGATCGACCCGCCGGTCGGCAGTTCGACCCGCGCCTTGAAGAGGTCACGGATTTCGTTCTCGATGTCGAACTTGTCGAAGAGGGGCGTGGCGTCTTCGTAGAAGTGGACCCGCTGGATGAGCTCCGGGTCCACTTGCTCGAGGTACTGCTCGATTTCGTGGTGGAGTTCCTTGGAGTCCACCCAGAGCGCATCCACCTTGCTGCTGAATACGTCCCGGATGAGACCACGGGTCAGGCTGGTTTCGCGCTGGAGCAGTGCCGGTGCGCGGCGGACGAAGGTCTTCTTGCGGTTGACCTTCCGCCACTGATTCATGAGGGTCTCGACCTCGCGCCGGAAATGCTCTTCCGTCACACCCTCGGCGACGGTCCGGACGATGACGCCGCCGGCATCCTTCGGCAGGATCCTGGTGACCATCTCGCGCAGCTTGCCGCGCTGTTCCCTGCTCTCGATCTTGCGGCTGACGCCCACCTTGGAGCCATAGGGCATGTAGACCAGGAACCGGCCAGCCAGCGAAATCTGGGCGGTGACGCGGCAGCCCTTGGTGCTGATGGGCTCCTTGGTGACCTGCACCGGAAGGTTCTGCCCCTTCTTCAGGATGTCCTGGATGTTGGGAACGGCGTGGCGGGAATGGCGTTCGCCGCTGCCATTACGGCCCCGGCGGCTCCGGCGTGGCGGCTCGGCCTCATCGGTGCCGCCTTCGCCCGACTCCAGCGCGGCCTCGGCCTCATCGGCCTCCGCATTCTCTTCTTCGGGATCGACCGGCTCCTCGTCCTCGTCTTCCGGCTCGAGGAGATCCGAGGCGTGCAGGAAGGCGCTCTTCTCCAGGCCGATATCGACAAAGGCAGCCTGGATCCCGGGCAGCACAGCTTCCACCCGGCCCAGGTAGATATCACCGACGATTCGCCGGCGGTCAGGCCTGTCGATGAGGAGTTCAACCAGGCGGTCGTCTTCGAGGATGGCCACGCGGGTTTCGCGTTGGCTGCCGTTGATCAGAATCTCGCGCTTCAAGGGTCACCTCGGCGGACCTGTGGCACCCGCGCCCAAAGGCGCGCTGCGAATCCGCTCGATGCGAAGTCTGGAATGACGGCTCCGACCGGCGACGGCCCTCCCGCTCGGGGACCAGGGCGTCGGCCGGCCAGCAGCCAGTTGACGTCTAAAGATAGGAAATAATGGAAGTTACGGCAATCAGGAGACCACGTCGCCCAGAATCTGGCGGGCGATGACGATCCGCTGGATCTCGCTGGTCCCTTCCCCGATCTCGCAGACCTTGGCGTCCCGCATCATGCGCTCCACCGGGTATTCCGTGGTGTAGCCGTAGCCGCCAAAGATCTGGACCGCCTTGGTGGTGGCCCGCATGGCCAGTTCGGAACAGAACAGCTTGGCCATGGCCGCTTCCTTCTTGAACGGCTTCCCGTGCTGCTTGAGCCAGGCCGCGTGGTAGAGGAGGTGGGTGCCGGCCTCGATCTCCATGGCCATGTCGGCCAACTGGAAATGGACCCCTTGGAAGCTGCCGATCGGCTTGCCAAACTGCTTGCGCACCCCGGCGTAGTCGAGCGCGGCATCGTAGGCGCCCTCGGCAATGCCCAGCGACAGGGCCGCGATCCCGATCCGACCGCCGTCCAGGGTCTTCAGGAAATTGACGAACCCGCGACCCCGTTCACCCAGGAGGTTCTCCTTGGGGACCACCGCGTTCTCGAAGATCAGCTCGCGAGTGTCGCTGGCCCGCCAGCCCATCTTCTCCTGCTTCTTGCCAGCACGAACGCCCGGCGTCTTGGGCAGGTCGGGCGCGTGCCCCACGCCGGCGGCCTTGCATGCGGCCAGGTCCACGGCGTCCTTGGTCACGATGAAACTGGAGATGCCCCTGTTTCCGCTGCCCGGCTCCGTACGCGCCGTGACCGAAAAGACTTCGCCCACGCCGGCATGGGTGATGAAGATCTTGGCGCCGTTCAGCAGGAAGTGGTCGCCCTTATCTTCAGCGATGGTGGCGGTGCCGCCCGCGTCACTGCCGGCGCCGGGCTCGGTGAGACCAAAGCCGCCAAGAATCTTGCCCGAGGCAAGCAGCGGGACAAAGCGCTTACGCTGCTCGTCCGTACCGAACTCGACAATGGGCGACGTACCGAGGTTGGTGTGCGCGCTCACCGTAAGGCCGTGGCTCGCATCCACCTTGGCCAGCTCATGGATGACGATGTAATAGGAGAGCTGGTCGAGCCCGGCACCGCCCATCTCCTCCGGCCAGGGTGCGCCAAGCAGCCCCAGTTCTCCCATCTTCCGGACATTGTCCCAGGGGAACTCGCTGGTGCGATCCAGCTCGGCAGCCACCGGTGCCACTTCAGACTGCGCGAACTCGCGCACCATGTCGCGCACCTGGTAGTGCTGCTCGGTGAAGTAGAGCGAGAGGTCCATGTTGGTCGGGGTCGAGGGTTACGTAAAAGGCGGCCAGCGGGCCGACCGTAGTCGCGTTCAATATAACGGTCCCACCCTTGCGCCAGCGTCGGGCAATTCCTCCTGGAGGACGCGTGCAGCGGTTCTATCGCCTCATTCCGTTTCTGATCGTCGCCGCCTGCGCCACCGAACAGAACCCTCCCCCACCCACCAGTCTGACCCTGGTGCCGGTGGACAGCGGCTATGACTTTTCGGTGTACGTGACCAGTCCACCGGGCGACAAAAGCCGGATGATGGTGGTTGAGCGCGGCGGGATCATCTGGTTGCGCAAGGATGGGAAGCGGCTGCCCACGCCCTTCATCGACCTGAGCGCGTTGACCGGCGGCGGCCATGAATACGGCATCTACAGCCTCGCCTTCCATCCGGCGTACGCCACGAACCGGCGCTTCTTCATCTACTATGTGGATAACGCCGGCAACTCACAGCTTTCTGCCTTCACCGCGAACCCTGACTTCGACACCGCCAGCCCGGCGTCGGAACAGCCCATCCTGTCGCAGGCGCAGCCGGTGACGGCGGTGCTCTATGGCGGGCTGGTCGCATTCGGACCGGATGGCAAGCTCTACTTTGCCTTTGGCGACAGCGACCACGGCGGCGGGCCCTTGAGTCTTGCCCAGGACAGCGGATCGTGGATTGGCAAGATGCTGCGGATCGACGTCGATGGCGCGACGCCCTACGCAATTCCGCCCGATAATCCCTACGTGAATCGCCCAGGTTGGCGAAAGGAGATCTGGCAGCTGGGCTTGCGAAACCCCTGGCGGTGGAGTTTTGACCGCAGCACCGGCGACCTCTACATCGGCGACGTGGGCGAGGGAAGCACTGAAGAAATCAACTTTCTGGCTGCACCGATTGAGGGCGGCAACAACTTCGGGTGGCCGTTCATGGAGGGCGATGGCTGCTATCAGCCGGCCGTCGGTTGTGAATCGGCCGGCCTGGTCACTCCGGTGGTCCAGTACTCCCACGTCAATGCCTGCGCCGTGGCCGGTGGCTACGTCTACCGCGGCCGGGCCTTCCCGACGCTTCGCGGAACCTATCTTTACAGCGACTTCTGCGGTGGCTGGGTACGCAGTTTCCGCACGACGACGGCCGGCCCGGTGGAGGCCTATCCCGAGCTGGCGGCCCCGCTGGTGAACGGCGTCACTGATAATGCCGTGTCCCTCGGCGAAGACGCGGACGGCGAGGTCTACGTGGTGTATGCCTCGGGACGGATCTACCGGGTAGCTGAGCGCGAATAAGGACGCGACGTCGGCTCGTCGGAAGTGTCAACCTGAGCGAAGCGAAGGGACCGAAGCCCCGCGCAAGCTCGCCTCATCGCCTGCTCCAGGTCTTCAGCGTGAACTCGCCGTTGACGACTGACGCCCGACGCCCGACGACCAATGTGCACGGCGTACGCCTCAGCTTCCGCCAAGCGATCGCACTTTGCTCCAGAGCCGCACTACCCGCGCACTTCGGGGCCCTTCGCAGACGTCGCAGCCGCTGCACCCGTCCTGTCGCTCGCCGAAATATCCAACCAGCGCTCGACGGCGGCACCGTGTTCCCGCCGCATACCGCGCCATGGTATCGAGCCGGGCAAGGGCCGCTTCCCGTCGATGGTCGATGCGTCGCCATCCGTCCGCATCCGAAGATCCATCGAGTTCCTTCTGGAGCCGTTCGGCGGAGCTGCGGACCCCGGCTGTGACCCGCTCTGGCGCAAGCACGCCGCTCCAGAGCGCCCGGAGAACCTTGCGGGGCGGAAACGTGACCTCCAGCTGGCGACGGTGGATCTCGGCGTCTCCGCGCGCAAACAGGACGTAGCATCGCGCCGGCGCACCATCCCGGCCGGCCCGACCCGCCTCCTGATAGTAGGACTCCGGTGTGGGAGGAATGGTCCAGTGCACCACCCGGCGAACGCCCGGCTTGTCGATCCCCATGCCGAATGCGGACGTGGCGACCACGACCCGGATCTCATCGCGCAGGAACCGGTCCAGGCACGCGTCCCGCCGCTCCCGGGAGAGCCCCGCGTGATACGCCTCGGCCACATGACCGGCGTAACGCAGCGCCCGAGCCAGCTTCTCGGTTGACCGGCGAGTGGAGGCGTAGACGATGGCCGTCTCGTCCCGGCGCAGCAGGGCACGGAGCATGGGCAATCGGTCGGGCTCGCGGGGAACACGGCACGCTCCGAACCAGAGGTTGGGCCGGTCAAACGAGGCCAGATGCACCTGGAACGCCGCGCCCCCCGGAGCCAGCGAGGCCACGATGTCGCCACGCACGCGCGGGGTGGCGCTCCCGGTGAGCGCCACAATCGGAGGACGCCCGAGCAGCTCCGACGCCTGGGAAATACACCGGAACGCCGGACGAAAGTCATGGCCCCATTCGCTGATGCAGTGGGCTTCATCCACAGCCAGCCGCCGAGCCCGGACGCCGCCGGCAAAGGCCCGGCATGCCAGCATGGGAAGGCGTTCAGGCGACACGTAGAGGAGTGAGAGCTGCCCGTTGCGCGCATCGCGCAGCAGGTGGTCGAGTCGATCGCGCTCCAGCTCTCCTGCCAAATGTTCGGCGGCGATGCCCCGGCTCCGCGCAGCGCCGACCTGGTCCTGCATGAGCGATATCAGGGGGGAGATGACGACGGTCAGCCCGCCAAGCGCCACGGCCGGAACCTGGAAGCAGACTGACTTGCCCGCGCCCGTCGGGAGCACCGCAAGAGTGTTATGGCCGGACATTACGCTCTCGACCACCGGGCGCTGCGCCGGCCGGAAATCGGCAAAGCCAAAGTGCGTGTGCAGGGCCAACTGAGCCGTGGCGACGGAATCCATGAGACATGATGCCGGACATGAAGCCAGATGCGGTATCGGGCGTATGCGCGCGGGTACATGGGAACGCGTCGCGACTCGAGCGTCAGACGTGGCGCAGCCGGAAGACATTGCGGGGAGCATCCAGCGGATACGACGAAGCAATCGAGCCGCGAGCGAACATCACAGCCGCGACCCGATTGCTTCGCCCTGCGGGCTCACAGCGAGGCGCACTGCGAGCCCTCCCACGCCCTATGCCCTTCCCTACTCTCCTTCCCCGAACCGCATACCGGCCATGAACTGCAGGCCATTGTTGTCAGGCGAGAAGAAGTGATGGAACCGCCCGTCGGCCCACAGGCCGATGGGAGTATTGCGCAGGTGGAAATTGATGCCGGCACCAGCGTTGAGGCCAAGCTGCGTGCTGGCGTCGAACGACTGACTGGCACCCAGACTCAGGCCACCCATGAGGAACGGGTGGACGCTGGGATGATTCACGAAGTTATAGGTGGCGTCGCTGTTCAGCAGGACGCCGTCATCACCAGTCCGGAATATCCATGAGCCGTCGAGCCGGAATCCGACCGGACCGCCCGGGTAGTAATCCATGGCAGCACCCAGGCCGAAATCGCTGCCGCCATTGTCTTCCAGTGAAATGTCGCCGCTGCCGCCGACGCCGAAACGGACGCCTTGGGCGGACGCGGGAAGAGCGCCCATGAGACTGGCGAGAACAACCAATCCTGCGAGACGCGTGCGCATTGAAGCCTCCTTAGCAGGGGGAGAGGTAGCGCAGTGGTTGCAATTTGATGCACTACCACGGCCCGCTCCATGATGCCAGTCACATCTCGACTCCCCCTGAAACAATACGGCCCCGCCCGAAGGCGAGGCCGCATTGTGGACTCGTACTGCTTACTGCAATTACTTGCCGCCGAACTTCACGCCGAGGGTGATCGGCACGAAGCTCTGATTGTTACCGCTGACAAAGATGTTGTGGAAACGACCCTCGAGAAAGACGGTCGCACCACCAGCAGCCATGTCGAAGCCAGCACCTGCATTGACGCCGAACTTCGTATCCGACGCGCCCGTGCCAACATCCGGCTTGTCCTTCAGATTGTAGACACCACCGCCGGCGATCAAGTAAGGATGAATGCGTGAGGTTTCGGCGGTCTGGAACGTGTACACGACATTGGCGGTACCATAGATGGTTTGCCACTTGCCGTCGCCGAAGGCCGCTGCGAAATCATTGTCATACTTGTTCTGCTGGTAGGTGCCGTCCACCCGGAATCCAACCGGAAGATTCTCCGGAGCGAACGCGACCAAGGCGGTGCCCTGGAACCCGAGCTTGGCAACATCCTTGAAGTTGCTGAGCGGCAGGTTGACGCCGCCACCCACACCAAAGGAGACCGGCATCGAGTTCTGTGCGTGCGCGGTCGAGGCGGTCAACGCCGTCGCCATCGCCACTGCTGTGAGAGCCTTCAACATGCCCTTCATGTCCCTTCCTCCTGAATCCCGTTGAACTGTTGAGGTCCTTCTGGTGTCCACGTCCACCCGCAGCGGCCGCTCGGCCGTTCCCGACGCTTACAGACTAACGAGCAAAGTTAGCACTCTTTGTCGCAAGCGCAACTGGGTCAAAACCGGGAAAGTTGCGTAACCGGTTGCCAGCAAGGACCTTGCCATCGGCGCACAAGGCTGCGCGGGCGTCAGTCTTTTTCACGGCCGTCCTCCCAGGATGACGCCGCTTCGGCTTTTTGCCGGGCCGCCCGGCGAGCCAGCAGGCGCCACAGGGCCGCCGCTGAGAGCACCGTGATCGCCAGCCAGATCACCACTACGGAGTCGAGCGCAATGCCGACCACCGCGATTGCAATTCCCGCAAGGCCAAGCAGCTGGCGACTCATCTGTCCAGAAACGCGGATACCGCTGTCCGGAAATCCGGCGTTGCACGCGCCGCAGCATTGACCCGCGCGCCGAGCGCAATGCCCTCCGCAAACGACAGACCATCCTGCTCGTACAGCAGCTGCTTGGTCAATGCGAGGGCGCTCGCGGAGGACCCTGCCAACAGCGCCGCCACCGCGTCCGCCTCGTTCTGCAATGCAGCCTCGTGCACTACGCGCGAAATCAATCCGAGTTCCAGCGCCTCTGCGGCGGACAGCAGCCGTCCCGTCGCCGTGAGGTCAAACGCCACGCGCTCTCCAACCAGGCGGCGCAGCATGGTCATGACCATGGCCGGCACGAATCCGCGGCGGATCTCCGGATATCCCAGGCTGGCGCCCTCAGTCGCGATCACCAGGTCACACGCAGTCGCCAGGCCGGCCCCGCCTGCCAGCGCACGCCCATGCACGACAGCCATCACCGGCTTCGGCAACGCGCGCAATGCAAGGAACAAGTGGCCCAGCCGAAGGGCGTCCTGCTCGTTCTCCGAGAGGGAACGATCCGCGGACTGGAGCAGTTCCCCGAGGTCGGCGCCGGCGCAGAAATCCGGACCGGCTCCTCGAAGGCATACCACGCGAACCGACGCGTCGAGTTCGGCGTCCGCGATGGCTGCTGAAAGCTCCGCGATCAGCGCCGAGCTGAGGGCGTTGCGTTTCTCGGGACGATTGAGCGTCAGGTGGAGCACGCCACCGGACAGGCCGCGCGTGAGGAAGGACTGGCTCATGGCGCTGAGCGCGCCATGAGCGTGGCAGCCAGCGCTGCCGGCACCGGAACTTCCATCCGGAGCAGTGCGGTGGAGTACACCTTGCCCTGCGCGTCCGTCTTGAGGCTGAGTGTGCCGCCTCCATCCAGGGCGCCGTGCAGCAGGAAGTTGAGCGCGCGAAGATTGGGAAGCTCGAATCGTTCGACACCGGCGACCATGTCGCCGAAATGACGGGCCACTCGTGCCTTCGTCACCTCGTGCAGCAATACCGGCCAGTACTCGGGCTCGAGTGCAATCAGGCCGACGTTCGCGGTGTCGCCCTTGTCGCCGGACCGGGCATGCGCAAGGTAGCGAAGGGGCACCATCTGCACCGTTTGCGCTGCGACGTTCGTGACCGACTTCTTGGCTGCCATGACAGCGCCTCCGGCCTTCAGGCTTCGAGTATTTCGACCCGCACATGCGGCTCGATCTCGCCACGATCGACCAGCGCAGGCCAGTAGGCCACGATCTCTTCCACCTGCGGCCGCCCACCGGCAAAGCCCGTTACGCTGGGGGGCCCGGTGAGCACAAGCGGAGCGATCTCCCTGGTGAACCGCTCCACCGGCGCGCGATCACGCGCGCGCACGCCCACCCGCAACTGCACCTCGGGCAGGTCTGGATCGGGTGGCCCCGCAAGCATCCCGTGCGTCGCATCCACGCCGACGTATTCGGTCAGGATCTGTTCGAATTGCAGGCCGAGCGCGTCCAGCCGCTTCCGAAGAATGGCATCCGCCGCCCGGGCCTTCTCGAATGCATCGGGCCAGGAGTACACCAGCGTTCCCACGGCCTTATACCCGTAGAACCAAGCGATGGAGACCTTGAGCATACCGGTGCGCGGCCCACCCCGGACACCATCCACCTTCACCCGGTTCTTCCCTGCGTCCGCCAGATGAATGCTGGTGAAATCCGCCACGCCATCGGGCGTGATGTACTGGTGCGGGTCTCCCATCTCGTAGACGAGCTGTTCGGTGACGCTCGCGATGTTGACGACGCCGCCGCTCCCGGCATGCTTGGTAATGATGAACGAGCCGTCGTCACGAACCTCGGCAATCGGAAAACCGGGATTGTCCAGGCCGCGCACATCGCGCCAGTCCTTGAGCAGGTTCCCGCCGGAGGCCTGCGCGCCACACTCGATGATGTGACCGGCCACCGTGCCGCTGGCAATCCGGTCCCAGTCATCGCCTGCCCAACCGAATTCATGCACCAACGGCCCGAGCGTGAGCCCGGTGTCCGTGACACGTCCGGTCACCACGACATGCGCGCCACGGTCGAGCGCTTCCACGATCGGAGCCATGCCGATGTAGGCGTTGGCCGACAGCACCTTGTCCCGGATCTCACTGAGCGGCCGCTCGGTCTCCATGTCGGCGAGCGGATGACCCCGGGCAATGAGGTCGTCGAGCCGATCCAGGATATCGTCGCCCGAGACCAGGCCCACCTTGACCTTGCCGGCCAGCCCGGCCGCGCGCGCCACCTCGAGCACCGCCTCGGCGCATCCCCGCGGGTTGACGCCACCCGCGTTCGATGTGACGCGGATGCCCCGCTGCATCATGATCGGCAGGATCCGCTCCATGACCTGCGGAAAGTCGCGGGCATACCCCATGGCGGGGTTGCGACCTTTCTGTTTCTGCATGATGGACATCGTCACTTCAGCCAGATAATCCATCATGAGGTAGTCGATTGGGCCGTCGGAGACCTGGCGCACCGGCGCTTCCAGCCAGTCGCCCCAGAAGCCCTGGCCCGCGGCCACCCGCACTGTTCGTGTCATTCTTTCGACAGCCCCGTGGCAGAGTCCACCAGCGCCGCTTCGGTGGTCCAGCCACCCGCGCTGGTTTCGAGGGTGACAATGCCCAGCGGGGCCGCGCCGGCCCCGAGGCGCCACTCGGGTTCGCTCCAGGGCAATGTCAGCATGGTTTCGCCATTGGGCGCGAGTGCAATCTGCCGGGGCCCGTTGGTCGAGAGCCGCACGGGCTCCTCCAGGTAGAATCGAACGCGAACATTCGCGCTCCAGGCCGAATTGGTGGAATCCGCAAAGGCAGGAAAGAGCAGCAGCGCTGCCTGACCCGGTGGCGTCGTGAACGCATGGTGCAACCGCCCGGCCGCGTAATTGAGCGGTGCCTGCTCCAGTTGGACGCCGGCGCTGTCAAAGAGGGTGAGCCCGAAGTCGGTCAGCCGTTCCCACTGAGCGGCCGGCATGGAGACATCTACCACGACATAGCGAGCCCAGGAGGGCACGGCCAGAAGATGCCGCACCGCAGCCGAACCGCTCGCGTCGACCTGAAACCGCTGGTCCGAGCCGACCAGCCCGATCTGCGCGGCCGCGTGCACCGCCGTGTCCGCCAGACTGGCAAAGCTTGCCACCACGCTGTCCCCACGACGACGGAGTGACATTCGGGCGGGAGCCGGCAGCACTGAGACATCGAGCACCGCGTCCGAGAGAGAACTCGCCGTCGAGACCTGCCAGAGACCGGCCAGTGCATCACTGCCATCCACCTGGAATGCCGCGGCGTCTCGCCCGTCGCCTGCTTCCAAGGTGGCAAGATCGCGGTAGGGCATGCCGCCGGGCTCGTTCAGGAATGCCTGCACGCCTGGCGACCGTGTTGCGACCCGCACATTGAACGGCAGCGCCGAGTCGACCCGAAAGAAAAGATTGCTGGCGCTTCCCGCCGGAATCGAGTCCACCAGATCTACCCGGCTGCCGGTGGCTCGGACCACCGTCACCACCAGGCGGAAGGCGGGACCTGCGAGCGTATCGTCTGTCCAGCCGCTCACAACACCGGTCCTGGGGTGGCGCCCGATGTGCATCGTATCGATTGAGAGACTCACGCTTGCAGAATCGAGCAACTCCAACTCGGCCGGCGCAGTGAGCCAATCGGCGCTCGAATGCAGCTTGAAGTGTTCGTGCACTGCGGAATCCGACCGCACCCGGAATCCCGCATGGGTCGGCAACGGCTCGCCGGACGGGGAGGCCGACAACCAGCCCGGCGTCCCCGCGTCCGACGTGACCGAAACAGACCCCACCCCGCGTCGGAGCTTGAGCCATTCCCACGCCCGCCCCACATCCGGCAACCCAGCACCCTGCTCCAGGTAGCTCGCCGCCGGGAGCCGGCCGGCCGTGACCATCAAGGCGCGACGAAGGGACGTGGCCGTCACCGGCAGTCGAGCCTGTTGCGCCGCAGACAGCAGCAGCGCAACCAGCCCTGCAGCATGAGGCGCGGCCATGCTGGTGCCGCCTTCGATCTCGCCGCCCACGTCCCATGGCGGCACCGTCGAATAGGCAACGCCCGGCGCCACGATATCGGGCTTGGAGAGTTCCCCGCCCCGCGCGCTGAAGTAGGCCACCGCATCCGCGGCCGGCGCGCGGCTCGCGGGTGCAGCCACGAATCGGCCGGGCAGTACGGCCCCCGTGGTGATGGCCCGCGAAGCAGATCCCGGGAATCCCAAGGTGGAGAGCGCCGGACCATCATTGCCCGCGCTGATGACCATCACGACGTCGGGGTTGGCGGCCAGAAAGGAATCGACCACCGCATCGATCCGCGCTGCGCCCTCATGTTCGTTTCCAACGCCGAAGCTCATGTTGAGGACCAGCGGCATGCGACGGGCCTCGGCGAATCGCATGGCATAATCCATCGCATTGCGCATCGACTGCGTCGTCGAAATGGCACCCAGTGCATCGTTGGCGATCTTGAGGCCGAGCAGCTGCGCACCGGGAGCTACCCCATCCAGGCCAGGGAGGTCGTACATACCGTACGCGGCGGCAATGCCGGCGACGTGCGATCCATGACCGGACGTGTCGAAGAAGAGATCCAGCGTTGGCAAGCCGCTGGCAGTGGTCGCGAAGTTTGCCGCGATTGTGAGAGGCGACGCCCGGCCTCCACTGCTCCAGCCGAAGGTCTCGCGTGCAATGAGGTAGTCGTGGACTGGCCGCTCATTCGCAAACGAACCATCGCCATCGGCATCGACGTACAGCACCCACCCGTCCGACGCGCGTCCGACCAGCAGCGGCAGGTGGTCGCGAGCCGAACCATTCCCGTCGAGATCCGCTGCTGGAGGCAGCCCCAGCGCCAGCTCATCGATGACGCCGCCATACCACGGTCCGGTCGTCCGTGCAGCCACCCGCGTCATGCCAGTAAGCGCCCGACCCTCAATCAGTACCGTATCGGCGTGCAGCTCCGCCGGGGTCAGGTTGACCTGGCCCTCGCCCGAAAAGTCGCGGGCGTCGAGCAGCTTGGCCCCGCCATCGGGCGTCCTGATGAGTCCTGGAATGCCGGGATCGATGCCGCTGTCCAGGATCGCGATCAACACGCCCCGACCGTCGGCGAGCGGTTGAGCTGTGCGAAACTGGTCGACGCCGGTCATGTCAAGCGAAAGCCAGTGACGCGAGCGGGCCAGCTCGGGCGGGGCGGCTCGATGGCGGGCCGGCGGATTGGTATCGCGAGCGATGACTTGGGGGCTGGCTGCCGCCTCTGCATGCGCTCGCGAGGCGAACGGCAGGGCCAGGACCAACCCGCAGGCGAGTGACCAGCCGCAGCGCAAGCGCATCAGCAGCTCGCCCGCGGTGGAAGCACGAAGGGGCCGAGATGCGATCCCCTGAAGTGGCCACAAACGCGCAGCAGATGCCCGAGCGTCGCGCGTGTCTCTTCGGGTGTGATGATGGCGTCCACGAATCCTCGGGCCGCGGCATAGCGGGCATCCAGCTGGTGTTCATAGTCTGCGCGCATGTCAGCCACCGCCGACGCCACCTCCTGGGCCGGCTCGCCTCCCGCCTTCTGCGCCTTGTCCAGCGCCGGTCCGTGTACCGCCATGACGGCTGACTCGCCTTCCATGACGGCCATCCGTCCCGTGGGCCAGGACACAATGAAGTCGGGATCGAATCCCTGGCCCGCCATGGCGTAGTATCCGGCACCAGACGCATGATTCACCGTCAGCACCAGCTTGGGCACCGACGCCGTGGCCATGGCTTCCACCCAGCGCGCACCCGCCCGGATAATCCCTGAATGCTCGGCTTCCGAGCCGACCATGAAGCCGCTCACGTCCTGCACGAACAGGATCGGCAGCTGCTCGCGGTTGGCGGTATCGATGAAGTAGGCGACTTTTTCGGCGCTCCCGGTGTAGATGATCCCTCCAAACCGAGGGCGCTCGCCCGCACGTCCTTTGATGATGCCGCGCTGATTGGCGATCACCGCGACGGGGTGACCCTCGATGTGGGCATGGCCGCACAGCATTTCCCCGGCGAACCCCGGCTGAAACTCGGCCAGTTCGCCCGCATCCAGCAGGCAGTCCAGCACATGGCGCATGTCGTAGGACATGCGGTGGTCCTGCGGCAGGACATCATAGAGTTCGTCCGCAGGCCGCCGGGCGGCGCGCGGAATGCGCATGGATGACGTGTGCGCCATCGGGCGAGGCAGGCGGGCGACGTACTCGCGAATCTGGGCAATGCACTCGGCGTCGTCCGCCGCTCGGTAGTGCGCCACCGCACTCACTTCCGTGTGGGTGGCCGCCCCGCCCAGACTCTCGGCGTCGATGACCTGGCCGGTTGCGCCCTTGACCAGGTTGGGGCCGCCAAGTCCCATGAAGCTGGTGCCTTCCACCATGAAGATGACGTCGGAAAGCGCCGGCAGGTACGCGCCACCCGCGATGCAGCTGCCCATGACGGCAGCGATCTGCGGAACGTGGAGGTACCGCCGCATCAGCGAGTTGTAGTAGAAGATCCGGGCGGCGCCATACTGCCCCGGAAAGACGCCGCCCTGATACGGGAGATTGACGCCCGCGCTGTCCACGAGGTAGACGATCGGGATGCGCTCGCGCATCGCGACTTCCTGGGCGCGCAGGATCTTGGTGATCGTCTCGGGCCACCAGGAGCCAGCCTTGACCGTCGCATCATTGGCGACGATGACGCAGTCGCGACCGGCGATCTCACCCAGGCCGGTTATGACCCCGGCGCCGGGGGCCTGCCCGTCATAGCGATCATATGCCATCAGGAGCCCGAGTTCGAACCAGGCCGAGCCAGCATCGCACAGCGCTTCGACCCGCTCGCGCGGGGCCAGCTGGCCCCGCTCGTGCATGCGGGCAACGCGGCGCTCGCCGCCGCCCAGTTCCAGGCGCGCGGCCAGGGCTCGGTACTCGTCGGTCAACTCGCGGAGCCGGCCGGTCCTCCCGTTGGAACTGGTCATCGGAGGCCGATCAATCGGAGAGGTTGGCGGCAGCCCACGACTCGATGTAGTCAATCAGCTGCGACGTCGGCGTGCCGGGGCCGAACAGGCGTCCGACCCCTCCCGCCTCGAGCTGCGGCAATATCGGCTTCCGGGATGATGCCGCCGCCGGTCAGCAGGATGTCCGAGCGATCCGCCTCATCCAGCAGCCTCCGTACCCGCGGGAAGAGGGTCATGTGGGCGCCTGACAACACTGACAGCCCGACGACGTCCACATCCTCCTGGATGGCGGCACGCGCGATCATCTCCGGCGTCTGGTGCAGTCCGGTGTAGATCACTTCCATACCGGCGTCGCGCAACGCGGCGGCCACCACCTTGGCGCCGCGATCGTGGCCGTCCAGGCCGGGCTTGGCGACCAGCACCCGGACGGGGCGCGCCAGATGGCGAGGAGCGGCGTCGGTCATCATCATCTCGGGTCCCCGTGGAAGGTCATCGGAACCGAAGCAGCGCGGCGAGTCCATCGGTGCGGCCGCGAGCCGCCGGATCGAACACAACATTCAATTGCACCGACTGGCGGAGCGCATCTTCGATGGCATCGTCAATGACATCGATCACCGGAATGGGTGTGCCCTCCCCGCGGAGCTCACGTTCGGTGAGGGCCAGGCGGCCGGTCTCCGACGCACGGAAGCCCGGCATCGCCGCATCGGCATCGACAAGCAACGATCGCACCTGGCCGCGGGCCATCGCGGCCAGGGTGTCGCTCACGCCGTTGACCGCCCACCCGCTGCCGAGTGCGTTGGCGACGTCGTCCACCAGCTGAAGCTCGGTGGCGCGCTCGTAGGCCTCACGCACCCCGAGAGCGGCCTGGTGGACCTGGGGAGCGGTTACGGTCTTCGGGTTGAGCTTGATGGTGCCGATGACCCGCTCCACCAGGTAGGCATGCAGGAATGGCTCGAGCGCGGCCGCATCGGGCCCGACCGCGGCGATGACGATGCCGTGCGCCGGTTCCCGGCGATCAAGTTCGAAGAGGTGGCGTGCGACGAGTTCGAAATGCCGCTGCTTCTGCTCGCGAATCCGGCTGTTGTACGTGTGCTCACCCCCGTTGCTGTCCCTGCCGCTGGCGTGAAACCGGCCGCGGGCACTGGCGGGTGACGTAATCGAGGTCAGCTCGCGAGCCGAGAAGGCGCCGACTTCGAAGAACCTGGCGCTGGACCGGTCCAGCACCACGGCCAGGATGCGACCGACTTCGTCTTCGACTGCGGCCAGCTCACGCACCAGGGGTGACGGATCGACGGCCAGGCGCGACCGATACACTGCCGGGAGCGGCACGACCTCCAGCAGGTCGAGCGGCTCCGAGGCGAACACGGCCACGCCGTTCGAGGCCGGCAAGGTCTCCGGCGAGCGGAGCGCATCGACGATGCGGCCAAGATCCCGCCGAACTTCATCGGCAGTCGCCCGATCGAGCGCCAGGCGCGGGAGGGCCTCTTCCACGGCGCGCACCCGGTTCTTGAGCTTGATGGTGTACTTGGCGCGGGTCCGGTCGCGCGGCTCGATTTTCAGGTAACAGCTGACCACGCGGTGTCGTCCTGGCTTGAGGCTCGCGAGGCGGACCAACTGCGCGTTGATCGGGCTGACGGAAACCGGACGCCGGGTGCCAGCCGGCCGGCGTGATGCGACTGCTTCAGAAGAAGACGGGTTCACGATAACTCCCATATATCCGCTCCAGCGTGTGCCGGATCTCAAACAGGGTGCAATAGGCGCGAGCGCAGTCGAGCATTGCGGGAATGACATTGCGATCCTCGCGTGCAGCCGATGCGAGCGCTTCGAGCGCTGCCTCCGCCGCGGCGCCGTCGCGGTTCGCCCGCAGCTGCGCCAGGCGCTCGCGCTGCTGCTCCTCTGCGGCCTGCCCGATGCGCAGGATGTCCACCGGCTGCTCGTCCGTTTCCACAAACTGGTTCACTCCGACCACGACGCGACGGCCGGTTTCCACCTCACTGACGTAGCGCATGGACGACGCGGCGATCTGGCGCTGGAACCAGCCCGCCTCGACCGCCGGGACGACCCCTCCCTGCGCCTCAATGTCGGCAAAAAGGGCCTCGGCCTCGGCCTCCAGGCGATCTGTCAGCGCTTCGACGTAGTACGAGCCGCCCAGCGGATCGCCCACGCTGGCGATGCCGGTCTCGTAGGCGAGGATTTGCTGCGTTCGGAGGGCGATGCGTACCGAATCCTCAGTGGGAAGCGCCAAGGTCTCGTCAAAGGCATTGGTGTGCAGCGATTGCGTGCCGCCCAGGGCGGCCGCCATGGCCTGGTAGGCGACCCGGACGATATTGTTCCGTGGCTGCTGCGCCTGCAGCGATACGCCAGCCGTCTGGGAATGAAAGCGCATCTTCCAGGAGCGGGGGTCGGTCGCACCGTAGCGCTCCCGCAGATGGCGCGCCCAGATCCGGCGCGCCGCCCGCATCTTGGCAATTTCCTCGAAGAATTCGTTATGCACATCCCAGAAGAACGACAGGCGAGGCGCGAAGGCATCGACCGAAAGCCCGCGCGCCAGCCCATGCTCGACGTAGCAGAAACCGTTGGCCAGGGTAAAGGCGAGTTCCTGGGCGGCCGTTGAGCCGGCTTCGCGGATGTGATACCCGGAAATCGAGATGGTATTCCACATTGGCGCGTGCTCGGCGGCCCACTCGAACATGTCGACGATGATCTTGAGCGCGGGCTCGGCCGGATAGATCCAGGCGTGCTGCGCCATGTACTCCTTGAGGATGTCGTTCTGCACGGTGCCGCGGAGGCGCGCAGCAGGCACGCCCTGGCGCTCGGCCGCGGCGACGTAGAAGCAGAAAAGCATGGCCGCGGGGCCATTGATCGTCATGGAGGTTGACACCTCGCCAAGCGGGATGCCATCGAACAGCGTTTCCATGTCGGCGAGACTGGAGATCGCGACACCGCACTTGCCGACCTCGCCCTCGGAGCGGGGATGGTCGGAGTCATACCCCATCAGCGTCGGAAAGTCGAACGCGACCGAAAGCCCGGTCTGTCCTCGGGACAGGAGGAACTTGTATCGCTCGTTGGTGTCTGCTGCCGTGCCGAACCCGGCAAACTGGCGCATGGTCCAGAGCCGGCCCCGATACATGGTGGGATGGATCCCGCGGGTGTACGGATACACCCCGGGCATGAGCGCGCCGACCGTCATGTCGGTGTCGGAAGCGGCGTAGGCCAGTTCCAGCGGCTCGCCAGAGACGGTCGAGAACTCAGCGTCATCGCGAACCGGCATGCGCGCCGCGCGGGCGCGCCATTCCTTCACTTCGCGCCGGAGTGCCGCGAGTTCCAGCTCCTGCTGGCGCAATCGCTCAGCAAGGTCAGTGGATGATGATGCAGTCATGCGTGAATCCCCTGCTTGAAGCCCTCGAGCACCTCCGCGGCCACTTCGTACGGCGAAATCCGTCCGGCCATTTCATCCTCCAGACGGACTCCCAGCCGCAATTCAGCGTCGGTCTCATGCCAGATCCAGCGGCGGAGGGCACGTTCGAACACCTCGCGCGAGCGTTCCAGCATGCGGGCGCGTCTGCGAGTGACCAGCGCACCCGATGCCTGGAGCCAGGCGTAATGACGCTCGAGCCCGGCGACCAGTGCTTCAGTGCCTTCGTCTCGCGCGGCCACGGTGAGCACGACCGGCTGAATCCACCCCTCATCCTCGGACGCCGCCGCTGGCGTGGCCGTCCTCGCCCGAAAGCCATGATGAGCCGGCACATGCCGAAAGGCGTTCCCCCGGCGAATGCCCTGCGTGATCTCGATCTCCCGCGCGAGCTTTTCGGCGCCCGGGCGATCTGCCTTGTTGATCACGAAGAGATCGGCCGCCTCCATGATGCCCGACTTGAGCGCCTGGATGCCATCGCCCGATTCGGGAACCAGCACCAGCACGGTGGTGTCGGCGGCGCGGGAGACATCCATTTCCGACTGGCCAACACCGACGGTCTCGATGATGATCCGGTCAAATCCGGCCGCGTCCAGTACGTCGCACACTTCACGTGTGCTCACGGCCACCCCACCGAGCGAGCCCCGAGTAGCCATCGAACGGATGAAGACATCATCGTCCAGCGCGACGCTCTCCATCCGGATCCGATCACCGAGCAAGGCGCCGCCCGTAAACGGACTGGTGGGATCGACCGCCACCACGCCGATGCGACGTCCCGCAGTGCGGTAGGCGCGCACCAGCTGCTCCACCAGGGTGGACTTGCCGGCGCCTGGCGGACCGGTCACGCCAATCCGATGGGCCTGGCCCAGGCGCTGGTGCACACTTGCCAACAGGCGTTCAAAGCCGGGACGGCCGTTTTCTACCAGGGAAATGGCGCGGGCCAGGGCAGCCGGCCGCCCAGCGGTGAGATCGGCGAGAAGCCGGTCGAGATTCATGACTGGAAACTGGCCGCACCGAGGAGGTTGGGCAAGCGCGATGGCCAGCTTCAGACGTCGTCTTCCACAAGGTGGCGGCGACGGGCGGCTCGCTTGAGCAGCACCAGGACCGCGATACCGACTGCCAAGCCACCGAGCAAGAGGAACTCGACCCGGTGAATGCGGCCGAGCAGGGCCTGGGCACTGCCACTGAAAAGGAACCCAAGCCCGGCGAAACAGACCGTCCCGGCGACGCAGCCCAGGGCATCGATGATGGCGAAGCGCGCGAACGGCAGGCCGTGGAGGCCCCAGAAGAGCATGCTGGCATTCTTGGTGCCGTAAATGAACCGGGCGGTCAGCAGCTGCCAGGGGCCGATCCGTTCGGCCAGCCGCTCCACGCGATGCCCCACCGCCCGATAGACGCGGCCTCCCCTGATGCGGTGCGACGCCCGCCGGCCCGCAAAGTACCAGAGCAGGTCCGACGCGTAGCATCCCACGGCGCCCACCGCCACGCACAGTGGCCAGGAGAAGTATCCCAGGTGCGCCGCCACGCCACCGAGCAGGAGGGTGAGATCGCCCTCCAGCGCGGCGCCGACACCCACCGCCGGGAGGCCGTACCGGGCGATGATCGATTGCAGATCCACGTCAGATCCGGAAGGGCCGGCGCCGGCGGTGGCGCAGCGGATTCTGAAAGAGGTGCCCGGGCAACACCAGCACCAGGAAGAAGAGCCCCGCGGCGACGATACCGCCGGCCAACAGGATACTCACGTGGCCCGTGGCCGCGTACACGATGGCGGAGATCAGTGCCAGCGTGAGCGCACCGGCCGCAAGCATGAGCCGGCGCGCCTGCTGGGTGATGGTCTGGTACAGCTCGACCGTGTCTCGCTGGTGCCACCGCACGCGCAGTTCATCGCGCTCGAGCCGGGTGAGGAGCCCACGCATGGTGCGGAGCACCTGGGTTGCCTCCAGGCTCCAGTCCGCAATCATGGAACGGGGATCTCGCTCGCCGACGCCGGGCAGCAAGCGAGCGGCCGCCCGCGTCACCATGGGACGCGCGACCGCAATGGTATTGAAGGCGGGGTCGTAGCGCAGTCCGATTCCCTCGACCAGCGCTGCCGCCCGCCCGAAGTAGACCAGCTCGGCCGGAAGCATCAGCGGCCAGTCGTAGAACGTGCGCAGCACGTCCTCCACGACACGCTGGATCTGGGCATGGGAGCTGTCGCCACGCAGCGTGACGGCCAGGAGGTGCCGAGCCGCGTCGCGCACGGTGCCGCGGTCCACATCGGGATCGAGGATGCCAAGCTCATAGAAGCCGTTGATGACGCCATCCACGTCCTGCCGAGCCGCGGCGAGCACGGTGGACACCAGGCGGCGCTGAGTCTCGCGCTCCATCCGGAGCACCATGCCGAAATCCAGCAGCACCAGGCGCCCCTGCGGATCCACCAGCAGGTTGCCAAAGTGCGGATCGGCGTGGAAGAAGCCGTCCTGCAGCATCATCTTGATGTAGGCTTCGATCAGGGTGGTGAGCACTGCATCGCGGTCGAGTTCACCGCTGGCCAGCCGCGCGTCCAGTCGATCGATCCTGGTCCCCTCCAGGTATTCCAGGACCAGCACCCGCGTCCGCACCAATTCCGTGATGATTTCGGGAATGACCACTCGGGGCTCATCGGCAAAGTTGTGCCTGAGCCGAACCGCATTGCGCGCCTCTTCCCTGAAATCCAGCTCCAGCCAGATGCGCCGGGCAAACTCCTCGACAATGGTGCTGATGGCACGCACGTGGTGATTGCGGAACAGCACATTGAGCACGAACAGCACCCGGAACGACGCCTGGAGGTCCCGCCGAACGACATCCTCCACGCCCGGCCGCAACACCTTCACCACAACCTCACGCCCATTGAGTCTCGCGCGGTGGACCTGGCCAAGGGATGCTGCGGCCAGTGGGGTCGCGTCAAACGAATCGAAGAGAGCCGCCACCGGCTTGCCGTACTCGTCCTCGATCACGGTCTCCGCGACACCGGGCGCGAGCGGCGGCACGCTGTCGGTGAGCGTACCCACGGCGCTCAGGTAGGGCTCAGGGAGAATATCCGCACGCGCGCTGAAGACCTGCGCCAGCTTGATGAAGGCGGGGCCCAGTTCGGCCACCGTCCGGGTGAGCTGCTCGGCTCGGCGCTGGTGCTGGGCGGGCGACCGCTGCGCCGGTCCGCCCACGATGATGAAGCGCCGCCGGTCGCGCCAGAAAGCGATGAGGAACGGCGCCAGCCGCCCGAAAATTGTGAGGACCCGCATGGTCAGAGCAGCAACAGACTGGCAAGCCAGAGCAGCAGAAAGAAACCGCAGACATCGGTAAACGTGGAGACGAAGATCGAGGAGGCGACCGCCGGATCAACCCCACGCCGCTCGAGGAGCATGGGAATGAATGCGCCAGCCAGCCCCGCCACGAACAGGTTGCCGGCCATCGCGAGGAAAACCACCACGCCAAGCATCGGACCCTGGTGCAGGAAGAGGGCGACGAACGCAACGATCACTCCGACCACAACCCCGTTCACCACTCCCACAAGCGCCTCTTTCCCGATGACCGAGGCGAAGCGACTCCTCGGAATCAGCCCGAGGGCCAGCCGCCGCACCGTAACCGCGAGGGCCTGGGTGCCCGCGTTGCCTCCCATCCCGGCGATGACGGGCATGATGACGGCAAGCGTGGTGAGCCGCTGGATGAGTCCCTGGTAGCTGAAAATCACGCTGGCGGCCAGGAAGGCCGTCGCCAGATTGATGAACAGCCACGGGAGGCGGCTCCGCACCGCATCGAGCCAAGGCGCCTGCAGTTCTTCATCGGCAGACGTCCCGCCAAATTGCAGGATGTCCTCGGTGTTCTCGGCCTCGACCACATCGATGACATCGTCGAACGTGACCCGCCCAAGCAGCCGGCCCTCGGCCGAAATCACCGGCACGCTGGCCAGATCGTAACGCGAGAGGAGCCGCGCCACCTCCTCCTGGTCCATTTCGGGAGGGACAGTGACTTCCGGCTCGTGCATGAAGTCGCGAATGGGACGATCGAGCGGGCTGCTGACCAGCTCCTGAAGGGACAGCACGCCCCGGAGGCCTCCTGCACGATCCACCACGAACACCTGGTAGAAATCCTCGACTTCCTCCGCCTGGAGGCGGATCCGCTCGAGCGCCGATGCTGCCGTATCGGCCTCCTGCACCGACACGACATGCGTCGTCATCCGGCCGCCGGCCGTCTCCTCGGTGTAGCGGAGCAGCGCGTCCACATCCATCCGCCCGGCCGCATCCTTCAGGATCCGGCGCGCCTCAGCAGGCTCCAGGCAGCGGAGCAGTTCGGCGGCGTCATCATCGTCCAGCTCCCGGATGATGGCGCCGGCCTGCAGCGGCGGAAGCGCGGCCAGCAGCTCTTCTGCATGCGCATCCTCCGGCATCGCCACCAGCGCATGGCTTGACTGTTCCGTCGGCAGCGCCATCACCAGCCGCAGGCGATCCTCCTGGTCGAGCTCACTCAGGACGTCCGCCAGGTCGGCTGGCTCATACTCGTGCGCCAGCGCAACGGCACGGTCCATGGTGCCCTCGCGCACCAGGTCCACCAGGCGGCTGGTTCGCTCGGCGGCGCCGGTCACCCGCCGCCCCCCAGCCGCGCCGGCGCCGGCGGCGCCGCCCGCACGATCATGCGCTCGATCCGCGCCGGCGTGGCCTGGATGACATCAACCTCGAGTCCTCCGATGGTGAATCGCTCGCCTGCGTTGGGGATGCGTCCAGCCAACTCGGCCACCCGTCCGGCAAATGTGACCGCGCGTCCACCAGGCAACTCGACGTCGAAACGCTCGGCCACGGCATCGACGGATTCCGTACCGTCGGACTCGAGCAGGCCCGACGGCGGCAGCGCCGCTGGCAAGGCGGCCTCGTCATGTTCGTCAAAGATTTCGCCGACCAGCTCCTCCAGCAGATCCTCCAATGTCACGATGCCCAGCGTGCCGCCGAACTCATCGATAATGACCGCCAGGTGGCGACGCTCTCGCTGCATGTCGAGCAGGAGGTCGCCGCAGCTGCGTGAGGCCGGCGCGATGGTCACCGGACGAATCGGCAGGGCATCGTTGGCCCGCAGCTTGAAGAGGTCGAATGCGTGCAGCATCCCGACGATGTCATCGAGCGTGCTGCCGGTAGACCGGAATCCGGCTGTACCCGCTTTCCAGGAAGACGCGGCGCATGTCGGCGAGCTCGGCGTCCTCCGGCACGGCCACGATTTCGGTCCGCGGTGTCATCACGTCACGCACCTGGCGCTCCGTGAAGCTCATCACGCCGCCGATCAGCAGGAGTTCGTCATCGTCCGCGCCGGCCGCCGCCGCTTCCCGCACCACCGGGCCGAGGTCGCGATGGCGCCCATGCTGTCTCGAGGGAAGCACCAGCCGCATCACTCGCGACCAGGGCCGGAAGATCGGCATTACTGCCTTGAGGACCGCTTCGGACCTCGGCTCCGTGATCCAGCGCGGGATCAGGTAGCCCGCCGCCAGCGCCACCGGCATGACCACCACGGCCACGCCGAGCAGTGAAACGAGGAAGGTCGACCCGATCACTCCCGGCACTGCCATGGCAAGCAGGATCACCCCGAGGGACGTAGTGGACGAGGCGATCGTAAGCCGGTCATCCGCCTCAAGCAGCCAGTCGAGCGACGGCCCGCGCCCCCGCAGGCGGCGCGACAGGGTCTGTGCCAGCTGTCGCTTGCTGACCGACATCTGGGCCGCGCCGACGGTTGCCCCGAAGACGGTCAGCACCAGGCCCACGAGAAGGGCGAGGCCGATCACGCGACCGGCTCCGCCGGCGGCTCACCGTGGACCCGGCGCACGCTCACGCGCTTCACCCGCCGGCGCAACACCTGCTCGACGAACAGCTCGTAGCCGTTCACCCGGATCTTTTCACCCGTGCGGGGAACCCGGCCGAATTCGGCCAGCACCAGGCCGCCCACCGTGGCAACGTCCTCACGCTCGAAATCGTGGTGCAATTCGGCTTCCAGCTCGGCCAGCGCGACGCCACCCAGCACGCGGACCTGGTCGGCCGACACGCGCTGGATCGGTGGAATCTCGTCCGTGTCGTATTCGTCCTGGATCTCGCCAACGATCTGCTCGAGAATATCCTCCAGCGTGAGGATGCCGGCCGTCCCGCCGAACTCGTCCACCACAACTGCCAGATGCGCAGGCCCGCGCTGAAAGTCGCGAAGCTGGCGGTCGAGCGTCTTCCCCTCAGGCACGAAGGGCGCCGGGCGGATGAGAGCCTGCCACGGCTCCTCGGCGTCGTCCTCCGACAGGTGTGCCAGCATGTCCTTGGCGTAAATCACGCCCGACACCAGGTCAGGGTTCCCGTCAGACACGAGCAACCGTGCGTGCTCGGATTGCTTCAGCACGTGCACCACCTCAATACGGCTGTCATTCACGTGCACCCCGACGATGTCGATCCGCGGTGTCATCACCTCGGCGACGGTCATGTCCGCAAGCGAGAAGACGCCGAGCAGCATGTCGCGCTGCGCCTGGCCATAATCGGCGCGAGTCGAGACCCGCACCGGCACCACGTGCGCATCGAGCCGCGCGACGAGCCGCAGCAGCGGGGATAGCGGCACGAGACTTCGGACAGCGATCCGGCGGACGGGACTCGTCAACTCGGGCGCGATGGCTGCCAACAGTCGCGGAAGCAGGTCACCGAGCGCCCACACCAGCGTGACCCCGATCAGCAGACGCGGAAAGGCACCGCCGGGCCCCCGCATCCACCAGAGCACCGAGGCGCCGGCCACAACGCCTGCCAGCGACATCAGCACCAGGTGCGCAATGTGCAGACTCCGCTGCACCGGCAGCGGACCGCTGGCGGCGGCGAGTTGGCGGGCCAGGATTCGTGGGAGTTCTTCCTCGGACTCGTTGGCGAACGCGAGCAGACTGGCCCAGAGGGTGAGCAGCAGCATGACCAGCGGAGCCACGAACTGCTGGAGGACGCCAATCACTCGAACCGCCTGACGTAACGCTCCTGGCGGCGCCACATGGGAGAGCGCTCCCGGCCGCCATGCTCGGGGTGGTCGTAGCCCAGGACGTGAAGCGTGCCATGAATGACGAGGCGAGTGAGCTCCTGAGTGGCCGTCAGGCCCCGGCGCTCGGCCTCCTGCCGAGCCACGGAGGGGCAGATGTACACGTCGCCCAGGATGGCGCCGTCCGGCTGCGGAAAGGCAAAGGCCAATACGTCCGTGGCGCAGTCACGTCCCTTATGCTCCCGGTTCAGCGCCCGCATGGTCTGGCGCCCGATGAAGCTGATCGAGAGTGGGACGCGCCGGCGCTCGCCGGCGAACACCGCCTCGACTGCCCGCCGCACGCGCGCCGGTGGCAGGCCATTGGCGCGGCCACCCACCTGAATATCAGCCACGCGACAGGACCTCGGTGCTCGACCGGAATACGCGCGATACGGGCGGTGATCCCGGATACTCGACTCGCGAGTGGAACTGGGAACTGAGGACCCGCGCAAACTCTTCACGCACGGCGTCGAGGTCGCGCAGCGTCAGTGGGGCGTCATCCAGCTGGCCGGAGGCGATTCGCTGTCCCACCATTTCATTGATGGCTGCCCGTACCGATTCGGGTCCGGGCTTCTGCAGCGTCCGCACCACCGCCTCCACCGAATCCGCCAGCATGACCACCGCCGTCTCCCGAGAGCGCGGCTGCGGACCCGGATAGCGGTACGCCGCGGTGTCCACCTCGGACGGATCCCGTCCTTCGCTCGCGCGGTGGAGGAAGTAGCGGATTTCCCCCGAACCGTGGTGCTCCGGAATGAACGCGGCGACCGAATCGGGCAGCCGCGCCTCGGCCGCGAGCTGCATCCCGTCCGTGACATGGGCACGGATGATGGCCGCACTCTCGTCCGGCGCGCAGCGTATCATGCGGATTGGCTCCAGGCGCCTGATTTTCGACAAAGAACTGCGGTCGAGTCAGCTTGCCGATATCGTGGTAGTAGCAGCCCACGCGCGCCAGCAGGCCGTTCGCACCGATCACCGTGCACGCCGATTCACAAAGGTTGGCCATGGTCACGCTGTGAGCCCAGGTGCCCGGCGCCTCCACCGCCAGGCGGCGCAGGAGCGGCCGGGATGGGTCGGCCAGTTCCAGCAGCGTCAGGTCAGTCGTGCGGTGGGTGGCGGACTCGGCAAACGGAAGCAGCAGCATGGCGAGCGAGACGCTCACCACGGCGCTCACATACCCGGCAAAGAGGCTCTCGACCAGTTGGGACTCGGACCAGCCGAGCTGCACCGCGGCCGCGATGGACGCGAGCGCATAGGCGCAGGCGAGCAGTCCCACCGTCACGTACACTCTCGATCGGCGGCGGATGGCACGGACACTCATGGCACTGGCCGTGCCCGCCACCACGCCGAACAGCAAGGCCGGCGTCGGCTTGAGCAACCATTGCTGCCCCAGCAACGGTGCAATGCTCAGCGCCGCCACCACGGCGATCCGCCCGTTGTAGAGCATGGCGATGATGAGAATGGCCAGTGGCACCGGCAGGAATTCGGTGCGCTCCGGGAAGGCGGCACTGACGCCGCGGGCCAGCAGGACGGTGGCAATCAACAGCAGCGCAAGGAACGCCATCTCCCTCCAGTCGGCGTAGGTCTCGCGGCGGTACAGCATGAGCAGCAGCCAGAAGGGAGAGAGCAGCAGGACATCGGCCAGCAGGCCTCCCGCGAAGCCGCGGCTCAGGACATCGGTCGGTCCCAGCTGACGGAGCCGGTCGCGCAGGCTGACCAGCTTGTCGTGAATCTCGGGCGTCACCAGATCGCCGGTCCCGACGATGGCCTCGCCCGCCGTGACGCGATAGCGGAGCGAATCCACGCCGAGACGCTGCTGGCCTCGCCGGCTGGTGGTGATATCCTGGTCAAAGACGATGGTGGGGCGATAGAAGCTTGCTGCGATCCGTCGAAACACTCGCTGACCCAGGGCATCGTTGTCTGGCACGGCGGCGCGGTCGGAGCGCTCCACAAAATCCGAGAAGGTGATCAGCGAGGAGCGCGGCACCAGCCGTTCCCGGTCACCGCGAATCAGCGTGACCGCCTCGCTGGGCTCGCCGCGCACCTGGCCGGCGTCGGCCACGCCGGCCGAAAGCAAGCCGTTCACGAAGCGAATGAGACTGTCGGACATCTGGCGTCGTAACGGCGAGCGGGCGAGCCAGGCTGCCTCATCGGCCGAGAGACTGACCGATCGTGACTCCCCGGCGCGAGCCACGATGGCGGGACCTGACGGTGCCGCAGCATCCACCAGGCTGAGGAACTGCCGAAGTGCCGACACGGCGGAATCGCTGGCGGTGGCATCAAACCGGTAAATCGGCGGTACCGTCTGCGCCCGCTCCAGTTGCTCGCGGGCAATTTCCTCGTCCGACTTGCGGACCACGTACGACACGGGCGCCACGACGGCGTGATCGGCCCGGGCCCCCACCGGCCAGGCGGGAATCGTGACGACGTCGGGCGATGGAAAGGCCAGCTGGGTCACGAGTGCCACCAGCAGCAGCAGGCCCCAGCGCGGCAGGTGGTCCCTCGACCGGATCGGCATCAGCCGCCCTGGTCTTCCGCGTAGGCCCGGATGATGTCGCGCACCAGCCGGTGACGAACCACGTCGGATTCCTGCAGGTAGCAGAAGCCGATGCCGTCGATGCCCTGGAGCACGCGTTCGATCTGGACCAGGCCCGAGTCCTCGCGTCGCGGCAGGTCAATCTGGGTCTTGTCACCCGTGACCACGGTCTTGCTGTTCACGCCGAGGCGCGTCAGGAACATTTTCATCTGTGCCACCGTGGCGTTCTGCGCTTCGTCGAGAATGATGAATGCATCGGCCAGGGTGCGTCCTCGCATGTAGGCCAGCGGTGCAATCTCGATCGTCCGGGTCTCGAGGGCACGCTGGACCCGGTCGTGCGGCATCATGTCCTCGAGCGCATCATAGAGGGGCCGGAGGTAGGGATCGACCTTGGCCTGCAGGTCGCCGGGCAGAAATCCGAGCGACTCGCCGGCTTCCACTGCTGGCCGCGCCAGAATGATGCGACGCACGCGCTTGCGGGCCAGCGCCTCGACGGCCTTCGCCACGGCAAGATAGGTCTTGCCGGTACCGGCCGGCCCGATCCCGACCACGATGTCGTTGGTGGCGATCGTCTGCACATAATCGCGCTGGCCCTGCGTCCGCGCCACAATGGCTCGGCGCAGCCCGGGGAGCACAATCCGACCTTCCGCGGGCGTGCTCGAAACCTCGACCGGCCCTTCGCTCACCAGTCGGCTGACATCGTCGGCCGTGACGGGCTCGCCCATGCGGGCCAGGTCAATGAGGCCCTGCACGACCGGTGTCGCACGCTCGACATGGTCCGCCGTCCCGCTCAATGCGAGCGCATCGCCACGGTAGCTCACCCGCACATCCAGTTGGCGCTGCACTTCCACCAGCGTCGCATCGTTGACGCCGGTGAGCAGGAGGGGATCAGCGCCCTCGGTCGAGAGCCGGTGGGTCATCTCGTCTGCCACGTCTACCTCATGCGGTGCGGGCTGGCGCTCAGCCCTCGCCAAGAACGCGAAGGTGCAGGGCTGCGAGGTCCCGCGGAGTCACGGTGGTCGGCGCGCCCTCGAACAGGGCACGGGCCGCGGTCGTCTTGGGGAAGGCGATGACGTCCCGGAGCGACGTGGCCCCAGCCAGCAGCATGACCAGCCGGTCCAGCCCCAGCGCAAAGCCGCCATGCGGCGGAGCACCCGCCGCGAGGCCATCGAGCAGGAAGCCGAACCGCCGCCGGACTTCGTCAGCGGGGATCCCGAGCAGCCGGAAGATGGCCTCCTGCACCGCCGGGTCGGTGATCCGGATGGATCCGCTTCCCAGTTCGTTGCCATTATAGACTACGTCATAATGCAGTGCGCGACACCCGGCTGGATTGGCATCGAGCTGGTCGAGGTCCTCCGGATGCGGCGACGTGAAGGGGTGATGCGCCGGCACATATGCGCCGGAGTCCGGATCCAGCTCGAAGAGCGGGAAGTCGGTTATCCAGGCAAAGGCATGAGCCCGGAGCGGCGACGCCCCGGTGCGCAGGAGCAGCAAGGCCCGGACCGCGTGCAGCGCCGGTGACGTCACGCTGTCCGGTCCGCTGATGGCGACAAGCAGGGCCCCGGCAGTCGCGTCCAGCCCGGCCAGCAGCCCCGCGCCAAGCGCCTTGACCCCCTGCCCTTCCCAGCCCTCCGCGGTGCGGCGTGCCCAGATGAGGCCGCCCGCGCCGGTCGCCTTGGCCGCAGCCGACAACTGATCAATGTCCTTCCGGCTTAACGCGCCGGCACCGTCGGCCACGATGCCGCGCAGCCGCCCGCCGGCTGCCAGCGCCTCGGAGACAAATGGCGCGACGCCTTCCCCGGCGCGGGAGGTCAGGTCCTGAATCTCGAAACCAAACCGGAGGTCGGGCTTGTCGGTACCGAACCGCTCCATCGCATCGCGCCAGGTGAGCCGGGTGAAGGGATGCTCGACGGCTTGGCCAGCGGTGTCCCAGAGATCCACCAGCACGCGCTCTACAACCGACTGGACATCTTCGGCGGAGACAAATGACGCCTCCAGGTCGATCTGGGTGAATTCCGGCTGGCGGTCGGCGCGCAGGTCTTCATCACGGAAGCAGCGGGCTATCTGAAAATAGCGGTCATAGCCGGCCACCATGAGCAACTGCTTGTAGATCTGCGGTGACTGCGGCAGGGCGTAGAACTCGCCCGGGTGCACCCGGCTCGGGACCAGGTAGTCGCGGGCACCCTCCGGTGTCGGCTTGGTCAGGATGGGCGTCTCGATTTCCAGGAAGCCGAGGTCGGACAACGTGCGGCGCGCCTGCTGGGTGAGGCGGTGGCGCAGGAGGAGATTGGCCTGCAGTTCTGGGCGGCGGAGGTCGAGCACCCGATACCGCAGTCGCAATTCTTCGGCGGCCAGCTCTTCACCTTCCTTCCGCGCCACCGGAATCGCCGGCGTCGCTGCCCGCCCTGTCACGCGCAGGGCGTGCACGTGGACTTCGACATCCCGGGTTCGCAAGGTGGCGTCGCGGGCCAGATCGGGACGGCGGTCCACCAGGCCTTCAACCTGGATCACCGACTCCGCACCGAGCTGGGCCGCCGCCGCCATGACATCAGGCGGTGTCCAGCGGGGATCGAACGAGAGCTGCACCAGCCCTTCCCGGTCGCGCAGGTCCACAAACACCAGCCCGCCAAGGTCGCGGACGCGATGCACCCAGCCGCCCAGGCGCACGTGCTGACCAATCTCGCCAGCAGTGAGGGCGCCACAATAGTGCGTCCGAATGGCCGTGGCCGTCACGCGGGCTCTCCCATCAATTGGCGGTTCATGGGCTCATGCGATGCGCTCAGCGGGACTCCGCCTCGGCCAGCGCCTGATAGAACTCGGCCGCCGTCGGCGCAACCAGCAATTGCTGGCGCAACCCCTCGCTCCGGGCGAGCCGCGCGATGCGGCTCAGGGCCTTGACGTGCTGGCCGGCGCATCGTTCGGGACCGACCAGCATGAAGAAGAGGCTTACCGGCTCGCCGTCCAGCGCCTCGAAGTCAATGGGCTGGCGTGATCGCCCGGCGACTGCGGCAAGGTCGGGCATGCTGGGCGAGCGGCCGTGCGGAATGGCAATGCCGAAACCGACGCCGGTACTCAATACCTGTTCGCGGTCCTGCACGGCACGCAGCACATCTGCCACGCTCCCACCGGTCTCCCGGACCAGTAATTCCGCCAGTTCCCGAAGGATGCCGGGCTTGTCGGTTGCCTCGAGTGGTACGGCTACCCGTTGCGGGGCCAGCAGTTGGGTCAGAAGCATGCGAGGGGGTGTGGCAGCATGGGCGAAACGTAACCGTCAACCTGAAGTGCGACAAGCAATTCTGGCGCCGCCCGGCGCCTGTCAGACAGTTATCTTTTCTCCATGAGTCCACCCCGCGACCTTCTCGATCTGGCCCCTGATGCTGCCCGCGAGCGCCTGGCCGGCTGGGTAGCAGAGCGCCGGCTGCCGGCCTACCGTACCGCGCAGCTTGTCCGCCGGCTCTGGGTCGCACCGGTCGAGCGCTGGGCCGATGCAACGGAACTGCCCCGCGAGCTTCGATCCGAGCTGGATGTGGACCTGCCGCTGGGCCGCCTCACGCTGGATGTCGAGCAGCGATCTACGGATGGCACCCGCAAGCTGCTGTGGCGGCTCGCTGACGGCGAAGCGATCGAGTCGGTGCTGATCCCCTCAGGCGCGCGTCGGACCCTCTGCATTTCATCACAGGCAGGATGCGCGCTACGGTGCGCCTTCTGCGCTACGGGAACCATGGGCTTTCGGCGCAATCTTTCCGCCTTCGAGATTGCAGGGCAGGTCCGGGAACTGGTCCTCCGCGACCCGGCGGACAAGCCCTCCAACGTCGTCTTCATGGGCATGGGCGAGCCGATGCTCAACTGGGACGCCGTGGACGTGGCGCTGTCCATCCTGAACCAGCCGCTGGGGTTCGGCATCGGCGCGCGGCATATCACCGTGTCCACCGTGGGAATCATTCCGGGCATGGAAGCCTTCGCCCGCCGCCCCGAGCAATTCCGGCTTGCGATCTCGCTGCATGCTCCCACGGCTTCGCAGCGCCTCGGGATCATGCCGGTGCAGAAGAAGTATGGCCTGGACGCCGTGCTTCGCGCGGCCGAGGCATTTCGCCGGCGAGTCACCTTCGAGTACGTGATGATCGCAGGGGTCAACGATCGACTGGAAGACGCCGATGTCCTGGCGGGTCATGCGCGCCGGCTGGGGGCATTCGTGAACATCCTGCCCCTGCATCCGGGCGGCGCGCCCGGGCTCGCCCCCTCACCGGCGACGCAGATCAATGCCTTCGCGCGGCGCCTGCGGGCCCAGGGCATTGAAGCGGCGGTGCGTCGCAGCCGAGGGCTCGACATCAGCGCTGCATGTGGTCAATTGAAGATCGAGGTCGAGCGAAAGCGTCGCCCCACGGCGCTGCCACACATCAGTTGACCAGGTTGGGCGGCCGCTCACCGGCCGCCCAGGCCGCAATATTTGCCAACACCAGGTCTCCCATTGCAGTTCGGGCTTCGACCGTCGCGCTGCCGAGGTGTGGAAGAAGCACGGCACGTTCCAGGCGCAGGAGGTCCGGATGGACTGTGGGTTCGTGCTCATAGACATCGAGACCGCAACCGGCAAGTGATCCGGCTGCCAGCGCGCGCGCCAGCGCCGCTTCGTCGACCACAGCGCCGCGTGCGGTGTTGATCAAGAGCGCATCCGGACGCATCAGCGCCAGGCGCCGCTCGTCGATCAGGTGATGCGTCGCTGGCGTGAGCGGGCAATGCAGTGAAATGACGTGGGCTTCTCGCAGCAGCTCATCGAGGTCGGCCACGCGCACCGCGGCAAGCCCGATCAAGCGTTCGGCCGGCACCTCGGACCGAGAGAAATATCTGATCGACATGCCCAACCCGGCGGCCGCGCGGCGTGCGGTCTCGAGGCCGATTCTGCCCATGCCCACGATCCCAAGCTGCCGCCCGCAAAGGGACGTGCCGGGCAGATGGGTGGGCGCCCACCCGCCCCACCGGCCAGCTCGCAGTTGGCGCTCGCCTTCACCAGCGCGGCGAGCCGTCATCAACATCAGGGTGATGGCAAGCTCCGCCGTTGCGTCTGTCAGCACACCAGGCGTGTTGGTGGCCAGCATGCCCGCTGCGCGGATCGCGGGGAGGTCGATATGGTTCATGCCGACCCCGTAGTTGGCCAGCAGCCTGGTCCGGGGATGCTCAGGAATGCTCTCGCCAGTGACCTGGTCCCCGACGGTTGCAACAACAATATCGCTCGCGGAGAACAAGGCGCGAAGTTCCGCCGGCGACGGTGGGCCTTCCCCGGCGGGCAGACGCAGGTCATAACGATCAGCCAGCGCCTGCTCGGTAATCGGCAGAAGCCGGCGGGTCAGCGCGACTACAAGCCTGGAGTCGGGCATGGAAGATCCGGTTGAGGGCCTGGCCACACCGCCAGCATGGACGTGGCGGAGGGATCACGGACTCGGGGACGCAGCGGTCTCGTGTTTCGCAGCCGGACTCGCGGCCGTGGCGCCGGGCCCCGCGGTGCGAAGGGCCCTGAACCACCGGCGTTTCCTGGACGGCTTTACCCACGTGATCGCGCTCGGCAAGGCCGCCACTCAAATGGCGCTCGCCGCCGCCGAGTGGCAACATGAATCGGGGATGGCCGCGAGCGCCACCCTCGTCGTCGCCCCCGCGGACGCTACCGGCGCGCCTGCCGCCGCCAATCTGGTTTCTGGAGACCACCCGGTCCCCGGCACGCATTCTCTGCAAGCGGCCAGCGCGCTGTCGCGCCTGGTCTCGACCGTGACGCCCAGCGACCGGGTACTGGTGCTGCTGTCGGGTGGGGCCAGCAGTCTGGTTGGCGCGCCCATTTCCGGCCTGTCTCTCGCCAACCTCCAGGAAATCTTTCGGCAGCTGCTTCGCAGCGGCCTGGACATTCACGAAGCCAACTTCATTCGACGACGGTTCCTGCGCTGGGGAGGGGGTCGTCTCGCCGAGAGTCTCGGACCTGCCCGCACGCTGGTGCTGGTGATGTCTGACGTGCCAGGCGATCGTCCGGAATCAGTTGCCTCCGGGCCAATGTCACCCGACCCGGCCACAGCAGGCGAGGTCATGGCCCGGCTCCATGCGCACGGACTGACCCTCGAGCCGGACGTCCAGCAGGTCCTGGAACAAATGGCCGCTGGGCAGCGGGCCGAAACGCCAAAGCCAGGCGCCCAGTGCTTCGCCAACGTGGAGCTCGAGATTATCGCCTCGAATGCGATGGCCCTCACCGCGGCAGGAGCGGCCGCCGAGGCCCTTGGCTTTGCGGTCGAGCTACTGTCCGGCGGGCTGCGGGGAGAGGCCGTTACCTGCGGCCAGGAGCTGGCCCAGCGTTTATGCGCCGCAGACGGGCGCCGCCATGCCGTGATCGCCGGCGGCGAGACCACGGTTACTCTCGATGCGGCGAGCGGCAACGGTGGACGCAACCAGGAGCTCGCACTGGCAGCGGCCCAGGTGCTGAGGGGCGCGAGCAATGTCGTCTTGCTGTGCGCCGGTACCGATGGCATCGATGGCACGACCACCAGCGCCGGCGCAGTCGTGGACGGCGAGACCTACGGACGGATTGTGCGTCCGATGGAGCTGCTCGTCGCGCACGACAGCGCAGGCGCTCTGCGCCAGGCTGGCGCCCTGCTGACGACCGGGCCGACCGGTACCAACGTGATGGACCTCGCGATCGGGCTCAGGGCGGCAGTCAGGGATGCAGCGGCATCCGGGGATGAAAATCTGAGCCGAGAATGACGGTGACATCCACGTGCCTGGTGGAGTCGAGCGCCACCTGGATGGCGCCGGTCCCGAGCGCGTGAAGGACCGCCCGCGCGCGAGCCTGGCTGCCGCGACGAAGGAGAATGACGGACTGGGCGGACGAGTCCGCGTTGCCATAGCTGACAACGTCGATGCCGCGCGAACGCAGCAGCCGCGTGGCGGTGCGAGCCAGGCCGGCGCGCCCGGTGCCGTTCAGCACCTCGACCACGGCGGTCGCCTCACCGTCGGGCACCGGCCAGGCGGGCTCGCCGACGGCGCGCGACGCCGTGCTCGACGCTGAAGATTCGGTCGGTCGAGGCGTGCGGGCGACAACCACCAGCAGGGTGACCAGCAGGACACCCACTCCGGCAAGGGTCAGGATGACGAGTCGGCGAGACTGTTCCAGAAGCGCACCATCGGGTCGGGCAACGGCCACCCCGATTCAATGACGTGGAGCACGCGGGCACGCGCCACCGCGCGCAGGACTTGCGGGCTCCGGGAAGGAAATGCCCGAGCCAGCTCGGCGCGATGGTCCTGGTCGAATTCCCGCCCAGGCTCCAGGTAGTCGGCGCAATACAGCACCCGTCCCACCATGTCCCACTCGGGCAGGCCGACCGAGTGATAACGCACGGCGTCAAGCACCCCGCGGTCGGTCTCGCCCTCAGCCTTGGCACGAGCCGCACTCGCCGGACCGTGCCGAAGCTCCACCGCACCCGGGCTGCTCGAGGCCCACTCCTGCAGTGTCTCCGGCGATGCATCCCGCAGCGCATCATGCAGCCAGATGGCGCGGAGCCAGCGGTTGCGCTCCGAGTCGGGGACGCCCATCGTTTCGGCCCAGGACGCCGCCAACTGGGCCACCCGCCCGACATGCTCCAGGCGGGCGGGCGTGATCTCAGCCCACGCAGGCAGGGTGGGGCGAAGCGCGGGAGAGGTCAGTGGAGGACCCGCCAGGCGAGATCGTTCACCCTTCAGCCCGCAGCGCCGGCCGGGCGACCCGGTTCTGTTCATCCACGAATACCACTCGGGGCTCGTGCTGCTCCGCTTCCGCCTCGTCAAACAGTCCGTACGCGATCAGGATGACGAGGTCGCCCGGCAGTCCCAGGCGCGCCGCGGCGCCGTTGAGCTGCACCACGCCGGAGCCGCGCGGCCCCGGAATGACGTAGGTATCGAAGCGGGCGCCGTTGTTCACGTTGACAACCTGCACTTCCTCAAACTCCTGCAGGTCGGCCGCATCAAGGAGATCTTCATCGAGCGTGAGCGAGCCCTCATAGTGCAAATCGGCAGCCGTGATGGTCGCGCGATGGATTTTGGATCGCATGAGATGGCGATGCAAGAGAATCAGTCCTCTCCGAGAATGATGTTGTCGATCAGGCGGGTGCCGCCGACGCGAACGGCGATGGCCACGATAGTGCCGAGGCCTGCTGTCGCCACCGGCAGCATTTCCTCCGGTTCCACGACTGCAATATACTCGGCGCGCAATGGCCCATGGGCTTCCAGCCCCGCTCGCACCCGGTCCGCGAGGCGGCCGGCGTTGCCCTCGCCGGCCTCAAACGCGGTGCGGGCGGCGTCAAGCGCACGCTTGAGCGCTGTGGCCTGTCGCCGCTCGCCCGACGAGAGGTAGAGATTGCGGCTGCTCATGGCGAGACCATCCGCCTCCCGCACGATCGGCTCCCGCTCGAGACGGATGTTCCAGTCCAGGTCCCGCACCATCTGACGGATCAGCGTGAACTGCTGGATGTCCTTTTGCCCGAAGCATGCCACCTCGGGCTCCACGAGATGAAACAGCTTGGCCACCACGGTCAGCACGCCCACAAAGTGGCCGGGCCGTGCGCTGCCTTCCCAGCGGCCGGCCAGGTCACCGGGGACGACCCGGGTCATCGCGCCTGCGGGATACATGGTATCGACGGACGGAAGGAAGAGCAGGTCCACACCGCGATCACGCGCCAGGGCGCGATCCCGCGCCGGGTTGCGCGGGTAGCGGGACAGGTCTTCCGACGGGGCGAACTGGAGCGGGTTGACAAAGACGCTCATCACCACGACATCGGCAACTTGGCGCGCCGCGTCCACCAGGCTGAGATGTCCGTCATGGAGCGCGCCCATGGTCGGAACCAGCGCCACGCGGCGCCCCTCCTCGCGCCGGGCCCGCCGCCACGCCCGCAGTTCACCGATGCCGCCGATCTCGAGCATGGACGTCAGTCGAAGCTGTGCGGGCCGTCCGGATACCGTCCCTCGCGAACGTCGGCGGCAAAATCGGTTGCCGCCTGGCGAACGCCGGCGCCGAGTTCCGCGTAGCGCTTCAGGAATTTGGGCTTGAACATCTCGTTCAACCCCAGCATGTCGTGCAGCACCAGGACCTGCCCGTCGCAGCCAGGACCGGCGCCAATGCCGATGGTCGGCACGAGCAGGGCGTCCGTCAGGCGACGAGAGAGCGCGGCGGGCGTGAGCTCGAGGACGATCGCGCACGCGCCAGCGGACTGCAGCGCCTGCGCGTCCGCCAGGAGTCGGTCGGCCACGGCCGGTTCCCGCCCCTGCACCCGATAGCCGCCGAGCGCGTGTACCGACTGGGGCGTGAGGCCAAGGTGGCCCATGACCGGGATGCCCCGGTCCACCAGCGCACGCACGGTGGCAGCCATCGGCTCGCCCCCTTCAATCTTGACCCCATTGGCGCCGGTCTCCTGCATGACACGGCCGGCGTTGCGAATGGCCTCCTCGATCGAGACCTGGTAGGTGAGAAACGGCATGTCCACGAACATCAGCGCCGGCGTGCCGCGCCGGACGCTGGCGGCGTGGTAGATCATCTGGTCAAGGGTCGCGCTGAGGGTCGACTCCCTGCCGGCAACTACCTGGTTCAGGGAATCGCCCACCAGAAACACATCGACCGGCGCGCTGTCGAGGATGCGCGCGAACATCGCGTCATAGCAGGTGAGCATGACGATGCGGCGACCCTGGGCCTTCATGGCGGTGAGGTCCGGTACGGTCCGGGGCCGGCTGTCAATTGTCATGAGCAAGGAGCTCCGCAAGTTCGCGCTGCCAGAAGTCCCGCTCCGGCAGTCCCGGATGGGGCAAGGTGAGTCCAGGTTCGTCCAAGGTCACGTCGTCGAACCGTACGATATCGAGATCCAGTGTGCGGGATTGCCAGCGTTCCTCGGCATCCCGCGTCCGACCGGCCGCCCGCTCGATGTGCTGGCACCCGTCGAGCAGCGCCCGGGCCGTCAGCCGGGTCCTGATCCGCACCATCTGGTTCAGGTAGTTCGGCTGCCTGCGCCCGCCGAGCGGCGCTGTCTCCTCCACCGAACTCACCGCCACCACCTGGGTTGCAGGCAGCGCGCCAAGCCCCTCACGCGCGAAGGCCAGGTGAGCTTCACGATCGCCCAGGTTGCTGCCCAGCGCGACGAACGCATCATGCATCGGGGTATCAGGATCCGACCGCGAAGTGGCGAGCCAGTTCCTGCAACTCGGCCGCCATGCCCGCCAGCGCGCGCGTCGTCTGCTCCAGCTCGGCCTGACCGAGCGCGGCTTCGGCCGCCCGGCTCGAAAGCTGGCGGGTATCAGTGCGCATGCGAAGCGATGAATCCGCGACACGCTGGATGCGCTCATTCAAGGTGGCGAACGACAGTTCCTGTGTGGCAGCCATCTCGGCCACCCGTCGCGCGTGCCGGCCGGCATCGCCGGTCGCCCCCACGATGGCCTGAAACGCTCCGGCGGCGGCGGCGCTCACGTCTCCCACGTCGGAGACGACGGCCTCGCCGACTCGCATCTGGCGGCCAACGGCATCAACCTGGTTGGAGACATCCGCGACCAGGGAGCCCGCCTCACGCGCCGCGCTGAGTGATTGGGCCGCCAGCTGGCGAATCTCCTCGGCGACCACGGCAAAGCCGCGCCCCTCTCTGCCGGCACGCGCCGCCTCGATGGCGGCATTCAATGCGATCAGGTTGGTTGCGTCGGCGATCTCGCGAATGGTGCCAATGAACCCGGTGATGCGCCGGCTCACGGCGCCCAGCGAGCCTACCTGCTCCGAGCTCGCGCTCACGAACTCCTTGAATTGCACCAGCCGGCGGAGCGCCTCTGACACGACCGCCTGATTGTGCGACGCGGTCTCCGCGGCGGCTTCGCTCGCAATGGCCGCCTTCGACCCCTCCTGGGCCATGCTGGCGGTAATGCCACTCATGGTGTCGGTGGCTTCCTGGCCCTCGCGCACGAAGGCGTCCTGATCGCCAACCGTCGCCTCCACGGAGCGCGACACCTCGGCGAGCGCGTCGGCGCTATCCCGGAGCGAGTCGGTGGCGCGCTGGAGCGCCGCCACCTGACTCCCGATCAGCTGGACCAGCCCGACCAGCGGCCGGCGCAACTCCGCAATATGAATCGCGGTGGCCACCTGGGCGGCAATGGTGGCAAGGGCCGCGACGTCCTTGGCATGATAGACGTTCCGCTTGAAGTGATCGAGTTCGATCGTGCCCAGCGTATTGTCGCCGAAGCGGAGCGGATGGATCAGGACGCACTGGACGTCTGAATCGGGCCTGGACAAGCGCGGATCCGACGCCGCGCTCCGGATATGGACGATCTCGCCGCTGGCAATGGCGTGGCCCCGCAGCGGGATGAGTTCGGCGGATGGGACGCTCCGGTGCGGCCGGCCGACCGCACTGCGGTACATCAGGGATGCTGCGTCTCCCTCCAACCGGTAAATCCGGAAGTCGCCCCAGTCGAGCAGGCGGTAGGCAAGCCGCTCGATCTGCTCCAGGGAATCCTGGAGCGTCACGTTGCTCGCGATGGCCAGCTCCATCAGGTGCACCTTGTTCAGATCCTCGGCCGCGATGGCTTCTTCCAGAATCTTGCGCGTGAGGACGCCCAGGACGCCCAGCAGCAGCAGGGCCGCGATCCAGCCAGCCGGCTGCAGCACACGAACGGCCGCGATGATCACCACGGCGCCAATCATGCTGATGAGATATGAGACGATCTCCCAGCGCAGGATCAACAGGCGCTCCTGCACCTCGAGCTTGCTGCGAATGAGCAGGGTGAAATAGAAGAGCGCCCGACCGATCAGGAAATACATGGCCAGCAGGGTGAACGCTGCCGGCAGGTAGTTCACCTCCAGGCCGGGCATGCCCGTCAGCCGCAGCGTCAAAGCATACATGCCGAACGCGGCGACAAAGGCGATGATTTCGCGACCGGTGTTCACGATCGCCGCGCGCATGTCCTTGCGCAGCAGCACGACATCGCTCAGGAACACCGCAAGGATCAGCGCCAGGACAGTGGGCGACGGGCCCAGCACAACCGCACCCACGAGCGCCGCCATCGACGTCTGGGTCAGGTAGCTGTACTTGCTGAGGCGAATCGGGGAGATGCGTACCGCCACGCTCCCCAGCAGGAGCACGGCGACGCCAGCCGGGTAGTCCATCCAGCGGGTGTCCAGCAGCAGCGTGAGGCCGCCGAGCAACAGGCCGCCCGCCTGGAGCGAAAAGGCGTAGCCCCGGAGCAGCTCAGGCACCCGCACCGTCATGCTGCGCGCTCCATGGCCCCGCGCAGCTCAGCGAGCAGTGAGTCGAGACCTTCGACCCCTCGTTCATCCAGCTGCCGGACCAGCGCGCTGCCCACCACGACACCATCCGCCAGCCCGGCCACCGTCGCCGCCTGGCTCGCATCGGACACTCCAAATCCGACCGCGACGGGGAGATCCGTGTGAGCACGGAGTCGCGCCACCTGGGCTGCAAGACCTTGGGCCAGCTCGCGCCTGGCGCCCGTGACGCCCAGCCGGGAAACGAGGTAGAGAAAGCCACGGGCCTCACGCGCGAGCGGCACGAGCCGCTCGTCAGGGGTGGTGGGTGCCACCAGCCGGATCAGCGGAAGGTCGCTGTCCGCGATCTGACGCTCGATGGATTCGTCCGCGCCGGCCGGCAGGTCGGTGAGCAGCAATCCCGTCACCCCGGCCGCGGCGGCATCGACGAGGAGACGCGGCAGTCCGTAGGCCAGCACCGGATTCAGGTAAGTGAAGAGCACTACCGGCCGCGCGATATCGGCCGAGTGGAGGAGCGCCAGGGTGCCAGCGAGTGTCATGCCTCGCTTGAGCGCCATGTGGCTGGCACGCTGGATGGTCGGGCCGTCGGCGAGTGGGTCGCTGAAGGGCACGCCCAACTCGATGACATCACCCCACCGGGCGGCAACCTGGAGCGCCGCGCGCGAGGTGGCCACGTCAGGGAAGCCGGCAGTGAGGTAGGGAACGAGGGCGGCGCGCCCGGCGGCCTCGGCCGCCGCGAACACGGGGACGAAGGGATCAGACGAAGAAATCGCCGACGACAATGCCATGACGGCCCGGGTTGGTGACCTTGACAATGGAGCGCAGAAAGCGACCGGCCTCATCCTGCTCGGCGAGATCGACCGGCTGGCCGGGCGGCGCCACCATCGCGCCGTCCACGTCGATCGCGAGCCGCACGAGCGGGCGGTTGAGGAGCTTGGTGTCGGGATTCGGGGCACTCACGACGCCCACCTCCAGGGTGTCGAGAATGACGCAGGTCCCCACCGGATAGATGCCGATCAGGTTGATGAACGCCTTGACCAGCACCGGATCGTAACCCCGCCTCGGGTTTTCCCACATTTCCCGCAGCACCTGGTCCGGCTCGATCGGCACGGTCTGGTAGCTGCGGCGCGTCGTCGCGGCGTCGAAGCCGTCAGCCACCGAGACAATCCGCGAGAACAGCCCAACCTCGCGCGGCCGGATATGCTTGGGATAGCCCGTGAGGTCGATCTTCATATGGTGCTCATGCGCCACCAGAATCGACCGGTACGGGATTTCCTCATAGCCGCGGAGCATGAACAGCGTGAGAGCCCCGAACCATGGGTGCGCCTGCATCACGCGCCACTCGCGGTCGTCGAGCCCGGTGGCCTTGTTCAGGACCTCCACCGGAACACGGGCCTTGCCGATGTCGTGCATCAGCGCGGTCATCCCCAGATCGTACAGCTGCAACTTGGAGAACCCGAGCTTCTTCCCAAGCGCCACGGCAAAGATGCACACGTTGACGCAGTGTTGGAAGGTGTACTCATCGTAGTCGCGAATCGTCGTGAGGCCCATCAGGGACGTCTCGTTGTTCAGTACCTGGTCCACGATGAGCTGCACGGCACGCTTCATCTTCTTGACGCTCGTCGCCCGACCCATCCGGACGCTGGTCACCACCTCCTTGGCGACGGCCACCCCATGGGAGTAGGTGCGCTTGGCCAGCTCCCGCTGGCGCTGGAGCTCATCCTGGGAATCTTCGTCGGGATTGGCCCGCTCGAGTTCCAGCCCATGCACGCCGGTTGTGAACAGGCGCTCGGCCAGTTCGTCGAACGGGTCGGTCAGTGTCCGCTCGGCCAGGCTGATGAGGATGCTGAGGAAGGCCTGCCAGTCGCGGCGGGACACTTCCCGGCTGATATGGAGGACGCCGATTTCGAAGGTCCGGAGGGTCGCCAGGATATTACTGAATGACGCGTAATTATCGAGTTCCAGCCGAAGCCGGGTGGAGTTCACGAAGATGAAATCCCCAGACAGCCGGATTTCCACGCCGGTCTCACGCTCGAGCAGTGCAGCCGCCGCATGATCGAGGTCGTCGAGCGCCCGCTGAACTGTCGCGTTTTCGACCGGGTAAAGCTTGAGGCTGCGCAGCGCGGTGTAGAGCGTCAGCAGCAACCCGCGTCCGCCCGCGCGCAAGGCCCCTTCCTGCGGCGCGCCCTCGAGCTGGGGCTGTGTCACGGCCTCACCTCCCGCAGGGCCTGCTTGACGGCGTTGCGCACCATCAGTTCCTTGTCATCCTGCGCCATCTCCAGCGCCTCTCGCGCCTCCGGCGTGGCGATGCGGCCCAGCGCGAGCGCGGCACAGGCGCGAACCTCGGGCGACTCCTTCATCCGGAGCAGCCCGCGCCCACCCAGCATGGCCGCGAGCAGCCGCACTCCCGATGCCCCGGCGATGGCGCCGTATGCCTCGAAAAACGCCTTCTTTTCGGACATGTCGAGATCCTTGAGCCCCTTGCCCTGCACCACCGCCTCCACCCGGCGAAGTGCGCTGCGATAGCCGCGAGCACCGACGGCCTTTACCGCGGCCACACGCACCGCGCGATCGGCATCCTCCAGCGCCCGGTCGAGGTGCGCCAGCGCCCCGGGCGTGCCGATCGCGTCGAGCGCCTGCACCGCCGCCAGTCGGAGGGCGCCGTCCGCATGTCCGAGCAGGTCGCCCAGTCCGATCACGGCCCCCTGCAGGCGCAGGCGCCCGCATACGCCGACCAGCGCCGGGAGTGCTTCGGCAAAGTCCTCGTCGGGCGGCGGATCCCGCAGCAGGCGGAGCACCTCGGCCGAGTTCTGGGACGCCAGCCGGTCGACTGTCTCCTCGAGCATGGTCCGGACCGTGCCGGAGTACAGCCTCGGCAGCATCGCCAGGATGGGACCGAGCGCAGCCGAGCGCAGCTCGCCAAGCACCTCGCGCACATCCTCGTCGCCGGGACGCGTCGCGGCTTCATCCAGTGATTGCACCAGCTGGCTCACAATGGACGGCTCACTCAGCCGTTCCTCGAACTCACGGACCCGCGCGTGTTGCTCCGGTGTCAGGTCAGGTGCCCGTTGCTCGAGCACACGGAGTTCGCGCAGGATCCCCGCGACCGCGCGGAAGTCCCCCTGGTTGAGCAGATTCGGGAACAGGGCGTCTAGAATCGAATGAATCTCGTCGCGCACCGCCGGCGAGCGCTCCTGCTCGTACAGGTCGAACAGAATGGCCAGCGCGCTGGCGCGCGCGTCACGACTGTACTCGTGGCGGACCGCATCGATCACATAGTTGATTTCCTGCTCATCCAGGAAATAGAGCGTGCCGTCAAAGTCATCGAGGTCAACGGACCCGGCGCGCTTGGGCGCTTCCTCCTCAACCGCCTGGCGCCGCTCTTCCGGCCGGACATCGGTCGGGGGCGCGGCGGTTGCCGCTTCGACCGGAACCGAATCCGTAAAGGGCTCTGCAAATACGTACGTGATCCAGAGAAATTCGCGTTCCCAGAGCAGCGTCAACAGGTCGTCCGGGGCGTCCGTCGCGAGGAAGCGTGCCCGATTGATCAGCTCGAGGAGCTGGCCAATCTCTTCCTGCTCCACACCCTTCTTCAGGGTGAGCACGCGGAGCCCGTCCTTGTAAAGCGTCCAGGCGAGGCTGTCCGGCTTGCTCAGCTGGTGATAGACCACCTGCTCTTCCCAGATGAAATCGGTCTCGGCCACCGTGAGCGTGATCTCATCGGTGGCGGCCCAGATGGGGCCGAACGCCGCCCGCACGTTTTCACTGGCGCGGTGATGAATGGGGTTGTTGGGGAGGTACATCTGGAACGCACGCAGTGCCTTCAGGAGGCTGGTGATCAGCTCCGCGATCTGCGACGACGGCAGCACGGCGGTGGTCGTCTCAGCCACCGTCATGCATCACGTTCCAGCTGTTGAGCAACGTGCGCCACGTCCTTGTCTCCCCTGCCGCTGAGGCAGATCAACACGGTGCGATTCTCCGGCCACTGATGCGCGCGCACCCAGGCCAGCGCATGCGCCGTCTCCAGGGCCGGAATAATGCCCTCCAGCCTGGCGAGAGCGCCGAAGGCATCCAGCGCAGCACCATCGGTCACGCTGTCGTACTGCACCCGGCCGGTGTCGCGCAAGTGGCTGTGCTCTGGACCCACGCCCGGATAGTCCAGGCCCGCCGACACCGAATGCGCTTCCGACACCTGGCCGTCGGCGTCCTGCAGGAGATAGCTCAGCGCACCGTGCAGCACCCCGGGACGTCCCCGACCCAGCGTTGCCGCATGACGATGCGAGTCGAGCCCGGCCCCGGCCGCCTCGACACCGACCAGCGTCGACCTCATCATCCAGGAAGGCTGAAAAGATGCCCATGGCATTGGACCCACCGCCCACACAGGCGACGACCGTGTCCGGCAGCCGGCCATGCGCGGCGAGCACCTGCGCCCGCGCCTCCCGGCCAATCACCGACTGAAAATCGCGCACCATGCGCGGATACGGATCGGGACCGACGACCGAGCCGATGATGTAGTGCGTGTCCGGCACCGTGGCGACCCAGTCGCGCAGTGCCTCGTTCGTGGCATCCTTCAGCGTGCGGGTGCCGGACTCCACCGGAATGACGGTGGCTCCCAGCAGCTGCATGCGGAAGACGTTGAGGGCCTGGCGACGCACGTCCTCGGCGCCCATGTAGACCACGCACTCCAGCCCGAACCGGGCGCAGACGCTGGCGGTCGCGACGCCATGCTGGCCGGCGCCTGTCTCGGCAATGATGCGCCGCTTCCCCATCCGCATCGCCAGGAGCGCCTGGCCGATGGCGTTGTTGATCTTGTGCGCGCCCGTGTGGTTCAGGTCCTCCCGCTTGAGCAGCACGCGCGCGCCTGCGTCAGCCGAGAAACGCGGGGCCTCCGAAAGGGGCGTCGGCCGCCCGACATACTCCCGGCCCAATACGTCAAAATCGTGCCAGAAGGCCGGATCAGTGCGGGCGGAATCGTACAGCACGGCCAGCTGGTCGAGTGCGGCCACCAGAGTCTCCGGCACATAGCGCCCGCCGTACGGCCCGAAGCGACCGCTGCTCCGCGGCCTATCGACCGGATCTGCTGTCACGAAGGGCCTCCAGGAAACTCGACACCAGGCCGGGATCTTTCACGCCCGGTGCACGTTCAACGCCGGAACTTACATCGACGGCATAGGGCTGAACGAGCCCCACGGCAGCCTTCACACTGGCTGGCGTCAGGCCGCCGGCCAGCACCATCGGCAGGGAGCCGACCGCCTCACGGGCCCGGATGGCCCAGGCGATCGGGAGGGCCATGCCCGCGCCCCCGGCCGCACCGGGAACCCGCGGCTCCACCAGCACGGCATCGGCGTGGCGGCAGAATCGCGCTGCAAGGGGAGTGTCGCTCTCCGCCGCAAGCCGGGCAGTTCGCCAGACGACCAGCCCAGCCGCACGAAAGGTGGCCGCCACGCCTTCGTCCTGGTCGCCGTGCAGCTGAACGCCCGCAATCCCGGTCCGATCCCGAAGTTGCAGGACCTGCTCGACAGGGGTCTGGACCACCACCGCCAGGACCGGTATGGAACCAGCGGCCACCACGATGCTGCGGATTTCATCGGCCGACGCCTGGCGCGGCCCGGCATCCAGGACGACGCCCAGATAGTCGGCGCCAGCAGCCACCGCGTATGCCGCGTCGCCGGCGCGGCGGAGCCCGCAGATCTTGACCTTAACGGCCATGGCGTGGCACACCAGTCAAGTCCTGCAGTCGATCGGCAACGCTCGAAGCACCTGCGAGGGCCCCGCCCACCAGCGCCGCGTCGGCCCCAGCCGCCGCTGCCTTGACCACGTCAAGGCGCTCCGCCATCCCGCTTTCGGCCACTGCCACGCAGTCGCTCGGCAGGGATGAAATGAGTTCCAGCGCGCGCGGCACATCTACTTCGAACGTGTCGAGGTCGCGGCTGTTGACGCCGATGACGTCAGCGCCGGCATCCAGCGCCCGCAAAATCTCTACGGCCGTATGGGTCTCGACGAGCGTCACAAGGCCGATGTCCTGGGCGAAGGCGATCAGGCGGCGCAGCCGGTCCTGGTCAAGCGCGCGCACGATCAGCAGGGCGGCCGAGGCGCCGGCCGCCCTCGCCTCGAGCAGCTGCTCCTCGCCCAGGATGAAGTCCTTTCGCAGGACGGGGATGCTGACGCGGCCGGCCACGTCCCGAAGATCAGCGAGGCTGCCGCCGAAGAAGGGTGCATCGGTCAGCACCGAGACGGCTGCTGCACCGCCGTCCTCGTAGGTCGCCGCGAGCTTCAGGCGGGATAAGCGATGCGTTGATGACACCGGCCGATGGTGATCGTCGCTTGACCTCGGCGACAATGGCGATATCCGGCCGCCGGAGCGCTCCCCTGAAGTCTGGTACCGCGGGCGCGCTGCCAACGGCACGTTCCAATGCGGCGCGGGCGCCTCGCAACTGGTCGGCACGCTGTCCCGCTGCGGCCAGGATCTGGTCAAGCATGGAAACCACTTGCCCTTCGGGTGCTTTTCGGGTAAGATAGTTCGGGCTCTGTTCGGTCACCAGTCACAGGATAGCCGTCATGCCGCTTACCAAACGCCAGCGCGAAATCCTGGAATACCTCCAGGGTCACATCACGGAACATGGATACGCGCCGAGTTTCGAGGAGATCGCCGAGCGGTTCGGCTTTCAGTCGCTGGCAACAGTGCATGAGCATCTGACCAATCTGGAACGCAAGGGGTACATCCATCGTTCCTACAACGAAAGTCGCTCCATTGAAGTGCTGCCGCCGCGCGGCACCGCGTCCGCCACGGAAATTCCCCTGCTCGGCAAGGTGGCGGCCGGCACCCCGATCGAGTCCCTCATGCACGATGAGACCGTGGCGATCCCCGACGGGATGCTCCCGCAACGCGGGCCCAACTACGCGCTGCGTGTGGCCGGCGAGTCCATGATCGAGGAGCACATCATGGACGGCGATCTCGTCGTGGTCCATTGGAACTCGTCGAGGTTGCGCGCGATGTTGGCGCGGAACTCCGGCGGGCTGTGCGGGTCGGTGGTGAGGAACTCAGCGCCAGCTCCTTGCGGCGCTTGGTCCGCCAGACGTAGGACCAGCTCAGGAACAGCCGCTGCACGCCGGTGAGGCCGTCGCGCTCGGGGACCTGCTCGCCCTCCAGTGAGATCAGGTAGGCCTTCAGCGCGATGGTGAGGCCGCCGAGGTCGCCGATGTTCTCCCCGACGGTGAGCGCGCCGTTGACGTGCTCGCCGGGCAGGTCGCGCGGCTCGTAGCCGTCGTACTGCTCGATCAGCGCCTTCGACTTCAGCTCGAAGGCGGCCTTGTCCTCGGCGGTCCACCAGTCGTTGAGGTTGCCCTTGCCGTCGAACTGGGCGCCCTGGTCGTCGAAGCCGTAGCCGATCTCGTGACCGATCACCGCGCCGATGCCGCCGTAGTTCTCCGCCGGGTCGGCGTCGGCGTCGAAGAAGGGCCGCTGCAGGATGCCGGCGGGGAAGCAGATCTCGTTGGTGCCGGGGTTGTAGTAGGCGTTCACCGTCTGCGGCAGCATGAACCACTCGTCGCGGTCGACCGGGGACCCGATCTTTTTCAGCTCGCGGTTGGTCTCGAACGCGGTGGCCGCCAGGACGTTGCCGAGCAGGTCGTCGGGGTCGATCTCCAGCGCGGAGTAGTCGCGGAACTTCTCGGGGTAGCCGATCTTCGGGCGGAACGTCTCGAGCTTCTCGAAGGCTCGCTTCTTGGTCTCCTCGCCCATCCAGTCCAGGTCGGTGATCGAGCGGCGGTAGGCCTCGAGCAGGTTGGCCACGCCCGTCCATGACCTGCTTGGAGCGCGGGGGGAAGTGGCGGGCGACGTACTCCCGGCCGACCGCCTCGCCCAGCGCGCCCTCGACCAGGCCGACGCCGCGCTTCCAGCGCGCGCGCAGCTGGGGGGTGCCGGAGAGGGTGCGGCCGTAGAAGTCGAAGTTGGCCTCCACGAACGGGCTGGAGAGGTACGACGCGGCGGTGCGGATCGCCCGCACGGTCAGGAACGCGCGCCACTCCTCGATGCCGGTGTCGGCCAGCACGGTCTCGAGGTGGGCGAGGTAGGAGGGCTGGCGCACCACGGTCTCGGCCAGTGTCTCGGCGGAGCCGCCGACCCCGGTGACCCAGGCGTCGAAGTCGAAGCTCGGCACCAGCGAGCCCTTTCGGAGAGCGGCGTGAGGTTGTAGGTCTTGATGACGTCGCGGGTCTCGGCGCGCTCCCAGTGGCCCTTGGCGATCCGGGTCTCCAGGGCCAGGACCTGCGCTGCGGTGATCTCGGGCTCGGGACGCTCGGCGAGGGTGAGGAGGCGCACGAGGTAGGCGAGGTACTTCTGCCGGATCTCGGCGAACTTCTCCTCGCGGTAGTAGGTCTCGTCGGGCAGCCCGATCCCGCCCTGGAGCACGTTGACGACGTAGCGGTCGGAGTCGCGGTCGTCGGTGTCGACGTAGGAGCCGAACACGCCGCTGCCGCCGCGACGCTCGAAGGAGCCGAGGAAGCGCGCCCAGCTGTCCGACCTCGGTGAGGGCCTCTACCTCCTCCAGCAACGGGAGGATCGGGGTGTGCCCGAGCTCCTCGACGCGCTCCTCGTCCATGAAGCTGGCGAACAGGTCGCCGACCTTGCGGGCCTCGTCGCCCTCGACCCGGCCGGCGGCGCAGTCCTCGATGATCTCGCGGACGTGCTCCTCGGCCGCCTCGGCGAGCATCACGAACGGGCCCCACGACGAGCGGTCGCCGGGGATCTCGGCCATGTCAGCCAGGCGCCGTTGACGTGGCCGAACAGGTCGTCCTGGATGCGGATGGCGAAGTTCATGCCCTCGCGGGCGTCGTCGAGAATCGTCCCCCGGTCAACCTTACCTGTCCACCCACCCGGAGCGGTCGTAGGCTCTGCACCCATGACGCCCGCCGGCCCGCCGTCCGATGCCTCCTCCGGCCTCCTCTCCGGGGCGCCGCAGGTCTGCATCGTCGGCGCCGGCTCCTCGGGGATCACCGCGGCGCAGGTGCTCCAGGCGCGGGGCGTGCGCTTCGACTGCTTCGAGGTCGGCAGCGAGGTCGGCGGCAACTGGCGCTACGGCAACGACAACGAGATGTCCTCGGCGT
>CAWCVB010000010.1:0-150091 GCA_963798915.1 uncultured Gemmatimonadales bacterium | reverse complement strand
GAATTTCTTCATGTTAATCCACTTCTCTCGATACACCTTGGATGTATTCTATCCAAAAACTAAAAACCACCAAACACCAAGAATTAACTTCTCTCTCTCTATACCAATCACTCCTGTCCACTTCTCAGATTCAGCATACTCTTTCACAACCCGATTTCGCTCCGTCAACAAGGCCGTCATGTATTTCTCCAAAAACAATTTGTCCGCTATTTTTCCTAAAAAACCCAGTGGAGACTCGTATTCAAAAAAGTCGGTCATTAATGTTCCACCGTTGAGGTCAGCAAAGCGATGTTCGTGTTTGAAATTTTTGAACGCTCCCGAAACCATTTCATCCACAAATAAATTGGGCCGATCAAATGCCGTGATCTTTGAAGTCAACTCCTGATTGATCCCAAAATGCTTAGCCCTCCACGTCACCGTTTCATTCAGCCCGATTAATCCGCTCATTTTTCCCGCAATGGCCTCTTCGTTTGTGTTTGCAGTGGATATTTTATGCAAATCAATACTCCGCGAGAGGTCAAAAACGATTTCTTTGTCCGCTTTTATTTCGGTTTGTAATTCAATTTTCGGCATTGTTCTCGGTTTATAAACTTTGTAAGATCTGGTCGTTCAGTCCCTTTCCGAATTCTCAAATATACTTTTCCTTCATTAATCAATGGGCGTGAAGCCGCCGAAAATTCTAAGCAGGCTTATATTACCTGTTTTCCTCCGATTTTAAAACGAGCGCATATTTTATTTCAAAAAAGAATTCCCCCCAAAAACCTGATGGCCCACATTGAAATAAGAATTTTGTCGGTATACCACAGTCCGGACAATAAAAATCTAAGGATGATAGAGCTGTTAACCTTGTGACTCTCGCAAATCTTTCAAAATGCTCGTTAATTTCCCGACTCAAATTGGTGAATTCAGAATTGCAATGTTTTTTAAAAGCGCTTTTGCTAAAGCTTATTAAACCAGCGCAATTTTCGCATGAGTACACAAGAGGTACCTTTCTCTTACTAACTGGAGGCGCATCCTGACTGAATCGGTCAGGAGTCGGTGAAAGAAAGTCGTCGTAAATTGCCGGGTAAGATTGACTACAATCACCATAACCATTGTTCGATATTTATTAATGAGAGGGGGCAACAGCCATGCGACTTAGAGGATTCCATATAACGTATAAAATCAGCTTGCTTTTTTTCTCTTTTACCTGAGTGAAAACCTGATTGGTAAGGTAAAATAAGATGCAATTGGTTCACCATTTTTTGTTGCAGGATTCCAGTTCGGCATTTTTTCAATTATGCGCCAGGCTTCCATGTCGAGAAATGGGTCGACTCCTCTTACAATCGAATACGGTTTTACGGTTCCTTCCTCGTCAATGGTAAATCGAAGGTAAACCACGCCGGAATTTCCCCTGTCTATAGCTTCTGAGGGGTACCTGATAGTTTTTCCTAAAAATTGATACATTCCACTCTCTCCGGTTGGGTAGGACGCAACCTCACAATCTTTACAATCTTCATTTTCTGTTTTGTTATCATACATTCCGACAATCGAATCATTCGAATACACCAAAATGCTAAAGTCTCTGCTTGAGATCAGGTTTCCCCTCGAGTCATACTTTGTCCAAACACCCACCGCCTTGTCCTGTATCCATTTAGATTCTGCGAGTAGCAATTCATCCGACATCCGGCGAGTCTGGATCAGAAGTGTATCTCCCTTATAGAATTCTGTTTTTTTAAATTTTGCTTGCTTCTCTGAAGATTCTTTCGACAGGTTCTCATCCTTGAAAAAAGTCGTTTTCTGAGCAGATAAGCCTGTAGTAACAATGATACTTAAGAATAGTACTGCTAATTTCTGTTTCATTTTTTAAAGTGTATTTACAATTGGGAAATCTAAATTCCGACCTCCCAAAAAGAGTTTATTTCACCTATCTAAATCACGGACACCGGCCTCCCAAATATAAATGTTTCTATTTATTATCCAATGGGAGGGAAGGGATCAAAACATGGTGAAGCCCCTGCGGGAATTGTCTAACGTAGGCACCCCCACTGAACCCTTTCAGGAGTCGGCATTGGGATGTACTTCTCACGCTCTGGTCTTCCCCCTCATTTTTCTACTGTTTCTATGTGGTTCAAAAAACAACGGTAGCCAACCAAAGACCCACCACAAACGAAACTACCACAGAACCCTCCGCGCCCTCCGCGTAAACGAAGCGAAGCAAGTAAACCTCAGCGAAACTCGCGGTTAAAGAAAACCCAAATCACTACCGGAAGTAAACTCATTTTGGATGTATTCCATTCAAAAATCACCACCCTTTCACCTACTTGTGCTGACATTTATCGTCAGTACTTGTGCTGACAAGTGAGGAACGAACTTCGTCAGTATTGAACATAAAGGCCGATGAAATCTACTGGCACTAACAAAATCATTTGAACGATTTGTTCTAATTAGAAACTACCTCTTTCCCTAAACTCCTCAAAGATTAAATTTCACAAAACAAGTCTCTGAACCTTAGAGTAAAGCCTGATTCACACATTTCGCCCAAAGGGATACTGCGAAACTTACTACGCGAAAGAACGTATGAAACTATGAGGATTAATCATTGAAATATGGAGAAATGCTATACTTTTCATTATTTCAGGGTGGTAATATTGGTGCTTTTCGGAATTCTTCCCCGACTTTTATACGGACAGCTCGATGCTACTCTAACTACAACAGAAAATACAAATTGCTCGGGATCTCCATGCGATTATAACGGGCCCAGCATACTCATCAACGAGTTGATGATGTCGCCCAATTCCAATGACGGTTCGCTCTGGGGGAGTAATACCGGCCAGCGGGGAGAATGGATAGAGCTCTACAACCCGAATATCTGCGAACCCATAGATATTTCCTGCTTTTATCTCGGTAATAATACCAACGACGGAGGGACTTATCCCGGTGGGTATGCCATTCCTCCCGGTACCGTTGTTCCTCCGGCAGGCTTTGCGCTTATCCGTGGGCTGAATGCACCAGCCGTTCCTGCAAATCGACTCGTTCAAAACGGGGGAAATGTCGTGGAACTCGTAGTGGATGGCACCGGTGTATGCCTCGGTGGCGGCTCGCGCCTATGGTTTCCCAATGCCGGCGGTTGGTTTGCTTTTTATGACAATAATGGGGCACCTCAGGATGCCGTTTCCTGGGCCAATCAGTCCAATCTCGATGAACCACCCTGTGTGCCGGCTTTGACAGGATGCGGATTCAGCGGTTCCCTCTCCAACTACACGAACTTTCCGAACGATAGAAAGAATTATATCCTCAATGTTTCAGCTGCCGATTTTCAGGGGCATCTCCCGCTTCGAATTCTTCGCGGGCGCCGCGCCAGCTCGGTGCCGGCGACACGAGAGCCAGACGGTTCACGTGTTCCGGATGATGCACCGCGTAGAGCATGGCCAGGAGCCCGCCCCACGAGTACCCGGCGATGGCGAGCGTCTCGAGCTGCCAGAGCTGTCGAAGCGCCTCGAGATCGGCGACCTGTTCCTGCCAACCCACCGGCACGTCGCGTTCAACTGGCGAACGGCCGCCACCACGCTGGTCGTAGTAGATGAGGGTGCGGCCCGAAGCGAGCAGGTCGAAGCCGGGGAGGAGATAGCCGTGGTCCGCGCCCGGCCCTCCATGGAGCACCACCACGGCGGGGCCGGTGCCGGCCCTCCGCTCGAAGAGCTCGACTCCGCGCACCGATCGGGTGAACGTCACTTCCATTCAGAGCAGAACCGCGAGCGCGTCCGCCACCTTGCGGACTTCCGCTTCTTCCTCGGCCGTGAAAGGATCGGGCACGTCGCTGTCGATGTCGATCTGGCCCAGGATGCGCTCGCCCCGCCGGATCAGCACCACCAGCTCGCTCCGGGTCCAGAGGTTGCACGCGATGTAGTTCTCGATGGCTCGGACATCGCCCACGTTCTGGTCCTCGCCGGTCGCGACTGCGGTTCCGCACACACCATTGCCGATGGCGATGCGGGTGTGGTCGGTCTCCCGGCCATCGAACGCCTCGAGCACCAGCTCATCGTCGTGCACCATGTACATGTAGACCGAGGTATAGGGTGCCCCCGCGGCGCGGATCTTCTCGGCGGCGAACTTGAGCAGGTCGGCGCCAAGCATGTCGCGCGCGAAGGCACCCCGAAGCGCCGCAACGATGCGGTCACCTTTCAGGATGGCCATGGGTCAGTTCCTGGTGCCGAAGGTGGCGTGGAGCGTGACGCTGCTGTCGCTGCGGAGCACGAGAATGTCCGCGTCGTCGCCCGCCCGGTAACTCCGGAGTGCATCGGTCATGCCCTGGAGATCGGGGACCAGGTGCGGCCCGATTCGCGTGATGATATCCCCTGCCCGCAATCCTGCCTTATCCGCCGGGCTGCCGGCCCGGACGCCGCTGAGGAGGACCCCGCCTGGAGTGCCGCTCATGTCAGGAATGGTCCCGAGATAGGCGCCATAGCCGCTGGTGACGACGGAGTCGCCCGGCTGGGTGGCATGCGCCGTGACGGGCACATTCACGAAGGTCAGGGGCGCGCGGCGGTTGCCCAGTGCGGAGGCGATGCCGGCAGTGAAGTCGATCACCCGTGCCAGCCCCTCGAAGTTCAGCTTTTCCCAGTCGTCGGTGCTGCGGTGATAGTCTTCATGCAGGTCCGTAAACACGTGCAGCACCGGAAGGTGCGCGGCGTAGAAGGAAGACTGGTCGCTGGGGCCGTAGCCGTCGCCCTGCTTGCGCAGGTCGAAGCCCTGATACCAGTTGAGTGAATCGAGCAGGGCCGGGAACTGGGTGGCCGTCGCGGCGCCATAGACGATGAGCCGCTGATTCCTCATGCGACCCACCATGTCCAGGTTGATCATCGCCGTCGTGCGATCCAGCGGATAGATCGCATGCTTGACGTAGTAGCTCGAGCCGAGCAGGCCGAGCTCCTCGCCGGAGAACGCGATGAAGATGACGGTGCGCGCCGGCGGCGCCGCGGCGAGCTCGTGGGCGATGTACACCAGCGCCGCCGCGCCGGAGGCATTATCGTCCGCGCCGTTGTGCACGCTGCCCGTGCTGTCGGGATCGAGGCTGCCGAATTCGCCGCCGCCCAGATGATCATAGTGCGCGCCGACAATCACCGCTTCGCGGCGGAGCTCCGGGTCCCGTCCCGGCAGGATACCGATGACGTTGCGTGCATGGCGCTGGTCCGGATCGGTCGACGCCGCCCCCGGTGCCGTGGCGAGGACGTCAAAGTTCTGAAACCAGCCACCCCGGGCCGGCTGCAGGCCGACCGCCGCGAATCGCCGGGCCAGATATTCGGCGGCGCTGTCCGCGCCCGCCGTGCCGGTGAGCCGACCGCCAAGTTCGTCGGACGCGAGGTAGCGGATATCCTCCTTCAGACCGGCGGGCACCACGACTGTCCGCTGGGCCGAAAGTGGGGCGACTGCCGCCGTGAGCAGCGCGAGACCGGTCAACACAACACTACGCGTTAGCATCAGAGAGAGATCCGGGACGGAAAGCTGGCAAGGGTTGCAGGAGTGAGACGCGGGACAGAAACTTCAGACGTCCCGATCGCCGGAATATAGACAGGTCCACCTTCGCCGGGCCATGCCTGTGAATCCAAGACTGCTGGCGCTGATCCCCTCCGCGGTGGCCTTGAACCTGGCCATGGGCTTCATCGTCAATCAGCTCGGGCTGCCGGTCTATCTGGATTCGACCGGCACCGTTCTGGTGGCGGCGCTCGCCGGGCCGGCTGCGGGGATGCTGGCTGGTGGGCTGAGCCAGCTGGTGCGCTCGCTGTATGAAGGGCTGGTATGGCTGCCTTTCGGATTGATCCAGCTGCTGATCGCGCTGCTGGCGGCAGTGGCCGCGACGCATGGTGGTTTCCGCAGCGCACCCCGTTCGGCCGCCTGGGGCCTCCTGACAGGCCTGCTGGCGGGACTCGCCTCCTCCGTTATCTCGTACGTCGTCTTCAAGGGCGTCACGGCAACGGGCGTCACCGCGGTGACCACGGCACTCACCGGCCTCGGCTTCTCGCGCCAGGGTGCGGTCACGACGGCGAGTGTCGGAACCGACCTGGTCGACAAGCTGCTCGTGTTCCTGCTCGTCGGCATGGCGCTGCGGGGACTGCCTTCCCGCATCATGGCTCGCTATGCGCTCGGCGCTCGCGCTACCAGGCGCTAGGGCATGCGTCTGCATCCATTCACCCCGTTCGGCCTGGTGTTCGTGGTCGCGCTGCTGGCCTTCATCCTGCCGGCACCGATCGGGCCCGCGGCCCTGCTGGTGGCGGTGGTGCTGGTTGCGCTGGCCGTGGGCGCGTTCCGCACCATAGGCGCTGCCGTCCTGCTCAGCTTGCCGCTGTGGATCTTCCTGCTCCTCCTGCATGGGGTCCTGAGTGGCGGCGAAGGCTGGTTCGCCGCCTCGGCCCAAGGCGCTCGGCTCACCGGCATCATCCTGGCATCGTTGCTGGCATATCGTGGCTTTCTCCCTTCGCGCTTTCTGGATGCTGCAGCGGCGCGCGGCTGGTCGTCGAGCGCGGCCCTGCTGGTGCTGGCCACCCTGCAGGCGGCGCCGAGGCTGCGCAGCAGGGTCACCAGGATCCTGGAAGCGCAACGATCGCGTGGGCTCCGCGTCCGTGGGCGCCCGCTCGGTCGGCTAGGTGCACTGGTCCCGGTGACGCTGCCACTTATCCTGCATACCCTGGGCGAGGTGGACGCGCGGGCCATGGCGCTTGATACACGTGCTGCCGGCTCGGCCCATCGCACGCCCCTCACGGAGGTGAGAGCGAGCCGCTTCGACTGGCTCATGGTCGGCGTGGCGGTCGCTGCCCTGGCTGCGGCCATCGTGTGGCGAGTTTGCCAGTGAGCGGTTTCCAGGCAAGCGTGCTGGGCTTTCGCTACGGGGACCATGACGAGCCAGCCCTGCGTGACATCACGATGGCAATCAATGATGGCGCTGTGGCTTGGCTCACCGGTGCCCCGGGCGCGGGAACGAGCACGCTGCTGCTCGTTGCCGCGGGGCTCGCGCCGACCTACACCGGCGGAGTGGTGAGCGGATCCTGCCGTCTGCTCGATCTGGATCCGGGCACGCCGCAGGGGCGCGCCGGGCTTCTTGGCCGCGTGGCGTTCGTCTCTGCTGACCCCGGCAGTCAGCTCTCAGGCATCGCCGAGACGGTGTTCGAGGAAGTCGCGTTCGCGCCGGCCAATCTCGGCTGGTCTCGCGACCGCATCCAGGACGCAGTTCGGAGCGCGCTCGAGCGAGTGGGGATTTCGCACCTGGCCTCGCGCGGACCCGCGTCCCTATCCGGTGGGGAGCAGCAGCGGGTGGTGATCGCGTCGATGCTCGCCTTGTCTCCTGACGCGTGGTTGCTGGACGAGCCGGGCAGCGCACTCGATGCGCGCGGGAAGGAATCGCTGGCCCAGCTGCTGATTGCCGAAGCGGGCCGCGGTGCGCTGGTGATGGTGGCAAGTGAGGATGCCGATTGGCTGGCCGGTTGGGCTACCCGGCTCGTGGTGATGCAGCACGGGCACATTGCGCGGGACGGCACGCCGGTTGAACTGTTGGCAGATCCCACGCTGTCGGATACCGGGGCAGGGAGCACCGCTGCAGCGGCCATGGCACAGGCGCTGGCCCGGCGAGATCCCTCGTTCAGCAGCAAGACTTACCCGACCACCATTGCTGCCGCAGTGGAGCGTTGGCGGTGACCGCCCTGCTCGAATTGGATCAGGTGACGTTTGCTTACCCGGGCCGGGAGGTGAATGCGCTGAGTGACGTCAGCCTCGCGGTGCAGGCCGGCGAAGTGGCGGCGCTGCTGGGGCCGAACGGGGCAGGAAAGTCGACCGCACTTCGCCTGGCGATGGCGTTGCTGCATCCGGCGACAGGCGAGGTCCGGATGCTGGGGCGTTCCACCCGTGGAAGGATGCCGGAGGACCTCGCCGGGGACGCGGCCTTTCTCTTTCAGCGGCCTGAGCACCAGCTCTTTGCCAGCACGGTCGAGGACGATGTGGCCTTCGGACCGCGGCAGCTGGGGCTCGGCAATGGGCCGGGCGTGGTCCAGGAGGTGCTGACGCTGCTGGAGCTGGCGGATGTCGCGGCGGTGCATCCTTATGATCTCCCGGCGCCGCGTCGCCGGCTGGTGGCGCTGGCTGGAGCGCTGGCGCTGAGGCCACGCATATTGCTGCTGGATGAGCCGACGGCAGGACTGGACCGGCACTCACGCGCCCTGGTGCGGCAAGCGGTCGCCGCGCACCGTGCTGCAGGTGGCGCCGCATTGGTGGTCTCCCACGATGGCGAATTCATTCTCGAGGTGGCTGATCGTGCCCTCATGCTGACCCAGGGGCGCGTAGCGCAGGAGGGCGAACCGGCCGGGCTGCTTGGCACCGGTGGCGCGCCCGACCTGCCTGCCTGGGCCCAAATTGCCGCTGCGCTGGGCGCTCCCAGCAGCGAGTGGCGCTTTCAGGGCGCCGTCGGGTTTGTCGCCTCGCGTTGCCGTAGACGGGAGGATGCGTAATCTTTGGAAGCTGACATGACCACGCCCGCCCAGATTGCCTTCGAACTGGCCTCCATGATCTTTCTCCTCCGCGACCGCCCGGACGCGAAGGAGGAATTGGCTGCGCGGTACAAGCTCCTCTTCGCCGCCCTTGGTGGCCGAGGGCTCGACCTGCGGGCCGGAGACGATGCCCTTCGTGTGAGGGGTGTGCCACTCGCCGATACCCAGCCGTTGGTGGGGGGCCTCCGTACCCACCTCCTGGATCGTGGCGTGGGCGAGCTGCGCTTTGCATCGACGGTCCGGCCGGGCCAGATGCTCGATGTTCTGAGGGCCCTCGCGGAACCGCCCGGCCGGTACCGGTCGCTGCATGAGATGGCGATGTCTTTCGATGCGTCGGTCCGGGAAATCCTGGTGCTCTCGCCACCTGCGCCCGAGGGCCCGGCGCAAGGCGGCGACTGGAATGCCTACGGTGATGTGGCCCACGCGGTCATGGACCAGGCGGCGGAAGTCGCGCGTCCTTCGGTGGCCCTCCGGCTCGAGTCCCTGCCCGATCATCTTCAGGCCATCGACCGAGACCCGGCCGCCGAAGATGTGCCGGAACACCTCAACGAGGTGGTGCGAACCTTGGACGACCTGGTGGCGCAGGAGGAGTGGACTGCGGCGCTCGGGGCAATGGCCGCGGTGGTGCGAGCTGAGGCGCGGGCACGCAGCTCAGCGAACGCCCGGAGCTACGGCATTGCGATCCGCCGGATGATGCCGCGATCAGTGGTGGAGCAACTTGCCCGCATGGTGGCGACGCCCGAGGCACGTGCTGATGCGCAGATAGTGCTGCAGCGCGTCGGTGCCGATGCGACCGAGGCGTTGCTGGGTTTGCTCGCCAGTGCCGACCGGATGGAGGACAGACGGGCGTATTATGCTTCGCTCCGCCAGATGACCGAGGGCACCGACCTGCTGGTCAACATGCTGACGCATGATGAGTGGTTCGTCGTCCGCAATGTCGCCGACCTCTGCGGCGAGCTCAGGATCGAGGCCGCTGTCTCCCGATTGGGGCGTCACGTCAAGCATGGCGATGAACGGGTGCGGAAGTCGGTTGCGGCGGCCCTCGCCCGGATCGCTGCGCCGGGATCGGCCGAGGCGTTGCGCGCGCTCATGCGCGACCCCTCGCCAGCGGTGCGCCTGGCAGTTGCGCAGAATCTGGATGACCGCCTGCGCTGGCTCGCGATGTCGGTCGTCCTCGCGCTCGAGACCGAGTCGAAACCCGAACTGGTGCGTGAGCTGCTCCTGGCGCTGGGACGGATGAAGTCGGGTGAGGCAGTGAAGGCGTTGGCCAAGGCGGCCGAACCGGGAGGCAAGATCTTCAGGCGGAAGCCACTGGCCACCCGTCTGGCCGCCGTAGAATCCCTGGCGCAGGTGGGTAGTGCAGCCGCCCGGACCGCACTCCGGACCCTGAGCGACGACGCCGATCCGACCGTGCGTGACGCGGTGGCAAGAGCACTGGGAGGGAGCTGAACGTGAGGTGCTGAGAGCTGAAAGCTGAAAGCTGAGTGCTGAAAGCTGAGAGAATGGCCGGAAGTCACGCCCCTATCGCACCACGAAATCGGTGCCGTCCTCCACCTTCCTGGTAAACGCCGCCAGCAGGCGCGCTGTCCGCTCAAGGTCCTCCAGCGCGACCATCTCATTGGGCGAGTGCATATAGCGATTGGGCACGGACACGAGTGCCGTCGCGATGCCGGTGCCGGCATTGAAGATGGATTCCGCGTCGGTGCGAGTGTCGCGTCCCGCCGCCTCGAGCGAGTAGGGGATCTGCTCCGCCTCCGCCGCCTCGACCAGCATCTCGAACACCGTTTCGTTGACCGCGGCGCCGCGCGACAGCACTGGCCCGCCGCCCAAGGCGTACTCGCCATGCTTGCGCTTGTCCATGCCGGGACAATCTGTCGCGTGGGTGACGTCCACCACCACTGCCACCGTGGGGTTGAGCCGTGTTGCCAGTGGCCGGGCGCCGCCCCCGGTGGCCGAGATTTCCTCGCGCGACGTGGCCACCGCGGACACCGTGGCGCGGGGCCGTTCCGCCGCCAGCAGGCGCAAGGCCTCCAGCACGACAAACGATCCGATCCGATTGTCGATGCTGCGGCTCACCAGCCGGCCATTGGGGAATTCGAGCACACTGGAGGCCAGGACACCTGGATCGCCGATCCTGACGCGGGCGACAGCCTCCTCCCGGCCCTGCGCCCCGATGTCGATCCAGAGGTCCTCCACCCGGGAGACTTTCTCGCGGTCATCCTTGTCCATCAGGTGGACTGCCTTTTTCCCGATCACGCCGACCACCTGCTCCTTCCGCCCGAGGATCAGCACCCGCTGGCCAACGAAGACCTGGCTATCCCAGCCGCCGATGGTGTCAAAGCTCAGGAAGCCAGACTCATCCACGTAGGAAATCATGATGCCGATTTCGTCCATGTGACCAGCCAGCACGACATGCTGGGGGCCCTGGCCGCCGAGTGTAGCCCAGGAGTTGCCGGTCGGGTCGGCGTCAACAGCGCTGGCCAGTGTCTCCGCCTCCTCGCGCCAGCGGCGGGCGGGAACACGCTCGAACGCCGACGGCCCCGGGAGGTCGAGCAGCTGCTTGAGAAAAGCAAGGGACTCAGGGCGCACGGCTGGCCATCACTTTCTTGACTCGGGTCCGGAGTTCATTCATGAGCGTGCGACCGGTTTCGGTGCTGGTCGCCGCCCATTCGGCATGGCGGAAGGCCCGCGGGGATGATGCTTCGCGGACTGCTGAAAGCCACGGCTCGACCCGGGCGAAGAGCATCAGTCCTTCCACGCTGTTCTCGATCAGGTACCCCGGATGCACGATGCCGTGCTCGCCCATGCCGAAGACCATTTCCCAGTAGGTCGTGGTCTGGCGCCAGGCCGGGTTGAGCGGATGGCTTCGTGGGATCGGGGCACAGGCTTCGTCGGCGTTCGACGGCCAGTAGTCGCGGTACATGACGTCGCGCGCCTCCCGCATTCTCGCTTCCCGGCGCAGCTCATAGAGGTGCAGGACCAGGTCGGCGTCGTGATGGTCCGGCAGGTCCTTCATCGGATTCATGGTGCACTCCGGGCAGACTCGCGCAGGCGGCCGGGCGACAGCAGAAGGAACCCACCCAGTCCGACGCCGGTCCAGAGCAGCCCCATCGGGTCATGGGCAAGAAAGACGGTGACGCTTGCCAGCAGGCACACAGCCTCGACCATGACCCATGAGACCATCGCAACTGGCATGGCACGGACCCACCAGCTGTCGTCCGTTTCGTCAGGGGACGAGGCCGGAAGCCGCCGGCGAAACAGCAGCGCACCGGACAGGCCGATCAGCGCCGCCGCGGGCAGAACCGTGCGCAGGACGGCGTCCGGGGTGGTCGCTGCCGTAGGCACAACCCAGGCGACTGCCGCGAACAGGACAACGCCCCCAATCAGCGCCAGATGGACGAGCCGGGCGGTCTTGGCCGGTGCCAGCTGGCCCTCAGAACGTTTCAGGTGCATAATAGGTGGGCAAGGATAGCCGCAAAGTAGGGCAGAGGGCCCGCAGCGTCCAGCGTCGCAACATTCGCGTGACGGCGCTCACGGCCAATGTTCCGATCTGGGCCTACCCTTGCAAAGCAGGACAGTTCACCGAGGCGCCCGGGCGCCCGAACAATATCTGTTCCGCGGAGGAATCCAATGCTCTGGACCATCTTCGTCATTCTACTCATTCTGTGGCTGATCGGTGTAGTGACGGCAAATACATTTGGCGGCTTTATCCACATCCTGCTCGTGATTGCGATTGTCGTGGTGCTGATCCGGGTCATTTCCGGGCGGCGACCACTCTGAACCAGCCTGCCTGAGGAGGCCGCATGAAGGTCGCAACCCTGGTGGGAATTCTGCTCCTGATCCTTGGCATCATCGGGTTCGTCGCGGGCGGATTTTCCTTCACCAGAAACAAGACCGTTATCGACGCCGGTCCCCTGAAGGTTGAGGGCAAATCGCAGGAACGTGTGCCGCTATCACCCATCCTGAGCGGCCTGGCCGTGGTCGGCGGCATCGTGCTGATCGTGGCGGGGAGCAGGGGCAGTAAGGGGTAGGGTATGGGGCTTGGGGCGGGGAGGTGCTTACATCAGAACGACCCTGTCGGAACACCTCCGATCAGGGTCGTTTCTTTTGTCTTTCGTTCCCTATTCCCTATCCCCTCTCCCCTCTCCCCTCTCCCCTATCCCCTACTTCGCGTCCTCGCCGCCATACTGGGCATCCTCGCTGGCAATGTCACCGGCACTCGGAACGATCACGCCGTCGCCTCCCAGCTGGCGGAAGAGCTCCCATTGCTGCTGGCGGGCCACCCAGGGCTTGGAGCCATTGTACATCAGCGAGATCAGCAGGACGCCTTCCGGACGGCCGAGATACCCGGTTACCGTCGCCACGTCCTTGAGGGTGCCGGTCTTGGCCCGGACTACCCCCTGATCGGGGAAGCCCTGCTTGAGCCGCCGAAGGGTCCCGGTTCCGTTGGCCGGAAGCAACTGGGCAAAATCCCGACCGCCCTGCGTCAAGGGGAAGTGCGCCAGGTATTCAACGAACGTGGACGGCGACACCCGATCCTGTCCTGAAAGGCCGCTGCCATCGACCAGGTGCACCACCGCATCGGAACCAACGACGCTCCGGATATGATCCACCAGGGCAGCCGACGCCTGCGGCCCGCGCCCGGCGGCCCACTGCAGCAGCAGTTCCGCGCCAATATTGAGACTGCGGCGATTCACCTCACTGGCAACCGAGTCGAGCGTGGGTGAGGTCACCTCGGCCAGTACCCGCTCCTCCGGCTTCACCTTGGGTCCGGGCAGGCCCTTTTCCTGCCAGTCAATGCCGGCCCGGTCGAGCGCGGCAGCCCACACGGCGTGCAGAACCGCGACCGGCTTGTGTGCGGTGACGGCGTATGTGCGGGAGCCGGCGCGGGAACCCAGCGTCCCGCTGAGGAGCCACGAGCCGTCCGACTGGGCAGACAGGTGCAGCCGGTTCCGCCGGCCGGCGACTGTCTTGGCCGAGATCCGCAGCAAGGCTCCGGCGCCCAGAGGCTCGGCGCTGTTGAGACGCACCCGCTGGCCCGACTTGCTGCCGGGCCGAACTGCGAAGGTGACGAGATTTTCGTTGAGCGTGATGGGACCGACGAGCGGGGCAAAGAGATGGCCGCGATGCCGCGTGGGCCAGACATCGGGCCAGATGGCGTTCGCCTCGCCCGTCGAGCTGCGGACATCGAGGGGACCGCTCAGGCGGCGAATGCCCAGGCGGCGAAGCTGCGAGGCAAGGTCGAAGAGTGACGGTCCGGCCGCCGATCCGCGCTCCAGCGTTACGTCGCCGTTGAGTTCGAGCTGCCAATCGCCAATCCAGGTTCCGGTCGTCGAGTCGATCCAGCCCTCACCCACCACCCTCGTGGCGCGGCGCGCGTCACTGCCCAGCACGCTTCGGGCAAAGCCGGTGGTGAAGAGCTTGACAGTGGAGGCAGGGATCAGCTCATCGTCGGCGTCGTTGCTCCAGATCATTTTTCCGGAGCGATCCGCCACGGCGATTCCCCAGTGGCCCGGTGCAAGTCGAGAGGCGGATTCCCACCATGTCGCGATGCTCTGGCGAACGCCCTGATACTGCTCCTGTGCTGGCAGTGCCCGGCCTGCAAAGGCAAGCAGCCCGGTCAGCATGAGGGCTGCCCGGACCCGGTAACTCGTTGTCACGACAGTGGAAAGCCTACTGTTCACGGTGCGATCAAACCTCCCGGCCGCGGAAAGCGTCCGCCAGCGGTTCCGTGCCTTGGTGGGGGAGCGGGGGGAACCGGCAAGCTTGCAGAGTGCAAACAACGCACCACGGGAAAATGTCGGCGACCGGCCGTAAACTCAACCAGCGCAACGACGTTCCATTCGCGAACCTGCGGCGCCGCCGCAGCACCCTGACCGCATGCTACTTCAGGAGCACCTTGGCGATGGTCTGCAGCTGCATGTTGCTGGTGCCTTCGTAGATGGTGCCGATCTTGGCATCGCGATAGTACTTCTCCGCCGGGTATTCCTTGGAATAGCCGTAGCCGCCAAACAACTCCAGGCAGTGTGAGGTGATCCGGTCAGCGGTCTGGGAGCTGAAGAGCTTGGCCATCGCCGCCTCCTGGGCAAACGACTGGCCGGCATCCTTGAGCCGGGCGGCATTGTAGACCATCAGCCGGGCGGCTTCCAGGTCGGTGGCCATCTGCGCCAACTGGAACTGCACGCCCTGAAAATCGGCGATTGCCCGACCGAACTGCTTCCGCTCCTTGACGTACGCCGTGGCGGCGTCGAGCGCGCCCCGCGCCACTCCCACCATCTGGGCGCCAATGCCGATCCGGCCTTCGTTCAGGGTCTCGATTGCGATCTTGTACCCCTGACCCACCGGGCCCATGACGTTCTCGCTGGGCACCTGACACTGCTCCAGGATGAGTTCGGTGGTGCTGGAGGCGCGGATGCCCAGCTTGTTTTCCTTCTTGCCCACCGTAAACCCGGGAAAGTCCCGCTCCACCAGGAACGCAGTGATGCCCTTGTATCCCTTGCTGAAATCGGTATTGGCAAAGACGATGAAAAGCCCGGCCTCGGCGCCGTTGGTGATCCAGAATTTGCGGCCCGTCAGCTCCCAGTGACCATCCCGCTCCTCAGCCCGAGTCTCCAGGGCAAAGGCGTCGCTGCCGCTGTTGGGTTCGGAAAGCGCGAAGGCGCCGAGCAAGCTGCTGGTGAGTCGGGGAAAGAAGCGGGCCTTCTGTTCCTCGCTGGCCCAACGCAGGATGCAGTTGTTCACCAGTGTGTTGTGAACATCCACGTAGATGGCCGCCGAGGCATCCACCCGAGCCAGCTCCTCGATCGCCAGCATGGCGAGGAAGATGGACCCATCGGCTCCGCCCCACTGTTCCGGCACCTCGATCCCCATGAGGCCCAGCTCGAAGAACTTCGGAATGATCTCTTCCCGGAAGTGCCCGGCCGCGTCCATCTCCTCGACATGGGGCCGCACGTCACTTTCGGCGAACTCGCGCACGGCATCCCGGAACAGGGCTTCCTCATCGGAAAGCGTGGTCAGCGGCTGCGTGGCGGTCGCTACGTCCTGCATGGGGTTGGCTCCGGAGTCGGGTACGGGTTCGTCACCGGGCGGAAGCTACCGCGAGAGGCGCTTGCCCTCAACAGGCTGAAGGCTGAACGCTAAAAGCTGAAAAGGCGTGTCACCCTTTCGTGCTTTCGTGCTTTCGTGCGTATTCGGTCACCGAAGCACTTCCAGCGCCACCGGCACCCGGCCGAGCGGGGCAGAGACCTGGACACCCGCCAGGCGCTCCCGCGCCGCTTGCAGCATCTCCCGCGCTATGGCGACACCCTCCGCGAGCGCCGCCTCCTTGCCCAGTTCGCTGGCTCGCCGCATCCGATCCAGTATGGCATCAGGCACCGTCACACCAGGCACCTCGTTAGCCAGGAATTCCGCGTTGCGGAGCGAGATGAGCGGCCAGATGCCGGCGATGATCGGCAGCCCGAACGGTGCGGCGCTGGCCAGGAAGCGGTCCAGCTGCTCCACATCGAAGACTGGCTGCGTTACGGCAAACTCTGCTCCTGCCTCCACCTTCCAGCCGAATCGCTTGAGTTCGCGCTCCGGGTCCGGAGCCGCCGGGTTGACCCCGACGCCGATCACGAAGCGCGTCGTGCTGCCCAGATCGTTCCCGCCTGGGTCGAGGCCGGCATTCAGGCGACTCACCAGGTTGGTCAGACCAATCGAGTCGATGTCGAACACTGCGGTCGCATCAGGGTACGGGCCCATCTTGGGTGGATCGCCAGTGATGATGAGCAGGTTGTTGAGCCCGCTCGCCGCCGCACCGAGCAGATCCGAAAGCATGCCCAGGAGGTTGCGGTCGCGGCATGCGTAATGGACGACCGCCTCGAGACCGACCTCGCGCTGGATGAGCAGGGCCGACAACAGTGCGCCCATGCGGCTCTGGGCGCGGGGACCATCAGGCACATTGACGGCGTTCACTCCGGCGGCCTTGAGAGCCCGCACCTGCGCCAGCATCGGTGCCGGATCGATGCCCCTCGGCGGCACGATCTCGACGGTCGTCACGAATTGCCCGCTGGCGAGCCTGGCGCCCAGCTCACTCCGCTCTCCCAGGGGGACGGGCTGGTGGGCCTGGTCGTGCGCGACCGCCGCTGGGGCAGCATAGCGATGCCGGGGCGAGACGCTCTGGACGAAGCTGGCAATGGACTTGATATGCTCAGGCGTGGTGCCGCAGCAGCCGCCCACCAGCTTGGCGCCTGCCTCAACCATCCGCCGCGCATACCCCGCCATGTACTCCGGGCTGGCCATGTAGATCTTGCGGTCGCCCACTTCACGGGGAAGCCCTGCATTGGGCTGGGCGGAGATCGGTACGTTGACGGCTGCCGCCAGCAGTTCCACTGCCTCCAGCACCCCGTGGGGCCCAACCGAGCAGTTGACGCCGACGACGTCCGCGCCGGATTCAACCAGCTGCGGGCCAAAGGCCGCCGGGCCGGTGCCATAGTGGGTCTGTCCGTCGGTGCCGATGGTCATCTGTGCGATGATCGGCAGGTCGGAATGGCGGCGCACTGCACGCATGGCGGCCCCGATTTCGGAGACGTCGCTGAACGTCTCCAGGATGAAGCCGTCCACTTCGCCTTCGATGAGCCCCAGAACCTGCCGGGCAAATGCCTCGCTGGCCTCGTCCAGTCCCAACTCACCGAATGGCTCCACCCGCACCCCCAGGGGCCCGATGGCGCCGAGAACGAGCGCGCGGCTGGCGGCTGCCTCGCGTGCCAGCGTCGCAGCGGTCCGGTTGATGAGTTCGGTGTCGCTGGCGAGCCCGCAGCTGGCGAGCTTCAGTGGATTGGCGCCGAAGGTGTTGGTCTCGATCAGTTCGGCGCCGGCCCTGACGTAGTCGCGATGCACGTCGCGGACGACGTCAGGCTGCCGGAGGTTCAGTTCGTCGTAGCAGACATTGAGGAAGATGCCCCTGGCGTAGAGCATGGTTCCCATGGCGCCATCCACCACGTGCACCCGGCCGTCCTGCAGCAGGTCACGGAGGCTCATCGCTCATATCCGAGGTTGGGGGCCAGCCAGCGCTCAGCCACGTCGATGGGCCATCCCTTGCGCGCGGCATAGTCGGCGACCTGGTCCTGGCCGATCCGGCCGAGCCCGAAATACTGCGACTCCGGGCGCCAGAAGTAGAATCCGCTGACCGACGCGCCCGGCAACATGGCGCAGTTTTCGGTCAGGGTCATGCCGATGGCAGGAGCATCCAGCAAATCGAAGATGAGCCGCTTCTCGGTATGGTCTGGGCAGGCTGGATACCCGGGTGCTGGACGAATGCCCTGGTAGCGCTCCTGAATCAGAGCGGTGTTGTCGAGCGTTTCGTCCGCCGCATATCCCCAGAACTCCTTCCGTACCCGCTCATGCAGCCGCTCGGCCAGCGCCTCGGCCAGCCGGTCGGCCAGCGCCTCGATCAGGATGGCGTTGTAGTCGTCATGGGCGGCCCGGCGCTCGGCCACCAGCTCAGCGGCACCGAGCCCCGCCGTGACGGCGAACAGGCCGATGTAATCCTGGATACCCAGTTCCTCGGGGGCCACAAAGTCGGCCAGTGCGAGATTGGCGCGGCCGCCGGCCTTGAGCATCTGCTGCCGCAGCGTCCGTGAGACAGTCTCGATGCCGTTGACATGAATGACGATGTCATCGCCTCGCGCCACGGCAGGAAAGAATCCGAACGCGGCTGCGGCGCGAAGCGTGCCACCCTCGACCAGTGACCGCAGCATCGCCTGACCATCGGCAAAGAGCTCGGACGCCGCCTTGCCCTGCACCGGATCGGTGAGGAGATCGGGATAATGCCCCCGCATTTCCCACGACTGGAAGAATGGTGTCCAGTCGATCCGGTCCACCAGTTCAGCCAGTGGATAGTGCTCCAGATGGCGCACCCCGGTGAAGCCGGGCTCGGGCACCGCACGCGACCAATCGGGGCGCAGCCGGTTGGCCCGGGCGGCGTCAAGGCTCACCCGCCGTTCGTCACTGCGTCGTCCAGCCCGTTCCTCGCGAAGGAGCCGGTACTCCTCACGGATACCGGCGGCGTAGTCGGCACGACGGTCTTCGCTCAGCAGGTTTCCCACGACGCCCACCGCGCGCGACGCGTCGGCCACATGCACGGTGGGGCCTTTGCGATAGCCCGGTTCGATCTTCACGGCGGTGTGGGCTCGCGAGGTGGTGGCCCCGCCGATCAGGAGCGGCAGCGAGAGGTTCTCGCGCTCCAGCTCGCTGGCCACGAAGCTCATTTCTTCCAGCGACGGGGTAATGAGTCCCGAGAGACCGATGATGTCGACCTGTTGCTCGCGGGCCGTTTCCAGGATCCTGGCCGCCGGCACCATGACGCCGAGATCGATCACCTCGTAATTGTTGCACTGCAGCACCACGCCCACGATGTTCTTGCCGATATCGTGCACGTCGCCCTTGACGGTGGCCATCAGGATCTTTCCCTTGGCCCGTGCCTGGCCTGATTTTTCCGCCTCCATGTAGGGAAGGAGGTGCGCCACCGCACGCTTCATGACCCGGGCACTCTTCACCACCTGCGGCAGGAACATCTTGCCGGCCCCAAAGAGGTCGCCAACGACATTCATGCCGTCCATGAGCGGCCCCTCGATTACATCGAGCGGCCGGTTGGCCGCCAGCCGAGCCTGCTCGGTGTCGTCCTCTACGTAGTCGGCGATACCTTCGATCAGCGCGTGGCGCAGCCGCTCGTTGACCGGCCGCTCGCGCCAGGCCAGGTCAGGTCCACCACTCCGCGCCGTCGACTCCGCGGTCTCGGCCACCGCCAGCAATCGCTCGGTGGCGTCGGGACGCCGGTTAAGCACCAGGTCCTCGACCCGCTCCAGCAGGTCCGGCTCGACATCGTCGTACACCGCCAGCTGGCCGGCGTTGACAATACCCATGTCGAGTCCTGCCTCGATCGCGTGATAGAGGAAGACCGCGTGGATGGCTTCGCGGACGGCGTCATTGCCGCGAAACGAGAACGAGACGTTGCTGATGCCGCCGCTGATCCGGACATGCGGCAGCGCTGCCTTGATGCGGCGAGTGGCCTCGATGAAGGCGACGGCATAGCCCGAATGCTCCTCGATCCCGGTGCCGATCGCGAACACGTTGGGATCGAAGATGATGTCCTCGGGCGGGATGCCGGCACCGGTGAGCAGCGCATAGGCCCGGCGGCAGATGGCCACGCGGCGCTCCACGGTGTCGGCCTGGCCCTCCTCATCGAACGCCATCACGACCATTGCCGCACCCAGACGGCGGGCCAGCCGGGCGTGCTCCAGGAAGGGCTGCTCCCCTTCCTTGAGGGAGATGCTGTTGACGACGGCCTTGCCCTGGACACACTGCAGGCCGGCTTCAATGACCGACCACTTTGACGAGTCGATCATCACCGGCACCCGTGCGATGGCCGGTTCCGACGCTGCCAGCTTCAGGAAGGTGCTCATCGCCGCTTCGGCGTCGAGCATCCCCTCGTCCATGTTGACGTCAATCATCTGGGCGCCGTTCTCGACCTGCTGCCGAGCTACTTCGAGTGCCTCCTCGTAGCGGCCCTCCAGCACCAGCCGGGCAAACCGCCGCGACCCGGTAACGTTGGTGCGCTCACCAACGTTGACGAAGAGCGCATCATCGTCGATGACCAGTGGCTCGAGACCGGCGAGTCGCGTGACGCGGGGAAGGTCGGGCCGTGCACGGGGCGCCTTGCCGCGGACCGCCTCGGTGATGGCGCTGATATGCTCGGGCGTGGTGCCGCAGCAGCCGCCCACGATGTTGACGAGGCCCTGGGACGCCCACTCGCCCAGCTGGGTGGCCATTGTTTCGGGGGTCTCATCATACCCGCCCATCTCGTTCGGCAAGCCAGCATTGGGATGTGCGCTTACGAATACCGGCGCCACCCGACCGATATCGCGCACGTACTGCCGGAGCTGACGGGCACCCAGGGCGCAGTTGAGACCGATCGAGATCGGTTCGGCATGCGCCACCGAATACCAGAAGGCCTCGGCCGTCTGGCCGGAGAGGGTGCGGCCGCTCGCATCCGTGATCGTGCCGGAAATCATGACGGGCAGCCGCTCCCCGCCCCCGGTGACGTAGCACTCGATGGCGTAGATCGCCGCCTTGGCATTGAGCGTGTCGAAGATTGTCTCGATCAGGAGCAGGTCGACACCGCCCTCGACCAGGGCAGCGACCGACTCCTGATACGCCTGCGCCAGCGCCGCGAACGACGTGTTCCGGGCGCCCGGGTCATTCACGTCCGGTGAAATGCTGGCCGTGCGGTTGGTTGGTCCCAGCACGCCGGCCACGTAGCGAGGCCGCCCAGGGTGCTGCAGTTCAAAGTGGTCCGCGGCGGCGCGAGCCAGGTGCGCACTCTCACGATTGATCTCGGCAACCAGTGCTTCGGCGCCGTAGTCGGCCTGTGCCACGCTCGTGGCATTGAAGGTATTGGTCTCGAGAATGTCGGCGCCGGCCGTGAGGTACTGGCGGTGAATCTCGGAGACGATGTCGGGCTGGGTCAGCGACAGCAGGTCGTTGTCGCCCCGCAGGTCGCGAGGCCAGTCGGCGAATCGTTCGCCGCGGAAGGCCGCTTCATCGAGGCGATGCCGCTGCAGCATGGTGCCCATGGCGCCGTCCAGCACCAGAATGCGCTCGGTCAGCAGCGAAGGCAGCAGCGCCAGACGGGAAGCGCGGGTAAAACGCGAAACGGGTCCTGAAGGCAATCGAGACTCCACAAGACAAACGCCCGGAGCCAAAACGGTCCGAGCGGACGCGTTTTAGCAGATTGTTTAACGTGGCCGCAAGCTGCGCAAATCGCCACGGAATCGTATGGAGTGCAGTATAGCGGGGAAGCGCGGAAAGCTGAAGGCTTTGCGCCAAGCGCAATGCGCGATGCGCTGAACGCAGAGTATCTTCGCGCCGCCTTCAGCCTTCAGCCTTCAGCCTTCAGCCTTCAGCCTTCAGCCTTCAGCCTTCAGCCTTCAGCCTTCAGCCTTCAGCCCAGCTTCGCCTGTCCCCCGCAATCGCTGCCACCACGTCATTGCGCGCGTTCCGTCCCACCGCCCGGATCACGTCGCCATGGCGCTTACGGTCCCACTGCGCGAGCACCTGGATCGCCAGGGAACGCATTGCATCCTCCGGCGACATGGCGTGGGGCAGCCCGGCGGTAGTATCGAGTTGGAGCACGCCGTCGTAGAGCGCGACCTCGCGCAGGACGCTCTCGGACTCGGTGGAATGATCGTCGGCGACGGCGTGCAACAACGCCAGCGCGTGCTGCCAGGTCGCGCGCCGGCCTTGGATCAGGCCGCCTGCCAGGCAGCGTCGCAGGTGCTGATGGGCTAGCGGCATGGTCAGATCCAGTAGAAGGAGATGAGTTGTCCCGGGTCGGGCACGAGCGTCGTCCGAATACTCAATCCATTGGTGACCGTCGCCTTGCCGAACTGCTTCGTGGCCGGGTCGGGGTGGATGGTGCGATAGAGCTTCCCATCATTCCGGAATGACCCCAGCATGTAATTCACGGCCCGATCCAGGTATCGCGTCCGAAAGGCACCGAGCCGGCCGACCGGCACGGCACGGGTCGAATTGGAGCGAGGCAAGGAGAAGCCGGGCAGGCGGACCGACTCCGAGAGGAAACAGGCATCATACAGGTGCCAGGCGCCCTTGTACCGAAGGAAATTGAGGCAGTGGCCGTCGTTCACCTTGCCTGGCGCACCCCAGAAGCGGTACCGCGCCCGCGTGGTGACGCGCACCGGTGCGCCGCGCACCGGCCGCTGGCGGACGTCATGGAAGGTGCTTGGCGCCTCCACCACCGCGTCGCGGTTGATCCCTGCGTGCTGCACGACGATGGCGCACCATCGGGCCCGCTGCCGGCTCTCATTCTGCCAGTGGACCATGAAGGCACGGCGCTTGACCTCCACACCCTGGGCTCCGGCCATTGCCTGGAACATGCGATACCAGCCACCACAGTACCCGCCCCCCGCCGTGAGCATGGTCCGAACGTCCCATGCTGGCCGAGCGTAGCGCAGGCCGGAAGCCGGGAGCTTGCGCAGGATGGTGTCGCAGATGGCCTTGGGATCATTCCGTCCCGCGGCCCAGGCGCAGGTCCACTGCATGAGTGGCACATAGACCCACGGTTGGCTGCGGGGAAACGAATCGGGGCCGGCCCAGTCGGCTGGCGGTCGTGGCCGCCTCCACGCAAGGCAGATCTCATGTGCTGAGCCGCCGGCGGGAAGGCGCTTCCCCTCTACCAGCCGGAACCAGGCCCAGCGGATCCGTCGGATCCCGACCACCTTCGGCAAAGTGCGCGAGAGCTGGAATCGCACCGGCCGTGACAGGCCGCTTCGGTCAAACTCCAGCCGGACACGGCGGGCCTGCACCCCTGCGGTGGCGCCTCGCGCCGTGGCACCGACCACGCAGGTGATCCTCCTTGGCCCCGCCTGGCGCCGGAAAACCACCTGAACGTGAGGCCGGGCGCCCCGCACATATGCCACGGGAGCCGAGCGCTCGTTCCGGATCCATTCGGGGTGTTCGCTGACCAGGTGATTGGTTGCCGGAGCGCGCAGCGGGATTGCCTCGCGATTGCCGGGATAGGCAAAGGCGATGCTATGGACCTCGAAGGCGGTGTCGGCCACGTCAGGCTCCCTTGGCTTGGCGGCAGGTGACTTACCGCCGGATTGGCCGGCGGGCAAGGGTGGCATTGACGGCGTTCAAGTCGCCCGGTATATCCAAGGGGCACACCTTTCTCAATAGAACGGACCTTGAACGGACCAGCCATCTCGGCGGGCCCGGGCAGTATTACGCGATCGGAGGCTGACCATGAGCAGGTTCGAGAGCAGGGACATAATGATGCCAGTGCAGGCAATGGAAAATGGCGAACTGGCCTGGGCGAACGGAGCCGGCGCGGATAACTGCGAGCTGCCCACCAAGTGCGGCGCGTGCACCAACACCACCGCGAAGCCCAAACCCAAGGGCCTGGCCGCGGAAAGTCTCAAGGACCTGCGGCTCCAGCTCGACGCCGCGTTGGCCTGACCACCACTCGACGCTCAGCCACCCATCCGGCGCACGCCGGTGCGCCGGATGGGTGGTGCCGCGTTCATCGCTGTGTCCAAATCATTCTGTCACTCAGCCAAAATGCGGGCCGCGCCAGGTTACCGCCTGTTGGCGCCGGAGGCCTTGCCCGAGCCGATGCCGGCGTGGCTGGTGCGCCAGGCGGCACACGCTGCGTTCGGTGGGCTGCTCACTCCCGAGGCAGGAGACTTCCGGGCGCCGCGGGTGGTGAACCGCTCGACCGCCCGGCTCTTTGTCGAGTTGGCGCACCCACGACTGGCGCCCCCTTCGATTCCGATTCACTCACTTCAGGCGCTGGTGCTGGATGGAGTCCTCGAAATCCGTGCGGGCCGGCGTTACGTGAGCGGAGGCGCGGCACACCGGATCTTTTTCCCCAACGCTGACGGACCCGCTCCCTCCTCGGCGCTGGCCACGCTTTCGCTGGACGCGTTGCGGCAGACCGCCGCGTTCGAGTTGCCGGACGTGTCAGCATCGGCACGGCTGCTCTACGCGTTCAACACGCTGCCGGCCACGCCGGCCTGGCGGGAGCGGTATCCCGACGCGGAAGCGCTGGGGCGCGAACTGCTGCGCGACATGCCGCACGGGTCACGGCTTCAGGCGTCGGACCCTGAAGCCGGTGGCGCATGGCTCTCATGGGACCGTACACCGCTGCCTCGTCCGGGCCGCAGGATCTGGAAGCTGTACCTGAGTCCGATGCCTGAGCTGGTGCGACCGTCGCTGCACGCAGCTGCGCGTGTGGCCGGTGCAATCTCGATGAAGGTGGGACGGGATCTCTACAACATTCTGCGGCCGGATAAACTGGTGCTCTACTTCAGTTCGCGGCGCGGCATGCTGCAGGCTGCCCGCAGACTCTCCCGTGATCTGGCCGGCGTGGCAGCACAGGGAGTCCCGTTCACCGGACAGTTGTTTGACTCGGCGCTGATATCGTGGGGTGTGGATCCGGCAGGCCGCGGCCGCGCAGCGCCCTGGGCTGGCGACGAGAGCTGGCGCGCCTGGCTCACCCAGCGCCTCGCGAGTGCGCTCGCGCAGGCCGCTCGAGACCGCGGCTGCATCGTCCCGGCGTGGCGATTCGCGATGGATCGCGTGTCGCTGGATGCTGTCGATGTTGAAAGCTGGAGCCCGGTCGTGGTCGGCACCGCCGGCGGGATGGGACAGCATGGCGATCACTGACGCACTGATCCTGCCCGGGGACGTCCTGCTGACGCCGCTGGCCGAACTTCCCGACGGGCTGCGCCGGCGCCTGCCTCGCGTGGAGGGCGGATTTGCGCTGGGTCGGGCGCGGGTCCGGGCGTCTTCGAGAGTGGTCAGCCGGGACGCTGCCGAACTGCTTCGCCACTTCCAGACGCCTACCCGCATCGCGGATGCGATCATCGCCCACAGCAGCAATGGCGATCCGCAACAGGCGCTGACCGATTCATTCCCGCTGCTCCGCGATTGCTATGAGGCTCGCTTCCTGGTGCCTGCGGGATCGCCCGATGCCTCCCGTATCATGCCATCGCTGGACAAGGGCGAGAGGATTGCCGGATTTGTGGTGGTCCGCCATGTGATGGTGCTCGAAGACTCCGAACTCTATCAGGCACGGGATTCCCGCGGGCGGGTCGTGGCAATGAAGATCGCCCGCCTCGGCTCCGAGCGCCGGCTGCGTCGGGCCCTGCGTCAGGAACAGCATGTGCTGGAACTGCTGGGCGGCCGTGGCGCTCCCGCACTCAGGTCTGCCGGCACTCTCGAAGGCCGCCCATTTCTGGTGATGGGCTGGCGCAGCGGAGTCTCTCCATTGGTACGGGCGCGCGAGCTTCGAAGCGCCGGTCATGCAGGTCGCGCGCCGCTGTTCCACCTGCTGGTCTCCATCGCGCGCGCCTATGCGCGCCTCCACGCGAGGGGCGTGTTGCACGGGGATGTGCACGCCGGAAACCTTCTGGTGAGCGCTCAGGGCCGGATTACGATTCTCGATTTCGGGTGCAGCAAGACGCCGGGACGACGGCCGGTGGATCGCGGCGTGGTGCTGCCGTACTCCGATCCCCAGTTTGCCGAAGCCATGCTGGCTGGCTCTTCCCCACCGCCGCTCTCCGCCGTGGGCGAGCAATCTGCGCTTGCAGCGCTCCTGTACCACATGGCCGCAGGCACCCCGCATGTGGGAGACTCCCAGGACCGCGAGGTGATGCTTCAGGCGCTGGCCAGAGCGCGGCCACTGCCATTCGCCGCCCACGGTGCTGCACCGTGGCCCGGGCTCGAGGCGGTGCTCGGCCGGGCCCTGGCACAGAAGGCCTCGGATCGATTTCGCTCGGTGCGCCACTTCGCCGATGCGTTGGCGAGTTGCACAGTTCCGCCGGTTGGCACGCCGGTGCGTATCCAGTCCCAAAGTCGGGCAGACGCGTGGCTGCGCACATTGGCTCGGCGCTCTCCACCGGAGTGGGCTCGCATGATCGGGGCGCCGCGCTGCTCGCTGATGCATGGCATGGCCGGTACGGCGTTCGGGTTGTACCGGTTGGCTGTCCTGCGCAACGAGCCGGAACTGCTCTCGGCGGCGGCCGGCTGGTGCGAAACCGCAAAGCAGGCAAGCCGTGGCTCCGGCGCATTCCTGAGTCCCCGTCAAGGACTGGAAGCGGATGTCACCGGCAGCGTGACGCCATATTTTACTGGTTCTGGCCTGATTCTGGTGGACGCGCACCTCGCCCAGGCATCTGGCCAGCTCACACGGATGGCTGCTGCAATCAAGCGCTTCTGCGCACTGGATATTGCCGCCGAGACGCGGGTTGAACTGGGCCATGGCATTGCGGGCGTGCTGTTGGGCGCTGTGATGCTGCTGGAGGCGGCTCCGGCCGAGCTTGCTCCATCGCGCGTGCTGCTGCGCGCCCTGGGAGAGGAGCTGATGCGCCGGCTGGGTGCGACGCTGGCGGAATTCGTGTCCTTTCCAGCGGGCGGCCCGTTGGACAACGCCGGCATTGCCCATGGCTGGGGAGGAGTGCTCTACGCGATGCTCCGCTGGTGTCGGGTTGCGCGGCAGGCACCCTCTCAGGCCATCGCGCGGGCGCTGGCAACGCTGGGACGGTTGGCGGAACCTCGGGGCCGCGGCATCCAGTTCCCCCACGTGCCCGGAACTGGCAGTCATCATGATCTTCCGGGGTGGTGCAACGGGCCGGCCGGGCTGGTACATCTCTGGAATATTGCCTTTCAGTTGACTCGGAATGACCGATATGCGGTTCTGGCCGAACGGTGCGGGTGGAGCGCATGGGAAGCACCGGACCGGTTTCCCGACTTGTGCTGCGGACTGGCAGGCCGCAGCTATGCCCTGCTCGCGCTTCACCGGATGACCGGCGATGCCCGCTGGCTGGACCGCGCTCGCCTGCTGTTGGAGCGCGATGCCAAGCCGTTTGCGCGGAGTGCGGCAGGGCACTTGTCGCTGTACAAGGGAAGGTTGGGGGTTGCTCTGCTGGAGCAGGATCTGGAGAGGCCGGGCCGCGCATGCCATCCGTTCTTCGAATCCGAGGGTTGGCCCATCGTGGCAGATCAGTCGCATGAGTGAACTCGAAGCGCGGCTCGGCGCCGCCCTGGCCGGTCGGTATACGGTCAGGGGGGAGCTGGGACGCGGCGGCATGGCGGTCGTGTATCGGGCGTGGGATGAGCGTCATGGGCGCGAAGTCGCCATCAAGGCTCTCTCACCCGATCTGGCCGCCTCGCTGGGTCACGAACGATTTCTGCGCGAAATCCGGGTGGCCGCCCGGCTGAATCATCCCAACATCCTGCCACTGCATGACAGCGGTGACGCGGATGGCCTGTTGTACTATGTCATGCCGGTCGTCGAGGGAGAATCGCTGGCGGTCCGGATCAGGCGCGAAGGACAGCTAGCCATCGAGGATGCGCTCCGGATTGGCGCGGAAGTCGCCGACGCACTGGAGTACGCCGGCCATCAGGGTGTGGTGCACCGGGACATCAAGCCCGGCAACATTCTGTTGAGCGGCGCCCACGCGCTGGTGGCGGATTTCGGTCTGGCGCACGCGCTGGAGCAGGACCAGGCAGTGCTGACGTCGTCCGGACTCGTGGTCGGTACGCCGATGTACATGAGCCCCGAGCAGATCGGAAGCTCGACCCGTTTGGATGGGCGCTCCGATCAGTACAGTCTCGCATGTGTCATCTACGAGATGCTGGTGGGCGAGCCACCGTTCACCGGCGCGTCGGTGCAACAGGTCTTCGCGCGTCATGCCGTCGAGCGGGTGCCCAGTATCCGTGCCGTCCGCGACTCGGTGCCGGAAATCATCGAGGCTGCGGTGCACCGGGCACTGGCCAAGAATCCTGCCGACCGGTTTCCCGACGCAGGCGAACTTGCCCGCGTGCTTCGAGGCGAGTCATTCCAGGCCTGGAGCCGTTCCTCGCTCATGGCCCCGGCACTGCCTGCGTCTCGCAAGCGCTGGCCGTGGGTGGCAGCGCTGGTGCTGCTGGTGGTTGGCACGCTCATCGGGTGGCAGGTCCTGGCCCGCCGGTCGCGCGGGCTCCCGCTTGACATGAATCGCGTCGCCATCCTTCCACTCGCCGCGGCGGACCCTGACGATTCCGCCGCCAGTTCAGCCGGGTCGGCGCTGTCGAATCTCCTGGCGGACCGCTTCACCGGCCTGGGTGGGCCGCGGGCGATGGATCCCTCGGCAGTGAGGGCCGCGCTCAACCGATTGAAACTCACTCCAGCCACCCTGGGGGCTCGTGACATGAGCACCCTCGCCCGTGCGCTCGGCAGTCCGCGCCTGCTGCGCGGGCAGGTGCTTACCTCGGGCCAGCAGTTGGCGGTGACGGCGACGATCGAGGCCGCCAGCGACGGAAGGGTTCTGGCGCGAATTTCAAATGTGAGCGGAAGCCGGGACAGTCTGCTGGCGCTCGCGGACCGGGTTGCAGCCGGCTTGATGGCAGTGCTCGCCGGTCAGCCTGACGAGCGATTGTCCATGATCCAGCATGCGTCACTCCCCGCGGCGCGCGCATTCATTGCGGGCGAGCAGGATTTTGCCAGCGGGAGGTTCAGCGTCGCGCTGGCGCATTACAAGGAAGCACTCAGCCAGGACTCCTCGCTAACGCTCGCGGCTGTCGGCTTGATCATGGGGAGCGAGATGGTGAAGGACCCCGCGGGAAGTCGGATTTCGGATTGGCTCCTATCACGCGCGGCAACCCTGCCTCCGTTGGATCGGCAGTTCGGGGCATGTCTCGACCGACGCCTGGCAGCGACGCCGGTGCCAGATTCCATCTCCGACTACGAAATCTGCGATGCGGTGGCAGCGCGCGCGCCTGACCGCCCGGACATCTGGTTCCAGCTGGGCTGGGTACTGAACCAGCAGTCGTGGGCCGGCCTGCCTGGGGTGCGGGACCGGGCAGCGGCGTCCTACCGCAAGGCGCTTGAGATAGACTCGACGTATGTGCCGGCGCTGGGCCACCTGCTGGACATCGAGGCCAGCCTTGGCGACACCGCAATTGTGCGGCGGCTGGGCGCGCGGTATCGGGCGCTGGACACTGATGGTGACCTTGCCGAGTTCTATCGCTGGCTGATTGCGGCGTCCCTCGGCGACTCGCTCCAGCTGGCCGCGTTCCATGCCAGAATTCCGGATCAGACCGATGCGACGCTCAACCGCCTGCTCTCCGCCGCGCAGTTGGAAGGGATCCGGATTGAGGACGCGGTGGATGCCACCACGGAGCTCCAGCGGCGGGCCGGGGTTGCCGGCGATCTCGTCCGGGCCTACCAGCGCCGGGAAGAACTCGCCCTCAATCGTGGCCGTCCACTGGAAGCTGCCGGCGTGGCGCGCATGGCCGCCGGTGCGGAAGCCACCGGACTCTATCACGATTTCAGTCAGGTCTTCGCCGCACTGTTCTGGGATGGCGACACCACCTTGGCGGCAGAAACCGTAGCTCGCCTCACCGCGCGTATTGAAAATCTGGATGACGCACGCACGCCGCCCGATCTGGCGGAGCAACTCGCGATCTGTGCGGTGGGCCTCTGGCGGGCAGGGCGCAACCAGTGGGATCAGCTTCCACCGCTCATCGCGCGGCTGCGCCTGACGACAGGGCCGCAACGTGAAGAACTGGGCGACGTATGCCTGCTGGTTCTGCCGGCCCGACTGGCCGTTGCGCGGCGGAGCCCGGAAGCCGCTCGGCTCATCGCCGAGCTGGACTCGCCCAGTGTACTGGATCCTTTCAGGAATTCATGGGCGGTGACGCTCGGCAATCTGACACTGGCGGATCTTTATTCCAGGCGCGGCGAATACGACAAGGCCCTCGCTGCCGTCCGGCGCCGCGCGCCGGTGGCGGATGCGGGGGCGCAGCGGATTCAGGTGGCCCTGTCTACGCTCTTCCGCGAGGAGGGCCGGCTCGCCAAGCTCACGGGCAATAAGGCGGAGGCGCGGCAGGCGTACGGCCATTACCTGGCGCTCCGCGCCACTCCCGAACCTTCATTGCGAGCCGATGTGGATCGGATCAGGGTGGAGGTAGCGGCGCTGGAATAGGCTTCAGCGAAGAGCTGAGGGCCGAGAGCTGAAGGCTGAAAGCTGAAGGGTGAAAGCTGAAGGCTGAAGGCTGAAAGCTGAAGGCTGAAAGCACGGTCAGCGCGGACGGCTGAGGGCTCTTTCCACTGCATCCGGTTGTGCCCCGCTGACCCTCACCGTCTTCCGGCGCGAGGACAGCCCACCCACGATTTCGATCCCACTGCGGGGGACTCCCAGTTCGCGGGCCAGCAGCCGCACCAGCTCCTCATTGGCCGCGCCGTCCACTGGCGGCGCCGCGAGTCGCACCTTGAGATGGTCGCCGTGGGGACCCACGATCTCACTGCGCGAGGCGCGAGGCTGGACCAGGATTCGGAGGGTAAGATATTGGGCCATGGGCGGTGGGTCGTGGGTGGTAGACGGCTCGGCGGCTCGGCGGCTCGGCGGCTCGGCGGTCGAGGGTCACGAGACGCGGGGTCGAACCCATCGCACTCCTCATCCTGAGGGAGCAGAGCGAGCGAAGGAAAGTGCCACCTTCCGCTCCTACGACCCACGACCCACGACCCGCGACTCATGACAGTATCAGACTCATCACCCCGCGTTCCGCAATCACCAGGAGGAAATAGGCAACCAGCGGTGAGATGTCGATCATGCCGAAGGGCGGAATCACCCGTCGCAGCGGGGCGAGCAGCCACTCGGTGAGGACCACGAACGGCCGCATCCAGCGGGTGTACCTGCCCGCACCGATCCAGCTGCCGATGACCCGGATGATGATCGCGATTTCGAGGATGGAGAATGCCCAGTGAACCAACTGTGCGATCCAGAACCGCGGCTCACCCCGGGACAGGTAGACGAGCGAAACGAATGTCCCGACAATCCAGCGGAACAGCCACAGCGCAACCAGTCCAAGGATCAGCGTGAGCCCGGCCAGCCAGACCGGTGCCTGCTGAGGATTGCCGCCCGAGCGCACCAGCCGCCGTTCGATGGGCTGGAGGACCGGATCGCTGACCCGCCGGACGGTGCGGGCCCAGACACCGAACGCGGCCAGCTTGCGCTCGCGTACCAGCCAATGGGTGACGGCGACAATCAGCGTGAAGAGAAAGGCGGCGGCAATGGCAATGCGAAGACCCAGGTAGATCCATGGCAGCATGTCAGTCGAGCGCCCCACCGGCCTGCACTTCCCTCGACTCTCCGCTCGGAGAGGTGCAGGTGAGCGTATAGCGCCCGGCGCCGATCACCGCATCTTCCAGCACCTTGAGTTCGCCTTCGCATGACGTCCAGTAATGGCCAGTCGGATCACGGAACGCCGCTCCAGCAACAAAGTCGCTGCCGCGGGCGTCGACCCGCCGCGCGATGGTGCCGGTGAGGCTGTCAGTGCCGAGTTGTCGAAGCGAGCGAGGCAGGCGATTGCGGTGCGAACCACGATAGTCGGCGGCCAGGTCGAGAAGATGGTAGATCTCGCGGCCCAGTGCAGTGGCGTCGGCCTCGGCTGAATCGGCCGCGGTTCGTGGTGCTCCGGCGCTGGCACTGGCTGCCTCATGCTTGCCGCAGGCCGCAAGTGCCACGGCGAGCCCGAGAAGCGCAGTCCTCATTCCAGGGCAAATTCCCGGTTGAAGACCACGTCAAAGCTGAATGTCTTGGCGCGGCTGCGAGTCTCGATCGCGTCGGCAACTCGCCGGAGGCGGTCGGGAATCGCCAGGATCTTCTCCTGCGCCTTCTGCCCCAGTTCCGACAACCCGTCCAGGGTCTCGATCTTCCAGTACTTGATCTGCTCCTGCACAATGCGGAGGTAGTCCCGCGGGCCGTAGATGCCCGAACGCCGGATCACGTCGGCCATCTCGCGGAATCCCGGCATCGAATGCCCCGGCATGTCAATGCTGGGCAGCACCTGCACCATGGACTGGAGCGCCTGGTCCGGATCCCGTTCCAGGATTTCCTGCATGATCGTGCGGTAAAACGCGAAATGCCGGGCCTCCTCGCGCGCGATCCGGTCCAGGATCATCGACAGCCGATCATCGTACTCGGCAATCAGCTGGCCAGTGGCCGCGTGCGAGAACTGGGTCGCCCGCTCCTGCACCGTGGTGTAGGCAAATACCCGATAGGGATCGTGGTCCCACGCCGGATGGAAACCGGCCTTGAGGTACTCGAACTGCATCTCCTCCAGGCGGCGCTGCTGGAAGATGGCCGCTTCGCGGGTGTAGTCGTGCAGGACCTGGCCGTGCCGGTCCTCTTCAGCGGTCCAGAGGTTGTTCCATGAACGCCAGTAGCTGTCATCGTCCAGATATACCGCCAGCAGCCGATGAAAATGCGGCAGGCCCTCTTCCGTGAGCAGGTTGAGCGCCAGCGCGGCCCGCACGGCGTCCGGAATGCCCTCGGCACGCTTCCGCAACTCAGCCCGGTGTGTGTCGGGCGATTCATCTGGTTCCGGGCCGATAAGTTCGCTGGGAAACCACAGCTCCCGCTTCTCCTCGTGCACGCTCATGAGCTGCCGCACCTTGGCCTCGAGGTCCTTGAGGACCTCGACTTTGGAGAGCAGCTGACGCGCGGAATCGCTCAATGCCATGGTTCGCCCGGGCACGGGAAGAAGCCGGCAAAATTGCCGGCCAAGGTACAGCCCGAATACTAACGGAACGGAACGGAGGGGCCAATCCGGCGGACTGCCGGATTGGCGGTCAGGCCTGATTCAACGGCTTTTCGAGCAGCAGCCACTGGCGGCCGCCCAGGTAGGCATCGCGCAGCATCACCCGGCGCCAGCCCAGGGCGGAGAGCAGCCCCTCTGCCCCAAAGTCGTCTGTCCAGAACTCAGCGAGATGGGCGCCGTCCTCGGTGGCGCGGCGTTCGAAGGCCGCAAGCAGCCGGTGGGCGTGCCCCTGGCTCCGGGCCGCTGGGGCAATCCCAATCTCGATCAGTTGCGCAACGCCACCACGCAGGGAGAATCGCAGCCCTCCGATCCAGTCCCCGATCTCGTTGCACAGCACCAGATAACGGTCGTCAGCGGGCCCGACCGCTGCGTCGTCCGCTCCGGCTTCGAGCAGTTCATGGAACCAGTGCGCGAAGTCGTCGTCCTGCCCGATTTCCCGGATGGTCAGTTCACTCATGATTCAGGAACCCGCGTTTCGGTCTGAATGTTTCCTCCCCAGGTCCAGATGCATTATTGATGCCGGGCAGACGGCCCGCGGTGGCCACAGGTACGCAGGAGATGTGATGAGCGACGCAACAGACACACGCCACGCCGTGGCCCGCTGCCCGTTCTGCGGTCGCCTGAACCGGGTCAACATGGCCCGGCTCGGCGAGCATCCGACCTGTGCCGAGTGCCACCGGCCCCTTCGGCTGGACCGGCCGATCAAGGTGACCGACAGCGACTTTGACAAGGTCGTGAGCGGCACGACCGTGCCAGTGGTCGTCGACTTCTATGCCGACTGGTGCGGCCCCTGCCGCATGATGGCGCCAGCACTCGACGCCTTTGCCGCACGGCAATCAGGCATGGTTCTGGTCCTCAAGCTCGATACCGAAGCCAACCCGGCCACGGCCCGGAAGTTCGGCATTCGAGGCATTCCCACCCTCATCGCATTCCGGAATGGCGCCGAGTCGCGCCGGCATACCGGACTGGCCGACGAACGGGTGCTCGACGCGCTGGTGAGATAGTCTTCATACCATCCACACCGCAATGGCCAACGCGCCCAGCAGCATGAGCAAGCCGTACATCGGGAGGGCAAAGCGAAACCACTTCCCGAACGGAACCCCAGCGGCTGCGAGGATGGCCATCAGCGCGCCATTGGTCGGGGTGACGATTTCGCAGAGGCCGGCGCCGTACTGGTACGCCAATACGGTGACCTGCCGCGCAATGCCGAGCAGGTCTGACACGGGGACGAGAACCGGCATTGTCAGCACGGCCTGACTGCTCACGCTGGGCACCGGGATGTGGATCAGCGTCTGCACACCCTGCATGGCGATGGCCGAAGCAGTGGGCGGCAGCCCTTGAAGTGGCGTGGCGAGGCCATGCACGATGGTGTCCAGCACCTGTCCCTGGTCCAGCACCACCGAGATGGCCTTGGCGAACCCGATGACCAGTGCCGCCACCGCCATCTGTCGGAATCCTTCGCCGAATGCTTCGCTGGTGCCGCTGATGCCCATGCCGGCAACCAGCCCCGCCACTGCGCCCATGATGAAGAACAGGGCTGAGATCTCGTCGAATCCCCACCCCAGAACATTGAAACCGATGGGCAGCATCGCCAGGGTGGCGATGACCATGACCAGAATCAGGTCCAGCCGCCACCCCGTCGCGTCATTCTCCTGGTGAAGCACCAATGGCTCCGCGGCAACGCGATTCCGGCGGGTGTAGCGCCACGTGCCCCAGATCCAGAGCCCGAGGGCAAGAAGCAGCACGATCAACCGGAATGTTCCGCCCGATCCAGGCGAGAGCTGCGCCACCTTCTGGGCGATGATTACCTGAAACGGATTCACGGGGCTGAAGGCGGAGCCAACTGACGCCGCGCCCACGCTCATGGCGCAGGCGGTCAACGCATCGAAACCGAGCCCTCGCACCAGCAGCAGGAGCAAGGGCACGAATGCAACGATCTCCTCCTGCATGTTCTCCAGCGCGCCGCCCAGGGCGAAGGCCAGACAAATGATGGGAATGACCAGCGCCTGTCGGGTGCCGACCACGCTGATGAGGCGCCGGAGTGCGCGTCGCAGCGCGCCGGTCTGTTCCACGACCGCGAAGGCACCACCGACCAGAAAGACGAACGCCACGACATCCGCTGCCGCGCCGATACCCTTGGGGATCGCGATCAGCGCAGCGAAGGGGCCGACAGGCGCGGCCTCAACCCGCGCATATGTCCCTGCGACGACAATGTCCCGGCCGGTGACGTCGTCGTGATGGCGGGCGTATCGCCCTGGAGGAAGCAGCCAGGTCGCAGCACCCGCGAGCAGGATGCACGCCACCAGCAGCGCGAGCGGATGGGGGATGCGGAGCTGCACCCTCACAGTTCCCGGCAGCGGACTCGCGCCGGGGGAGTGTTGGAGCACGCAATTCGATCGTTCATCCCGCTCGATATCGTGCCGCAGGCGGTGGTGCGCGCCTGGTTCTCGGCGGCGCCCTGGTCGGCAGCCGAAGCCGTGGCGCTGTCGGTGCGGCCGGCATAGGTCACCACCACGAAGCACTCGACCTTCTGCGACGACATGGTGCCCGTGTAGAGCACCGCGCCGAGCGCAACCGCGGCTGCCACCGTGATCAGTGTCGCCTTGGACATGGCCTTGCCCTCAGCCGGCGCGGATGGCGCCCGCGAGCGCCGGCAGCGCGCCGAGGACCCACGCTACGATGGCAACGGTGGCCGCCGTGCCGGTGGAGGTCTTGCCGATGACCTTGACCCCCAGGTAGACCAGGAAGGCCATCCAGATGGTGAACAGGTCAATGTGTCCCACCAGCGCCAGCACGGTCTGTGACGCGTCGTGCATGAATCGCGCGGGTCCCACGCTGAGACTGTAGGTCGTCGTGACCGAACTCTCGTCCATCAGCGCCAGCTGGATGGCATTGAGGATGTACTCCGCAATGGAAGGGAACATCATGAAGACGCCCACCACCATGCCTTGCGCGAGGCCCAGCCCGGCGCCGGCGAACTTGGCAATCAGCCAGATGATGAGCCCGACGATCAGGGGCACGACGGCCGAGCCGACCACGACGCCCACTGGCGCCAGCTTGGTCGCGAACTGCCGGCCCTTCTCGAGGTTCTCGGCCGTTATCTGAGGATTCTTGGCCATGGTCGACGCCATGGACTTGTTGAACTGCAGGTCGGTGAGGGGCTTCATCAAGTCGCGCGTGGCGAAGAAGACCACAATCATGACTACCACATAGACCAGCAGCGGAATGCCGAACTTGCCCTGGCGGCGGCGTTCAAAGACGCTGCTGGGAGCGTAGTAGATCTCGGCACAGTCCATGATGCCGGGCTGGCTGGCCATGGGCGCGGCGGTCGCGTCAGTCATGCGTGTCTCCAGTCGAGGTTACAGCAGGGTTCCACTCAACAGCAGCGATGCAACGGTGAAATAGATGACGAGGCCGGTGACGTCCACCACGGTGGCCACGAACGGTGCCGAGGCGCTGGCCGGGTCGAAGCCCACCCGGCGCAACACGAAGGGCAGCATGGAGCCAACCAGCGAGCCGAAGAGCACCACACCGACCAGCGTCAGGGAGACCGTGAGCGCGACGATGCCGTAATGGATGCCGTAGTCGTATAGACCGAAATACTGCCAGACGAGGATGCGCACAAGCCCGATGCAGCCGAGAATGGTCCCGAGCGCGAGCCCGGCGGGGAGTTCCCGGACCGCGACCCGCCACCAGTCGCGCACTTCGACCTCCCGGAGTGCAAGGGCCCGGATGATGAGTGAGGTCGCCTGCGAGCCGCTGTTGCCCCCGGAGCTGATGATGAGCGGGATGAACAGCGCCAGGACGACGGCGCGGTTGATCTCGCCCTGGAAGTGGCCCATGGCGGTGGCCGTGAGCATTTCACCCAGAAAGAGGGCGCAGAGCCAGCCAGCCCGTTTCCGGATCATCGAGCCGAGGCCGATCTGCATGTAGGGCTGGTCCAGCGCCTCCATGCCTCCGAACTTCTGCACGTCTTCGGTTTGCTCGGTCACCAGTGCGTCAATGATGTCATCGACCGTGGCGATGCCGAGGACCCGCTGGGCATCATCGAGTACCGGAATGGCGAGCAGGTTGTACTTGGAGATCAGCCGGGCCACATCTTCCCGGTCAGTGTAGGGTCCGCAGGTCACCGGCTTGCGCCGCTCGCCCACGTTCAGCACCGAGACCTCCGGCTCCGCCGTGATCAGCTGCCTCAGCGAAACGACGTGGGCCAGGCGCTGGCGGTCGTCCAGGATGTAGATGGCATAGACCGTCTCCTTGGCGTCGCCGACGGCATGAATGTGCTCCAGCACGCGGCCGACCGACCAGCCGGAGGGGACCGAGAGAAACTCGGTCGTCATGATGCCCCCGGCCGTCGTCTCCGGGTAGCGGAGCAGAAGCCGGAGTGCGTCCCGCGTGGGAGCGGCAAGGACGTGCTCCAGGCGGCTTCGCGCATCATCGTCCAGGTCCCGGAAGATTTCCACCTGCTGGTCAGCCGACATGGCTTCCAGCAGCGCAACCGCCGTTTCCTGCGCCAGCTTGGCAATGATACGGCCCCGGCGTTCCAGCTCGGGTTCGTCAAAGACCTCGACCGCCCGGTGAAAGGGAAGCGCCGCCACGATGCGGGCGGCCGCCTCCTCCGGGAGCTCATTCAGTGCGTCAGCGATGTCCGCCGGGCGCAGGTCGGCACAGGCCTCGAGGAAGTCTTCCTCGTCGCCCGAGAGCAGGTAGAGCAGTTCTGGTGTGGCGGGAGAATGCATGGGACGCCCCCGGGTGGTCGCGGGTCGCGGGTCGCGGACCGTGGGTCACGGGTCGAGGGTCGCAGGGGCACGGCGTGCCGTGCCCCTACCAGCCCGCTACCTCGTCCGTGATCCAGCCGAGATATTCATCGCTGCCGGTCAGTGGCAGCATCACGATTTCGGGCAATTCATATGGATGGCGTTGGCGCAGGAACTGCGCGAGGTCCGGCCATCGACGTCGGGACGTCTTGAAGCTGCAGCGCCACTCGTCGGTCCGCTCCAGAACGCCCTTCCAGTGATAATGGCTGGTAAGCGGGCCGATCACCTGGGCGCAAGCCGCGAGCCGTGCCTCGACGGCGTCCCGCGCGAGCCGGTCGGCGTCCTCCCGACGTGCGACCGTGGTGCGGACCTCGACAACCTCGGCGGCCGGCATCAGGGCCCGGCCGAGCCCGCTCCCGGAAGATTGGGGGTGTCGCTGCCGCGCTTGCCATCGTCGATGGGGTTCACCATGGTCCGCCAGCCGCTCCGGAACTGAATGGTCACCCGATGTCCCAGCGAGTCCGCCGTGATGTCGGTGACGTCCGGAAGAGTTCGGGCGTAGGCCACCGTGCTTTCAGCGGCCGCCTGCAAGTCGGCCCGGGTATCGCCCTGATGGAAATGTCCGTATTCCCTGGCAATGGCCATGGCCTGTGCCTGTTCCTTGCCGTAGCGCGCATAGGTATCGGCGTCCACCAGGCCGCGCTGGTCGCTCAACTTGGGATACTCGTCGTAGGTGGGGCAGGCGGCGAGCAGGGCGATGAGGGCCAGCGGCAGGAAAGCTCGGTTCATTGATGGTCCCGGTTCATGAGTCGGGTAGATGTTAGCTTGGAGGCAGCGGTTGCCGCCAGTAGGGCAGCGTGGTCGTGCGCCCGTGCTGCTGGCCACCGCTTCCCAGACCCATGGTCCGCTCCCGGCCGATGACGCGGACCCCGCCATCTCGCCGGCGCTCCCACTCGGCAGGTGCCCAATGCATGCCTCCCGCTTGACCCGTGTCCTGATGCTGTTCTTGACACTGGCAACGGCCTGCCGTCGCGGTGAATCGCGTGGCAGCCCGTCAGGTCACGCGCTTACGATCTTTGTCGCTTCCTCGCTGGTACCCGCATTCCAGGATCTGGCCGATACCATGCGAGCGCGGGACTCCTCCCTGGTCATCCGCCTCAATGGCGGTGGCTCGTCATCGCTGGTGTCCCAGCTGGAGCTGGGTGGCACGGCCGACCTGCTTGTCACAGCCGATGAACAGTGGATGAAGACGGCCCAGGACAAGGGACTGGCGAGAACAGCGGATGCCTTCGCGGGCTCCAGCCTCGCGGTGGTGATGTCCACACGGTCGGGTTCGGCCGGCTTCATCAAGTCGCCGATCAACCTGGCGTCCCCGGGCGCCAAGATCGTGCTGGCTGCGCCGCAGGTGCCGCTGGGCCGCTATTCGCGCCTGCTGTTGCGGCGACTGGCTCGCCTGCCCGGATACGGTGAGGATTTTGCCACCCGGGTGGAGCTTGGTGTTGTCTCCCAGGAATTGTCGGCCGCCGGGGTCGCCAGCAAGCTACGGCTCGGCGAGGCGGATGCCGGCATTCTGTATCGGGCGCAGCTGCTGCAGGATACATCGGGAGCGTTGCGTGAGCTTGCGGTACCCTTCGCCCACGAGGTGAAGACACAGTATTTCATTGCCCGGACTACGACTCCTGGCGACAGCAGCAACACCCAAACCTTTCTCGCCCTGCTCAGGTCGGAGAAGGGCGCGGCGGTTCTTCGGCGTCACGGGTTTGAGCTGCCAGCCTCCAGCGAGCCCTCCGCGCCGTGACGTGGCGGAGCCCAGGCTGGCGCGCGTTCAGCGGTGCCCTGGCTGGTCTCGCGGCGGGCTTCATGCTCTTGCCGGTGCTGGCGCTGCTGCTGGCGGTCCAGCCGTCGCTCCTGCTGCAGAAGCTGCTTGAGCCCACGGTGCGCCAGGCACTGGTACTCAGTCTGACTACGAGCACCTCCGCCATTGGCATCGTGGTTCTCATCGGCCTTCCCGTGGCCTGGTGGCTGGCGACGGCACAATCGCGTGCCTCGCACTGGTTCGAATCGCTGCTGGTGCTTCCGCTCATCCTGCCGCCGACCGTGGCAGGACTCGGGTTGCTGCTCGCTTTCGGACGCGCCGGGCTTCTGGGGCGGACCGTCACCGCCCTTGGCTGGAGCATTCCGTTCACGCCCGCCGCGGTCATCATCGCCCAGGTGTTTGTCGGCTTTCCGTTCTTTGCGCTGGCCGCCGCCAGCGGGATGCGGGCCGTGGACCGCCAACTGCTCGAGGTTGGCGCGACGCTGGGCTGCGGCGTCTTCACACTGTTCCGGCGCGTGATGCTCCCGCTGGCCACTCCGTCGCTGATCGCCGGTGCCGTCATGGCCTGGGCCCGCGCTCTCGGGGAATTCGGCGCGACCATCACATTCGCGGGAAATCTTCCCGGCCGCACCCAGACCATGCCGCTCGCTGTCTATACGGCGCTGCAACAGGATCTCGGCTCAGCACTGGCGGCAGGCGTCCTCCTGCTGGCTATCTCCGGTGGCGTGCTGGTGGCCGTGCGCGCGTGGCTTCCATTCTCGTCCGGTGCGAATGCTCGACGCGCGACTGTGTAGGCGTCACGGGGCGCTCGACCTCGAAGCCGAGCTGCAGCTGCCACCTGGCGGCACGCTGGTGCTCGCCGGAGGCAGCGGTGCCGGCAAGACCAGCGTCCTGCGGCTACTCGCCGGGCTCGATCCCCTGGACGAGGGGCACATCCTGGTGGACGGGCAGCGCTGGGCCGATACGGCCAGGTCGATCCACCGGGCCGCGAACGAACGATCGGTGGGCTGGGTCCCGCAGGAGGCCTCACTCTTTCCGCACCTCAACGCGCGGGACAATGTCGCCTTCGGCCTCAGTCGCGACAGGAGGCGCCGGGCGGACGAGCTGCTGGAGCGCTGTGGTGCGGGCGGCCTGGCCGGTCGCGAAATTGCGGGCCTCTCGGGAGGCGAACGCCAGCGGATCGCGCTGGCTCGGGCGCTCGCGGTCGGGCCGGCGCTCCTGCTTCTCGACGAACCACTCAGTGCGCTGGATCCCGAGAATCGGACGGCCCTGCGTTCGACACTTGCCGCGATCATTGCCGAGCGTCAGGGCGTGACACTCCTGGTGACCCATAGTCCGCTCGAGGCCCTGGCACTCGGAAGCAGGATTGCGGTGATGGAACGGGGCAAGGTGGTCCAGCACGGCACGGGAGACGAGCTGCTGCTCCGTCCTCGCTCGCACTCGGTGGCGGCGTTCCTGGGCGCCAATTTCTTCCGCGGCGTCATCGTCAGCCGGCCTGAATCAGGATTGGCTGAGCTGGACGCCGGGGATGGCCGGCTGACCGTCGTGGACCCAGGCGGAGCGAGCGATGTATTTGCTGTCGTCCCGCCGACCGCGATTGTGCTGTCCCGCGCTGCTCCGGAGGGTAGTGCCCGGAACATCTTCCGCGGTGAGGTGACGGAACTGGCACCCGAGCCGCCCCACGGCGAGCGAATCCGTGTAGCACTGGCGACGGCGCCGCGACTGGTCGCGGAGGTAACGCCGGCCGGAGCCCAGGCGCTGGGACTCGCGCCAGGCGCCGTGGTGTTTGCCTCGTTCAAGGCAACGGCGGTGCGGGCGTATCGGTAGGGCGGGCAGGGCGGGCAGGGCGGGCGAGACGGCGAGGTGACTCGTCCTCACGCGACTAAAGGCCGCTGCTCGGCGCGTGTCGCCTGCGGCGACAATGCCTGAGGTGGATCCCGTGGCAGGTGTCATCCAGAGGCCGCGAAGCGGCCGAAGGATCTACCGGTCCGGGTCCGGACGCTGGTGAGTGGATCCTTCGCGTCGCTCAGGATGACAGAGCTCGCAGACCGACGACCGACGACTGACGACCTACGACTGACGACCCCCTGCCCGTCCTGCCCGTCCTGCTATAATTCCCGTCCGACATCACAGGCACACCCACCGGACAGGACCTCATGGCCAGTGTACCGAATATTCCACAGCCCCAGAATGAGCCGGTCTTGAGCTACGCGCCCGGCTCGCCCGAGCGTGCAACACTCAAGAACGCGCTGCATGCGATGGCGGGCGAAGTTGCCGATATCCCGGTCGTGGTCGGCGGCGAAGAGCGTCGCGGCGACGCCACGATCCAGGTCACCTGTCCGCATCGCCACGACCACGTCCTGGCGAATGTCCACCGGGCCGACAAGCGGACGGCATCCGATGCGGCTGACGCGGCAGTGTCGGCGCAGCGGGAGTGGGCCAGCTGGCGATTCGAGGATCGCGCAGCGGTGTTCCTGAAGGCGGCGGATCGTCTGGCGGGTGCGTGGCGTCCGGTACTCAACGCTGCGACCATGCTGGGCCAGAGCAAGACCGCCTTCCAGGCGGAAATCGACAGCGCCTGCGAGCTGATCGATTTCCTGCGCTTCAATGTGCACTTCGCGGAGCGCCTCTACGCCGAGCAGCCCACGAGTGCCCGAGGGGTGTGGAACCGGATGGAGTATCGTCCGCTCGAGGGCTTCGTCTACGCCATAACGCCGTTCAACTTCACGGCGATCGGCGGGAACCTGCCAACGGCCCCGGCAATCCTCGGCAACACGGTGGTGTGGAAGCCGGCCGGCACGGCGACGCTCAGCAACTGGCACTTCTTCCGCCTGCTCGAGGAATGCGGCCTGCCGCCGGGCGTGATCAACTTCGTTCCCGGTCCTGCCTCCGAGATTTCAGAGGCGCTCCTCGCGCATCGAGACCTCGCCGGGATTCACTTCACTGGCTCCACTCCGGTCTTCCAGAGCTTCTTCCGGACCGTCGGCGAGAATATTGCGAACTACCGCGGGTATCCCCGGCTCGTGGGCGAGACCGGCGGCAAGGATTTCGTACTGGCCCATGCCAGTGCGGACGTGGATGCACTCTGTGTGGCGCTGGTGCGCGGTGCGTTCGAGTACCAGGGCCAGAAATGCAGCGCGGCGTCGCGCGCCTACGTTCCCAAGTCGCTCTGGCCCCGGGTTCGAAAGCAGCTGGTGGCGTTGATGGATACGATCTCCATGGGCGACGTGGCCGACTTCACCAATTTCATGGGCGCGGTCATTGACGAAAAGGCGTTCCGGAAGATCACCGGCTACCTGAAGCAGGCGCGCAAGGATGACGGCGTGACGGTCCTGGCGGGTGGAGGCAGCGACGACCGGGAGGGGTGGTTCATCGAGCCCACCCTCATCGAGGCGGCGGATCCATCCTATCGGTTGATGTGCGAGGAAATATTCGGGCCGGTGCTGACGGTTCACGTCTACGCTGACCGCAAGTGGAAGGAGACCTTGGCGCTGGTGGACGCAACCAGCCCGTATGCGCTCACCGGTTCGGTCTTCTCGCAGGATCGTGCCGCAGTGGAGGAGGCGCGCATGGCCCTGATGCATGCGGCCGGCAACTTCTACGTGAATGACAAACCCACCGGTGCGGTAGTCGGCCAGCAGCCCTTTGGCGGCAGCCGTGCCAGTGGCACCAACGACAAGGCCGGCTCGATCCTCAACCTGATGCGCTGGGTGTCGCCCCGCAGCATCAAGGAAACCTTCGAACCGCCAGTGGACTATCGGTATTCGTTCATGAGAGAGGCATAGTGAGTCGACGGTCGACGGTCGACGGTCAACGGTCGACGGTCGCTAGGGGGCGTTCTTTAGTGAGCGGAGCAGGCCGTGCAGGAGTCGGGCTGTCTGGCGGGTCGCCTCAGTCAGTTCGGCGAGTGAAGCCTCGCTGCCGAATGCCAGGTCGCTCGCCAGGATGGTCTGGGCTTCGAGTTCATGGAGAGAGCCGCGAGCAATCTGCAGGAAGGGACGGAATTGGGCGTCGCTGCCTCGACCCGCTCCCTCGGCGATATTCGACATGATCGAGACCGCGGCGCGTCGCATCTGGGCCGTGAGGCCGTAGCGCTCGGCAGGCGGGAACCGCTCCGTCGCCCGGTACGTGAGCCCGGCCAAGGTGCGACTGGCCTGCCAGGCATCGAGCGCGCGGTAGTTCCCCATGCCCTACTGTGGCAGGTGCATGCGAGAGCTACAGTACCGGATCATCGCATCCGGGAGCATATTCGCGCGACCGTTGACCGTTGACCGTTGACCGTTGACCGTTGACCGTTGACCGTTGACCGTTGACCGTTGACCGTTGACCGTTGACCGTTGACCGTTGACCGTTGACCGTTGACCGTTGACCTCCTCAGTGCGCCGGCGGGCCGCCCATCGTCTTCCCGGTCCGGAAGAGGTACAGCAGCGGAAGCGTGACCAGAAACGCCAGGCCCATCGTCAGGAAGACCTTCTCGAACGCGATCATGCTCGCGTGCCGGTGCAGTGTGGCTTCGATCAGCGTCATGGCCCGCTCGCGCGCCTCCGAGGCGGACCCGCCCAGGGCCTGCATGCGTGCCGTCACCCCGCCCAGCCAGGAGCGGGTTGCCGGCTCGCTGATGTCGAGATGAGCCCGCAAGGCCTCCCGGCTCTGCTCGGTAAAACGGGTGAGCAGGGTCGCGGCAACTGCAATCCCGAAGCTGCCGCCCAGTTGCCGGGAGAGGTTGAACAAGCCGGTGCCTTGCCCCAGCTGGCTGGGCCTGAGATCGGCTACCGCCAGCTGTGACAGCGGGACGAAGATGAAGCCCAGCCCCACCCCGCGAAAGACCATGGGCCAGAAGAGATCACCCATGCCGATGTCGAGCGTGAAGTGGTAGTGCATCCACATGGACCACATGAAGAGCGCCACGCCGATCAGGATCAGGACCCGGGCATCGAACTTGTTGCTCAGCCGTCCCACGATCGCCATCGTGAGCGCGCTCGCGATGGCCCCCGGCAGAATGACCAGGCCGGTGTCCCAGGCCGAATAGCCAAGCAGGGTCTGCAGGAAGACCGGAAGGGCAAAGACGCTGGCATACAGCCCGAATCCAAGGACCAGCCCGAAGGCTGTTCCGGCGAACAGCTGGCGGTTCCGGAGAATGCGAAGGTTCACCACCGGGTGGTCGGTGGTCCATTCGTGCCAGAAGAAGGCGATGATCGCGATGCCAGCGACCAGGGTTTCCGCCACGATTTCGCGTGACTCGAACCATGCATGTGCCTCGCCGCGTTCCAGCAGCACCTGAAGTGCGCCGACGCCGAGGATCAGGAGCGCCAGTCCGGCCCAGTCAACCGGCGTGCTCGTGTCCACCTCATGTTCGGGTTCGGGCACGTAGCGCCACGTCATGATGGCGGCCAGAATGCCGAGCGGGATGTTGATGTAGAAGATCCAGGGCCACGAATAGTTGTCGGTGATCCAGCCGCCCAGCGTCGGTCCCAGTGTGGGCCCCACCATCACGCCCATGCCGAAGATGGCCATCGCCTTGCCCCGCTCGTGCAGCGGGAAGACATCAAAGAGAATGGCCTGTGCGGTCGAAATGAGCGCGCCGCCGCCGATGCCCTGCAGCACTCGCGCGCCCACCAGCCACTCCAGTGAATGGGCGTTGCCGCAGAGGAACGACGCACCGGTGAAGAGGATGATCGAGCCGGTGTAGTAATTGCGCCGGCCGAAGCGGTCCGAAAGCCAGCCAGTGAGCGGAAGGATGATCACGTTGGCCACGATGTAGCCGGTGCTCACCCAGGCAATCTCTTCGATCGTGGCGCCGAGATTGCCCATCATATGGGGAATCGCGACGTTGACGATGCTGGTGTCCACCAGCTCGAGCATGCTGGCCAGCACCACGGCAAAGGCGATCACATAGCGGAAGCGGAAGATCTCCGCCCGGTCCCGTGGAGCGGGCCGGGCGGGCAGTGCCAGGGTCGCCATGGTCAGTGCGTCGAGATGGTGACTTCGACGCTCATGCCCGGCCGGAGCGGGTGCTCCGCCGCTCCCGGATTCTCGACGTCAATCCGGACCGGCACGCGCTGCACCACCTTGGTGAAGTTGCCGGTGGCGTTGTCCGGCGGCAGGAGGGCAAAGCGCGCTCCGGTGGCCGGCGAGAGGCTCTGGACCGCTCCGCGGAAGACGACGCCGGGATAGGCGTCGACCGAGAACGCCGCCGAGTCTCCGGGAGTCACGTCCTTTAACTGGGTCTCCTTCAGGTTTGCGGTGACCCAGATGCCCGTATCGGGCACCACTGCCATCAATTGCTGCCCGACCTGGACCAGCTCACCCGGCTCGACGCTGCGGCGGGCAATGACCCCTTCGGCCGGCGACGTGATCACCGTGTAGGAGAGCTGCAGTTCGGCGTTGTCCACGGCCGCCTGCGCCGCGGCCAGACGCGCATCCGCCGCCCGCACATTGGCCGCGGCCGCCGTCACGTTGCTGCCACCCGCCGAAGCCTGGCGACGAGCCGCCTCCAGGTTGGCGTGCGCGGCCTGCGCAGCGGCCTCGGCGGCATCGAGTCGCTGGGCCGAGATGATCTGCTTGGCCGCGAGGCCGCGATAACGGGCCAGGTCGGCATCCGCCTGACGCACAGCGGCCTCGGCGGCCGTCACGTTGGCCCTGGAGCCCGCCGCCGCGGCCCGCGTGGAATTCAACTGTGCTTCGGCCTGGCCCAGGCCCCGGGTGCCCGCTGCCGCACGCGCCGTGGCAAGCTCGGCCTGCGCCTGCTGCAGCCGGAGCCGCACGTCACGGTCGTCCAGGATCACGAGGGTATCGCCCTCGCGTACCCGCGCGTTGTCCTCGACCATGACCCGGGCCACAAAGGCGGCCAGCTTGGGCGCAATGGGCGTGATGTGGCCATCTACCTGCGCGTTGTCGGTGGATTCGTGACTTCGCCCGTAGATGTATCGCTTCAGGCCAAAGGTCAGGAGCAGGGCGCCGATAACCACGACGATGAGCAATGGATTGAAGCGGCGGCGCGCCCGCGGCGCAGCCGGCTCTCGAGTGCTGGTCGACTCGCGCTCGATGTCGGAGCCGTTCAGGACGTCAGTTGCCATGATGATTCCATGAAAAGTTCATTGTGCATTGTCCAGGAGGCCCATGGCCTGCATGGCGCCGACTTCAGCGGTACCAAGCGCAGCGTGAGCCTGAATCAGTCCGTTGCGAGCGGCCACGACCGAACTCTGGGCGTTCGAGGTCTCGACCGTTCCGGCAACGCCGGCGGCAAAACGCTGCCGTGCCTGCGTCAGTTCCTGCTGCGCCAGCTGGAGCCGGGTGCGGGCGAGACCGACCTGCTGCCGTGCCGACAACAGATCGAGCAACGAGCTCCGCACTTCAGTGGCGACGCGCACTTCCAGATCCGATTGCCGCAGGCGCTGGGCATCCAGCCGCAACGACTGCTCTTCGATCCGCCGCTGTCGCCGGAACCCGTCCAGCAGGGGGACCTTGACCCCGACCTCCACGTGCCACACGCTGGAGAACTGGTCGAGGTCCGGACCGGTTTCCTGCACCGCACCCTGCACGGCGAGGGATGGCAGCTGTTCGCGTCGTATGGCGGTGGCGCTCCGGGAGATGGCGCGTGTGCGCGCCGTTTCGGCCGCAAGTTCAGCGCGACGCGCAAAGGCCAGCGCCACCGCCGAATCCGGATCGCTCGGCAGTCCAGCGGCGATGCTCGTCAGCGAGTCAGGCATGCTGATGGCAATGGTTGGAGGCAGCGAGAGCGCGCGGGTCAGATCAAGCCGCGCGCGATCCCGCTGGTTCCGTGCGAGCTCGAGGTCGGTGCGGGCTGCGGCGAATGCGACCTCGCTCCGGGTGGCATCGATGGCGGCGCTGACCCCGGCCTCGAGGAGATCCCGGGCCTGCTGGTAGAGCGCGGCCGCGATGGTGCTGTCGGCTTCCCGCGCCTGCACCGTCTCGAGCGCCGCAGCGTAGCGCAGGTAGGCCACGCCCGCGGATGCGGCGGCCAGGTTGCCGGCGGCGCGGGCGTCGAGTCCGGCGGCGGTGGCGCTGTCGCGCGCCGCACTCACACGCGTCAGTGCGGCCGCATCGAAGATCGTCTGGCTGCCACCCAGGGTGAGTCGCCAGATGTTGAACGGGTCAGTCACGCCGGTGAATTCGCTGATGCCGAACTCGTCGAGGTTCGTGGTCTGGCGCGCGAAGGTCGCCCCGCCGTTGATGCTGGGCAGCAGGTCAGCGCGCCGCTCACCCACGCGTGACTCGGCCAGCCGGGCGTTGAGGCGGGCGAGTGCCGCCGCCACGCCGTGGTCCCGCCCGAGCTGCATGGCGTCCTGGAGCGTGAAGGGAACCGGCAGCGTGGTGCCGGCGGTCTGGGCCGCAAGCGGTGAAACCGCCGCAAGCAGCGCAAGCGCGAATAGCGTGAAGTGTCGAGTCATGGTGCTGGGATGGTAGGGCGGGCCGCCAGCCCGTTCAGAATGAGATCGGTGACGCCCTCCACGACTTCCTGGTCATTCAGCGCGTCCGGATCATGGATGGCGAAGAAGCTCTGCAGCTTCGCCGCGTGCACCAGCAGCATCTGGGTGCCCCGGCTGCCGAAGCCGTGCTTCACCTGCCGGAATTCGCCCCGCTCGACGCCCCGCGCAATGACGCCCTCGAGTGTGCGGCGCGTCGCCAGGATCACTTCGTCCGAATAGAAGCGGGCCAGTTCGGGGAATTGCACCAGTTCGTGGTGCACCAGCCGGGTGATGTCCACCATGCGGTCGTCGATCAGGGTATGCCACATGGCGGCGATGAAGCTGCGCACCAGGTCAGTCGATGAGGCATCGGTGGTGTCGAGCTTGGCCTGGAAATCGGCCAGCCGGCTCACGATATGCTTGCGGACCATGGCGCGGAACAGCGCTTCCTTGGAATCGAAATAGCAGTACAGCGTGCCCTTGCTCACGCCGGCGAGCTGGGCCACGTCCTCGATCCGGGCGCGGGCGTAGCCCTGTTCGCCAAAGATCCGGAGTGCCGCGGCCAGGATTTCGTCGGGGCGGTCCTCGGGACGGCGCTGCCAGCGTGGTTCACGGGAGCAGGGGATTGGGGAATCGGGTTTTGGTTCCATCAAGAAACGTCCTAAGTAACTGACTGGTCGGTAAATTAAATGGGTCGCGCTCCACGTCAAGGGCCGGGAAGCCTTCCACCCGCTCCCTTCAGCTTGTAGCCTTCAGCCCATTACCTTCAGCCCATACCTCACAGCCCACTGCCTTCCCACCCTTGGAGGCCCCGCCGATGTCGGATGCCTTTCGCAGCTCCGACGACTTTGACGAGCAGGCCCACCAGCTGTACAACGAGGGACGCTACGACGACGCCTTGACCGTGCTTCGCGAAGGCCTCGTGCTCTATCCCCACGCGGTCGAATTACAGGTCGGTCTCGGCTATGCCTACCTCGCGCGCGAGGACATCGCGTGGGCCCGGCGTGCGTTCGAAGCCGCGCTGGCGCTCGATCCGGATCACGAGGATGGACTGGCCGGCATGGGCGAGACCTTGCTTCGACTCGGCAATCGCGCCGGCGCGATCCGTGCCTTCGAACGAATCCTTGATCTCGGTTTTTCGGACGATCATGACCTGATGCTCCAGGTTGGCCGGTCTCTTTTTCGGGAGGGACTCACCGGACCGGCGCATCGGTTCTTCGAGCTCGCCAGCCAGGTGCATCCCGACTCGTCCGATGCGGCGGCGTCGATCGGATACGCGGCACACCGGCTGGGCCGGGAGGGCGATGCCCTGTACTGGCTTCGGCGCGCGCTGGCCCTGGAGTCCGACTTCGCTGAAGCGCGGATCTACCTGGCGAACATGCTGTACGACCGCGGCGAGAGCGATGCCGCGCTGCATCACCTGGAGCGCACCCGCCCCGAGGACCACTTCGATGAGCTGGCGCTCTGGCGTGTCATTGAACTGAAGCGGAGTGTGTACCGCCTGCCGGATGACGATCCCGAGCTCGAACCCTGGATGTCCCGGCTGGAGCAGATCACGGCCGAACCCGATGCGCTGGAAATGCTCCTCGCGGAGGTGGAAGCCCAGCAGCCTGATGGGTCGCTGCGGGATCCGACCCAGCTGGAACTTTTCGCTGCATTGCTGACGGACCCGCATGCCCCGCGGCGCCCGCCCAATGGTGGCGTCCACGAGGTCATGACCCTTGCCGGCACCCTGCTGCGGGGAACCTGGGACGAGATTCTCCAGCAGATGAAGGATGCCGAGCGTGAGTGGCAGACGGCGTCGCTGAGCGAGTTCATGCTGGGGCATGCGCGTCGGGGCCAGACCGAGACCGGCGTCGTCATTCCAGTCACAAGTCCGGAGGCCTTCGTTCGTGGCAGCGCCGCGGCCGGCGTGATCAGAATCGTTTCGTAGCCGGGCAGGCGGGAAGGCGGATGGGCGCTCACAATGACCGCGTCGGACGATCGTCGTCCTCGCGCCGCATCCGCCCATCCCCCCTATCTTTCTGAATGACCACCGCTCCCTCTCCTCGCTGGACCGCCGGTCTCCGGCGCACTGTTCTCCCCAATGGCTTGACCATCCTGGCGCTGCGCGACGCCTCGGCCCCCGCGGTCGCGGTGGTCACGCATGTGAACGCCGGTTTCTTCGATGAGCCGGACGACCAGGTCGGCATTTCGCATGTCCTCGAGCACATGTTCTTCAAGGGAACAGCGACGCGCGGGCCCGGAGTGGTGGCGCGAGAGACCAAGGCGCTGGGCGGTTACGTCAACGCCCACACGGCCTACGACCATACCGCCTATTACGTCGTACTCCCGCCCGAGGGTCTGGCCCGCGCATTAGCCATCCAGAGCGACGCCCTCCGCAACTCGGCAATCGATGCCGACGAGTTGCGCCGTGAGTTGCAGGTCATCATTGAGGAAGCCAAGCGAAAACTGGACTCGCCGTCGGCCGTGGCGGCCGAAACATTGAACGGCGTGATGTTCGACCGCCACCGCATTCGCCGGTGGCGGATCGGGACCGAGGAGCAGTTGCGCGGGTACACCAGAAGCGACGTCGTCGGCTACTACCGTTCTCGATATGTGCCGAGCCGGGTGATCGTCTCCATCGTGGGTGACATCGAGGTCGAGGGCGCGCTGTCCCTGGCGATGGATTGCTACGGCGATTGGGTGGCAGCACCGGGTGCCATTGACCAATCGCCCGAGGAGCCGCCCCATCACGAGCTGCGAGTGAGAACCCTGCGCGGCGACGTGGCGCAGGCGGAGCTGGTTCTGGGCTGGCGTGGTGTCCCCGCACTCCACGACGACAATGTGCCCCTCGATCTCGCGGCGGCGGTGCTGGCATCCGGCCGCGGTGCCTGGCTGTACCAGCAGCTGCGCGAAACTGGTGCTGCCATGGGGGTCGGCGCCTACCACTACTCACCCACAGAAATCGGGATCTTCTCGATCGGCGCCGACTTGCCTCCGGCTCGGGTGGGCCAGGCGCTCGACGGCATCGGTGGAGCGGTGCGCCGCCTGGCCAGCACCGGGCCGACCAGTGAGGACCTTGATCGGGCGCGCGCACTGCTGCAGTACCAGTGGGCCCGCCGGCTGGAAGGGATGGAAGGCCACGCCATGGCGCTGGCGTCGGTCGAAGCCCTGGGAGACACGGCGCTGCTCGACCGCGACTACCAGCGGCTCGAGCAGGTCACGGTGGATGAAGTCCGGGCCGTGGCGGAGCGCTATCTCGATCCCGGCGCAGTGGCGGGTGTGGTCTACCTGCCGACCGAGGATGGCGAGGACCTGACGACCGATCGCCTGGCGCAGGCGTTCCGCGGGAGCGGCATTCCGTCGACGCTGGTACCGCGCTGGGCTCCCCCATTGCACGCAGCCGCTCCGGCGGCGCCGCGCGAGCGTGAGCATGGTGTGCTTCACGTCGCGCTGAAGGGGGCGGACCTGCTGGTGCGGCGGAAGCCGGGCGTACCACTGGTGTCGCTGGGTCTCTACTATCCGCGGACCCGGTTCGATGCGCCGCGCGAGGCCGGCCTGGGTGCGCTCGCCGTCCGTTCGGCAGTTCGCGGCGCCGGTTTGCTGGACGCGCGCCAGCTTGCCTATGCCTTTGAGTCACAGGGCGGGTCGGTGTCACCCGTGGTCGCGTCGGACTGGTTTGGCTTCGGCGCCGGTGTGCTGGGTCGCCATGCGCAGGGCAGCGCCGAACTCCTCAGGCTGGTGCTGGAAGCGCCACGCTTCGATGAGGAAGCGGTCCGCCGGGAGCGCGACCTGCTGATCGAGGAGGTACGGCAGTCCACTGACGACATGTTCACCTATCCGTTCGAGTTGGCGTTTCGGGCCGGATTCGGCGATGCCGGTTACGGTCTTCCGCTGCATGGCACCGTCGAGACCCTGACTACCTTCGAGGCAGCCGACGCCGGGCGATGGCTCGCGAATGCACGCAGCCAGTCCCGGCCGGTAATCGTCGCGGTGGGGGATGGCGATGAAAGCCTGCTGGCCGACCGACTTAGCGCCGTCTTCGCCGACTTGCCGGCACGGGACGCTGGCGCCGGCGGCGATGCGGGCGTGCTACTTGAGACTCGAGGCCAGCGCATCGTCGAGCGCGACCGCGCCCAGACGGCGTTTGCAATGCTGTTCCCGGGGCCGGCGCGCCGGGACAGGGCTCGACACGCTGCCACCGTGCTGGCCGCGATAGCGAGTGGGCTCGGCGGCCGTCTCTTTGAGGCCTTGCGGGACAAGCGGTCGCTGGCCTACACCGTCCTGCTCAGCACCTGGCAGCGTGGACGCGCCGGGGCACTGGTCACCTACATCGCCACCTCTCCCGAGCGGGAGGACGAGGCCAGGGTCGCCATGCTCGAGGAACTTGATCGATTTGCCACTGAGCCGGTGGAGGCGGACGAGCTTCAGCGTGCCATCCGCTACCTCGACGGGCAGACGCGGGTACGCCGCCAGAGTGCTGGCGCCGTGGCGGGCGAGATCCTTGAGGCATGGATGATTGGCGACGGGCTGGCGGAACTGGATGATCCCGGGTCGCATTTCCGGGAAGTGACCGCGGCGCAGGTGCAGGCCACGGCCGCTGATGCTCTTCGCTCTGGCGTGGCAGCGGAGGGAATGGTGCGCGGAAGGCGCGCGCCGGTGAGTGCATCACACGCCCGAACGGAACTCACTACCTGAATGTGTGCCATGGATGCCCGACGAACCCCTGAGGTCCTGATGCCTGACAGTCCAGACTGGAAGCACCTGAGCGATGACGAATGGCGAGCGCGACTGACGCCTGATCAATATCGTGTGACCCGCCAAGCCGGCACGGAGCCAGCCTTCACTGGCAAGTACTGGGACAACCAGGTGGAAGGAATGTATCGGTGTATTGGCTGTGGCCAGCCGTTGTTCGCCTCCGACGCCAAGTTCGATTCCGGTACGGGTTGGCCGAGCTTCACGGACCCGGTCAGCCGCGAGGCCATCGAGACCGCCACCGATCGCAAGTTGGGGATGACCCGTACCGAAGTGCACTGCAGCCGCTGCGCCGCTCACTTGGGGCATGTCTTTCCCGACGGCCCCGCGCCCGGCGGGCTGCGCTATTGCCTGAACTCCGCTTCGCTCGAGTTTGACGCATCGAGCACCGAGCCGCCCAGGGGATGACTCTCGAGCGTGCTCGCGCCCTGGTACTCGAGCATGGCTGGAATGCCACGGCGTATCAGATCGTGAATCCGGGTATCAGCCACTGGTTCAGCGCATCGGGTGATGCTGTCGTCGGGTACGTCGAGGCGGCGGGGGTACGCGTGGTGGCCGGGTCGCCGGTGGCGCCACTGCTCCGGCTGGCAAGTGTGGCGGCGGAATTTGAGCAGGCCACGCGCGAGGCGGGCTTGCGGGTCTGCTATTTCGGTGCCGAGGCCAGGCTCGAGTCACTTTATCGCGACTCGCCAAGTCATGCGATGGCCGTGCTTGGTGCTCAGCCCGTCTGGGATCCCCGGCGCTGGGGGGAGATCTGCCGGTCGCACGCGTCGGTACGAGCACAGCTCAATCGCGCGCGCAACAAGGGCGTGGTGGTGGAGGAATGGCCGGTGGCGCTGGCCGAAGCGCATCCGGAACTCCGGCGCTGCCTGACCGAGTGGCTCGCCACGCGGGGCCTGCCGCCATTGCACTTTCTGGTCGAGCCCGAGACGCTTTCGCGCCTCGCGGGTCGCCGGGTCTTCGTGGCGCGGCGGTCGCAACGCATGATCGCCTTTCTTATTGCCTCGCCGGTGCCCGCGCGACGTGGATGGCTGGTGGAGCAGTTCGTTCGGGGTAGCGGGGCGGTCAATGGCACGACCGATCGACTGGTGGATGCCGCCATGCGGGCATTTGCGAGCGAGGATTCGGAGTTTGTCACGCTGGGTCTGGCACCGTTGTCGGCCCATGTTCCGGCAGGAGTGGAAGGCCACGAACCCTTGTGGCTTCGCTTTGCGCTCGGATGGGTCCGACTGCATGGCCGACGGTTCTATAACTTTGCCGGACTCGACCGCTTCAAGGCGCGGCTTCGGCCGGGTCGGTGGGACCCGGTCTATGCCATCGCCGGGGAGGCGCCGTTTCCGCCAGCCATGCTCTATGCAATTGCCGGGGCATTCTCGGGAGGCTCGCCGCTGCTGCTGGCCGCGCGCGGGCTGGTCCGGGCGGTGGTATGGGAGCTTACGGGGCGGCGGTCGTCAGCCGGCGGCTGATGACCTCAAGGCCACGGGTCACCATGGCGGCGTCACGTCCCACGATGCTGACGATGCAGCGGCGGTCATTGGGCAGCGCGTGCAGGATGATGTGCGCATCGGTGCAGACCAGCGCGCCGACCCAGTTCTCGCCGCCCGCCCGGACCACCGGCGCACCCAGCGGAGAGATGCCCATGGCGCCGGCTGCGGCGACAAGCACCGCGCCGAGCGCGTCTGCGTCGCCGAGCCGCAGGGGCGGCAGGTCGTTCAGTTCGCCAAAATGCTGTGTCCAGGCCACGGCGCGCATCCCGCCTTGAAGAGTACTTCCGGACACGGGTATCGTTGTCGCTCGGCACGCTCACGACAGGTCGTCATGAGCGACGTTCCATGACCCGCGAGGGTGAAGTTGGCAGAAGCTAGTCCGGCCCGGAAGGGCGAGCAAGAGCGTCGCATCACTGTGGCGGACATCCTCAGTATCCTCCGGATTCCCATGGCGCTGGGCTTTCTGCTGGTGCCCAGTCAGGCAGTGCGGCTGGTCATTCTGGCGGGTGCCGCTGCCAGTGACTTGCTTGATGGCTTCATCGCGCGGCGCTTCGGAGCCTCGCGTTTCGGGACATTTATCGACCCGCTCGCCGACAAGCTGTTCATGGGATGCGCCTTCGCCGTGGTGGCGCTCTCCGGCCGGCTGGAACCGTTCGAGATTGGCGGTGTCCTGCTGCGCGATATCGTAGCGGCCGTGGCCTTCGTCATGACCATGGCCGGTGGCCGGCCGGCGGCGATTCCCGCTCGCGCCGGGGGCAAGGCGGTGACCGTGGCGCAGGTCCTCACGCTGCTCGCCTTTCTGCTGAACTCGAGCTACCTGAGGCCGATGGCCTGGGCCACGACGGCCGTAGCGCTCTACGCCATCTGGGACTACCAGCGTGCTGCCCCCAGCGCGCGCCACCCGCTTGGGCACTGATCCTGTCACAGGGAAACCGACAATGAGCCTGACACGCGATGCTGAAATCGCCTGGGAAGGGGAGCTGCGCTTCCGCGGCGGCGCCCCTGACCGTCCGACCATCCTGCTGGATGGCAACGCCAAGGAGGCACCCAGCCCCGTGGTGGCACTGTTGCTTGCCGGTGCCGCGTGTGCCGCGACCGATGTCGTGCTGATCCTGGAGAAAATGCGCGTGACGCTCACGTCGCTGCGGGTGCTCGCCCACGGGGAACGCCGCGAACGCGAGCCGCGCCGATTCGAAAAAATGCACTACGTCTTCGAGATCGCCGGCGAGGGGCTGGACATGCTCAAGGCTGAACGCGCGGTCAATCTCTCCGTCGAAAAATATTGTTCCGTGCTGGCATCGCTCGCGCCGGACATCGCCGTGACGCATGAAATCCAGCTGGTGTAGGCACGGATACACGAAGGGCACGAAAACACGAATTGGCCACCGTTCGTGCTTTCGTGTTCTTCGTCTCTTCGTGATTCCCTGGCTTACCCTGCTCATGCTCCCCGCGATGCTTTCCGCGCAGGCGCCGCGGGAGTTCGGGATCGAGACGCTCGCGCTGCTTCGCGACTCGTCGCTGGTCGGTGGCGCCATTGTTGGTGCGCTGCGCGTCACCCATCGAACTCGCGTGAACCTGGCCGCCGCGCTCGGTGGACGGGCCGGAGGTGTCGGCGCTCGTGCGGAGCTGACCGGACACTTTCTGCTCAACCCGGGGCTGCTGCATGGCGTGGGGATGTATGGCGGCGGTGGCCTGGCGGTGGAGCAGCAGAACGCCACGCGCGGTTATCTGGAACTGATCGTGGGGGCAGAGACCAATCCGGGGGCCTCGCACGGCTGGATAGTGGAGGCGGGACTGGGCGGAGGCGTGCGCCTTGCCGTGGGATGGCGGACGCGATGGTTTCCGGGCCGGAAATGAAGCGGCCGGTGAAGCCGGGGCGCAACGGGTCGCGCCCCGGCTTCACCGGCCTTCGACGATCGTGGCGAGTGTCAGGCGGTGCCGACGGGCTCGGCCCGGCGCACCGGCTGGCAGTAGCGCTCACCCAGCACACGCAGCTGGTTCAATTCCTCGGCGGTCAGCTCCTCGTACCGGTCGGTCAGATACCCCATGGTATCGTCGAACCAGTCCTTCTGGTGCTCCGGCAGCGCGTCGATGACGCCGCAGCGGAGGATATGGCTGAATAACTCGTCCCGGGCCTGCTCGAACACCGAGGGGGACGCCGAGGGCATTGCACGTCGATTCGTCTTCTTGCTCATGCACCTTCCTTTTCTTTGAGACTGATGATTCGAGGCCGCAATATAGTGAGGTTGCACCTTTTGGTGCAAACGAGTGGGAAACGGCGATTTCTGCCCGGTTCGGTTACATTTGGTGCCCATCAGGCGGTAGATCCCATGACCGAACACGACGAAATCTATGGCAAGGACCGGGCCGAACGACTGAAGGAACTGCTGCGGCGGCTGTCGGGACGCATTACCGAACTTGAGAAGAACGATCAACTGCTCGCGGCAGTTCCCGAATTGCTCCGATTGATGGGCGAGCTCCGCAGCGAGTTGTTTCATTACGAAGTGCGGCAGACCTACGACACGCCCGAGACGGCGGACAATCGTCGGATCGTCGATGAAGCGACCCGAGAGCCGGATTTTCTCACTGATGAGCCGGAGGATGACGAACCATGGCGGCAGCGCCCAACGGAATGAAGGGCTTCTATCTTACGATCGGCGCGGTGGGGGTCATCGGTCTCGGCTTTCTCGGCTGGCAGATGTCCAGGCGATCAACAACCAGCATCCCGGCAAACGTGGTGGTGCTCCCGTCGGACACAGCCGGATTCCGGGGCTACCTGCTGGGCTCCGACTCGGCGCCGGTCGAGATCACGCAATACGCCGATTACCAGTGCCCCGGCTGCGCCAATTACGACATCGTGACCTTTCCAGACGTCCGCGCGCGACTGATCCAGACCGGCAAGGTCCGCTGGCGGTATCGCGACTTTCCGCTCTCGAGCATTCATCCGTTCGCGCGCCTGGCCGATCATGCCGCGGCCTGCGCCAATGAGCAAGGCAAGTTCTGGCCCATGCACACGCTCCTGTACGAGGGCCAGACCGACTGGTCGGGCGGCGGGGCCGAAAAGCAGTTCCGGAAGTATGCTGATATCATCGGGCTCGACGTGGACAAGTATGACGCCTGCATGACCTCGGCCCGCTTCGCCGGGCGGATCGAGGCGAGCTATCAGGAGGGAGTGGCGCTGGGCGTGAACGGCACGCCCACCTTTCTCATCGGAGGCCGCCTCTACAACGCGATGAGCTATGACCAGCTCAAGCAGCTGGTGGATTCGCTGACTGCGGCCAAGTCCGCACAATGAAGTATCGCATGGCTGCGGCCGTGCTGGCGCTCGGGGGTGTCTTCCTGGCCGCCTACCTCTATCTGTACAAGATCGGCCGGATTGGCACCATGGTCTGCGGTACCGGGAGTTGCGAGACGGTGCAGCTGTCACCATGGAGCCGGTTTCTTGGCGTCGAGGTCTCACTCATCGGCCTGCTGGGCTATCTGGTGCTGCTGGCGCTGGCCCTCGCGGCCGCCCGCCCGGCGCTCGAGTTCGCGCGCTGGCCGAGTCGCTGGCTGGCCGGGCTCTCCGGAGCGGGCACTCTGTTTGCCCTCTACCTGACGGCGCTCGAACTCTTTGTCATCCACGCCATCTGCCGGTGGTGCGTGGGCTCTGCGGTGCTCATCACTCTCATCTTCCTGGTGTCCATCCTGGACTTGCGACGTCTGGCAGGCGCTCGGGCGTGAGCCACTCCGTCAGTCACGCTCACGAGAAGGAGCATCCTACCGGCAAGGCCCTGGCCGGACTTTCGCTCGGGGCGCTCGGCGTCGTGTACGGGGATATCGGGACCAGTCCATTGTACGCGCTGCAGGAAGCGTTCACCGGACATCACAGCATTCCGCCGACGCCCGACAACATCCTCGGCGTGCTCTCATTGGTGTTCTGGTCGCTCGCCTTCGTCATCTCGTTCAAGTACATCGGATTTGTCATGCGGGCCGACAACCGGGGCGAGGGTGGCATCCTTGCCCTGCTGGCACTGGTGCGCCCGCGTGGCGGACGGGGCAAGGGGCACTGGGTGCTGATCAGCATCGGCCTGTTCGGCGCCGCGTTGCTCTACGGTGACGGCGTCATCACGCCCGCGATCTCGGTGCTGGGGGCGGTGGAAGGCCTGCGGGTCAAGGCGCCAGCGCTCCAGCACCTGGTCATCCCGATTGCCGCCATGATTCTGGGAGCTCTGTTCTGGTTCCAGCGCCACGGGACGGCGCGGATCGGACGCTTCTTCGGCCCGGTCATGATCGTCTGGTTCGTGTCGATCGCGTGCCTCGGCGTGCGCGGCATCGCCATGCACCCGGGCGTGCTGGCCGCCCTCAACCCGTGGGCCGCCATTGACCTGTTCATTCGGGACCGCCTCGCGGGCTTCCTGATCCTTGGCGCGGTGGTGCTCGTCGTCACCGGTGGTGAGGCGCTGTACGCCGACATGGGTCACTTCGGCAAGCGCCCCATCCGGGTGGCGTGGTTCGGCCTCGCGCTGCCGGCGCTGCTGCTCAACTACTTCGGCCAGGCGGGCATGCTGCTGGAAACCCCGGCACTGGCGGTCAACCCGTTCTACGAACTGGTGCCGGGCTGGTTCCAGTACCCCATGATTGTCATCGCGACGTTCGCCGCGATCGTCGCATCGCAGGCGCTCATCTCGGGCGCCTTCTCGCTCACGCGGCAGGCCGTGCAACTCGGCTACAGTCCCCGGGTCACGATTGTGCACACCTCGCATACCGAGGTTGGCCAGATCTACATTCCCGAAGTCAACTCGGCCCTGGGCGTGGCCTGCATCCTCCTGGTGCTCGGCTTCCGGAACACGTCCAATCTGGCCGCGGCATACGGCATTGCCGTGACCGGCACCATGATCATCACCACCCTGCTGTTTCATCGGGTGGCGCGGGACCGCTGGCACTGGAGCCGCCTCAATGCGGGGCTGCTGACCGGGCTGTTCCTGGTCGTGGACGTTGCCTTCTTCTCGGCAAACATTGTGAAGATCGAGGAAGGTGGCTGGTTCCCGCTGGCCGTTGCGGCTGCGGTCTATACCCTGATGACTACCTGGAAACGCGGCCGGGACAAGCTGGGCGACATCGTGCAGCAGAACAGCCTCCCGCTCTCGCTCTTCCTGCAGGACATCGAGCGGCGCAAGCCCGCCCGTGTGCCCGGGATCGCGGTCTTCATGACCAGCGCCACCGGTGTGGCGCCGCCGGTGCTGCTGCACCACCTGAAGCACAACAAGGTGCTGCACGAGCGCGTCATTCTCATGTCCGTCATCACCGAGGAAGTACCGACGGTCTACGAGCGCGACCGCATCGAGAGCCGGGATCTCGGCGCAGGCTTCTTCCAGGTTATTGTGCGCACCGGCTTCATGGAAACGCCCAATGTGCCGGCCGTCCTCCGACGGCTTGATGACGGCGACATCAAGGGCTCACCGGGGCTGGTCAGCATCATGCAGACCTCGTTCTTTCTTGGGCGGGAGACGCTGATCGCCACGCATTTCCGCCACGGGGCCAGCGGCGCGGCCGGCGATCGCTGGATGACCTACTGGCGGAAGCGGCTCTTCGTGGTCATGACGCGGAATGCCCGCTCGGCGACGGCCTTCTTCGGGCTGCCGCCCAATCGGGTGGTCGAGCTGGGGGCGCAAATCCAGATCTAGGCGGCCCCTTACTCCTCGTACTGTTCCTTCAACCGTGCTACCACCGCCGGATCCGCAAGGGTCGTGGTGTCACCCAGCGTCCGGCCTTCGGCGATGTCCTTGAGCAGGCGTCGCATGATCTTCCCGCTGCGGGTCTTGGGCAGGTCCGCCGTGAAGATCACGTCGTCGGGCTTGGCGATGGCCCCAATCTTGGTGGCGACGTGCTCTCGCAGGTCATCCTTGAGCGCGGGACTGGCGGCGCCGCCCTCCTTCAGCGTCACGAAGGCACAGAGGGCCTGGCCCTTGAGTTCGTGGCTCCGACCCACGACCGCCGCCTCGGCAACGGAGGGGTGGTCCACCAGAGCGCTCTCCACTTCCATCGTGCCGATCCGATGGCCCGCCACGTTGAGCACATCATCCACCCGCCCCAGGACCCACCAGTAGCCGTCATCGTCCAGCTTGGCACCGTCACCCGCAAAGTATCGCCCGGGAAACCGGGACCAGTATGTCTCAACGTAGCGTTCGTCATCCCCGTAGATGGTCCGCAGCATGCCGGGCCACGGCTGGGCCAGCGTCAGGAATCCACCACCACTTTCCAGCACCGTGCCCTGGGCATCGACGAGTTCCGCGTTGATGCCGGGGAAGGGCACCGTAGCCGAACCGGGCTTGGTGGTGGTGACACCGGGCAGCGGTGTGATCATTATTCCGCCCGTCTCCGTCTGCCACCAGGTATCCACGATGGGACATCGACCGCCGCCGATGTTGGTGTGATACCACATCCAGGCTTCCGGGTTGATGGGCTCACCCACCGAGCCCAGCAGCCGCAGGGTGGACAGGTCCCGGCCGGCCGGGTGCTGCGCACCCCATTTCATGAAGGCGCGAATCGCGGTCGGCGCGGTGTAGAAAATGGTGACGCCGTACCGCTCGACCAGCTTCCAGAAGCGATCGCGAGACGGCCAGTCGGGCGCACCTTCGTAGAGCATGACCGTGGCGCCATTCGCCAGCGGCCCATACACGACATACGAGTGACCCGTGACCCAGCCGATGTCCGCCGTGCACCAGAAGACGTCGTCGTCCTTGAGATCGAACACGTATTTCGTCGTGGCGGCCGCCTGCGTCAGGTACCCACCGGTGGTATGGACAATGCCCTTGGGCTTTCCGGTGGTGCCGGAGGTATAGAGGATGAAGAGCATATCCTCTGCGTCCATGGTTTCGGCTTCGGCTGTCCCTGACTCGGTATCGAGGAGCCGGTGCCACCAGTGATCGCGTCCCTCGGTCATCTCAGCCCAGGCCTCGTCGCCGTCGCCACCCGCCCGGCGTCGCACGACGATCACGTTCCTGATACTGGGGCATCCGGTGAGCGCCTCGTCGGCGAACCGCTTGAGGGGCACCACCTGTCCCCGGCGATACCCCCCGTCGGCAGTGATCAGTGCGACGGCTTCCGCGTCATTGATGCGATCGCGGAGCGATTCGGCGCTGAACCCGCCAAAGACCACCGAGTGCACGGCCCCGATGCGGGCGCAGGCCAGCATGGCGACCACCGCCTCCGGGATCAGGGGCAGATAGATGGCCACACGGTCGCCATGCTTCACGCCAAGCCGGCGAAGCGCGTTGCTGCAGCGGCCCACCTCGCGGGCCAGGTCCCAATAGGTCATCACGCGCCGGTCCCCCGGTTCGCCCTCCCAGATGATTGCCGCCTTGTTCCGGCGGGGACCGGCGAGATGGCGATCGAGGCAGTTGACGGCCGCATTCAGCTTGCCGCCTGCGAACCATCGCGCATGGGGCTCCTGCCAGTCGAGCACCTGCCGCCAGGGCGTGATCCAGTCGAGCGCGCCGGCCTGGGCAGCCCAGAATGCCAGCGCGTCGCGGCCTTCCTCGTAGATGCCCGGCTGGGCGTGTGCCTGGGCGGCGAACTCCGCTGGGGGCGGAAAGCGCCGGTGTTCGGAAAGCAGGGTATCGAGCTGATGATCGGTCATGATCGGCGTCGGGGTGAGGAAGCAGGGAAACTAGTGCGAATCTCCAATTCCTGCCGCACGCTGCGGCGGAGCGATCTGCAACTTCTCGCATGGACCGCTTGCAATCCCTTGCCTGTCAATAGATTACGATGCTGGCACTGGTCTCGCCTTCAGGGTCGGTGCGCCCGCACTTGCGGACGCAGACAATCTGATCTGCCCGATAAGAGCACACCCGGAGTAATCCGGGGCCGCAAAACCAGAGGTCCTGACGGCACAGGAAGTATGCCGCAGGATAGCTCGGTGCCGAACGCAGACCGGCCGCGCTTGCAGGATCAGCGCGATGCTTTCATCGGGCCTGGGAGGTAGCGTGAAGGCCAGCCAGATGGAAGCGCGTGCGCTTACGGCCCCAGTCAATCTGGGCCTCGATACCCGCGTCGAATTTCTGCGGGCCGCCGTGGAAGCCCTGGATGCGCTTCCGGAGGGGGATGGGCCGCTCGTAATTGAACTTGCCGGGACCCGGACCGTGGATTCGGCCGGACTCGGAGCACTCATGCTGGCGCAGCGCCATGCTGCCCGGCGACGGCTGCCGGTGGTGCTCCGGAATCCTAACGATGAGCTCCGGTTTCTCCTGGCCCTGACCAAGCTGGCCGATCTCTTCGAACTGGAGCCGGGACGGACGTGAGTCATGAGGCCCACGTCCCACGACCCGTGACCCACGACCCACAACGGGTGGACGATGCCGATCCTTTCCATTAATGTTGCACGATGGCTGGCGCCGCTGCGATCCGCTCGGCGTCCAGAACGTGGAGCATATGCCCGGTCCCGGGTTCCCGATATGGCTGAGCGTCCGGTTCGGCGGCACATCCTGATCGTCGAGGATGAACCCGCCCTCCGTAATCATTACAAGCGATTTTTCTCTTCACGGTACGATCTGACGTTTGCCACTTCGGGCGCCGAAGCGCTGGCGTGCCTGGCCGAAGAGACGCCAGATGTTGCTGTCCTGGACATGCGTCTCCCCGACACTGACGGTGTGGCGTTGCTTCGCGAGATCCATCAGTCCCAGCCGGAATTGCCCGTGATCATTGCGACCGCGTTCCTCAGCATCGAGCCCCAATTGCAGCTGCTCGACGTTCCCTATACCGACTACATCGTAAAGCCCTTCCGCCTCGACGAGCTCGGCGCCCGCATTGATGCGGCCCTCTGAGGGGTCACGTCTCGCCGCCACCGACCTTGAGCGTGCATTCGGCGCCCGCCGCGCATTGGCGGGCGTTTCGCTTATGGCCGAAGCCGGCGAGACGCTGCTGCTGGTCGGACCGAATGGCGCCGGCAAGACGACGCTCCTGCGCTGCCTCGCCGGTCTGGCCCGCCCGACCCGCGGTCAAGTGCTGCTGGACGGACGCAAGGTGCGCAGCGGCGACCCGGCCTCGCGCCGTTCGATCGGCTTCGTGGCGCACCAGACTTGGCTGCACGACGACCTGACCCTGCTCGAAAACCTGACTTTCGCCGCCCGCCTGCACGGACTTTCGCATCCACGCGATGTCGCGCAGGAGGCAATTGGTCGCGCCGGTCTCTCCGGCCGACAGCACGACCGCCCCCCCGCGCTGAGCCGGGGCATGCAGCAGCGCGCAGCGATCGCCCGGTCCCTGCTGCATGGTCCCCGACTGCTGCTGCTGGATGAACCGTTCACCGGTCTCGATGCGCTGGCCGGCGGCGCGCTGCGCGACCTCATCACCACGTCGGCGGCCGATGGCTGCATCACGATCATCGTGACGCACCAGCCCGCCGAAGCCTGGGCGGTGGCGACCCGTGTCGTCGGCCTGCGGGCGGGCAGGATCGTGCTGGACGAGCCCAGTGCGGCCGGCGCTGCCACCATGGATCTCCTGCTCGAGCCGCTGCGCAGTGGTTGAGGCGCTGCGGGCGGCGCTGGCGCTTGCCGGACGCGACATGCGCGTCGAGTTCCGGAATCGGACGGCGCTCACGTCGGCACTGGTGTTCGCGGCCCTCGTGCTGGTGGTGTTCAACTTTGCCCGGGACCCGACCCGCCTTGGCCTGGCGGACCTGGCGCCAAGCGCGCTGTGGATCACCTTCGCCTTCGGGGCGATGACCACGCTGAACCGTGCGTTCGGGATGGAGAAGGAGCACGCGGCCCTCGACCTGCTTCGGCTGGCTCCGGTGGCGCGAGAGGCCATCTTCACGGGCAAGCTGCTGGCCAACCTTGCGTTTGTCTTTACCGTCGAGCTCGTGGCGCTGCCGCTGTTCGTGGTGTTCTTCAACCGCCCGGTCTGGCACATTCTGGGACCGATCGCGCTGGTGACGGTGCTTGCCACGGTGGGGTTCGTCGCGGTGGGCACCTTGTTCAGCGCCATGGCGGTCCGCACCCGGTTCGCCGAACTCATGCTGCCGCTGCTGCTGCTGCCGTTCATGCTTCCGCCACTGATCGGCGCGGTGCAGGTGACGGCACGACTCTTCGCGGATCGTCCGTTGAGCGAAGTGTATGGCTGGCTTAGGTTACTCGCCGTGTACGACGTGGTGTTCGTGACAGTCTCCATTCTCATTTTTCCCGCGGTGGCCGACGAATGATCGCCGAGAGAGTCCGTGGGCTCACGATCGCGCGCCGGGGCCGGGTCATCACGACCATCGGCCTGGTGCTGCTGGCGGGCGTCTACCTGCTGGCCCAGCGGTATGCGCCCATGGAAGTCAGCCAGGGCCTGGCCCAGAAAATCTTCTACCTGCACGTTCCCGCGGCCTGGACGTCGCTGCTCGTCTTCTCCATCGTTGGCATCACCAGCGCGCTTTACCTCTGGCTGCGGGATGAGCGCCTCGACCTGTTCGCGTCCTCAGCGGCGGAGGTCGGGGTGGTGTTCAGCATCGTGATGCTGACGACCGGTCCGCTCTGGGCCAAGCCGATCTGGGGCGCATGGTGGCAATGGGATGCGCGGCTCACCCTTACGCTGTTCCTGTTCTTCCTCTTTGTCGGCTATCTCTCCCTCCGGGCGGCAATTGCCGATCCGGACGAGCGGGCACGCTATGGTGCGGTGGTGGCGATCCTGGGGTGCCTGCTGGTGCCGTTCGTGCATCTCAGCGTCTACCTGTTCCGGACCATTCATCCCATGCCGGTGGTGCTCAAGCCCAGCGCGCCATCGCTGCCGGATTCAATGCTGCAGACGCTGCTGATTGCGTTCCTGGTTGACCTGGTTCTCTTCGTGGGCTTCGTGACCACCCGTTACGGGCTGGGCCTGCTGGCGAGATCGCGCGAGACGGAACTGGAGGGAAACACCGATGCATGAGACGCCGCAGAACGGCGGATACATGGTGGCGGCCTATGTCATCACGGCGGTGGTGCTGGTGGGATACTGGGTGAGGTTGGGGATGAGGGTGCGGGCTGAAAGCCAAAGGCAAAAAGCTGAAGGCTGAAAGCGCACCTTCTCGCCTTCAGCCTTCAGCCCTCAGCCTTCAGCCTTCAGCCCTCAGGTGCTCTTCCTCACCACGCCGGCCCATCAGGAAAAACTCCCACACCAGCGCCGCCAGCACTCCGCCCAGGATGGGGCCAATCCAATAGGCAAGCTGGGCGGTCCACTGTCCCGATGCGATTGCCGGTCCCAACGCGCGTGCCGGGTTCACCGCGGCACCCGTCAGCGGGCCGAGGGCCATGATGATGAAGACCAGCGAGAGGCCGATGCCGAAGCCTCCCACCTTCGGGGCGGTCGGCGCGACGGCGGTGCCGTACACCGCGCTCACCAGGAAGAAGGCGCCGATGGCCTCCAGGAAGATGCCCTGGCCCATGGAGATGTTGATGTTGAGCTGGGGCACACCATAGCCGACGACCTTGGCCACGCCGTGCGGAAATGAGGCCTTGAGCGCCAAGGCTGCCAGCAGCGCCGCCGCCACCTGCGCGGCGAGATGCACCAGGGCCGTCGTGAAGTCCACCCGCCGGCCGGCCAGCAGCCCGATGGTCACGGCCGGGTTGAGGTGGCCGCCCGAAATGTTCATGGTCGCAGTCACGCCGATGGAAAGAGCCAGTGCGTGCACCAGTGCGATGCCGAGCAGCCCGAAGCCGGCCCCCGGATAGGCATTGGCGATGACCGCCGCACTGCCGAAGTACACCAGCGTGAATGTGCCGAGCATCTCGGCGACGAACCGACGACTGAGACCGCGCATGCAGTGACCTCGCGAGAAGGTTGAGTCGGGGCGAATCTACGGGCGACCGGGCCGAGGGACAAGCGCTCAGCGGCCGTCGGCGTGGCGAAACAGCAGGGCCGCGTTGATGCCGCCAAAGCCGAAGGAATTGCTCAGCAGGTACTCGGGATCGGCATCCTGTCCCGCGCCGCGAACATGGTTGAGGTCGCAGGCGGGATCGGCCACGTCCAGGTTGACGGTCGGCGGCAGCCAGCGCTCCCGGCTCGCCAGGGCACAGATGGCCGCCTCGATGGCGCCGCTCGCGCCGAGAGCGTGGCCATAGTAGCCCTTGGTGCCACTGACCGGCAGTGCCGCCACGTGGTCACCGAATACCTGCCGCACCGAGGAGCTTTCGGTAGGATCGTTGAGCGGCGTGGAGGAGCCATGCGCGTTGACGTAACCAACCTCGGCTGGCGCCACGTGCCCCAGGGCCAGCCGCATGGCGCGGGCGGCCTGCCGGCCATCGGGACGAGGCGCCGTCATGTGATGGGCATCGTTGGTCAATCCATAGCCGCAGAGTTCAACGTAGATGGGGGCGCCTCGCGCGATGGCTCGGGAGCGTTCCTCAAGAATGAGGATCGCCGCGCCTTCTCCCATGACAAAGCCGTCGCGCGCCACATCGAATGGCCGGCTGGCATGGGACGGGTCATCGTTGCGCGTCGACATGGCGCGGATGATGGCAAACGCGCCGAAGCACAGCGGGGCCAGCGGCGCCTCGGCGCCGCCCGCGATCATCACGTCGGCATCCCCCAGGGCGATGGCCCGGAATGCCTCGCCGATCGCGATCGTTCCGGAAGCGCAGCTCATGCCGTTGGTGGCATTGGGTCCGCAGACCCCGAATTCGATGGCGATATTGCAGCTTGCCGCGCCGGCAAAGACCGTGAGGGCCAGGCCCGGGTCCACGGCTCGCGGCCCCTCAGCATAGAACTTCCGGGACTGCGCCTCGCCGTGTGCCACGCCGCCGAGTGCGGTGCCCATCATTGCACCGACCCGGTCAGAATCTTCGCGGCCCAGATCGAGCTCTGCGTCGGTCAGCGCGAGCCGCGCCGCTGCGACGCTGAATTGCGAGAAGCGGTCGAGCCGCTTGACCTTCCGCGCCTCGATGTGATCGTTGGCGAAGAAGTCGGTCACTTCAGCGGCGATCTGGGAATGAAAGGGAGCGGGATCGAACCTGGTGATTGGCCGGACGGCAGACCGGCCGGCCCGGAGGCCGGCCGTCAATCCGCTCCGGCCGATGCCGATGGGCGTGATTGCCCCGATGCCAGTGACAACGACGCGGCGTAATGCGGTCATCTGTGGATTCCTGATTCCAAACGTGGATGCGTAGGGCCGGCCCGCGAGCCGGCCCTACCGTTGCCGCACGGCGATCTCGCCATGGCGGACCTGCGTCTCCAACACCGCCGCAAGCCCGGCCAGGGTACGCGACGCTATTCCGTGAATGAATACTGGACCGATGACCATGTCCGCGGCGACTCGCCCGATCAGGGGCCAGCCAGGCCCGCGCCAGGTGTGCTCAATGGAGACGTCGGTCCCGTGCTCGCCAGCCACCACCCGCCAGACGACATCCATCCCTGTCGTGATTCCCCTGATGTGGCGGTAGGTCACCGTCTTCGCAGGGTCATCGATCCTCATCTCCGCCACCCACCAGACCGGCCATCGACCCAGGCCGAACGGGCGCCACGCGGCCATTTCGACCTCGGCGCTGCCGTCCGCCTCGTGCGGCTTCACGGTCACCTTGCGGTAGTGCGAGAGGAGGCGAGGCCAGGCGGCAACCTCGCAGGCTGCGCTGAAGACCGCCTCGACCGGGGCGGCGATATGGCACTCATCCACCGTTCTCACGCCACGCTTGCCAGCGCGACGAGACGCCAGCCGGGCCGGCGCGTCACCGTTGCCTGCAGTCCGGCAGCCGCGAACACTGCAGCGAGTTCATCACGATTGAAGCCCCTGCGGAGCGATGTCAGTCCGTCCTCGATGGTGACAGCGTCGAACCGAAGCAGGCGAGCGCCGAACCGGAAGGCCAGTGCTGCCAGCCAAGAGCGCCGCAGATCGGCCACGATGACACTGTGACGGGCCACGCGAGCGGCCTCCTGGAGCAGCACTGCCGCGGACGACGGGCTGAAGTGATGGAGCAGCTGGCTCAGCAGGACAATATCGACGGAGCGGGCGGGCAGCGGGAGATCGCCGGCATCCGCTTGCAGCGACACATGCGCATTGGCGGCCGCCAGCCGAGCGGCCTCACGGTGGCGATCGACACACCAGGCGGTGAGCGCCATGCCATGGCGGCGGCCAGTGCGCTCAGCTTCGCCGGCCAGGTCGCCGACACCGGCGCCTGCGTCGAGCAGCAGCAGCCGGGTCCCCGGCGGCAGCGAGGCCAGGGCGCGTCCAACGCCCCACCGTACGGCCCAGCTTCCGCCGAACCAGCGGTTGGCCCGCGCAATATTCTGGAGCGACTGGCGGACCAGGCCAGGATTGGCATCGGGGCGATCCAGCAGTTCCGCGCCGGCAGGATTCAGGGTAAGGCCCATCAGCCGAGCGAGGCGTATCCGCCGCGGAAGTAGAGCAGGGGCCGGGCATCGCGCGCCCCGCCGCCGATCACCCGGCCGATCAGTATGGTGTGGTCGCCCGCATCGTGCGCCGCCGTCTGCTCGCACTCGATGTGCGCCACGGCGCCATCCAGGAGAATCTGGCCGTTCTCGCTGGTGTGATAGCCCACGCCATCAAACGATGCCAGCTGCGAGCCGGCAAACCGGCGGGACAGCTCCTCCTGGTCCTCGGCGAGGATGTTCAGGGCAAATCGCGGCGCCTGATGCAGCAGGTCGTGCAGGTCGGCGTCATGTTCGATGCAGACGGAAATCAACGGCGGAATGAGGGACACGGAGGCCAGGCTGCTTGCCGTCATCCCGCGCGGCGCACCGTCGTCGCTCGTGGCGGTGATGACGGTGACGCCGGTCGCAAAGCGGCCGAGCAACTCGCGGAAGAGCGACGGGCTGGCGTCGGGAGGTGGCGTCATCAGAAGACCAGGCGCCCGAGGAAGGCAGGGTTCAGTACGGCGCACGCCGGGACGAACTCTCCCGTCACGCCCACCAGGGTGTGTGCCATGTTCGCGCGACCGCCGAGGCGGGCGACCAGCCGGTCGAACAGCCAGGGAAAGTTCATCGCGTGTGCAATGAGGCGGGCGACGGTGCGCTTGCCGATGAAGGCGCGACGGGCCCGGCGGTAGGGCTCGAGCTGGCTCGCGCGTACACTGCCGGTGCCATCCAGCGCGGCCGGAACGACAGCCGCCAGGAATTCTGCGCCGCGCAATGCGCTGACAATTCCATCGCCGGTGAATGGATCGAGAAAGTCGGCGGCGTCACCCACGAGTACAGCCCCGTCCGCCGTCACCCGGGTGGCACTGACGTCAAACGGTCCCGTGGCGAAGACGGGAGCGGCGACGACCGCGTCCTCGAGCCGCGCACGCAGGCGTGGATCGCGCCGGCACTGCGCTTCGAGAAATCCGGCCGGATTACCGCGCGCAACCGCCGCCGCCTCGGCTCGGACCACCAGCGCCACGTTTGTGAGCCCACCGCCAACCGCATTGATGCCGCCGTAGCCATCGCCCCAGACGAACATCTCGGCCTGTCCTGGAGTCACTCGCACGTGGCGCATATGGGTGGTGAAGGCGTAGCGGCGTAACCGGCCGCGCCGGGTCAAGCCAATGCCACGCGACACACGGGAGCGCAGGCCATCCGCCCCGACGGTCAGGCGGGCGCGGATCTGGTGCTCCTCTCCAGCAGCGTCACGAAAGCTCGCCCCGGAGACCGCGCCGCCGGTGTGCAGCAGATGCGTGCAGGCCAGACCTTCGCTGACGGCAACTCCTTCCCGCCGGGCAGCGTCCACCAGGGCAGTATCCAGCAGCGTACGGCGGATGCTCAGACCCGAGCCGCGCCAGGGCAGGACGGCGGCCTGCGCAAACAGGCCGGTGAGCCGGCTGCCGCCCGGGGCGTGCACGGTGACGCCATCGAGCTGCCCCGCGTCGCCTTGCTCCAGTGTCTCGAGGACACCCAGGCGGTCCAGCACCCGGGCACCCTCAGGACTGATGAATTCGGAACAGGGCTTTGGACGCGGGAAGTGGGCGCGGTCCACCAGGGCGACCCGGCAGCCGGCGCGCGCGAGCAGGATGGCGCTGGCGGCACCGGCCGGACCGGCCCCGACAATCAGGACATCAGCTGAGTCGTTGATACTCGAAGCCATCCAGGACCAGCCGGTCGGGGTCGAAGGCGGCGAAGGTGAGCGTGAAGGTCTGCACGGCGCCATCACTCCAGCTCAAGGTGATCTCCTGGACGCCGAGGGTGAAAGTGCAATCCCGGATAGTGGTGCGAGGAATTCCTTCCACGGCAGACGTTGTCGTGATCACGCGCTGGCAGCCGCCGGCGGCATCGAACTGCCACTGAGTGGTCTGGGTGACGAGGTCGTCGCCGCTATCGGGCGAGAACACGTCAAATCTCTGCCAGGTGCCGACCAGTGCCGACGTTTCATTGACCTGTCCGCCGCCGGAGCTCCCGGCCGGAAAATCCAGCGGCGGAGCCTGCTGCGACGGGGCGGTTGTCTCGGGTGAACTGCAGGCGGCCAGCACCATCACGGCCAACGCGCGGACAGCACCCACCAGCCGATGCCGGCCGCCGTGCCCACCGCCGTTGCGATGGCGTTCACGGCATCGTTGTTGAGCCATCGGATTCCTCCCACGTGAAGAGTGTCCGCTCCGCAACGGTGCCGAGCCCATTCGCTCGGCAGGTCGCAGCGCGAACAATGGAACCGCCCCTGCGCCGCTCCACCCAGGATGGCGTCCAGGAACATGCCTGCCATGCCAATGATAACGGCCGCCAGGACCGGCTGGCCCGGCGGCCCCAGTGTGCCGGCCAGCCCGACGAGAGTGGCGCCAGCCAGAGCACCGGCGGAGCCCATCGCGGAGACGCCGCCACTCGCGCCCCGTGGCACACGGCGCCAATCGTGCAGGCGGCGCGGAGGTCGGCGACTCCAGCTCCCCAGGGCTGTGCCCCATGTATCCGCTGCGGCGACTGCCAGGCCCGTGACGAGCATCACCCAGGCCAGCTGAGGCGCGCCGCTCAGTGCAGCCAGAGTGCTACCGGCAGCGGGAGCCAGCCCATTGGCCAGCACCTGCACGGCGCCGCGCTGCTCTCCCTTGGGATCGAGACCCGCGGCCGGAGGCCGGCCAAGGTGGGACACCAGGCTGGCAGGAACGAAGAAGGCGAGCAGGACCGCGCCGCCCACCCAGCCGGTCGACAGCAGCACGAGCAGGCCCACCACGAACGCTGCGACCCCTCCGCCGGTGGTCAGCAGGCGGAGCCGTGCGGAGACCAGGGCCAGGGCGCCGGCCGCGGCGACGGCGGCCGGCGGGCTCATCAGCCCTCGTTGCTCGCGCGCCGGAGGGCTTCGCAGATACGCTGGCGCAGCGTGTCGGGACAGCGGATTTCGGAAGCCGTGGCGCCCAGCAGCGCCTGGAAATTTTCCTCGAAGCGGGCATGGCTCAGGCAGGGCGCGCACACCTTCAGGTGGTGCTCGATCTGCCGGGCCAGCTCGGGCGTCGCCTCGCGATGCAGGTAATCCTGCAGCTGCTCCAGCGCCTCACGGCAGTTGACTCGTTCCTCGCTCATACCTCTTCCCTCGCGCGGATGTAGCCCATCTCGACCGCGTGGTCGTAGAGCACCCGCTGCAACTGGCGCCGTGCCCGGAACAGCCGCGACTTGACAGTACCGACCGGGATGTCCAGCATGGCGGCGATGTCGGCGTAGGCAAGGCCTTCCATATCGCTCAACACCAGCACTTCCCGGAATTCGACGGGAAGATGGTCAACGGCATCGAGCACCTTCTGGTCAACGATCCGGGAGAAGAAATCTCCTTCCGGATCGCTGTCGCGCGCGGGGTCTGGCAACGCCAGCGATTCCGCAATGTCCAGGTCCATTGCCACCGGTTCGCGGCGGGACCGCCGGTAGTCGTTGATGAACGTGTTGCGGAGGATGGTCAGCAGCCACGCGCGGGCGTTGGAACCCGCACGGTAGCTGGTCCATGCCCTGAACGCCCGCAACATGGTGTCCTGTACCAGATCTTCGGCCCGGCTGGGATCCCCGGTGAACCGCAGCGCGGCCCGGTAGAGCGTGTCGAGGTGAGCCAGCGCTTCCTGCTCGAACGCGGTCCGTTCGTTACCCGTCGAAGTAGTCATGCGGGAAAAGTAGACGGTTAGACGGCTGGTGGGTTAGCCGGTTAATTTTCCCGCGTCTAGCCGTCTAGCCGTCTAGCCGTCTAGCCGTCTAGCCGTCTAGCCGTCTAGTCTTCCAACCGTCTCTCTCAGCGCCGGAGTTCCCCTGACGCCGTCACGCGCGATGCCGTCGGACGTTCCCGCTGCCGTTCCGCTCAGCCTGCTGGAAGCCATTCGCAACCTCGACACGCCGCTGGCGGACGGTCTCAGCGATATTTCGCCCGAACTCGGCGCCCGGCGCCTGGGACTCTCGGGCACGGTGGCTGCCCAGATCCGCCGTTACCAGGAACAGGTCACGCGCGCCGAGCGGGTGGAGGTGGAGGAGGCGGTCAGCGTCTTCCGCCTCGTGGGACGCCGGCCGGACGCGGATCTGGTGTTTGCCGATGCGGGACGTCGGGCCGCGCGCTACGAAGCGGCCTCGTCATTCGCTCGTGCACGTGCCCGGCTGGGCGGTCCCGCGGCGAGGCGCGGAGCCGCCGCCATCATGAAAGAAACCTTCGGAGCCGAGCTTCGGTTTCCGGAGGCCGAAGCCGAAGTGCGGCTGGGCGACCCGCTGTCGATTCGCGCCTGTCCGGGCGGTGAAGCCTGCGGGTTCTATGGAGCGTCCTTCAGCGAACTGCTTCGACTCATCGCCGGCTTCGAAGGCGTCCTGTATCATGTCGCCTGCCGGGGCCGGGGCGACCCCGACTGTGTCTGGCGTGGAGCGCCGGTGGAGGACTACGAATGATCGATCGCGAAGCGCTGGCTGCCGGGTTGCAGCGCGCCGGGGCCGACGGCTGGCTGCTGTTCGACTTTCACGGGGTGAACCCGGTGGTTTCCCGGGTCCTGGGCATCTCGGGGATGGGCACCAGGCGGCTCTTCGTTCTGCTTCCCCGCGAAGGGGACCCGGTCGCGATCGTGCACCGGATCGAGCTGCAGCCGTTTGCCGATTTTGAAGGCATCGTGATGCCCTACGCCCGATGGGAGGAGCTGCACGACGCGCTTCGCACGATCGTGGCAGGCAAGACGCTGGCGATGGAGATCTCTCCGGACGACGCCGTGCCGTACCTGGACCGGGTCCCCTGGGGTGTGGTGCAGCTCCTCACCCGCCTCGGCGCCACCATCGTACCATCGGGCGAATTGGTGACATCAATGGCGGCCAGGTGGAGCCAGACCGAGCTGGAGGATCACCGTTTTGCAGCGGCGGTGCTCAGGAAGGTGGCCAATGAAGCCCTCGGCTGGGCGGTGGAGCAGCCGGGCACCGGGCTCACCGAGAGTGCGCTCCAGGAGCGAGTCGTCAGGGCGATCCATGCCGCAGGGCTGGTCTTTGATCATCCGCCCATCGTCGGCTTTGGCCCGAATGCGGCCAATCCCCATTACGAGCCGGTTGCCGGCAAGGACCTGACCCTGGATCCCAATCAGGTCATTCTCCTCGACTTGTGGGCAGGCAAGTCACTGGATACGGTTTTCGCCGACCAGACCTGGATGGGGTTTTCAGGGGTCACCCCACCTGAGCGGGTGGTCCGGGTCTGGGACACGGTGCGGCGGGCCCGGGATGCGGCGTGCGCGCATGATCCAGGAGCGGGCCCGTGAAGGCGGTGAGGTGCGGGGGGCTGACGGAGATCGCGCCGCGCGCGAAGTCATTGAGGCAGCTGGGTTTGGCGAATCCTTCGTCCACAGGACGGGACACTCGATTGACCGGGACCTTCACGGCAGCGGTCCGCACCTGGACGACTATGAAACCCATGACGACCGGCTGCTGATGCCGGGCGTCGGTTTTTCGGTGGAACCCGGGATCTACCTTGCCGGCGAATTCGGGATGCGCAGCGAGGTCAACATGTACTGGGGTCAGAATGGGCCGGTGGTGACGCCCGAGCAACCTCAGCAGATGTTGATTATCAGGTCCGGTTGACACCGGGCCGGCGGCCTGGCCCAAATCGACCCCTTTCCAAGTGACCTGAATCACGTTAGTCTAGGCAATCATTTGCGTTGCACGATGCAGTTCAGGTGAGTCGCTTCGACTTGCCGTGCGGGAGCCGGTCCCCCCGGTCGGCCTTCCGTTCCAGAGGGTAACCGGGCTAGTTGCAGCGGGTTACGCGGACGTCACGAACCGGAGCATGGGCCGTGACAATTGCTTGACACGCGTTCCGGCGCGTTTCATATTAGCTGACCGGTCATTTCGGACCGGACTCCGTTCTGGCATTTCTAAAGGCATCAACAGTTTGCATTCGGCCACGGTCTCAACAATCCGCCGGTACATACTGTCCGTCAGCTCTCGCTGGCGGCCCATGATGTAGTTGTGCCCGCAGGGGGAGGCCTTCCCCCGCTCCAAGCTGGCAGTACCAAGCAGGTTCACGCCTTTGGAGGACGTTTCCATGAAGCAAAGCTGTGTCAGGGCCTTCGCTCGCGCAGCGCGTACGTTCGCATTTGCCGCAGTTGCTCTGGTGGTGGGCGCATCAGCGCTCCAGGCCCAGGCAACTGGCAAGGTCGAGGGCCGGGTTAACGATGAGGCGGGCGCGCCCATCGCTAACGCGTCCGTGACGATCGTCGGCACTGCGTTCTCCGCGCTCACCAACCCGCAGGGGTATTACTTCATTAACAACGTGCCCTCCGGCACCTACGCCATGCGTGCCGCGTTCATCGGCTACCGGGCCATGCGCACGGAGGGCGTGCGTGTCCTGTCCGGCCAGACGCTGACGCAGGACTTCAGCCTCCCGGCCACGACAGTTGAACTGCCCGACATCACCGTCGCCACCACGCAGCCGCTGGTGCCCCGTGACGAAGTCACGACCAAGCAGCGGATCAGCGGCGACTTCACGGCGGCGTTGCCGGTGGATCGCATCAACCAGGCCCTGGCGTTGCAGCCGGGCGTGGTGGCGAGCGCCAGTGGCAATACGCTGAGCATTCGCGGCGGCCGGCCAGACGAGGCGGCCACCTATATCGATGGCGTACCGGTCTCGCCAGGCAACCGTGGCACGGTCACCAATTCGAACGTCAGTGGCAACTCGATTGACTTCGGCAAGGGAGACTTTGAAGAAGCATCGATCACCACTGGCGCCAGCTCGTCGCAGTATGGCAACGCACAGTCCGGCATCCTGAACATCGTCACCAAGACCGGCGGCTCCTCGTTTAGTGGCCACCTGGGCTGGGAGACGGACGAACCGTTCGCCAACACCAGCAGCACCGGATTCAACCGCATCAATGCCGCCCTCGGCGGCCCGCTGATGGGCGACCTGACGTTCTACCTGTCAGGCACCCTGGAAGGCAACCGGTACGGCTTCGGCGGGCGGAATGCCCAACTGTATCCGAACTTCCGGTACGCCGGCATTGACACCACCGTGGCGGTGCCGCTTTCGCCGGGCAGCCAGACGTCCGACACGTCGTACGTGGATGTGTATAACCTGGCGGTGGACCAGGGCACGTGCGAGCAGTTTGCCGGCAGCACCAACCCTGACATTGCCGACAATTACGGTGTGTCCTGCAACGGGGCCCGCAATTCCCGTAATGTGTCGTCCAATTACGGCGTGCAGGGCAAGCTGAACTACAGCTTCGGCGTGGGCTCGCGCATCGCGCTGTTGTTCATTGGTAGCCAGAGCCAGAGCCGGAACGGGATCACGCTCAACTCCAACCCGTCCAATCTGTTTGGGCTTCGTAACTGGAGCCGGGTCTACCAGATGAACTGGACCCAGAACCTGTCCAAGTCGGCTGAACGCGCCCTGGCTCTCGATGCCAGCCTTTCCTATCAGCAGGATCGGGGATTGCAGGGACCGCTCACCCCCGAGAGCGCGCTGGCCACCGCAGGACAACTTCGGTGGGTTCCTGGTGCAGCCGCTCGGATTCATGTTTGACTTCAAGTCGTTCCCGCTGGACTCGGAGCTCATCAACAACTACAAGTTCAACCGGCAGGGCAGCCGACGGTCGCCGTATGACCTGGCCGCGCGTGGACCAGTACAATACGGTCAACACCTACCGCAACAGCGGCTACGGCACGCTGGGCAGCAGCGAGACCGGTGGACCCACCGGCACGCTCCGGATGTACCGGGAGAACCGCCTCCGGGCCCTGGCCAATGTTGACTGGCAGTTTGACCGCTACAACCGGCTCAAGCTGGGCGGCGAGCATACCTGGTACAACACAGCGCTCTACGGCCACAGCTTGACGACTCAGATCTTCTCCGATGCCTACATCGAGAAGCCCATCTACTGGAACGCCTTCGTGGAAGACCGGCTCGACCTGGGCGACGTCGTCGTGGTCGGCGGCTTGCGCTACGACGTATACAACACGCGCGCAGAACGGCCCTATTCGCTGGACACGATCCAGACGCTTTCCGGGACTGGGCGCGGCCAATCCGACCTTCGGGCAGTATCAGCAGTATCCGGCCCTCTCGAGCTACGGGGCCGAGGGCCAGACGTTCAACGTCAATGGCCAGGACCTGCCGCTGGTGGCCTTCCTGCCCGACCAGCGTCACTCGTACCTGAGCCCGCACGTGCAGGTGGCCTTCCCGGTGACGGAGAAGACCAATTTCCGCCTGTCCTATGCACACCAGGTGCAGACGCCGGACTTCGGCGCCATGCTGACGAGCATCTTCAGCGACCTGACGCTCAGCAATACGAACAACGTGTTCGGCACCGACCTCGATTTCGCCAAGACGGTGCTCTTCGAGTTCGGCATCCGGCATGCCTTCAGCGACGACATGGTGCTGGACGTGGCGGCCTACAACAAGGACAAGCTGGCCGACGTCGCGGGCCGCCTTGTCAGCCGTCGCAACCCGACCCGCAACAACTCGCCCGAACAACCTGCGGGTGCTGACCAATGAGGACTTTGGCAACACGCGCGGCGTGGACGTCCGGCTGGACCGTCGGATCGGCCAGATCTTCAACGGCACGGTGTCGTACAGCTACGCCTCAGCCAAGAACACCGGGTCGGACCCGCTGACCTATATCAATTTCGGCTCGCGCATCATCAATTCGCTGTCGGGCGGCAACCAGCCGCCGCCGCAGGCGATCGCGCCGACGAACGAGAGCCGGCCACACAGCCTGGCGGGTGCCTTCAGCGTGAACTTCCCGGGCGACTGGCATGATGGAACGGCGCTGGGCACGGTCCTCCAGAACGTCGGGCTGTTCAGCGTCTTCCGCTACGCCAGTGGCACCGCGTATACCAAGTGCACGCCGGCCAGCGATAATCTGGGCGTGCTCTCGGGTCAGGCCTGCGGCATCCAGAGCCAGTTCGTGGGCGGCTATAACGCCGCACGGCTGCCGGCCTTCAAGCAGTTCGACATCAAGCTCACCAAGGGCTTTGGCCTGGGTGGCATGGACCTGACGACCTACCTGCAGGTTGACAATCTGTTCAATTTCAAGAATGTCCTCCGCGTGTTCATCAACACCAATGACATCGTGGACAACCTGAATGAGGAGCGGTCGATCCAGTCCACCCTGGGTAACTGGCAGGACGAAGCTACGGCCAACGCGATCTACAACGACGCTACCGGCGACATCGACCTCAATTTGGTGGCCAGGGCGTGGCTGGATGTGCCAATTACGTCACCACCGCAGATCGAAGGCGGCGTGCCGAGCTGCATCTACCTGCGGCGCGTGGAAGAGCGCTGGGGCAATGGCGACCACCTGTTCTCGCTGGACGAGCAGCGCAAGATTGCCGAAGGCGCGCTACCTGACCGGGTTGGGCGAGAACGCCTTCCTGGGCACCGGCCGTCGGGCGCGGCTGGGAGTCGAGATCAATTTCTGAGGTCAACGGGTGCCGGGCCGGTGGGCGCGCAGGTGCGCTCCCGGCTCCGGGGCCTACGCTATTCTCATCGGAGAGGATGCACGATGCACTCACGTTTCGGTACGAGGGGCGTCCTGCTCGGCGGGCTCCTGGCCCTCGCCATGGCGGCGTTCGCGCCGTCAGTGGCGTCGGCCAAGCCCGAGCCGGGCGTCAAGCGCAGCGGATTCCGGCTGTTCGCGCGCAGTCTGGGCGCGTTCACCATCAACCGCGTCTATTGCGGCATATCCACCAGCGGAGAAATCTGCGTGGATTCCACCAACTCCTCCACCATCGGTGGCGGCTTCTGGCCCAAGGGCACGGGCGACCAGTACGTGTTCAACACCGGTCTTCAGCTTGCCGGTATCATCGGCGGGAGCAAGCCGGCCAACCCCTGGGGCGGCGACACCACGGGCGCGTTCTTCTTCAACGCTCGCGGCGACAACGTGCACGGCCAGGAAGTTCAGCCGATCTACAACGCCACCAATCCCGACGATGTGGCCAGTTGGCCGGACGCCGCGCTGGTTCCCAGTGGCGATGCCAGTGAGGATCTGTTCTACCCGGTGCTCCGCAACCGGGTCAGCGCCTCACAGGGCGATGTCTGGCTGATGTCATGGGAAGGCGATCCGAGCACCGGCGGCGGCCGTCCGCACCCCATGGGCATCGCGGTCGAGACCCGCGGCATGGGCTGGAATTATCCGACCGGTAACCAGGACATCGTCTACCTGATTTACACCTTCTACAATGTGACGTCGCTGGATCCGGCGGTCTACGCGGCTATCCGGCCCAGCATGCGCGAAATCCTGCTGGAGAAGGCGCAAGCAGTTTCATGCGCTGAACAACGCCGAGTACGGCGTCGACCTGCCGGACGAAGGGTATACGATCGAGAACATGTTCGCGGCGTTTGGCGCGGACATGGACGTCGGCAGCGCCGGCGACAACTACTCGACGGTCGAGCTGCCGTTCGCGCTGGGCAATACCTATCAGAAGGACTTCGGGCAGCCGAACACCTGGACCTTCGATCCCGGCATCTTCGCACCGCCCTTCTTCCCGGGCGTCGGATTCGTGGGCGTCAAGTACCTGAAGAGTCCCGACCGGGCCGGGCGCAATCCAGTTGTTCAGCAACACCATCAACGGCGGCGTGTTCGGCGATCCGCGCAACACCACGCAGCTGTTCCGCTACCTGTCGGGCAACATCTCGACGCGGCCGGCGATGCCCCGTGCACCACGGGAGACCCGACGCGTTACGCACATCTGCTACGTCAACAATACGGCCGCGGCCGACATGCGGTTCTTCCAGTCGTCGACGCCGCTGACGCTGGCACCGGGCGAATTTGGCTCGATCGCGGTGGCGTATATCTTCGCGGCGCCGGTCGCGGTGGCCTCGTTCTCGCCGGGCGGCGCGACCGATCTCACGCCGGGCGATCCCCGCGTGTTCACCGACATGACCACGCTGACCACGCCGGGTGGCGTGAACATGGTGGATTCGCTGGCGGGTTTCCTGGGCTACAGCGACGCCAACGTCGACGGCATTGCCCAGCAGGATGAGTACAACGTGGTGCCCGGCTCACTGCTGGGCAAGGCCAAGGTGGCCCAGCAGGTCTTTGATAGCCGATTCCTGCTCGCCTTTGCGCCCGACGCGCCGGAGTTCTTCCTGGTGCCGGGCGATAACCAGGTGACGGTGCTCTGGCGTCCATCCGCGACTGAGAGCACGGGCGATCCCTTCTTCGAGATTGCCAGCAGCCCGATGAGCGTGCCCGAGGGTGGTGGCGCGCCGGTCGTCAACAACCTGTATGATCCCGAACTATCGCCAGTATGACGTGGAGGGCTACCGGGTCTATCGGGGCCGGGTGGACGCCCCCAGCTCGCTGTCGCTGCTGGCTCAGTTCGACTACGGCGGCACCTCGATCAGTGACTTCTCTGGCTTCGTGGCCAACACTGGAACGGATGCGACCGAACTCACCGTGTGCGCACCCGACATCGGTCTCTTTGACCGATGCGCGGCCGGCTACGATTCGACCGAGTTCGAGCCCGGGGTCGCGCGGACGCACTCGCGTGATATTCCGCTAGTGGGCGGAGTGGTCCAGGTCAAGACCGGTTCCCGCGCCGAGTTGGCTGACGGCACGGCGACCATCCTGCCGCTCCAGTCCGACACCGTGATCACCGGCGGCAACTCCGGCTTCCCCGGGCTTGCTGACACCGGCGTGCCGTTCGTGTACGTGGACCGCGGGGTGCGGAACAATCTGCGTTACTTCTACGCGGTCACCGCCTTCGATGTCAACTCATTCGCGTCAGGCCCGTCCAGTATCGAGTCGGCGCGAATCACCAAGTCAGTGACGCCGCACGTAGCCGCCACCAACAGTGCGAGCGACGTCGCGACGCAGCCCTTCATCAGCGGGCGTGGCACCAACCTGAATCCCGATGCTCCGGCGCCCGCCTTTGACCCGGCGACCAGCAAGTTCAGCGGGCCGTTTCCGGCCGCGAACGCGTGGGACGTCAGCTTTGTTGGCGCGGTATCGGAGGTGCTGAAGGGTTCCGGCTCCTTCTCGGCCCGGCTGGACAGCATCGGCCTGGGCAATGCCGTGGAAGGCATGTCGAACACGTATTACCTGACGGCCACGTCTTCTGCTGGCACGGCGCACATCACCGTCCCGATCCTGCAGAACTTTACTGAAGCTCCTACTACGGCGGACGGGACGCCTTTCAAGGCCGCGGCGCTGGATCCCAGCAGCAGTCGTTTCGGCGGATCGAGCGACTTCGCGCTGTACGGCAATGTACAGATGACGCTGCCCGGCGAATACTTCACTTCCCAGTGGGGCCGCTCGGACGCGTTCGGGTCACAGACGACCGGTTTCCCGACACTGTCCCCCGCCAACGGTCCGCGGTGGTTCGTGGGTGACAACGAAACGCAGGATAATCCGAACGCGAACTACGCTATCAGTCCGGCGAGCTTCGCCGACTTCAGCAATGCGGGCGAATTGCCGGGGATCTCGGTTATTCACTACCCGATGGCCTATCTCCAGGGCTACGCGGGCGTGGGCTTCCGCGACTTCAACGGCATGTTCGGGGCTGCAGTGCGCGCGGCCGACTTCAAGCTTTACTGGGGCGCGGGCGGCACGGTGGACTCGGTCATTGACATCACCCACAATGTGCCGGTGCCGTTCGACACCGCGTTCGGCGGCAACTGGGGCTTCCTCACGCCGGCCTCGGCCAGCAACGACGCCAGCATCGACGGCAATACCGGGGTCGTGACCCTGGGCGACTTTGCCTGCGTCACGCCGGCGCCGCAGCAGGTGGCCAGCGGCTTCCAGGCCACCAATATGGATTGCGGTGACGACGCGGTCGCGGATCCATACCGTCTGGTCGAGACGGCGACAATCGCGCCGCTGCAGATCGGCAACACAGCGGCCAAGATCGCGGCCGCTCCTCCGCCGGGCCAGACCGGTTTCGGGCTCTACATGCCGGGCTTCCCATTCCTCATGGGAGCCACTGAACTCCCGGCGGCCGGTACGGTCTGGACGCTGCGTAGCTATGTCGGAGGCGTCACCGATGCCGGTGCATTCTTCGAGGTTCCACGGACGTTCTCGGCCGTTGGCGCCGAAATCGGTGTGCAGTTCACCGCCACCAACACGATTGCCGCTCCGACGCTGGCGGACCTCGACGCGGTGCATACGGTGCCGGACCCATACTACATCACCAATGAGTTGGAGCAGAGCACGGACGTCAAGATTCTCAAGTTCGTGAACCTGCCCGACGCGGCCACCATCCGCATCTACTCATCGAGTGGCGTGCTGGTGGATGTGCTGGAGCACCACTCGGCTCAGAGCGATGGTACCGAGAGCTGGAACCTCCAGAACCGGAACCACCAGGTGGTCGCAAGCGGTGTGTACTTCTATCACATCGAAGCAGGTGATGCGCGGCGAGTCGGCCGGTTTACCGTGGTGAACTTCGCCCAGTAGCCCACAGCAGGGGGAGGGCGGCTCGCCCGTCCTTCCCCGCATCCAGGAGAATGGAAGCTTATGAGTCAGTTCAACACCCAACGCTTCGCCCTGGTCGCGGCGCTTCTGACTGGGCTGCCGGCGGGACTGGCAGCACAGGCAGCCGCGGACAATACGGGCTACGGGACCACCTCGGCAGAATTCCTGCTGCTTGGGGCCGGGGCCCGGGGCGTCGCGCTCGGCGGCGCATTCACTGCGCTCGCAACCGATGTGAGTTCCCTCTACTACAACCCGGGCGGCGCCGCGCTGATGAGCCGGCCGGGTGTCATGGTCAGCACCTACAACTATGTGGCGGACACCCGCTACAGCTGGGGTGGCTTCGCGCTGCCATTTAACGGCGGCACCAGCTCGTTCGGCGTGCAGCTCGGCACCTTCGGCTTCAGCGACCAGCCGGTCTACACCGTGGATCAGCCAGACGGCACCGGCGCACGGTACTCGGTCACGGAAACCTTCGCCGGCATGACGCTGGCGTCGAACTTCTCCGACCGCTTCTCCGCCGGCATCACGGGCAAGGTGATTTCCGACAACCTCGGCGACGCGCACGGTACGGCGTTCGCCGTGGACTTCGGCACCAATTTCCATGCCTCGCTGAACAACCATCCGGTAGTGTTCTCCTTCGTCCTGTCCAATCTCGGCACCAACCTGCGCTACAGCGGCACGGGCCTGAATGCGGACATCCCACGGGAGCCCCTCCAGGGTGAGCAGCCGGTCCCCAGCATCGATCAGCCGGGCCAGTTCCGGAGCAAGGATTTCCCGCTCCCGACCACCTTCCGGGTGGGCCTGTCCTACGACCTGATTTCAGCGGAGACCAGCCGCCTTTCGCTGCTGGGTGATTTCAACCAGGTCACCAGCAACAAGGCGGGCTTCTCGTTCGGCAGCGAGTTCGCCACCAATCGGCTCGGTGGCAGCCCGTTCGGATTTGCGCTGCGCGGCAGCTACAGCTACGCGCCGGCCAACAATGTGGACCTCGCCGTGAACCAGACGGCGCTCAATGATGAAGAGCGCCTGCAGGGTCTGGCCCTCGGTGGCGGACTGAATTACGACACCGGCACCTTCAGTCTTGGGCTGGATTACGCCTTCCGCTACATGGGCGTCCTGGGTGGAACGAACTTCTTCACCTTCAGCCTCGGCTGGTAACACCCGGGATGTGGCGGGCGGCCGTCCCGCGTCCGCCACATCGCTCTTCTTGTCCAAGGCGGGATGAGTTGCGCGTCATACAGGAGGCCGGCCACGATTGCCGGCACCGGCATGGCAGGCTGTCGAGCAGTCGGCTCTCGGCCGGGTCTCCATGAACTACTCATTCCGAGGCAGTTGCATGTTGCATTCAGTGGTGGCACTGGCGGCGCTTCTTTCGCTCTGGCCCGCGTCTGAAGTTCGCGCCCAGGATTCGCTGGAGCATGCGGGTCGTCCGGTACTATCGGCCCGATGCATGCGCAGACGCTGGTCAAGGTCTTCGTGAGTGTGCCATACTCGCTCCTGCAGGCACCAGCAAGTGGTTCCGGCGACGGGCAGCATGGTCTACAGCGTGAGTGCCCAGGTGACAGACTCGACCGGCCTTGCGCTCCTGGCGGAGCCGTGGACTTGGAGCAAGCGGGTTCCCGACCGAAGCGCAAGATGCCTGGCGCCACCGGACTTGGAATTGATGGAGTTTCCAGTGGTCGCGGGCCGCTACACCATGCACGTTACCGTGACTGACAGCGTGTCGGGACGGAGGCGCAGACGGATGTCAGCGGTCATTGGGCTACAGTTCGCCGCCCGACGGCGAGCGACCTGCTGTTGTCGCCTGCCATGCGCACGGCCGGCGACGGCGACACCGTGCCCCAGCCGGGCGAAATCCGGCGAGGAAATACCATCCTGGTGCCAGCCGTGGAGCTTCAGACTGACACCGATGCGCACCAAGGCGTTCTACCTGCTGGAAACCTACACGGGACAGACCGGACGAAACCTCGGGCGCGATGCAGGTTTCGGTGGTGGATTCGTCGGGGAAAGTCATTCTTCCGAACAGCACCATCGGCGGTCCCGGTGCCGGCAGGAGGCGGGACGCTGCAGGGGCAGCTGGATCTTGATGGACTTCCGCCAGGACCGATATCAGTTTGTGGTCACGCTGGATCTCAATGGGCAGCGGATTGAGCGGCGGGCACCGTTCAGCATGGCCAGCATGCAGGAGACACTGGCGCAGGACAGCGCTCGGGGCGGCATGAGCGCCGGCAGCGTAGCGACCGCGGGAGACGAGGCATACTTCGCGGCGATGGACGAGGCGCAGCTGGATTCTGCGGAGGCGCCACTGCTGCTGATTGCCAAGTCGAACGAGCTGCGCGGCTACGACAAATTGTCGGTGAGTGCCAAGCGCCGCTTCCTGGTGGCCTTCTGGAAGCAGTTCGACGCTCAAGCCGGAAACGCCGGCGAATGAGGAGCGCGAGCGGTTCTACCAGGCCATTGCCTATGCGGACCAGGCATTTCGGGTTGGGACGAGGCCGGCAGGAGCCGGGGTGGCGGACTGACCGGGGCCGGATTTATGCCAAGTATGGCGCGGCATCCGACCAGCTCACGCGGGTGCCAACTGGCTTCGCGCCGCCATATGAGGTGTGGCGATACACCCGTGGCAAGCCGCGATACTATATTTTTGCGGATCGTAACGGGTTCGGGTCGTACCAGTTGATTACACCAACGACTGTCACTGAGCACGGTGCTGCCGCCTGGAAGGAAATCCTGGGTAAGGCGGCGGTGCAGGATATCTGCCATTATCTGGGCATTGATTTTACCGGTGGTTCCGACAGCCCCTTCTAGCCCGCCTGCCGGCACGGCGGGTGAGCATTCGCCTCGAAGCGGCTCCGGGCGCGTGTCCACATTTCGATTGGAATGAGGTGCCAGACATGAATCGTATCTTGCGTGGTGCTGTTCTACTCGCCGTGACGTGTCGCTCGGGGCATGCAGCACCGAGCCCGATCAGGTCAGTCCCGGATCGGCTGACCACATCGTGGCCGAACCCGCCGTCGTGTTCGTCTCGAGAACGGACAGCCAGAATGTTCGCATCCGGGTCGTGGATCAGCAGGGCACGTCAGTCCTGCAGCCCATCTCGATCTCGACCGTGGGACCCGGCATCAGCGTTCGTGCCGACTCGGCGTTCCGGCCGATCTACCACGGCGATACCCTGGTGTTCAACCCGAACACGACGGAACTTCGGGTCTGGGTGAGCACCAGCGAGCTCGACAACTCGTCATTTTCCATCACCAGCGGTGATCTGACGCTGGACGTGCCGGTGGTGGTGACCCCCAACAGTGCCGAGAGTTTTCCATTCTCGACTCTGACACCGGCCTTGGGTGAGGTCGTGACCGCATCGGTGACGTCCGACCTGCTGTTCACCGATTCCACCCTGGTGATTTTCGGTGGCGACACATTGACGCCCGTCAGCGTCGCGCCCGACGGCACCACGCTGACCTTCAATGCCGGGCCCGATCTCCTTGGGCCGGCCAAGTTCACCAATGTCACGTTGACATACAATAAGAACGTGGTCTTCGGAGTTACTGCCAGCGACACGCTCAACAGCCCTTCCGGAACCCAGCCTTTCACCTTCAGCAATCTCACGCCGGCCTTGGGCGAGCACATTACGGTCACTGCGCCCGCCGGCGTCATCTTCACGGACTCGACCGAAGTTTCATTTGACTCGGCCGGGCCGACGCCGCGGTTCGTTATTGCCGGGGATGGCACAAGCATGGACTTGGAGGCGGGGCCGAACAGCGTCGGGCCGACCACCTTCACCAATCTCATCAATGCTGCCAACCCGACGTTCACGTTCTCATTGACGTCGGAAGACACACTCGTGAGCGCGGTGGTGGACACGTTCCAGGCCGCAGTTTCCGACAATACGCCAGCGGTGGGCCAGTTCGTCACGGTCACGGGCGGAAGTGCCTTGTTCCGCTTCTCACCTAAATCCACGTTTGCGGTCGATGGACGTCCGGCGCTCGCGTGGACCATCGCCGCGGACAGCAACTCCGCTTCGGTCCTCTTTGAGCCTGGCGTTGATGGCAACATGAGCGTCGACAGCGGGCTGGTATCGCTGTTCAAGATGGGCGACCTGCCGAGCAACCAGACGATCACCGCCGACGAAGTGGCGTTCCTGGCGGGAACGGGCGCCTTTGCGACCGCTCCGAGCATTACCGACCCGGCGGTTGGTGACACCACGGCGTTCTGGGACGGCGCGCCATATGATTTCAACGCGAGCGCCGACTTTGGCGGTGGTGCCCGGTTGTACAAGCTGGTTCTGGGAGCCAACCAGACCATCAAGTTCCAGCTGCCGTACATCAGCGACGGTGCAGACTTGGGGGTCTACTTCTACGATGCCAGCTTCTCGGCACTCAGCAGTGCTGTTGACTCCAAGGGCGGCGGCGGTGCCTCTGGTACGGCCAATGCCGAATCTGGGGACGTCGCGCTGACTGCCGGCACATACTACGTGGCGATCGTCTACTTCAATTACTCGGCATCGCCAAAGCCTGCTGCGCACTACCTCTTCCGGATGATCGGCCAGTAAGCCGGCTGTTCACCAGAACGAACCCCCCGGGGAGTGCTCCCCGGGGGGTTCGTTTGCCCTCACATGCCCACGATGCAAGTCAGCCACTTCGGTGGGCTCGGCTTCCGCCAGGTCATCCCTCGAGCAGCAGCTCCCCGTCCCTGAACTGCCGCTGATACAGCCGGGCATACAGCCCGCCCAGCTCGAGCAGGCTGGCGTGGGTCCCTTCCTCAACCATTTGACCCTGGTCCAGCACCAGAAGCCGGTCGGCCCGGCGGACGGTGCTCAGCCGATGCGCAATGATGAGAGTGGTCCGGTTTACCAGCAGGCGTTCCAGAGCGTCTTCGATCAGCCGCTCGCTCTCGGTATCCAGGTTGCTGGTTGCCTCATCGAGCACCAGGACAGCGGGATTCTTGAGGATGGCACGGGCGATCGCGATCCGCTGGCGCTGGCCCCCGGAGACCTTGACCCCACGCTCCCCGACCAGGGTGTCATATCCGGCCGGAAGAGCCATGACAAACTCATGGGCATGCGCCGCCTTGGCGGCCGCCTCGACAGCGGCGTGGGCGGCGTCAGGCCGGCCATAGGCGATGTTGTCCCGCACACTCCCGCTGAACAGGGCCGGCTCCTGCGGGACGATGCCCACTGCGTGGCGGACATCGCTGAGCGCCAGCGCCCGCAGGTCCACACCTTCCAGTCGGATCACGCCCTCTGTAGGATCCCAGAATCGTGGCAGCAGCGAAATCAGCGTGGTCTTGCCGGCCCCCGAAGGGCCAACCAGCGCCACCACCTCGCCCGGCCGGATTTCAAGGTTGATGTCCCGGAGGATCCACCGATTCTCGTCCTCAGGATGGTAGCGGAACGACACTTTGTCGAAGGCGACGGCTCCCCTGACCGGCAGAGGCAGCGGCACCGGGTGCAGAGGATCGGCGATGGCCACCGGCGTCTCTATCAGATCGAAGACCCGCTCGGCTGCCCCCACCGCCTCCTGGTAGGCGCTGAAGAACGATGCAAGTGAGCCCACCGCCGCCGCGATATAAATGGTATAGAGAAGAAACGACACCAGATGACCGGCAGTAAGGCCACCTGCCAGTACCTGCCTCCCGCCCTGCCAGAGCACAATGACGATGCCGCAGAACGAGGCGAGCGTCAGCACCCCGAAAAAGATGCCACGGAAGTGCGCCCGCTTGAGCGCCTCCCGTACACTCTCGGTGATGCGGGCACCATAGCGCCGGCGCTCCATGTCTTCCTGGACAAAGGCCTGCACGGTGCGGATCTGGCTCATCGCCTCTTCCGCGACCGCGGTGGCTTCTGCCACCTTGTCTTGCACTCCCGTGGTCAGCCGCCTCAGCCGCCGGCCAAAGAACATGGCCGTCAGGACCACGACCGGTACGACGGCCACGGCGGTCAGCGTAAGCGTGGGCTGCATGATCGTGAGCAGCACCAGCCCACCCACCAGCATGATGACCTGGCGCGAAAACTCGGCGATCTGGTGGCTCAATACGCCCTGCAGCAGGCCGATGTCGGTCGTGAGCCGGCTGGTGAGCTCGCCGGTCCGCCGCTCCGTGAAGAAGCCGGGCGGTAGCGTAAGCAGCTTGTTGAAGAGCTCCCGTCGCAGCCCGGCCACAGCCCGCTCGCCCGTGGCCGAGAGCAGGTACGTCTGGGCGTAGTTCAGCAGCGCCTGGATGGCAAAAAGGCCCACCAGGCCGATCGCTATGCGGTTCAGGAGGTCGCGGTTGCCCTTCTCAAAGGCGGCATCAAGCAGGTATCCGACAATCCCGGGAAACATGAGATTGATGGCGCTCGAGGCGAGAAGCGCCGCCACGGCCCAGAAGAGCCCGGCCCTGTACGGTCGAACTCTGACCCACAGGCGATTCAGCCGCCGGGGAGACGGCAATGCCATCAGTGCGTCAGCTCACGGAGTCCGGCCGCCCCCGGGTGGGGGTCAGCGTTGTCGAGCATAAGTCGGGCAGGTGGCAGCGCTCGGCGAATGGGCACCAGTCGGTCGACGCCCATCGCGAGGAACAGGAGGAAGAGATATAGCAGCGAATACTTGTACATCCGCCAGGCCGTTGGTGTTACGCCGGATTCTCGTAGTAGTTGCACGCAGTACCACAAGAGTCTCGCGCCAAGCAGGAGAGCTGAAACGAAATAGACCAATCCCAGGGCCCCGAACAGTGACGGCATCAGGGTGAGGGGAAGCAGGAACAGGGTATACAGCAGCATTTCCACCTTGGTGCGGCGCTCACCCCGGACCACTGGCATCATCGGGACCCCGGCCTTGGCATAGTCACGCTGCTTGATCAGTGCGAGGGCCCAGAAGTGGGGAGGGGTCCAATAGAAGATGATGGCAAAGAGATAAATGGCCGCGAGATCGAGCCGGCCGGTCATGGCTGCCCATCCAACCAGCGGCGGGAAGGCGCCGGCCGCCCCGCCGATGACAATGTTCTGGGTGGTGGTGCGCTTGAGCCACATCGTGTAGATGAACACGTAAAAAAGCAGACCACCCAGCGCAAGCCACGCCGACAGCGGATTCACGAAGCGATAGAAGATGAAGAATGCGATGACCCCCAGCCCGACGCCAAAGACGAGCGCAGCGCCGGGACTGACCCGCCCGGCGGGAATCGGCCTGAGGCGCGTGCGTGCCATCCGGGTGTCGATGTCACGATCAAACCACATGTTGATGGCGTTGGCGCCGCCCGCCATCAGATACCCGCCGACGACCACCAGCAAGACCAGCCGCATGGAAGGCAGCCCGGCCGGAGTGATGAACATGGGCGCGACCGTGGTGACCAGCAGCAGCGAAATGATTCGGGGTTTCGTGAGGGTGACCAAGTCCTGGACAAACGACGGCGCCGCCGGGACGGCAAGCGATTCGGCGTGATCCGGGATAACTCCATCTGTTTCTGAATCCCGCCCGACAACGGTAGGGGTGGACCGCAGGCCACCCCTACCCAAGTCGGCAAAGCTCGCTGACGCCCCGAGATCCCCTGCCGGAACGGCCGCGATTGCCCTGCCAAGACGGCGGGATCGGAACACCAGCATCACTCCGGAGGTCCAGATCAGCGTTCCGAGCATCAGGTGCGCCGCCCGCAGCGCGGTCGGCAGGCTTGCGAGCACCATGGTGGCGGCCACGATGACCTGCAGCACGGTAAGGCCGAGCAGGGCATTGGCCACCGTTCGGACTGGCGCTGCGTCCTCGTCCCTCCGGGCCGAAAGCCGGATCGAGGTCACGGCCACAAGCGCGAGGAAGAGGTAGGCCAGGATCCGGTGGGTCCAGTGCAGGGCGCCGAGCGCTGTCGGTGGCGGGCCCAGGCCGAATCCGCGGCAGAACGGGAAACCGAGGCAGACCCACCCGGCATTCAGGTTGGCGACATGGGCGCCAAGCAGTACCACCAGCAGCGAGGCCGCGGTGGTCACCAGGATGAGGCGGTGGTCAGGGTGCCTGTCCGGCCGGGGCAGCGGCATCGCCGTGGTGCCCGCCCGCATGGCGGTGACCAGCAGGGCGGCCAGCAGGAACATGGCGTTGGCCAGGTGAATGATGACCACCGAAGCCGGGAGGTCGAGCTTGACCGTCACCGCGCCCAGGAGGACCTGGACCACCAGCAGCAGCAACGCCAGCGATGCCGGACGCCGGAGCCTGGGTTCATCCCGATGGCGGCGCCAGGCCTGGACTGCCACGGCAACGACGAGCACGCTCAGCAGGGCAGCCACCCAGCGGTGACCGATCTCGATGGCCGTGGCCAGGTCAAGCGGGGGGAACCATGCGCCATCGCACCGAGGCCAGTGGTTGCCGCAGCCCAGCCCGGAGCCGGTGATTCGAACCACCCCGCCAAGGACCACCAGCCCGATCGCCAGGATGACGCCTGCCCAGGCAAGGCGGCGGAGTGACCGGGCTGGATCGGGCTGCGACTGGTGCATGAATAGATCTCCAGAGAGGGCGCGCGGACCTGCGGGGCCCTGCGGCGAGCGAAAGAACGGGAGCGGCTCCCCCCTTGTCAAGCATACGATTGCGGTCGATTTTCCCAGTTGAATCCCCCCTCAAACTCCCCGTGGTGGTAATGAATCAAGAGCGCGATGCCTGGGGCGAACGGTTGCCCCGACACCTGGGCCTCTGGAGTGCTGTCGCCGTTCTGGTGGGTTCGACCATCGGCAGCGGCATCTTCCGGGTGCCGGCGACGGTGGCGGGCCAGCTTCGCGATCCGGGCCCGGTCCTGCTGGCCTGGGTGCTGGGTGGTCTGATCGCGCTGTTCGGAGCGTTGACCTATGCCGAGCTGGCGGCGGCCCTGCCGCGCTCAGGCGGAGTCTTTGCCTACATCCTCGAGGCCTTCGGCCCGCTGCCGGCCTTTCTCTTTGGCTGGTCAGAGCTTTGTGTCATCCGTGCCTCGGCGCTGGGCGCCATCGCAACGATCTTCGCCGAATACCTCGGCCATTTCATTCCGATGAGCCCGATGCAGGTTCGTCTGGTGGCGGCCGCGGGGATCGTTCTGGTCGGGATTTTCAACTGGACCGGCGTGAACGTCGCGGCCCTGGTCATGAACCTGACCACGGTGGTCAAGTATCTGGCTCTTGCGGGCCTCGCGGTGCTCGCGTTCGCCGTGGGGCAGGGGAGTGGTGCCCACTTCGTGCCGGTCTGGCCGCACGGCCTGGACCTGTCGCTCATGGGAACTGCCCTGATCACCATCATGTGGACCTATGATGGCTGGGCGGATCTTTCCTTCATGGGTGGTGAGGTCCGGAATCCCGGGCGGACGCTGCCGCTGGCACTGATCATCGGCACCGCGTCCATCGTGGTGGTCTATCTGCTGATCAACGCGGCCTATGTGTACCTGGTACCATTGCCCCAGATGGCGGGCAGTGCCCTGATTGCCTCGACCGCGGCCGAACGGATTCCAGCACTCGGTGCTGCCGGAGCGTCCATTGTGGCGGCCATGGTGATGATCTCGTGCTTCGGGACACTCAATGGTTCCATGATGACCGGACCCCGGATCTTCTTCGCGATGGCCGATCGGGGGCTCTTCTTCGAACGCATTGCCCGGGTATCCCCTCGGTACCAGAGTCCGTCGGTCGCCATCTGGCTTGCGACCATTCTGGGCGTGATCTACGTCCTGCTCAATGATTTTCAGCAGCTGGCCGAGAAGTTCATTCTCGGGATCTGGCCCTTCTACGCGCTGGCCGTGGCGGCGGTCTATGTGCTTCGCCGCACCCGGCCCGAGCTGGAGCGACCCTACCGGGCCTGGGGGTACCCCGTGGTTCCCGCGCTATTTCTCCTGGCGTCGCTGGCCATGGTGCTGAACGCGCTGTGGACCCAGCCGATCGACACCGGCATCACCTTCTCGATCATCCTGGCCGGCGTGCCGGCCTATCTCCTCTGGCGGCGGTTCGGAGGTAAAGGTTCCGTCACGGCCAATCCGAGTGCTTGACCGCTTCCGGCGCGGCGGTAACTTTGGGCGCGCTTCCACAGTTTCCACTTCCGAGAGGTGAGTCGGTATGAGATCATGGTCAGGTAGGGCAGGCGCGGCGGTATTGGCGCTTGCGCTCACGGCCGGGCTGGTAAGCCGGGCTGAGGCGCAGGGCGTCACCTCAGCGGCAATCGTCGGAACCGTGATGGCCGAGGATGGAGCGCCGGTCGGCGGGGCGGATGTGTCGCTCATCAAGCCCGCCACGGGCGAGACCCACGTTGTCACCACCCGGTCTGATGGCCGGTATGTGGTGGACAACGCCTCCGCGGGCGGCCCGTACACCCTGTCGGTACGCGCCATCGGATTCCAGCCGCTCAGGGATGAAGGCCTCCACCTTACGCTGGGGCAGCGAGTCTCGCACGATGTCACCCTGAAGCGCACCACGGTGCAGCTCGAGGATATCAACGTCGTCACCCAGACCTCCATCCTCGCCGACGTCTCCCGGACCGGCGCCTCTACCGTCGTGTCCGACACGGCCATCCAGCGCTATCCATTGCAGGGCCGTAACTTCACCGACCTGATCCAGACCGCTCCCCAGGTCAATGGCAACTCGGTGGCTGGCCAGAACAATCGGTTCAACAACATCCAGGTGGATGGCGGCGTCAATAACGACCTCTTCGGGCTGGCTGCCAGCGGCACTCCGGGCGGCCAGGCCAACGCCACCGTGATCTCGCTCGAAGCGATCCAGGAATTCCAGGTGCAGGTGGCACCCTTCGACGTGCGCCAGGGCAACTTCACTGGCGGGCTGATCAACGCCGTCACGAAGTCAGGCACCAACGACTACCACGGCTCGCTGTTTGGCTACTACCGGGGCAAGAGCCTGGCCGGCCAGCGGGACGATCCGACCTTCAGCTCCTTCAACGTGTACCAGTACGGCGGCACCTTCAGCGGTCCCATCATGCGGGACAAGCTGCAGTTCTTCGTCTCGGCCGACCTGCAGAGCAGCAGCAGCTCGTTCTCCAGCAGCAACCAGTTGACCGGCAACGACGCCGAGGACATCGCCAACGTCGGCTTCACCCTGGCCGACGCGCAGGACTTCCGGGACGTCCTGGTCAACACGTACAACCTCGGTGATCCGGGCAACGGTACGGCGCCGCCGATCAAGAATCCGGACAAGAATCTGTTCGGCAAGCTCAGCTGGCAGATCGCGCCCAACAGCCGGCTGGAGTTGTCGCACAACTGGGTGGATGCCACCCAGGACCAGCTGATTCGAAACCCCACCAGCCCGCGCTTCTCCTCCCGGCTGCGTGATGGCTATCAGCTTTCCAACAGCGGCTATGGCCAGGCCAACCGGACCAATACCACCCGGCTCAAGTGGACCACCACGTTTGGCCAGAACATGTCCAACGAGTTCCTGGGAGGCGGCCAGTGGGTTCGCGATCATCGCGAAATCGCCAATGACGCCCCGCTCATCCTGCTCGATGCCGGCGTGGTCGGCTCCAGTGATTCCTGGCTTGCGGCCGGTGCCGACCGGTTCTCGCAGGGCAACCTGCTGAATCAGGACATCTACTCGGTGGCCGACAACCTGAGCTGGAACGTGGCCAGCCAGCATCGGCTCACGGTCGGTACCAGCGACGAGTTCTTCACCTTCCACAACGTCTTTGCCCAGGGCTCCTACGGAAACTGGATGTTCGCCTCGCTGGACAGCCTGCAGCAGGGTATGGCCGAAGTGTACGAGCGCTCACTGCCGGGCGATCCTTCGCTGGCGCCGAACGGCCCGGTGGCCGACTTCTCGGTGAAGCAGATTGGCGGCTTCGTCCAGGACCAGTGGACGCTGAGCAACCGGGCAACGGTGACGGCGGGCGTCCGCGTGGACGTGCCGTATTTCAATGCCCCGATCACCAACCCGAACCTGGTGAGCGACCCAAACCTCCCGATCAATACCGGCGACTTCCCCAGCGGCAACGCGCTCTGGTCGCCGCGGCTGGGCTTCAATTTGGACGTGGACGGGCGCGGTACCACCGTGCTCCGCGGCGGCGCCGGCATCTTCACCGGGCGTCCGGCATACGTGTGGCTGTCCAATGCCTATGTCGGCACCGGCCTCGAAAGCGTCACGCTGAATTGCACCGGCGCCGAGGTGCCGACCTTCCCGGGCACGGCCCTGGCTGACCAGCCGACCGCGTGCGTGGGCGGCGGAACGCCATCGCTGCCGCGGGCCAACCCGGTGTATTTTGACCCGAACTTCAAGTTCCCGCAGAACTTCCGGGCGGCACTGGGTCTTGATCACCAGCTCCCGCACGGCATCATCGGGACGGTGGACTTCCTCTACACCACCAACCGGAACAGTCTCTACATCCAGGACAACAACCTGGTGGAATCCCCGACGACCTCGGGTGAGGGCCGCTACCTGTATGGCACTTTTAACCCGGCCGACGGCCGGGCGAGCAAGAACGTTGTCCGGTCCGACATTGGCAACGCCCTGTTTCACCGCAACGCCAACGGTGGCAACAGTGTCTCGATCACGGCGCAGTTGTCCAAGAGCTTCAATAACGGGCTGGCCTTCAATGCCGGCTACACCTATTCGAAGACCAAGGACATCTATCTCCCTGACGAGCAGCATCGCGTTCTCGAACTACCAGTTTGCGTCGCTGGACGGGTCGCTGTTCGACCGGAACGTAACGACTTCGGCCTTTGACGTGCCGCACAAAATTACCATCAGCGGCACCGCCAACCTGCCGTATCGGGGCCAGTTCTCCCTGATCTACCAGGGCTTCTCCGGCTCGCCCTATGGCTGGACGGTGGGCAGCGACGTCAATGCCGACGGCATCAGCGGCAACGACCTGCCGTACGTTCCGGCGAGCGCCTCGGACATCACGCTGGCCGACCCGACGCAGTTCAGTGCGCTGGATGACTTCATCAACAGCCAGCCGTGCCTGGCCGACAGCCGCGGGAAGATCCTGGAGCGCAACTCCTGCCGGAACCCGTGGTCCAACCTGCTGAACGCCCGTCTGGCGACCACCCTGCCGCTTCCGGCCGGGCAGAGCCTGCTGCTCTCGTGGGACGTGTTCAACGTCCTGAACATGATTGACAACGAGTGGGGCGCCTTCAAGCAGGTGAGCGGGTTCGAGGAAGGCCCGTCCTTCCTCCGCGCCGTCGGTTACGATGTGGTCAACAACCGGCCGATCTACAACTTCTCGCCGCCGGCCACCATTGAGCGGACCATCCTCGGTCCGAATTCCTCACGCTGGCGCATGCAGTTCGGCGCGAAGTATTCGTTCTGAGGGGCTAGGGATTGGGGTTAGGGGTTAGGGAAGGGCCGGAGCTCGAGGTGAGCTTCGGCCCTTTCCGCTTCTCCCAACCCCTGTTCCCCTATCCCTATTCCCCAACCCCTATTCCCCAACCCCTACGACCTCACCCGGTCCAGCAACACCAGCGCCGCGATCAGGAACAGCGCGTTGGGCAGCCAGGCCAGCAGGGTGGGGCTCAGGAAGTTGCTGTCGCCCATTGCTGTGGCAATCTGGGAGAGCAGGATGTAGACGACCGTGGCCGCGAGACTCACGCCGATGCCGAAGGCGGTGCCGGAGCGCGGAGCGGCCATCGCCAGCGGGGCGCCAAAGAGCGCGATGACCAGGCAGGCCATCGGGATCGCGATGCGCTGGGCACGCTGGACCTCGAGCTCGCCGGTCGGGTTGCCGGCGCGATGCATCGATTCGATGTATCGGCCGAGTTCGGCGTAGCGCATCGCCTGGGGCGCCTTGTCCTTGAGCAGAAGTTCGGACGGATCCTGCGAGAAGGCCGCCAGTTGCATGGTGGCAAAGCCGAACGTGGCCAGGCGGCCGGCGTCTCCCAGTACCCGGCTCTGGCCGTTCCAGAGCGTCCACTGGGCCGACGAATCCGCCCAGGTGGCGCTGTCGGCACGAATGACCAGCGTCGGGTAATCATCACCGGTACCGGCCCGCTCCAGCACCAGCTCACGCAGTGTATGCGAGGCGACATCCAGCGCGCGGATGGTGTAGATCCAGCCGAGGTTGGCGCGGTAGACGAAGTTGAAGCGTGAGCCGGAATTGACCAGGGCAGATGCCTTCTGCATATCCGCCTGCCGGGCAGAGGCTGTCACGGCCAGTTCGCCCACCAGGATTGCGAGGCCCGATGCTGCCAGCGAGGCGAGGAACAGCGGTCGGACCAGGCGATGGAAGCTCGCGCCGCCTGCCTTGGCCGCGGTGAGCTCGGAATGGCGCGCCATGTTGCCCACCGTGAAAATGGTGGCGAACAGGACAGCGGCCGGCATCACCAGCGACGCCCAGGCGGGAATCCCGAACACGTAGCTGACCGCAACCTGGCGCAGCGTCAGCCCTCGGCCCAGCAGGTCATGGAGTTCCTGAATCATTTCGGTGACCACGGCCACGATCGGAAAGCCGATGGCGGTTACAATGAACAGCTTGATCCACGAACCGAGCAGGTACCGATCAAGCAGGCGTATCATGGCCGCACCCGGCGCCACGCACGCCGCCAGCGGTCGCCCCACCAGTCGGCCATTTCCTGCCAGTCGCCGCCTCGAGTGGAGCCCATCTCCCGGCTCACGACGACCAGGCCGATGAGTCCCAGCACCGAGAGCACCAGGTCCGGGGCCCACATGCTCAGCCAGGGCGACAGGATGCCCTTGTCCGCCAGGGCCTCGCCCGCGGTGAGCCCGACCCAGAAGATCGCGAACACGCCCATTGCACCGCCGATCACGAGGCCCATGCCGCCGCGAGGAAAGCGCAGCGCGACGACGATGCCGACCAGGGCAAAGGGAAGACAGGCAAAGGCGATCGCCCATTTCTTGTGGACTTCGACGAGAAACCGATCACTCTGGCGCTCTGCCGACTCAATGCGGCTGGCCGTGCCGGTGACCTCACCCCGACCCGAAAGGCGGCTCGGTGGCGCGCTCCGTACCTTGCTTGCCGGCAGCTGTGCAGCCTGCTGCGCCTTGGCCGTCTCTGGGAGGATGAGGTCCCGGATCCGGCTGGCCCAGTTGCAGTAGCCCCGGGCCGGCGCCTGCTCGACCGGCGCCGGGGCTGGCCTGGCTGGCACGCCGAGCAGGAAGCGCAGGTCGCGGTCGAGCAGGGCATCCCGGTCGCGCTCGGCCTGGCGCTCGTCTCGATCGGCCGCGCGAACCACGCCAAGCATCTCGCAAGTGCTCTGTTCGCGATCGCCGCGGGCGATCGTGCCTTCATTGCGCTGGAACTGGTCATACACGCCGCGCAGTACCACCTGATTTTCGTGAAACCGGACCAGGCGGAAGTCGGCCGGCGCCGCGGCCGGAAACTCGTGCACGACGCCATCGTGCAGGGTCAGCAGCAGGTCGGCGCCGGCTGGCCCGGCGACGGCCATGGAGCCGCTGTCAGCGTAGATGACACGGCGACTCCATTGGCCACCCATGTCGAAGATGGTCACGTTGCGGAGCTGCCCCTCTGCCTGGTCGATCTTGGCGGCGCGCAGGAAGTATTGCGAGGAGGGGATGGAATTGAGGACCTGCTCGTGCAGTTCAAACGTCGGCTTCTTGCGCGCGATATCGAAAAAGAGCGTGCGTAGCCGGGCATTGCTTCGGGGCAGCACCTGGTCGACGAAGCCGAACGTTGCCACGCCAACCAGCACTGAGACCAGCAGCACCGGACCGAGCATCTGGCCGACGCTCACCCCGCTGCTGCGCATCGCCGTGATTTCGTTCTCCGCCGCCAGCTGGCTGAAGCCGTAGAGCGTCGCCACGAGCACTGCCATGGGCAGCGTAAGCGCCAGGATGAACGGCAACGCCAGCACGAACACCTCGGCGATCACTTTCCAGTCGAGGCCCTTGCCGGCCAGTTTGGAAAACTGCCGGGCCACCTGGTTGAGGAGCATGAAGCCGGTCAGTGCTGCCAGCGCAAATCCGAACGGCGCCACCAGCCGGCCCAGCACGTAGCGAGTCAGGCGTCGCACGGTCTAAGTAACGTGGTTGTAAGGGTTTCGACGTAACATTATATTCTGCCCGACCTTCCTTTATACCCGGTCCCGATTCCGAGTTCGCGTGGCCTGTTCCCGGCTTGCTTCTATCGTGGGTTTCATGGCGCTCACCCTCCCAGGGGTGGCGCTGGCGCAGGTCCCTGACTCCACGCTGCCGCTCCCGCCCGCCCGCTTCAATGTGCCCATCCCTGAGCTGCGCGAGCCATCGGTGCTTCGGGCGCCCTGGCTGGGCGGGCAGGAGCGGCCTGGTGGCCTTCGATAGCGCCGTCAGTCAGGCACTCGACTCGGCCCGGACCGCGAGAGCGCTGGCGCGGCGGGCCCGGACCATCTACGGGCGCGACCAGGCCGATACGATCCGGACGGCGGCGCAGCGCCGCGGCATCCTGGGGTTGGATGAAAAATACGCTGATCTGGCGATCGATGGGCAGGCGACACTCGACATCCGGACGGAACGGGTCAAGAACCAGCGGTGCACGCCGGCGGAGCTGAACAGTCCGGCTTCCAACTGCGGCGGCAGTATCAAGGCGCCGCAACTCGAGAACAACATCGATGTCCGTTCGTCCGGGCTCATCGGACGACGGGTGCACGTCAATGTGGACTACCAGTCGGCGCGCGATTTCGACGCCAACAACAATATCCAGGTCTACTACCAGGGATTGAGTGACGAAATCGTGCGACGCGTGGAAGTCGGAACGGTGACCTTCCAGCCACCCCCGTCGCGATTCCTGACTGCCGCCGTTCCTCGCAGCAACTTCGGCATCAATGGTCTGTTTGAAGTGGGGCCTCTCCAGTTCCAGGCCTTGTTTGCCACCCAGAAGGGCAGTTCGGTCAACGAACGTACCTTCCAGGTCGGGACGGGCGCGACATCGACGCCGCAGGATCGGCTCATGCGGGACCTGGATTTCGAGTCGGGCCGGTTCTACTGGGTCGTGGATCCCACGATCATCGCAGGGTATCCCGCCGTCGACATCCTCAGCCTCGACGAGACCGGCCTGCCGCCGACCACCCGGCCGGCGCAGGTGCGCGTCTATCGTTACCGGCCGGCAGCAGCCGGGAACAATGCCACGCCCATTCTTGGGGGCGTGAAGGCCTTCGCGTCCAATACGGCCGATCCCACCCAGCGGCTTGGCCAGGTTGCACCGGACGAAGGTGCGCAGTGGGAATTGCTGCTCCAGGGCCGCGACTATTACCTCGATCCTTCGGGCCTCTGGTTCGTTCTGGCATCGAAACTGGATCCGGCAGATTATCTGGCCGTCAGCTATACGACGGCCGACGGAGGGCGGGTAGGGACCTTCCCTGCGGTCGACCAGCCGGCGGTGGTTGATTCACTCGAGCTTATTGTCGAGCCGCGCCGCGGTCCGGATGCCGGCACCTTCCGGCATGAGATGCGGCAGATCTACCGCGTGGCGGGGAGCGACCTCGAGCGGAGCAGCCTGAAGGTGGCGATCACGCTGAACCAGTCCGAGCGTCCCGCAGGGCGGAGCCGCCACGTACCTGGCCCAGCTCGGCCTCGCGGTTCCCTCCGACCCCGCGTCCTTCGACGTCACCAACCGGCTCTTCCCGCGAGACCGCGACTCGATCAGTACCAGTGGCGTCCTGCGCGAATCGTACATCGTGTTTCCGAACGTCCGGCCGTTCGCGGACCCAGCCAACCTGTCACCCAGCGAGATCAGTGACTCGCTCTACCAGACGCCGGCATACCTGATCTTGTCCCCGCAGGGCCCGCCCTCGCGCTTCCAGTTCCGGCTGCAGTACAGCGCCGCGTCGGGGGGAGACCGGTCGCAGCTCAACCTGAACGCACTGCAGTTGAAGGACGGGTCGGAGCAGATCGAGGTGAACAGCCGCCTGCTGGTTCGCGGCGTCGACTATGCGATCGATTACAGCACCGGTGTGGTGACGTTTAACGATCCGGATGCGCTTTTCGGCTCGGGCACGGCCACGGTCCAGGCGCGATTCGAGCAGCAGGACCTGTTTGCGGTCGCGCCGACCTCGATCATCGGGCTCAGTTCACGCTATTCCCTTGGCGAGGTGGGCTCGGTCAACCTTATCGGTGTCTTCCAGCGTGAAGCCAGCGCCTTCAACCGGCCGCAGCTCGGGTTCGAGGCCAAGGCCAACCTGGTCGCGGGCGCGACCGCGGATCTGCATTTTCGCTCGGACGGGCTGACCCGCATGATGAACGGCCTCGTAAGCTCCCCGTCGTCCGCACCCTCCCGGCTGGACCTGAACGCTGAAGTCGCCGTTTCCAAGCCTGATCCCAACCGCTCCGGGGCTGCCTACCTTGAGGAATTCGAGCGGGAACTCGGCACACCCGTCTCGCTCGACGGAACAGGTGTGGGGCTTCGGTAGCGCGCCTCAGCGCCCCGACGGACTGGATCCGGCGCTCGGCTTTGCCGCAGGCTTCGACCCGGCCGACGCCGTGCAGCTCACCTGGCAGAACCTGGTCATCGACGGCAGCGGGCACGCGACGCAGTACCGGCCCCAGGACATCGATTCGACCGTCGTGCTGGCAGGACGGGGCGACCAGTTCGAGACGCTGCTGTGGCTCACGCTCCATGCCGACACGGCCGGCGGCATCGTGCAGCGCGACAACACAGCGCACTGGACCATGGAACCGCGTCCGATGCGGCCGCGCTGGCGCTCCATCGTGTCCTCCCTCAGCACCACCGGCGTGGACTTGTCGCGCTCGGAGTATCTCGAGTTCTACGTCTACCAATCGGGGATCCATAGCGCCGATTCGGCCGGCATGCAGATGGTGATTGACGTGGGAAGCGTGAACGAGGACGCCATTGGCCTTGCCCCCGACAGTCTGGCGGTGAATGGCACCGATACGACCTACTTTGGCCGGCAGCTGGTCGGCACGGGCCAGCTCAACACCGAACGGGGCGCCGATGGCATCTTCAACGCTGCCACCGATGATATCGGTATCCTGGGTGACCGGCCCGACTCCATCAAGACGGGCAGCGGCTACGTGCACGACCTCGAGCTCTGTCACCGGGAGCTGCAATCCGTCGTGGCGGTGTTTCCGTGGGGCGACCTGGGGGCACGGTGCACCAGCGGCAACGGCCATCTCGATACCGAGGATCTCAACGGCGACAACCTTCTCAACGCCAGCGGCGGCAACGACAACGTGTTCCGCTTTGTGGTGGACCTTCGCGACAGCACGTACATCGTCAAGGGCCGGGGCCAGAAGAGTTTCGATGGCGCGGGACTGGCCGGCTGGACACTGTACCGGATCCCGCTGCGAGGCTCCAACGCGGCACAGCTCGGCTCGCCCAATATCCGGCTCATCCAGCAACTGCGCCTTACCTTCGTCGCGCCGCCGGACGACGGCGGGCCCGATATCGTTGGGCGGCTCGGGCTGGCGCGCATGCGGTTTGTGGGGGCCCCGTGGAATCGGCGCGCCGAGACTCCGATCGCCGGACTGAGCGGTTCAACCGGCCAGCCGCATGGCTCGGTGGCGGCCGCGACCGTCTCCACCGAAAACGTCGAACTTGGCTACACGCCACCGCCCGGCGCCATCAACTCGCTCAATGACAAAAATGCCGGCTCCGGCCAGCTGACCCAGCAGATCAACGAGAAGTCGCTGCGCATCCTCGCCACCGACCTGGAGGTGAACGAGCGCGCCGAAACGTATCTTCGCTTTGGTGCGGGGCCGCAGAGCCTGCTCAATTACAGCCAACTTCGCGTCTGGGCCAGGGGACATGGTCCGGGGTGGGAACGCGGGGACCTGGAGGCATTCATCAAGCTCGGGAGTGACGACCGGAACTTCTATCTGTACCGCGCGCCGGCCAGCACGACCTCCTGGGAGCCGGAGATGATCATCGATCTCGAGGTTTGGCGGACGCTGCGAGCCGAGATCGAGGCGCGCTGGCTCCGCGGCGAAGCACCCTCGGGCTCGGCCGAGTGCGGCGGCGACCCAAACGCGTACGTTGCCTGCGACGGTGGGTACATGGTGCAGGTCGGCAGTCCCGGCATCAACCCGCCCAACCTTGCCGCGATCCAGGAGTTGTCGGCCGGCGTGTACCGGGTAGCGGATCATGGCCCCCTTCCTGAGGCCGAGGTCTGGATCGATGATATCAGGGTCACGGACCCGGTTTCGCAACTTGGCAAGGCCTATGCACTGGACGCGCGGCTTTCCGCATCCGACGTGGGCGATATTTCGGTTTCGCTGATTGGCCAGGATGGCCAGTTCCGCCAGATCGGACAGTCGCCGAGTTTCCGCACTACCAACACGGTGCGGCTGTCGAGCAGCATGCGGCTGGATCGTTTCCTGCCGGCGTCATTGGGCATCGCCATTCCGGTGAGCATCTCGTTGTCCCGGCAGGCCGTCGATCCCCAGCTGATCAGCGGCACCGATATTCGCGGCGGCTCGCTCGAGGGCCTTCGCCGACCGCGGTCGTGGTCGACCGCATACAGTTTTTCGCTCCGACGCTCGGTGCGGGGCAAGGACTGGCTGACCCAGGGCCTGATCGATCCGGTGTCAGTGACGGGCCGCCTTCGCCCGCGGCCTGGCGCTGACCGAGCTGAGCCGCGCGCAGAGCAGCAACAACAATTTTGCCGTGACCTACAACCTGCCGCTTGGGCGCAGCGGGCCAACCGTCGACCTTCGAGGGGCTGCTGCCCGGCTTTCTGCGCAAGAGCGAGATGGGCAAGGCGCTGGCCAAGGCACGATTCGGCCTGGCACCTACCAGCATCCGGCTCTCGTCCGGTCTGGCGCGCGACGCGAACACGCTGACGGCGTACCAGGTTCCAATCTTCACTGCACAGGATACGGCGGTCCACCCGACCGGGTCACTGAACCAGGTCTGGCGCAACAATGCCGGCGTGAGCTGGCAGCCGCTGGGGATGCTCACCCTGAGCGGTGACCTCAGCAGCACGCGGGACCTGCGGCACTATTCCGACTCCACCGAAATTGGTCGGCTGGCGTCGCTCTCGCGGCGAAGCTTTCTGGGCATCGATGCCGGCGTGGAGCGGGACCGGCAGCTCAGCACGTCGATGACGCTGACACCGGTGGTGTCGAGCTGGTTCCGTCCCCGGCTGGTGCATCGGGGTGGCTTTACGCTTTCGCGCTACCTCACCAGCCGGCCGCCCATCCAGGTGGGCGGCGACAGCGTGGGCATGTTCGTGCTTCCCAAAACGCTGAACAACAGCCGCAGCGACGAGCTGGGCGCCTCTTCGACCTGTCGCGCCTCGTCCGGCTGCTGGCCGGCGACTCGAGCGCCGTGAGCCGTGGGCTTTCCCACATTCGACCGGTCGACGTCAGTTCCCGGCATATGCTGTCCTCGAGCTTTGACCTTGCTGCGTTTGACCCCAGCCTGACCTACCAGTTCGCGCTGGGTGGGCTGAACGATTTTCTCACACAGTACGGCAAGCAGGCGATCGGGGCCAGCGACGTGAGGATCCGGACGCTGACGAGCAGCGCCGACCTGCCCTTTGGCCTCTCGCTCTCGCTGAGCTACGGCCAGACCGACGCCACCCGCTATCAGCGGATCAACGGTAAGTTGCAGCCGCTCATCTCCAATCAGACTGAATGGCCGTCCGGTTCGCTGCGCTGGTCACAGACCTTCAGCAGCGGCCCGGTGACGCTGATGGCCATGGGTGCCACGTTCCGTAAGCGCAGCGGCATCAGTTCCCAACCCTCGTCTGACGTGATCGCGGCGAGCAGCGCCATCCGGTCCAGTACGCTATCGCCTGACCTGCAGGTTGGTTTCCGGAATGGCATGGCCCTGACCGCCACCATGTCGGATCTGAGCCAGCGCAACGATCGAAATGGCTCCTCGACACTGCTCGACCAGAACAACCTGCTGACGACCCTGTCCTACAACTTCCGTCTGCCACAGAGCATCAGCAGCTCACGCAAGCGGATCAGTTCCACCGTCACCGCGCGGACCGATCACAGCACAACCTGCCTGCAGGCCCAGAGCCAGATCGAGTGCGTGCCGGTCAGTGACACGCGCACCCAGGAATTCAGCGCCACGTTCCGGACCGACCTCGCCAACCTGCTCGAGGGCGCGCTGGACTTCGGCTATCTTGTGAACGAAGCCGAGCACCTCAATCGCCGGATATCGACGCTCTACATGACCGTCAGCTTCCGGCTCAGTCTTTTTGCCGGGGACCTGCGATGATCGTTCCGCGAACGTGCCGCGTCGCCTTGCTGTTCGTGCTCGCTCTCGCCAGTGTGGCGGCCTGCGGCGAGGAGCCGCTGGCCGAGCCGCGCGCCTTCGACGCGGATGCTGCGCTCCAGTACGCGGCCGCGCAGGTCGCCTTCGGGCCGCGCATTCCGGGCAGGCCAGGTCACGCCGCTGAAGCGCGCTGGCTCGACAGCCTCCTGCGGGCCCGCGCCGACACCGTCGTTGACCAGCGCTGGACTCATGTGGATGTGCGTGGGGACTCGCTGGCGCTGACCAACTTCGTGGCCCGCTTCAATCCCGGCGCCACCAAGCGGCTCCTGTTCATGGCGCATTGGGATACGCGTCCCTATTCGGATGGCACCCATGCGCAACCGGGTGACAGCGCCCAGCCGGTGCCCGGCGCCAATGACGGCGCCTCCGGCGTGGCCGTGCTGCTGGGCGTGGCCGATGCGCTCAAGGCCGCCGCTCCCGGTGTTGGCGTCGACCTGCTCTTTGCGGATGGCGAAGACTACGGCGACTTCTTCACCGAACGGGGCGACGTGCTCATTGGCAGCCGCTACTACGGCCAGCACCAGCTCGGTCCCAAGCCACTGTACGCGGTGCTGTTCGACATGGTGGGCGACAAGGACCTGCGCATTTCGCAGGAGGGCAACTCGATGATCGGAGCGGGCGAGGTCGTGGACCTCGTCTGGGACACGGCGCACAAGCTCGGGTATGGCGCGGTGTTCGTGCCTTATGAGAACGTAACGCTCACCGACGATCACGTCGAGTTGCAGCAGGCCGGCATCCGCGCCATTGACGTGGTGGACTTTGATTATCCCTACTGGCATACCCCGCGCGATACCATGGACAAGATCAGCGCGCAAAGCCTCGGCATTGTGGGGCGGCTGGCGCTGGCGCTGGTGGCGCGAGAGGAATAAGACATGGACAGGCGGACAGACGGACGGATGGGCCGTGGAGACGGCAGGCGTCGGGATCTCAACAGGTCATTGTAGGGGCGGCCTGCGGCCGCCCCCCTTACATCGCGGTCCCCACGCCGCTCGACTGGCATCGGGATGTCAATGGGCGGCCGCAGGCCGCCCCTACAGACGCCCGGCCTGTTTCGCCCCTCCCCGCGTTTTCCCGATCCCACCCTCCGCTCCTTCCTGCCCGACATTGCCGTCATGGCCCCTGAATACCGTTCCGTGCTCCTGCTCGTCGGGCTGGCGGTGGCGGGGCAGGCGGTGCGCACCTTGATCCTCGATCCTGGCGACGCTCCGGGCAGCATCGTGCTCCTGGGTGGGCCCGGTGGGGACTCGGCCGCGGCGCTCGCACACCGTGACAGCGCTCGAGCGGCCGCCGCCCCGCTCCGCGAGGGCGAGTTGATCGATCTGGATCGTGCGCCGGCTGCCCAGCTGGCTCGCCTCCCCGGGATTGGCCCGGGCCTCGCCCGGCGGCTGGTCGAGTATCGCGAGGCTCACGGTGCCTTTGGCGGCATCGAGCGCCTGGACCAGGTGCCGGGCGTCGGACCCTCGCTGCTCGACCGTCTGTCCGGGCATGTCCGGTTTTCGGGCATACCCGCGCCAAAAGTTGTACCTGGGCCTGCAACGTCCCAGATTCGGTCACTTAATGTGAACGCTGTGTCCGCAAACGAGTTAGCGAAATTGCCGGGACTCGGACCTGGCCGGGCGACTGCAATTGTGGCGTATCGCGAGTCGCATGGGCCGTTTGCGAGCATCGAGGCCCTGACGAACGTTCCGGGCATTGGCCCTGCAACCGTGGCCAAGTTGCGCCACATGTTGGACATACGGTGATGCCGGCCGCGGCTGTGGCGCGTGGCCCACGGTTGGCTATCCATGCGGTCCTCTCGTAATCACTTTGTCCCGGAACGACGGAACACGATGGCAACTGCGGCGGCGCAGCACGGTGACAGGCTTGCCCAGATTCTGGTCCAGGAGGGGTTGCTCACCCGTGAGCAGCTGGTCCAGGCCCAGGTCGAGCAGCGCTCGTCGAAATGCCGCCTCCCGTACGCGGTGGTCAAGCTGGGCCTGGCGTCGGAAATCGAGGTCACCAAGCTGCTGGCCCGGCAGTATCGGATGCCCGCCGTGGACTTGCAGCGCTTCGAGGTGGATGCGCGGATCCTGAAGTTGATCCCGCCGGACGTGGCGCAGAAGCACATCGTCGTTCCGCTGAAACGGGAGGGGCGCACGCTGACCGTGGCCCTGGCCGACCCGACCGACATCGGCCTGCTCGAGGACCTGAAGTTCATCACCCGGTACGACCTGTTCCCGGTGCTGGCCGGCGAGTTCACGCTTCGGGCTTTGATCGAGAAGCACTACGGCAGCCCGGCGGACCAGCAGTTTGCCGACATCCTCAAGGAGCTGGAGCAGGAGGATGGCGACGTCGAGGTCGTGGACGAAGAAGAAGAGGAAGCCGCCACCCAGGCCCAGATTGACGACGCGCCGGTGGTCAAGCTGGTCGAGGGCATCCTCAAGAATGCGGTCCAGCGCGGCGCGAGCGACATCCACATCGAGCCCTTTGAGCACGAGATCCGGGTCCGCTATCGCATTGACGGCGCCCTGCAGGAAATCATGAAGCCGCCATTCAAGATGAAGGCGGCGCTGACGAGCCGGGTGAAGATCCTGTCGCACCTCAACATCGCCGAGCGGCGGGTGCCACAGGACGGCCGGCTCAAGCTCAAGATGGGCACGCGAGTGATCGATTTCCGTGTCTCGACGTTGCCGGTGCTGTTCGGCGAAAAGATCGTGCTCCGTATCCTCGACAAGGGCAACCTGACACTGGACCTCCAGAAGTTCGGGTTCGAGCCCCAGGCCGAGGCGAATCTGATGAAGGCCATCCTGAATCCGTACGGCATGGTGCTGGTCACCGGGCCGACTGGCTCGGGCAAGACGACGACGCTGTACAGTTGCCTTCAGCGCATCAACACGGAGGAAGTGAACATCATGACCGCGGAAGACCCGGTGGAGTACAATCTCCACGGGATCAACCAGGTCCTGGTGCGGAATGAGATCGGGTTGACCTTTGCCGCCGCGCTCAAGGCGTTCCTGCGGCAGGACCCGAACATCATCATGATCGGCGAAATCCGCGACCTCGAGACGGGTGGAATCGCGATCAAGGCGGCGCTCACGGGCCATCTGGTGCTCTCGACGCTGCATACCAACGACGCGCCCAGCACGATCACCCGCATGATCGACATGGGCGTCGAGGCATTCAACGTCGCGAGCGCGGTCAACCTGGTGGTCGCCCAGCGGCTGGTGCGCCGGGTGTGCAAGGGCTGCGCGGAGACGGTGACCTATCGGCAGGAAGAGCTCAAGTCGCTGTCGGATGATCTCGACGCCATCGGGCACATCGAGTTCCGGCGGGGCAAGGGCTGCGACACGTGCGGCGGCCTGGGCTACAAGGGCCGGGCTGGCCTCTATGAAGTGATGGCGCTGACACCCGAGTTGCGGCGCTCCATTCTCCGGGGCGATTCGGTGGCCGATTTGCGGGATACCGCGGTCAGGGAAGGGATGCTGACGCTGCGGATGGACGGCATCAAGAAAATCGAGCGGGGCGTGACCACCCTTGAGGAAGTTGTGAAGGAGACGGCGGCATGAGTTTCAACCTTCGTGCGCTCCTCGAAGAAATGATCGAGCGCGAGGCCTCGGATCTGCACATTACCGCGGGCGAGCGACCCAAGCTCCGCATCGACGGTGATATCACGGATTCGTCGGTGCCAGACATCCTGACACCGAAGGATACGCTGCAGCTTGCCTACTCCGTACTGACGGAGAACCAGAAGAAACGGTTCGAGACCGAGGACGAGCTGGACTTCAGCTTCGGCATCCAGAACCTGGCGCGCTTCCGCGGCAATGTCTTCAAGCAGCGTGGCTGCGTGGCGGTGGTCATCCGGATGATTCCCTTCAACGTGCGGACCTTCCAGGACCTCGGCCTGCCGCCGGTGGTTGCCAAGCTGGCCGAAAAGCCACGCGGGCTGATCCTGGTGACCGGGCCAACCGGGTCGGGCAAGAGCACGACGCTTGCCGCCGTGATCGACAAGATCAACAAGGAACGCAAGGGCCATATCATCACGGTGGAAGACCCGATCGAATTCATCCACCGCCACCAGTCGTGCATCGTCAACCAGCGCGAGGTGGGAACCGACACCAAGAGCTTTGGCAGCGCGCTCAAGTACGCGCTGCGCGAGGACCCGGACGTGATCCTGGTGGGCGAAATGCGGGACCTGGAGACGATCTCGGCGGCGCTGACCATCGCTGAGACCGGCCACCTGGCCCTGGCAACGCTCCATACCAATTCCGCGGCCGAGTCCATCAACCGCATCATCGACGTCTTCCCGTCCAGCCAGCAGCCGCAGGTGCGAGCCCAGCTGGCGTTTGTGCTGGAAGGGGTGCTGACCCAGACGCTGCTTCAGAAGGCGAGCGGCCGGGGCCGCGCCATGGCGGCGGAAATCATGGTGGCCACGCCGGCCATCCGCGCCCTGATTCGCGATGACAAGGTGCACCAGATCTACTCTGCCATGCAGGCCGGCAAGAAGCATGGCATGCAGACGATGAACGACGCGCTGTACCAGCTCTACATGTCGCGCGAGGTCACATCGGACGAGTGCCTGCGCGTCTCGCCCGAGCCGAACGAGTTCCTGCGTGCCATCGGCGAGAAGCCGCTGGATGAGGCCGACGGCGCCTTTGGCGACAAGGGCGCCCGGATGGCCGCCGTGGCGGGCGGACGGCGGTAGGCAGGTAGAGGAAGGGGCGGCCCGCGGGCCGCGCATACTGGACGGGCCGCGGCCCGTCGCCACGAGGAGAGACACGATGCCGCTCTATGAGTACACTGCGCGCAATACCACGGGACAGATCCAGAAGGGCCAGCTCGAGGCCCAGAGTCCCGAGGACGTGAACGCGCACCTGCGCAAGAACCGCATGATGCTGGTGAGCGTGCGCCAGGCGCCCAAGTCCATCAAGCTGGGCGGCGGGTCACGGCCCAAGACGCGCGACATCGTCATCTTCACGCGACAGTTTGCCACCATGATCAACGCGGGCCTGCCGCTGGTGCAGTCGCTCACGATCCTGGCGCAGCAGACGGAAAACAAGGCGCTCAAGGAAGTCACCAAGGCGGTGGTGTATGACGTGGAGAGCGGCAACACCCTGGCCGACGCCTTTGCCAAGCATCCCAAGGCCTTCAGCGACCTGTATGTGAACATGGTCGCCGCCGGCGAGGCCGGCGGCATCCTGGACACGATCCTGCTGCGGCTCGCCACGTTCCTGGAGAAGAGCGATGCGCTGATCCGGAAGGTCAAGAGTGCCATGATCTATCCGGGCGTGATCCTGACCGTGGCAGCGGGAGCCGTGGCCGTCCTGCTGATCTTCGTCATTCCGACCTTCCAGAGCATGTTTGCTTCGGTGAACATGGAGCTGCCGCTGCCGACCCGTATCGTGATCGGGATGTCGCAGCTGCTGATCCATTACTGGTGGGCCATGCTGGCGGCGATCGGCCTGTCCATCTTTGCCGTGAAGCGCTATTACGCCTCCAGCGGCGGCCGGAAGCACATTGACACGCTGCTGCTCAAGGCCCCGGTACTGGGCGACCTGCTCCGGAAGTCGGCCGTGTCCCGATTTACCCGGACGCTCGGCACCTTGATCAGTTCCGGCGTCAGCATCCTCGACGGCCTCGAAATCACCGCCAAGACCGCGGGCAACCGCGTCATTCATGACGCGGTGATGCAGAGCCGTCAGAGCATCGCCGGCGGCGATACCATCGCCGCCCCGCTGGAGAAGTCAGCGGTCTTCCCGCCCATGGTCATCTCGATGATTGCAGTGGGCGAGCAGACCGGCGGCCTCGATGAGATGCTCTCCAAGATCGCCGACTTCTACGATGAGGAAGTGGACGTGGCAGTGGGCGCGCTGCTGTCGCTCATGGAACCGGTCATGATCGTGGTACTCGGCGTGATCGTCGGCGGCATGGTGGTCGCCATGTACCTGCCGATCTTCGACATGATGAATGCGATCCAGTAGTAGGGGCGGCCTGCGGCCGCCCCCCGGCCTGCGGCCGCCCCCGGCCTGCGGCCGACGGATGAGGCCCTTGACGACCACAGCTTTGCGATCGCAGTTGACCTGCTCTGCAGGCTGGATTTCAGCGGCCACTTCACGCGGCTGAATCCGGCTTGGGAGCGGGTCCTGGGCTTCAGCCGGGACGAGCTCATGTCCCGGCCCTTTACCGCGTTCGTGCACCCTGGCGACCGCGAGCGCACCCGCAGGCAGAATGCCGAAGTGCGACGGGGCGGGCAGGCGGTCGCGTTCGAGAATCGCTACCTTTGCAAGAACGGATCGTACCGGTGGCTGCTGTGGCATGCTGCGCCCGATACCGGCGAACGTGCTATCTACTCGGTAGCCTCCGACATCACGGCGCTCAAGCTGGCCGACGCGGAACGCGAGCGCCAGCGGCGCGAACTGGCCGAGGCCGTGGCCGAGCTGAAGCGTGCGGGGCCTGTGCTGTCGGTCTGCGGCTACTGCCGGGAAATCCTGCACGATGACGCGTCCTGGAGCGTTGAACGGTACGTGAACCTTCACAGCCGGATCCGGCTGAGCCACGGCATCTGCCAGGTCTGCCTCGAGGCTGAACTCTAGCCCCAGCCCCTTCCGGCCGGCCTCATCCATTCTTCATGGAATCTTCATGCTTGTTCCGCCGACCGGTCATAGTTTGGCCAGGTTGCCTTCGCTGGTCGCATGCCTCGATCCAGATTGAATCGCTGATACCCAGAGGACTGCCTTGGCTGAGTCCCGATCCCCTCGTGCCCTGCCGCTGATGCTTGGGATAGCCGGCTTTGCCCTGCTGGGAGCGCCCCTCCTTGCCTATGTGTGGGAATCGCTGAACCAGCTGCTCGCCGGGCACGTGAACCTGCCGCGCCTGCTCATTTCCGTGCCATTGTTGATCGCACTGCTGCTGGTCTGGCGGTTCGCTGCCCGCTGGGCGGCCCGGCAGGGTGGCCCGGCAACAGCCCATGACGAGAGGGGGGTCTCATGAGCGACGAGCCCGGCGGGCCGCTCGAGCCAGACGAGGAACCGGTCGTGACCGGCACGCTCTTCCTCATGATCATTCTGCTCATGATCATCTTCGCGATCTGGATCGTCATGTATTCCACGCTCCTCAACCGCTGAGCCTCATGCGCGTCCATACCTACGAAAAGGCCTTCCTGAGCGTGGGCGCGACGCTGCTGCTCGCCTGCCTCGGCGCGCTGATCTACGCCACCACCGTTCGGGGGATGCACCTGCCGACGGCAGTCGGTGAGCTGGATCCGAAGCAGGTCTACAAGACGCCGCCATTCGATCATCCCGGCGTGACGCAGGTCGGTGACCACCAGTACCAGGCGGTCGTGGTCGCCCAGGCCTGGATCTTCATGCCGCGGGAGATCCGGATCCCGGCCGGCTCGGACCTGACCGTCATCGCCACGTCCGCCGATATCATCCACGGCTTCGAGGTGGAGCGCACCCGGCTCAACATGATGCTGATTCCCGGCCAGGTCTCGCGCGCGACCCACCACTTCAGCGAGCCCGGCGAGTATCTCCTCATCTGCCATGAGTATTGCGGTCTTGGCCACCAGACCATGTACGGAAAGGTGATCGTCGAATGACCACGACCACCGTCTTCGATCCCACCGGTTACGAGCTGCCGGCGTCGCATCGCCGCGTGATCCGGTGGACGCTGTACGTGGGATACCTGGCGCTGACCGCCGGGATTTTCCATGGACTGGCCAACGCGCTGAGCTACGCCCACATCAACGTGCTGGGTTATTTCCCGGCCCTCAAGACATACTACCAGGGCCTCACCGCGCACGGCGTGGCCAACGCCATCATCTTCACCTTCTCGTTCGGCAATGCCTTCCTGCCGCTGATGTGCGGACGCTCGCTGGGCCGGCCGCTCAGCCTGCAACTGCTCTGGGCCACGCTCGGCACGCTCGTGATCGGGAACGTGCTGGTGATCTACGCGGTGGTGAGCAACCAGGCCAGCGTGCTCTACACGGCCTATGCGCCGCTGCAGGCCCACTGGACGTTCTACCTGGGCCTGGCGCTGGTGGTGGTGAGCACCTGGCTGGCGCTGCTCAACATGCTGCTGGCGTTGCGGGCCTGGAAGCGGGAACACGCCGGGGCCCGGGTGCCGCTGCTGGCGTTCATTTCGATCGTGTCATGGGTCATGTGGTTCTTCGCCTCCCTGCCCATTGCTGTCTCCTTTCTCGGTTTCCTGCTTCCCTGGTCACTGGGACTTCGCACCTACATTGATCCCCTGTTCACCCGGACCCTCTTCTGGTTCACCGGCCACGCCATCGTCTATGCCTGGCTCCTGCCGGCCTACGTGAGCTGGTATGCCCTCATCCCACGCCAGGTGGGCGGGGTCGTAGTGAGCGACCAGTATGCCCGTGGCACGTTCATTCTCTTTCTGCTGCTCTCGCAGCCCACCGGGCTTCATCACCAGTTCACCGACCCGGGCATCCCTGCCGGCATGAAGGCGGTGCAGCTGGTGCTCACGTTCGGCGTGTTCTTTCCGAGTCTCGCCACGGCGTTCTCCGTCATGGCATCACTTGAAATCGGCGGACGGCGGCGAGGCGGAACCGGCCTGCTCGGATGGATCCGGGCCCTGCCGTGGAGCGACCCGTCGGTCACGGCGCAGCTGCTGGCCATGCTCACGTTCGTGCTGGGCGGCGCCACCGGTCTCGTGAACGCCAGCTTTACCATGAACCAGGTCATCCACAACACGACCTGGGTGCCGGGCCATTTTCACATGACGGTCGGCAGCGCCGTGACGCTCACGTTCATGGGCGTGGCCTACTGGCTCGTGCCCTATCTGACCGGCAAGGGGCTGTGGGGCCGGAAGGTGGCACTCGCCTCATCGTGGATCTATGGCATCGGCATCATGATCTTCGCGCGTGGCATGATCTCGGCTGGGCTGGCGGGCATGCCCCGCCGGATCTTCCGGGCTGGCGCGACCTACGACGATCCGGCATGGCACCTGGGTGGGATCCTGACTGGCGTCGGCGGATCACTCATGTTCCTGGGCATCCTGCTCTTCTTTGTTGTTGTCGCCATGACGGTGCTGCGGGGGCGCGTTGGCAGTGCCCCGGTGGATATCCCGATTTCCGAGCAGCTCACCGCGCCAGCCACCACCGGCTGGGAACGAAACCTCGATCGCATCTGGCTCTGGGCCCTGGTGCTCATCGTCCTCATCGCCCTGGCCTACGGGCCCTTCTTCCTGACTTACCACTACAATTTTGCGAGCCCACCCTTCCGGGGATTCTGAGCGCAGGGTGCTTCCGCTCCCGAGATGATCGTGTAAACCGGTCGGCCGGTTCCTGACGTTCTGGCGATAAGATATCGTGATGCCGTCAGGTACCTGTTCCCGGGAGCCACCATGCAACGGACCGTGTGGAAGCACTTCGCGCTGGTACTCCTCCTGCTGGTATTGTACGATCTTGTGTGGCAGCTCAACAGCTATATCCACGTGCCCCATCCGAGTCCAATGCCCTGGTTCGGGGTGGCACGCGCGCTGGGCTTCCGGTTGCCTTGGCTTCTGATCGGCGAATTACCGCTGGCGGCGGGAATCTCACTTGCCGTGCTGGACCTGCACCGGGGTGCCATGAGGACGGCCGTCATCATAGCTGTCCTTACCATTGGCGCCATGATTGTCTACGACGTCTGGATCGGTCCGCAAGTGAACCGCGCCGAATACGCCCACGCTGGCGACTCGGAGTGGCCCAACACGCAAGCCACCATTTCTCACGATCCACGACACCATCGGCACACTCGAAAGGGCCGCGGCCTTCGCGCGAGGCCAAGTCACCATCCATGATATTCAGCCGAGTTGGGCCCCGCCTGACACGACGAGGCCAGAGTATCGACTGAGGGCGTTCGAGCCGGTCGCGCCTGATGTCCTGGTTCGCATTGAGGCCGTGCGGACTGCCATGCAGCTGGCCGGTTTCCTTCGGCCGTTCATCACATGCGGACTGGTGCTTGGGCTGCTCGCGTTGAGCGCAAAGCACGTCACATTCCGATCAAGGCGCGTGAAACGAATCGGGCTGGTGGTCATTGCCTGGATGGTGGTCCTGTACACCGTCGACTACCTCGGCGAGCTGAATCAGAACCGGATGGTCAGCATGAGCGCAGGTCACAGCTCGATGTTCTGGATTCCACTCGCCGCGCTGCCCGCAGTCGTTCTCGCCGCGTTCGGTTGGCGCGCCGCGGCTCGTGTCGTGCGCGAGGCGGAGCCCTGAATTTCATGCCCGGTCCAGAGCTCGCCGAGCATGAACTGCGGCGCTGGATGCGGGAGTACAGCGGCCACCTGCTCGCGGTTGTGTCCTCATACGCCTCTGGCGCCGTGGAGGCCGAGGACCTGCTGCAGGAGGTCTGGCTCCGCGCCTATGACGCGGCACCTGCCCGCCGGATCGAGAGCCCGGTGCGCGCATGGCTGATCGTGATTGCCTTGAACGTGGCGCGAGACCATCAACGCCGTGTTCAGCGACGCGAGCGGCTGCGCCGCATCTGGGCGTGGCCCACTCCGGTCGCGGAGCAAGGAGAGCTCGCAAACCTGCACCCCCGGTCACGGCTCTGGCGCGCCGTAGCGCGCTTGCCGCCACTGCAGCGACGGGTGCTGGTGCTTCGTGTGCTCGAGGGGCTCTCGACTGCCGAAACGGCGGTGGCCATCGATCGGGCGGAGGGCACCGTCAAAGCCTCGCTGTCACGCGCGCTTCATCGGCTTCGCGGGGAGTTGACTGTTCTGGAGACGCCGCCGGCCGCAAACCCATGTCCCTCGGATGTACCATGATGCCTGACCGCTCTCATCCCGACGCTCCGATCGCGAGCCCAGAGCCGCTCACGCCCGACGACGTGGAGACGCTGCGCGCCGCCCTCCGCGAGGAGGCGCCACTGCCGCTCGGCATGCGGTCACGCATCGAGGCGCGCACGCTTCTGGCCATCCACTCACCGCGCGTCAACTGGGGGGCACACCTGGTGATTGGCTGCGTGCTCTTCCTCGTTCTTGGAGCTCAACCCGAGGTGGTAGTTATCGGTCCACTGACGCTGGGGCTCTTCGCGGCGGTCGCTCTGTACGTGCGACTCCTGGGTGCGGTGGACGAAGAAACGAACTGATGCGTTGGAGAGATGTCGCCGCCGGCGACACGGGCCAAGCAACGGCTTCAGCCGTGTGAGAATGCTGAGACCAGCGACCACCAGCGCCAGTGGCGCACCTGTGGCCGGGTCGACCTGCGTCGCCCGGTCCTACTTTGATCGCTCCGCTGCCCGTATCACCAGTTCCGCGGCATGACGCCCGGATGCGATCGCGCCATCCACCGTACCCTCGCGGCCTCGGCCATATACGTGCTCGCCGGCGAAATACACCGTGTCCTTGACCGGACGCGCCAGGGAGGCCGCCGCGGTTGCCCCACCGACGCAGGCGTAGCTGTAGGCACCAAGCGAAAACGGGTCGTTGTTCCAGTCATGCGTGTGGACCTGCCGCACTTGCCGAGCGACGGACGTGGGCGACATGCCGAACAGCACCGCGGCCGAGTGGATGGCGTCACGGACGATCGCGGCGCGCGGCTGGTTCGACATCGCCCGCGCCCTCGGGCCGCCGAGCCATCCGACCAGCAACGGTGCCTGCGTGGGATAGGCCGTCCACCAGGCAGGGAAGGGAACGACCGAGCCCGCCAGCACGAATGACATATTGCTGAAGTTGCGATGACCCCGCCGCGCGGCAAACCGCCGGGACAGCCAGAAAGGCTCGTCGAGTACCAGGGAGACGCGTATCGCCGCACCCACCGCCAGCGACTGCATGGCGCGCTCCTGCGAGGGCAGCGGGGGATCGAACGCGATTCGCGCCGCCGCCTCGGGCGGCGCCGTGAGCACGCCCAGCGGCACGGTGACCAGCACGACCCGCGCCGAAAGCGTCAGTAGCGGCCTGCCAGAGTGCGACCGGATCCGAAGTTCCACTTCCCCTGGCCTCCACCTCACCGCGGTCACGATGTGCTGGAGCTTGATGCGCGGGCCCACCGGCGCCGCCAGAGCATTCACGATTCCGTCATAGCCTCCTTGCACCCTCGCACTATCGTTGCCGTCGCCGTCGGGGCGATTCAGCGAGCGGGCCAGGGCGCGCTCACTGATTCGGGTGGGGTCGGCGGCCTCAAAGCCCTCGACATATTGCGTTGCCATTCGCCGGTCGGCGGGCCGCATGCCGGGAATGCTGGCGAGCACCTCGGCAAATGACCGGTCCGGCTGCCGCTGCGCATCGAGGTGCTGGAACACTCGGCCGAGCCGCGTCCAGAGGCGATCGGCCGGATGCAGTCTTCCGCCAGTTCCGGTAAGAAAGCTCCCGTTGATATCCACGAGTTCCAGGCGCGCGGCGCGCGCCACCTCCTCGACCGGTGGCGCGGCCCCATGGACAAACTCGGCGCCCAGCTCGATCGGGACGGCCAGGCCCGGATCATGGACGGTCCACACGCGGCCACCAATCCGGTCGCGCGCTTCGAGCACGGTGACGTCCAGGCCGGCTGCTGCCAGATGGCGGGCGGCAGCCAGTCCCGCGACGCCCGCTCCGATGATCGCGACGTCGGTGGTGCTCAGTCGCCCCCCGGCAGTGGGCTATCTGCGGCTTGGGTGACGGATGTCGCAGCCGGCGGATGCTCCGGCGCTGCGGAGGCAGAAGCCGAAGCGGCGTCGGGGCCACGACTGCGTGGAAGGTCAGAGGCGACCAGAAAGACGGCTACGTCCCAGGCATTGTGGATGCCAATAGCGAGGAGCGCCATGGCAGCGGCAGCGACCCCCACCAGCGCGAAGGTCTCCGCCTTGGCAAGCAGCAGGGCCATGGCGAGCAGGATTACGTAGGTGATGAACGGCAGAATGACATGCCAGGTCCAATCGTCGGCGCCAGCAGAATAACTTCGCAGTCGTCGCATGCGCAGGCCCGCGAGCGTGCTGGCAAAAATGCCTGCGACGGCGCACCCGCCAAGACAGATGGCCAGGCTCACGATCGTCTGCACTGGGACTGTCATGATGGCAGCGAGCAAGAGGACGGCGACGAAATGCGTGACGGTGGGTGTAGAAAATGCGCCGAAGCCGTCGGTCGACGTGGTGTCAACCCGCTCCGCCGCCAACGAGACGACGACGAACACCAGCCCGGTGAGGACGGCGCCAGACGAGCCGGCAATGACGTAGAACGTTTCCCACGCTGCGAGGGGCAGCGGCACGGGACCTCGCTATCGGGAGTCGGAACAAGAGAAACATGCAGGTGCCCGCGCCGCAACAGGGTGGAGTCATGGGTCGTGGGTCGCGGACCGAGCAGGTGTGTCACCCCGAGCGAGCAGGGCGAGCGAGCGATCTGCTCGCCTAGTTCCGACGCTGGCCAGAAGATCCCTCGCGTTGCTCGGGATGACCGATCATTCGCTTCGGGCTAGCCGTCCAGCCGTCCAGCCGTCCAGCCGACTCACGACCCTCCATGCCCTCACCCCCTGCGCCTCTTCGCATAATGCCGCTTGGCCTTGGCCCGGTTGCCGCATTCCTCCATGGTGCACCAACGGCGGCTGCGGTTCTTGCTGAGATCAAGGAAGAGCCAGCGGCAATCGTTCTGGGCGCACTCCTTGAGGCGCGCGCGGTCGTCGCTTTCCAGCAACTCAGCCGCCGACCAGACGAGAGGCCAGAGCATCCAGTCGAGCCGGTCGTCGCCACGAAACCAGAGCCACCGGAGGTCGCCGTCGGACGACTCCAGCCGGCGATGCCTCGCAGCCTCCTGCAGCATGGTGTTGAAGTTCCCCAAGGCTTCTGTTGGCGGATCCTGTCCCTCCGCAGTCGCATCGAAGAGCCGGAACAGCAGTTCACGAAGCGTCCGTGCCAGCGCGAGCGCGTGCTCCGCCTCTGCCGGATGCTTCGCCGCCAGCGCCTCAAGCCGCGACTTCTCTGCCTCGCCGAAGAGCTCGGACCGGACACACCAGAGCAACAGGTCCTGATAGGTAGCCAGCCGCTCCAGGGGCGCGGGGAGCGCCCTGTCGCTCAGCGTGTTGACGAAGTCCACCACAGGTTTGCCCCCCACCAGCGCCATGTTGGCGACGTTCCGTTCTGATCCCTCCGGCGGTGCATGCGCCACACTAACCTCCAAAATACTCTTGACAGGTTATAGGATCACCAGTATTGTATAACCCGTATGGGGAATATTGGTGGTTATACCATGAGGCGCAAGGAGCAGCACATGACCTGGATCGATCGCTGGTGGACTCTGTGGACCAGGATCGCCAGCCCGCTCGCCCGCACCACACTGCTGTGAGGCAGCCATGATCGTACGAAGCTGGCGCGGTGCCACGGCAGCCGCGGATGCCGATGCCTATCTCGACTACGTCGATCGCACGGGGGTCGCCGACTGTCTTGCGACTCCTGGCAACCGCGGCGTCATGGTGCTGCGCAGGCCGGTAGGAACCGAGACCGAGTTCCGCTTTCTTTCCTACTGGGACACCGAGGAGAGCATTCGGGCCTTCGCTGGCCGGGACATCGAATCGGCCCGGTTCTATCCGGAGGACGACCGATACCTGACCCGGCGCGACGTGATAGTGCAGCACTTCTCGCTCGATCGTGATCTCCGGCATTCGCCATGAACGCGCCGCCGAGGCGGGCGGGGCTGATCGGCGCCTTTGCCGCGATCTACTTCATCTGGGGCAGCACCTATCTGGCCATCCGCTATGTGGTCGAGGCGGTTCCCCCCTTTCTGGCCATCGCGTTCCGTTGCACGATGGGCGCCCTCCTGCTGTTCGGCTGGCTCACGATGCGCCGTGGGCTGGTCCGGCCCACTGGCAGGCAGTGGGCGCTCAGCATTCTGGCCGGTGCGCTCCTCTTTGCCGCAGGACAGGCCGTACTCGCGTGGGCTGAGCGCCGAGTGCCATCGGGCACGGCCGCCCTCATCCTCACGGCGATTCCACTCTGGATGGTCCTCTTGCAGGCGGTGCACGCTCGCCAGTTCCCATCCCGGCGCGTGGTCGCCGGCCTGCTGCTGGGCGTCGCGGGTGTTGCTGTGCTCGGGACCGGGGCGGGCGGCGCCACGGGGCGGGAGCAGGTTCTGCTGGTCGCCGCGGCCCTTGCATGGGCGCTCGGCTCCATCGTGGCGCGAGAGGGGCTGTCCACGCTTCCTTCGCTCCAGTCCACCGCAATGCAGCTGACGGGTGGTGGGCTGGTGCTGGCCGCAGTCAGTCTGCTAGCGGGCGAGTTTGCTCACTGGTCCCTGGCCATGATTACGCCGCGCGCGGCCGGCGCCCTCGCCTTTCTGGTGCTCTGCGGCACCATCATCGGCTTCGTTGCCTACACCTGGCTGCTTCGGGTGGGCACAGCCCACGCGGTCGGCACCTATGCATTCGTCAATCCAGTGGTCGCCGTCGGGCTTGCCTGGCTCACGGGTGACGAACGGATCGGGCCCGCCACTGCCATGGCGGCCGGACTGGTGCTCGGCGCCGTGGTGCTGATCCGGCACCAGCCCGGCCGTTCCAGGACGAGCCGTCTCACTCCTGACTCTCCACTCCGAACACCACACCCTGCTCCACCAGCACGCGCACCGGTATTCCGTTGCGCCGGCCCGGCCGATAGCGACTTCCTCCCACCACGCGTCGGGCTGACGCGTCAAACGCCGCGCTGCTGCTCTCCAGCACCCTGACGGAACCGGGCTCCACCCGGCCATCGATGCTGATCACAAACTGCAGCCGCACGCGCGCCACGACTCCTGCCATTCCCGGAGGCGCGACCCGTGGTCCGCTCTCGAGGAGCAGCGGCACCACATCAGCCTCGGCCGACGTGACAACGCCATTCCGCGCGCCGATTGTATCGGGTGGGGACAGCAGTCCGGCCAGAGGATCGCGCTCATGATTCGAGCCGAGCAGATCAGAAGGGTCAACGGGCGAGTGCTCGCTGATGGAGGGGATGCTGAGCGGTACATTGGTGACCACCGGGAACACCGGCCGCGCGATAATGGCATCACCACCACGAGACGGTGAACGCTCGGTCGACCTCGATCGCTCGATGAACGCGGGCATCACAATGGGCATTGGCGGGCTGGCCGGAGTTACCACCGACGGACGGCGCGTGACCCACACCGCAGTCACGATGATGAGGGCGTGGACGCCAAGGGAGGTACCGGTCTGCCAGAGCGGCCGGCGACGAGGTTGAGCGGATGCAAGCAGGCGATCGAACATGATGCCATCTCCCTGGCTCGTGGTCCCACCACGATGGCATGCGGAGATGGCGCTGGGCGGAAACACGGATGACAGGGGAATGACATTTCGGTGAAGTGTTGTCCCGGGCGGCACAGTTGGGGTCCCGGTCGCGACGCACGACGCACGACGCACGACGCACGACGCTCGACGTTCGACGCACGACGCTCGACGTTCGACGCTCGACGCTCGACGCTCGACGTTCGACGCTCGACGCTTCCTTCAGCCTTCAGCCTTCAGCCTGAAACTCGGTTACGTCGACACGTCATGCCTGGTGGCCGTAGCATTCGGCGAGCGGGGTGCTACGGCGCTGGCCCGGCGGCTGGAAGGTTTTGATCGTCTGGTGTCCTCCAACCTGCTGGAGGCGGAATTTCGTGCGGCCTGTGCGCGCGAGAGTGTCCAGCTGGACGTGGCGCAACTCTCGGTGCTGGCGTGGGTATTACCCGACCGGTCACTCACTGATGAAATCGGACAGGTGCTCGCGGCAGGGCTCGTGCTCGGCGCCGACTGCTGGCATCTGGCGACGGCGCTTTACCTGGCTGGAGATCCAGCGAACATCTCCTTCCTGACCTTGGACAAGCGGCAGCGCGACGTGGCAACAAACTTGGGGTTTGCTACATAGCCTGTACGACGGTCCGAGCCCGGGCCAGCGCCTCCTGCAGCGTGCCAAATACGTTCTGACTTCCCAATTCGTCCAGCACTCCCGATCGCGCGAGCGCTGTCATGGGCTGGGCGTGAATCTCGGCGACAAGCACACTCGTGCCTTCGTTCCGGCTGCGGCGGATCAGGTCCCTGAATGCGTTGAGGCCAGTGGCGTCCATGGCTGGTACGTGACGCATCCGGATGATCAGCACCGTGGAGCGGCCGGCCACCTGCTGCACCGCGCTCTTGAAGCTCTCCGCGGCCCCGAAGAAGAAGGGGCCATTGATTTCGTAGACTTCAACGCCGGCCGGTACCTCGACGCGGAACAGCGAGTCCGGCTGGGCCACGCCTGCCGCGGCCGGCTCGGCGAGTTCCCTGGTCACCGCAGAGACGTCGGTCACCTCGGCCATGCGCTTCATGAACAGGAAGGCGGCCAGCACCATGCCGACCTGGATCGCCACGGTCAGGTCGACGAGCACGGTCAGCAGGAAAGTCGTCAGCAGCACCAGCACGTCGCTGCGCGGCGAGCGAAGCACGCTTCGGAAGGTGCGCCATTCACTCATATGGTATGCCACCACCACCAGGATCGCTGCCAGCGCGGCCAGCGGGATGGCCGCGGCCCAGCGTCCCGCAAAGAGCGTGATGATCAGCAGGGTGAGCGCGTGAACCATGCCGGCGATCGGGGTTCGCCCACCATTCTTGATATTGGTCGCCGTCCTGGCAATGGCGCCCGTTGCAGGAATCCCGCCGAACAGCGGGCTGGCCAGGTTGGCGATGCCCTGGGCAATCAGTTCCACGTTCGAGCGGTGGCGCCCACCGATCATGCCGTCGGCCACGACGGCTGAGAGCAGCGACTCGACGGCTCCCAGCAGCGCAATGGTAAACGCAGGTCCGATCAGGGCGCTGACGTCGACACCGCTGAGGTGGGGAAGCGAGGGTGCGGGGAGCCCCGGGCGCAGCATGCCGAAGCGACTGCCGATGGTTTCGACCGGAAGGGAAAAGACGTACACCAGCGCCGTCGCGACGACCAGTGCGACGAAGGGCCCTGGAATCCGGCGGCTCACCTTGGGCCACCAGACGATGATGGCCAGTGACCCGAGCGCCACGCCAAGGGCCCAGGGGTTGAAGCTGGGGGCATGCTCCGCGAACGCCCGCCACCGCGCAAGGAATCCTGCCGGCACAGCGTCCATGCGAAGGCCGAAGAAGTCGCGAAGTTCGCTCGAGAAGATTACCACCGCGATGCCGCTGGTGAAGCCCACCACCACCGGGTACGGAATGAACTTGATCACGGCCCCGAGGCGCGCGAGGCCAAAGATGATGAGCATCACGCCGGCCATGAGCGTGGCAATCATCAATCCGTCCACCCCGTACTTGGCGACGATGCCGGCCACGATCACGACGAACGCGCCGGTCGGCCCGCCAATCTGCACCCGCGACCCGCCCAGCGCCGAAATCAGGAACCCGGCCACGATCGCGGTAACGAGGCCCCGCTCGGGCGTGACTCCGCTGGCGATGGCAAACGCAATGGCGAGCGGCAGTGCGACGATGCCGACGATGATGCCCGCGACGACATCTGCCGTGAATTGCTGGCGATTGTACGTCTTGAGGGTGGTAACGAGCTTGGGAAGGAGCATGGGGAGAGTGGCCAGCCGCGGCCCGCGTCAGTCGCGCTGCGCTGTCAGCTCGCCAATGCGCTTGCGGACCGTGGCCACCACCGGCTGCAGTTCGGGGTCGGCGTCCTTCCACAGGTCCACAAACTCGGCGTAATGCTTGATGGCGTTGGTGCGATCATGGCGTGAGTCGTAGATCTCGCCCAGCCGCTTCTGCACCGCGGCATCGCCCATCCACTCCATGTTCAGAACCAGCGTTGGCACGGCGGATATCGAGGTAGTGGCGTAGTGCGCCAGCGCGCTGTCGGCGTTCCCGGCGGCCTCGAAGGCGCGCGCCAGGTTGTAGTCGATGCACGCCTCGCAGCAGTCGGGCGCCCCGTCCGGGCCCATGTCGGCAGCGTGGAACTGCTGCACGGCCTCCGATGCCCCCCCGACGCCAGCGCGATCTCTCCCCTGAGTTCCGCGATGCCAGCCTGCTTGTCGGGGGCATCCCATGCCCGGGAGCGGCGCGCCGGTACTCGTCGAGCATCGCCTGTGCCCGATCGGGTCGGCCGCCACGGCATAGAGGCCGGAGATCATGCTGTAAGGACGGTTGGTCGGCTCCGTGCCGGACCACTGCCGTCCGCTCACGATGGTATCCAGACGGCCCACGCCTCGGGCAGCCTTGTCCCGGAAGCGGATGTCAAGCATGGCGTCCGAGAGGCCATCGAACTTCGTGATGGCGCCGCTCGCCGACATCTCGTCAACCCATTGCTCGTCCAGTTGACGGGCATGCCGCCAGCTTGCCGTGCGTCATAGCAAGGCTCGAAAAACCGGTCCCGCGCATTGGCCCCGGATGGACACCGATGGCGCCTTTCGCATGCGCTCGGCGAGCGCGCGCACCGGTCCTCCATGTGCTGTGCCCTAGACATTGATTCCGCCTGATACCGGATCGGCGAGCTCGTTCAGCTCCGGGATGCTGGGCCAGGTGTGGACTGATAGACCGCCAGTCCCGAATCCTGCCGGCCGGCCGTGGACAGGATGGCCGCAACCATGAGGCCGTCTGGCGTGGCCTCGCGGTGATCTGATGTTCCCGGGAGCATAGCGAAGGCGCTATCAGTCTTGCCGGTCGAGCCATGTATGCGCGGAACAGCTCGTGGGTGGCGCCGGTCTCCCGGAATCCGCTTATAGGCAGCCGATACGCCGCCAGCGCCTTGCCCCGGTCCTGGGCGTCGCGCGCCGTCTCATAATATGAAGCCGAGGGCAAGGTACGCTCACGATCCGGCAGTTGGTCGGCGTACTTGACTGCCTTTTGACCGCCGAGTCGATCGCGGCCGGAGACGCCTGCCCGTTCTTCAGGGCTACGGACAACTTGCGCCAGGCCAGGGCAAATGTGGAATCCAGTGCCACCGCTTCGCGGGCGGCGCGGATGGCGCGTGGAAATCGTAGTCCACGTCATTGGCCCGCACCGCTTCACTGTACTTCCGGAGCGCCGGCAGCGACGCCGTCGTGGCCGCTCCAGTGGCACCGAGCGCTGGACCCGCCGCAGCGACTCGCCCATCCGGCCCCGGAGCTTGCGGGTGAGCCCGTCCACCACGTCGAGCAGGTCCTTTGGCCCATCGGCGGTTCCCTGAAATGAGGCCAGGGTGGCGCCGCTCTGGGTGTTGGTCAGGTCGAGACTCACGGCGTAGCCGTTGCCGACCCGGGCAATGCGCCCACCAAGCACCGCGGGGGCATCGGCCCGGGTCGCCACCTCGCGTGCGAGGGTCGGATCCATGTGCTCATCCCTCGAGCGCCGCATCTGATGCAGGATCTCCGCGATGGCGGCCGGTTCCACCAGTTGGACCGAGCGCGACTGGCTCAGCGCCGCTCGCACCGCCTCGAGCAGAATGGGGCCGAGCGCCGAGTCGCCGGGTGCTACGGCAAAGTCGCTCACCAGGATATGGTCATTCTGCGCCAACGTGCCCGCGGCAAAGAGCGAACCCCAGGGTCCGATCCCCAAGGCGCGCAGGAGCATGAACCCGATCACGAGCACGGTGAAGACTCCCACCGCGTACATCCCACCACGCATGGTCCGTCGCCAGGTGACATGCGGACTGGCCTTGAGGGCGATCGTGGCCACCGTACCGCCTGGGGGACGCGCCACGGAGGTGCCGCCCGGCGTGAGCGTGGGCGTGGCAGTGGCCACGTGCCGGGCGACGCGCTGCACATAGGCAGTGATGAGGATGACCGGGAGACCCAGGGCCATCATCAGGATCGCACCAGGGAAGACCCAGTCGGGAAGTCCAATGGCGATGACCGCCGCCTTGGCGACCACCGCCACGCCGACCAGCGCCACTACGTAGAAGCCCAGCGCCTTCTTGAACATGCCAGGGTGGCTGAATGCCACCGTGGTGCCGCTCGTGGTGACGGAGGCGTCGAGGACCGGCAGGACCTCGCCCGCTGAGGCGGGCCGGTCATCCGGGTCCTTGGCCATGAGCTGGCGCACAAGGCTCGCCAGCTGCGGCGGGCAGTCGAGTCGGCTGGAAGCGGCATCGGGAGCGGCTTCGGTGAGGTGTGCCGCGAGCATCTTCTGGGTGGTGCGGTCGCCGAAGGGCTGGCGGCCGGTCAGCAGTTCGTAGGCCATGCAGCCAAGGGCGTAGAGGTCCGCACGATGGTCTACGTCGGGATCACCGGCCACCTGTTCCGGCGCCATGTAGGCGGGGGTACCGAGTGACGTGCCCATTTGGGTGAGCGTGGCGCCAGCGCCCTCGGTGCGCGACGCGCTGATTGCCTTGGCAATGCCGAAATCGGTGACGACGGCGGTGCCGCCGGACAGGAGGATGTTGTCCGGCTTGATGTCGCGGTGCACCACGTTGCGTGCGTGTGCATAGGCCAGCGCCTTGGCGACGTCCCGCAGAATGGCCACGACCTCACCGATCGGCAGGGGGCCGCGGGCCAGCCGCACCCGCAGTGACTCGCCTTCCACATAGGGCATGGTGAAATAGGGCATCCCGCCCACTTCGCCCGCCGCCAGCACCGGCACGATGTTGGCTTGCTGCAGAGAGGCGGCGAGCCGAATCTCGCGCTCGAATCGCTCCGCATTGAGCCCCTGCACCAGCTCCGGGCTCAGCACTTTCACGACGACCGTGCGCCCCAGGCGGAGTTCCTGAGCCACGAACACGCGCGACATGCCGCCGCCGGTGAGCTCTCGCTCGAGCGCAAAAGTGGAACCCAGATCCTGCTGCAATTGCGCGCGCAGATCCACAGGGCACTCCTGAATGTGGCAGTCGGAACGGTTCAAACCTACGGGGCCCGCGACGGAATCGCCAGCGCATCGACTGCCGCAACCGGCCGCCGCAATCTTGACGTGCGGCCATTCGGGACGCACCTTGGCCCCATCCCACTCTCTCTCGAGGTTCTGATGACGCCGATCGGCTCGCTGTGGCTCCCGATTCTGCTGTCCGCGGTCGCCGTATTCGTCGTGAGCTCGGTCATTCACATGGTGCTGTCGTTCTGGCACGCCGGTGATCACCGGCGATTGCCCGATGAGGACGGCGTGATGGCGGCCCTTCGCCCATTTGACATTCCGCCGGGTGACTACATGGTGCCGCAGTGCGACTCCATGGCGGACATGAAGACGCCCGAATTCCAGGCCAAGTGGAAGGCCGGTCCCACCTTCATGGCCACCTTCCTGCCGCGAAAGAGCCTCTCCATGGGGCCGAACCTGGTGGGATGGTTCATCTTTGCGCTGGTGATCAGTCTGTTCTCAGGGCTGGCCGCCTGCAACGTTCTCGATCCCGGCGCTTCCTACCTGCGGGTCTTTCACCTGGTGGCGATCGTGGCCTTCCTGGGCTATGCCGGCGCGCTCTGGCCCATGTCCATCTGGTACAGCCGCAACTTGGGCACCACCATCCGCGGCACGGTGGACGGTCTTCTTTACGGTCTGGTGACGGCGGGAGTATTTGGCTGGTTGTGGCCCAGGTGAGTTGATGGTCGACGGTCGACGGTCGACGGTCAACGGTCAACGGTCGACGGTCGACGGTGGACGGCAGCGGTCGACGGTCAACGGTCGACGGTCAACGGCTGGCGTCGGCCGTAGACCGATGACTGTCGACGCTTTATCTTATTACTGAGATGCCTGCAGCTATCGTTCCCCCCGCCTACGACGCCGACACGAGCCGAGCCCTCAAGCTCTGGGTGGTTCTCTCGCGCGCGACCGCGACCATCGAACGGCGCGCCCGCGAGGACGTGGCGCGCCATGATCTCACCCTGGCAGAGTTCGGCGTGCTCGAGGCGTTGTACCACAAGGGCCCGATGCTGGCAGGCGAGGTTCAGCGGCGGACGCTCGTCTCCAGTGGTGGGATCACCTACCTGGTGGACCGGCTGGCTGCCCGCGGCCTCGTCGAGCGCCAGCCCTGCCCAACTGACCGCCGAGCCAACTATGTTGCCTTGACGGCAGCCGGCGCGGCATTCATTGGCCGGATCTTCCCGGAGCACTCGGCGGTCATTGCCGACGCCATGTCGGCGCTGACTCCCGGCGAACAGGAAGCCGCCGCTGCGCTGGTTCGAAAACTGGGTCTCTCGCTACGGCAGGCTGGGGCACGGATGGCATGAGCCACCTTCATTTGTGGAATTGTCTCAGAACTGAACATTTCATCGCGGAGATAGTTCGAGATACCATGGCAAGTCGATTCCCGATCGCACGACGCACCCAAAGGATGGCGGCTTCCAACGCGCGCGCTGCGGTCTCGGGATTGTCCGTCGGATGCGCGCCCTGGCCGTCGCATCCCGCGGAGGCGCCGGGAAGGCGAGTGGTACGATGACTCTGCTTGCCACGGAAGGTTTCCACCACGTCACGCTGGTGGCCGCCGACGCCCGCCGCACCATCCGCTTCTATCATGACCTCCTCGGGCTCACGCTGCTGAAGCGGACGGCCAATCCCGATGATCCCGGCTCGTATCAACTCTTCTTCAGTGCGGATGGGGGCAGGCCCGGTTCCCTGGTGACATTCTTTGAATGGCGTGGTGCGGCTCGGGGCCAGTGGGGTGTGGGCGGCGTCCATCACCTGGCGCTGGCCGTCGGGAGCGTCGACGCGCAACTCAAGTGGAAGCGATGGCTCACGGACCATCGGGTTGGGGTGTCAGGCCCGTTCAACCGGGGATATTTCCACAGCCTCTATTTTCGCGATCCGGATGGACACGTGCTGGAGATCGCCACTGCCGGTCCAGGCTATGGCGTGGACGAGCCGCCAGATGCGCTGGGCCAGCATGACACCACGCCACCAGGCGCCGACTTGCGAAAGGGGCGGAACGACGCGGCCATCGCTGCTCGCACCTGGCCCGAGCCACTCCCGGGGATTTCCGCCGACATGGCGCTCAACGGCATTCATCATGTCTCCGCCATCACCGATGATCTCGAGCGCATGAATGATTTCCTCGGGGTCACCCTTGGTCTCTCGCTGGTCAAGCGGTCGTTCAACCAGGATGCCCCGGAAACCCGGCATTGGTTCTGGGCCCGGTATGACGGGCGTGTGGTGACGCCGCATAGTTCCCTGACGTTCTTCGGCTGGCCCGGATCGGAGTTCCAATCGCGGAGCGGCGTCGGCCAGGTGCACCACATCGCGTTCCGAGCGGCAAGTGAGGAAGCGCAACTGGACTGGCGCGACCGGCTGGAGACGCTGGGCGTCGGTGTGTCACCCGTGGTGGACCGCACCTACTTCAAGAGCATCTACTTTACGGCGCCCGATGGGCTGCTCATCGAAATCACGACCGACGGACCTGGTTTCCGGCTCGATGAAGAGTCTGCTCAGCCAGGCCGAGCACTCAATCTTCCGGAGTGGCTCCAAGGTCGCCGGCCCATCATCGAGCGTCGCCTCACGCCACGGGCTTGAGCATCAGCCCGGCCCATCCGTCCCGCTACCCGCAGCACCGTCCACCGTACTGCCTCCACTTGCCGCCAGGATCGCCAGGAAGCTGCCCGAAGCGGTCGGGCGCGCTTTCATCCATGATGGAACAGGGTACCATTGATGCAGCGGACGACTTTTGTGGAGGCAGCGATGGAAATAGGCATGATCGGGCTGGGCAAGATGGGGGCGAACATGGCGGCGCGGCTCAGCAAGGCGGGGCACCGGGTGGTAGCGTACGACCGCTCAGCCGAGGCGCTGTCGAGGGCGGCAGGCCACGGCGTGGCCGGGGTCGAGTCGCTCGGCGCGCTGGTCGAGGCGCTCCCCCCGCCGCGTGCGGTCTGGGTGATGGTGCCATCGGGCGAACCAACCGAGGCAACCGTCACGGCGCTGGCCCAGGCCCTGTCACCAGACGACATCGTGATCGATGGGGGCAACAGCTACTACAAGGACTCGGTGCGCCGAGGAGCTGCGCTGCACCAAGGCAGGATTCACTTTGTCGACTGCGGCACCAGCGGCGGGGTGTGGGGATTGAAGGAGGGCTACAGCATGATGGTGGGTGGCGACGAGTCGGTGGTGGCCCGAATCCGCCCGATCTTCGAGGCGCTGGCGCCGGCACCTGATCGTGGCTGGGGCCGTGTGGGCCCAGTTGGCGCCGGCCACTTCGTCAAGATGGTCCACAACGGCATCGAATACGGTTTGATGCAGGCGTACGCCGAAGGCTTCGAGATTCTTCACAAGAAGCAGGAATTCGACCTGGACCTGGCACAGATCGGCCACGTCTGGCAATACGGAAGCGTGGTGCGGTCATGGTTGCTGGAACTCACCACCGCTGCCCTCGAGGCCCATCCCGGCATGGCGGACATCGCGCCGTGGGTGGCTGACTCGGGCGAGGGGCGCTGGACGCTGGCCGAGGCAATCGACCTCGACGTGCCGGCTCCCGTGATCGGCCTGGCACTCATGGCGCGGCTCCGCTCCCGCAGCAGTGAGGCGTTTGCCGACCGGCTGCTGGCGGCCATGCGAAACCAGTTCGGCGGGCATGCCGTGAAGGCGGAGGCCTAGGGTGGTGGACTCGGTCGAGCGCGGCCTCGCGACGTATATCATCTTCGGCGGCACCGGCGATCTTTCGCAGCGACTGGTCCTGCCGGCGCTCTTCCACCTGCATGCGCGTGGCGAGGCCGCTGACATTCCCGTTGTTGCAGTGACGCGGGGCGACAGCGACGATGCCGCCTTCCGGGCCATGGCCGTGGACGCACTGGTTCGCGACGGTGTGGCGCGGACCAAGGCGAGGGCATGGGCGGGAAAATTCCTGTACTACCAGCCGATCGGCGACGGGACCGCCGAGGATTATCGCTTGCTGGGGAATCGCCTGGACGAGATCGAAGCCCGGCACAAGGTTCCGGGCAACCGGGTCTTCTATCTGGCGCTTCCGCCCCGGTTCTTCGGCCCGGTCGCGTGCGGTATCGCGCGGGCACGGCTGAACACATCTCCTGGCTGGGTGCGCCTGGTGGTAGAAAAGCCGTTTGGCAGCGACCTCGATTCGGCGCTCAAGCTGAACGCCGAGCTGCACGAAGGATGGCGCGAGGACCAGATCTACCGCATCGACCATTTTCTGGGCAAGGACACGGTCCAGAACCTGATGGTCTTCCGCTTCGCCAACGCCATGTTCGAGTCGCTGTGGAACCGGGAACATGTGTCGAGCGTGCAGATTACCGTTGCCGAAACGCTTGGCGTCGAGAAGCGCGCCAACTATTACGAAGGTGCCGGCGTGATTCGCGACATGATCCAGAATCACCTGACGCAGGTCATGACCCTGGTCGCCATGGAGCCTCCAAGCGCCATTGATGCCGCCGCCATCCGGCAGGAAAAGGTCAAGGTCCTGCGCTCGACGCAGCCGATCGGGCCGGAAGATGTCGTTCTTGGCCAGTATGCTGCCGGGCGCATTGCCGGCCGTGCGTTGCCGGCCTACCGCAAGGAGCCGGGCGTGGCATCCGACTCCACGACGAGCACGTTCGCGGCGATGAAGCTGGAGGTCGACAACTGGCGCTGGCAGGGTGTGCCTTTCCTCCTGCGGACCGGCAAGCGCATGGCCATGCGCCTGACGGAAATCGTGCTGACGCTGCGCGAGCCGCCGGTGAGTCTGTTCAAGGATTTCGAATCCTGCAAGATGGGTGGGGACACGCTGGTCCTGCGGTTGCAGCCGGACGAGGGCTTCATTCTCTATTTCGATGTGAAGGTGCCAGGCCCGAATTTCGAACTTTCCCGTGAGCCCCTGCACTTCGAGTATCGCGAGGCGTTCGGCCAGTTGCCCAAGGCATACGAGACCCTGCTGCTGGATGTGCTCCAGGGCGACCAGATGCTGTTTGTGCATTCCGACGAGGTCGAGGCCTCATGGCGGCTATACACCCCGGTCCTGGAGGACGGTGCCGCGCCGCTGCTCTATCCCTCGGGGAGCTGGGGCCCCGAGGCGGCAGACCGCCTTGCGGGACCAGGAGCGCTCCAGTGGCGGAACGGGTGACGCCCGAGATTACGGTCTTTGAGTCGCTCGAAGCCCTGAGCCACGAGGCGGCACGCTGCCTGGTCGTTGCGGCGCGTGAGGCAGTCATCTGTACTGGCCGCGCGGCGGTGGCCTTGTCCGGCGGCCACACCCCCCAGCCGCTTTACCAAATGCTCGCGTCGGAGCAGTATCGCGCCGCGGTTCCCTGGGAGGAGATCGACTGGTTCTGGAGTGACGAGCGCGCCGTGTCTCCCGACAGTGAGCAGAGCAACTTTCGCCTTGCGCATGAGGTGATGCTGGCTCGCGCACCAGTGCCGCCGGCGCGGGTCCACCGCATGCCCGCCGACAGCGAGGATCTCGATCGGGCCGCTCGGCACTACGAGGCGCTGGTGCGTGAGCAGGTGCCCGACCTCGCATTTGACCTGCTGATTCTCGGCGTGGGAGACGATGGACACACCGCCTCGCTCTTTCCGGGGCAACCCGCGCTGGATGAAACCGAGCGGCTGGTGATACCTGTGGAGGGACCGGCGTCCCTTGAGGTACGCAAGCGGCTCACCTTTACCTTTCCCCTCATCAACCTTGCACGGTCGGTCCTGGTGCTCGCGTCCGGGCCGTCCAAGCGCCCCGTGCTCGAGGCAATCCAGGCCGGAGGGCCCGCCGCCGAACGCTATCCGGTATCCCGGATCCGCCCGGCGGGTCACCTGACCTGGCTGGTTGATGAACAGGCGGGAGGACGCGAGGAGGGGAAGGCGGGATGATGCCCTACAAATCCGGCCGCAGCGCCCTCGCCTCCCCCAGATACTGATGTGACGGTTCCCAGTTGTCCCGGGGCGGTCGCACGTGCAGGAGCAGGCGGAGGCAACGTGGGAGCGCCCCGGGCACCGCGACCTCCGTGGCGCAGAGCATGGGCACGCCATGCCAGCCCGCCTGCCGGGCAGCATTCGCCGGGAACAGGGCATTCAGGTCCGGCGTCATGGTGAAGATGGCGCTGATCACGTCACTGCAACTGAGGCCGTTGGCGGCGAGTAGCGTGTCGAGCAACGCGGCGGTGGATTCCGAAATCGCGTCCGGCGTATTGGCCGGGACCGCGATGGCGCCTCGGAGACTCGCCACCGAACTGCTCTCGACGTGCGCGGCAAGATGGCGGTGCATGCGCCCGCCCACACCAGGATCCGCCAGCTGGCGCGCGGCCAGGAGCCAGAAGCGCGTCACGTTGTCGGCCCGGTCCTGGATGTCTTCCATCAGGGTGACCAGGCCGAATTGCCTGGCGGCGTCGGCGCTGGTGGCCACCGCGACACCCGATTCGCGATGCTCGGCAAGCAGCCGGGCTGCACCGGCGGTGTCGTGCACCGGCTGGCCGCTCATGCGGGGGTGGTGCGCGAGGAAGCGGCTGCACTGCCTGAGCGCGACGGGGTGCGAGCGCAGCCAGCTCACCTGGTCGATCCGGGTACCGGGAAGCGCCGCACATACCAGCCGAATGGGAAGCTCGATCTCGTCGTCGATCCGGAGGTCGCTGGCAGCGATGGCGCGCAGGCTCTCCGCCACCACGCCCGCAAGCGTGTTATGGACCGGCAGCAGCAGCCGGTCGGTTTCTCCCGCCTCGAGTGCCGCCACCGCAGCCGGGAATGATCGGTAGAATCGGGCATCTGCCTCGCCGCCGAGCAGTCGGTGCAGTGCCGCGTGACTGAAGCAGCCAGCCTCGCCCTGGATCCCCACCCGCATCGCCGGATGAGGCACCGTTGCCGCCGTCACGCGACGGCCGGCGCAGGGCGCCGTGCGGCGCCGGAATGTGCTGGCGCCAAGGTCCGGCCGGCCGCGGCGGCAAAGCCGGCCAGTTGTCGCATCAGCGCCGCGAACTCGGCAAAGTCGAGTGACTGCTCCCCGTCGGAGCGAGCCGCGTCAGGTTGCGGGTGAACTTCAATCATGAGACCGTCCGCACCTGCCGCAACGGCGGCGCAGGCGAGTGGCAGTACCAGGCGCCGCTGGCCACCCGCGTGACTCGGATCCACGATAATCGGCAGGTGGGTTTCCGCCTTCAGCACCGGGATCGCGGCGATGTCCAGCGTGTTCCGGGTCGATGGCTCGAATGTGCGGATGCCGCGCTCGCAGAGCACGACATCCGGATTGCCGGCTGCCATCACGTACTCCGCCGCCATGAGCAGTTCGGTAATCGTGGCGGACAGGCCCCGCTTGAGCAGCACTGGTCGCGCGCTTCGACCCACTTCGGCGAGCAGCGCGAAGTTCTGCATGTTGCGGGCGCCCACCTGGAGCATGTCGGCGTGGCGGGCGACCAGCTCGACCTGGCGGGTATCCATCACCTCCGTCACGACCGGCAACCCCGTGGCCGCCCGAGCCTCGGCCAGCAACTGGAGCCCTTCGGCGCCGACGCCCTGAAAGGCGTACGGTGACGTGCGCGGCTTGAAGGCGCCTCCGCGAAGCATGACCGCACCGGCGTCCCGCACCGATCGGGCGGAGCGAAGAAGCATTTCTCTCCCCTCGACCGAGCAGGGCCCCGCGATGACGGCGATGTCGCGGCCGCCGAAGGCCGCGGTGCCGGCGCTGATCAGCGTGGCGCCTGGTCCCGGCGCTGCCTCGCGCGACGCCAGTTTGTAGGGTCGCAGTACTGGTGTGACCGATTCGATGCCCGGGAGCGCCAGCAGGGGTACCTCGGAGAGCTGATTATCGTCACCGACACAGGCGACAACGGTTCGTTGCGCGCCCCGGATCACATGCGCGGTGAGCCCAAGGGCCTCCACCCGTTCGCAGACCTGCGCAAGTTCGCTGTCACTGACACTCGGGCGAGTGATGATGAGCATCCGGGCCTCGTAAGCACTGGGAATGGGAAAAAGAAACGGGCCCCCGGCGTCTTGCCGGGGGCCCGTCGGAACATGGGAGCGTCTGCCTAGCCGCGCACGCCTGTTCGACCTGGGCCCCCGGGGGAACCAAAGTAGAAGGCAAATGCAAAAAACGCGGCGCGACGCATCGTCATGGCGACAATGTGGGGAATGGGCTGGGGATGCGCAAGTCCGGGCCCGGCTTGCCGGACCCGGCGAGCCGGGCCCCTACGGCATTACTTTCCCCCATGCCAAACTCCGACAATACCATCACGATGGCCGGCGGCAAGCTCTCGGTGCCCGACGAACCCATCATCCCCTTCATCGAGGGCGACGGCACCGGCCCCGACATCTGGCGGGCCTCGCAACTGGTCTTCGACGCCGCCGTCAAGCGTGCCTATGGCGGGAAGCGACGCATCTACTGGTTCGAGGTGCTGGCGGGAGAGAAGGCCAAGCGACAAGTCGACAATTGGCTGCCGGACGATACCCTGGCCGCCATCCGGCACCACCTGGTCGCCATCAAGGGACCGCTCACCACGCCGGTCGGCGGCGGCATCCGGTCCCTCAACGTCGCGCTGCGGCAGATCCTGGATCTTTATGTCTGCCTCCGACCGGTCCGCTGGTTTGAGGGGGTGCCGTCGCCGGTCAAGCGGCCGCAGGATGTGAACATGACCATCTTCCGGGAGAACACGGAGGACATCTACGCCGGCATTGAGTACGCTGCCGGCACCGAGGAGAACCGCCGACTGCTCGATCTGCTGGGCAAGGAGTTTTCGCGCGAGTTCGAGAAGGTGCGGTTCGGCACCAAGGAACGAGTGGACGCCTGGCAGGCGCAGCTCGAGGCCATCGGCGCTCCCCCCCGTGACCTCCCGGTCGAGACCGGCATCGGGATCAAGCCGGTCAGTCGGCTGGGAACCGAGCGCCTGGTGCATAGCGCGATCGCGTTCGCCATCGCGCAGGGACACCCGTCGGTGACCCTGGTCCACAAGGGCAACATCATGAAATTCACCGAGGGCGCGTTCCGCGACTGGGGCTACCAGGTTGCGCGCGAGTTCTTTGGTGCCGTGCCCCTGGATGGCGGCCCGTGGCACGTGATTCCCGAGGGAAAGCCGGGGGCCGGCCTGGTGCTCAAGGACGTGATTGCCGACGCGTTCCTGCAGCAGATCCTGCTGCGGCCCGCCGAGTACAACGTGATCGCCACGCTCAACCTCAATGGTGACTACATCTCCGATGCCCTGGCCGCCCAGGTGGGGGGCATCGGGATCGCACCGGGCGCCAACATCAACTACGTCACCGGGCACGCCATCTTCGAGGCCACCCATGGCACCGCGCCGAAATATGCCGGCCAGGACAAGGTCAATCCCGGCTCGGTCATTCTTTCGGGCGAGATGATGCTGCGATACATGGGGTGGACGGAGGCCGCCGACCTGATCGTGGCGGCGCTGGGCAAGACCATCGGCGAGAAGCGTGTGACCTATGATTTCGAACGGCAGATGGAAGGGGCGACGCTGCTCAAATGCAGTGAGTTCGGCAAGGCGGTAGCGGGGAATATGTAGAGGTCAACGGTCGACGGTCGACGGTCGCTGGTGGGCGTTCTTCAGTGAGCGGAGGAGGCCGTGCAGGGGTCGGGCCGTCTGGCGGGTCGCCTCAGTCAGTTCGGCGAGTGAAGCCTCGCTGCCGAATGCCAGGTCGCTCGCCAGGATGGTCTGGGCTTCGAGTTCATGGAGAGAGCCGCGAGCAATCTGCAGGAAGGGACGGAATTGGGCGTCGCTGCATCGACCCGCTCCCTCGGCGATATTCGACATGATCGAGACCGCGGCGCGTCGCATCCGGGCTGTGAGGCCGTAGCGCTCGGCAGGCGGGAACCGCTCCGTCGCCCGGTACGTGAGCCCGGCCAAGGTGCGACTGGCCTGCCAGGCGTCGAGCGCGCGGTAGTTTCCCATGCCTCACTGTAGGACATGCAGGCGAGAGCGAGAGGACCGGATCGCCGCATCCGGCAGCATATTCGCGCGACCGTCGACCGTCGACCGTCGACCGTCGACCGTCGCCGTCTACCGGCCCCTCTCCTTTTCGATCCTCCGCCGATCCCGTTTCGTCGGCCGGCCCTTCTCCTCGAAGGTAAGCGGGGCAGGGGCATGCTTGAGCTGCCAGGCCAGCCGTTCACGCGCCTCGCGGCTCGCCGCCGTTTCCTCGTAGAGCAGCGCAGCCGAGCTTGCCGGTCCACGGCGGGAGGCGACACCACGCACCAGCACGATGTGTTCGAAAGGCCCCAGCCGTATCCGCAGTTCATCTCCAGGGCGTACGCTTGCCGCGCGTTTCGCATGCCGGCCGTTGAGCTCGACCTTGCCTCCCGCTACGGCGTTGGCGGCAAGAGTCCGCGTCTTGAAGAATCGCGCAGCCCAGAGCCACTGATCGAGCCGGGTGCGGCCCGGTGCTTGCGGGCCGGACGTTGGATCCTTTGCGTCGTCGCGCATGCTTGCATTGTACTTCCGCACCCGCCCGGAACACCATGATCCTCTTCTCGCTTTCCCTGGCGCTCTTCTGTCCCCTTCCGGTCCCGATGGTGACTCCATCGGTGGACCGGATGATCGCCGCGGCGACCGACAGCACCATCGATCGGGCGCGCGCGGCGCTGGACCGGGGCCAGCCCTGGCACGCCAGCCGGCTGCTCGCGGCGGTGCTCGCCGACACGGCGCGCCGGACCCCCGAGGTGTCACTGCTTGCCGCGGTGGCGGCCAGCCGCTGGGGCGGCTGGACGACCGTGCGCGACATGTTGCGGGGGGAATCGTGGCTTGATGATGGGAACGGCGAAGGCCGCGCCCTGCTGGCCCGCGCGCTCCTCGAGACCGGCGCCGACTCGGCGGCAGCGGATGCGGCAGGCCGTGCGGTCGCCACCGCATCGGATGACCGGAGCCGGGCCGAGCGCCAGGTGATCCTCGCGCGCGCCCTGGATCGGCTCGATTCACTCACGCCTGCAGCCGATGCCTATGCGGCCGCCGCCCAGCGCCTGCCGGCCATTCACGACTGGCTCATGTACCGCGCCGCCATCGTGACGCGCGACAGCGGCACCCGGCGAGCGCGATTCCAGCAGCTGGCCAGCCCCGTGGTGCGCCAGCAGCTGGCCGTAGGCCGGGCCGATGGATTCAAGCGCAGCGGCGATTCAGCGGCGGCAGTCGCAGCGTACGCGGCTGCTGGCGACTATGCCCAGTCGTGGCAGATCCGGCTTGCACTCACGCCACGGCATCGCGAGGATCGCGACTCACTCCGCACCGAACTGGTTCATGTCATCAAGTCCGCACCCGGGACCGCGCGAGCTGGCGCCGCAGTGGAGCTTCTCGACGCTGGCTACGCCCCGCTGAGTACCCAGCTGGAGCTCGATGTGGGTCGTGCGCTCGCCCCACGAGGGCCGGCTCGCCGTACCGCTGATGCCTATCGCCATGCACTGGGCGCCGGACTGGGCGGATCCCGCGACCGATGGGAGTACGGCAGGGCCCTCTTCGCCCTCGGCCGCTATGCCGAGGCTGCGGCCCAATTTGCCCGGGTGAAAGCGCCGGCCAGCCTTGCCGCCTCGGCTGCATACCAGCGCAGCCGGGCGCTGGTGCGCGAAGGCCAGCTCAAAGCGGGCCGGGACGCGCTGCGTGACCTGTTGCGCGACTTCCCGTCCGAAACCGAGCCCGCCGCGACGGCGCTCTTTCTGCTCGGCGATCTCGCCACGGATGAAGATCGCGATGAGGCAGCGCGGGATGCCTTTCTCACCATCGTCAAGCGCTATCCCCGCGCCAGTCTCGCGCCCGAATCTGCCTTTCGGGCCGCCATTATTGCGCTGGTGAGCGGCCATGCACGGACTGCCGCGACCGAACTTGACAGGCTGGCCGGAGCCGCTGGTGCCAGTACCGAAGCGCAGGCGGCGCGCTACTGGGCCGGGCGCGCTTGGGCCCAGGTCGGCGACTCAGCCGCGGCGCGAGATCGTTGGCGCAGCGCGGCGCGCGACACCCTGGACTATTACGGGGCACTCGCCAGCCGGCGACTGGAGCTTGCGCCGTGGGCGCCAGCCGAAGCAGCCGATCGCTTTGTCGCCGTTCCCGATGTGGACAGCACCCTGTCACGCGTGGCGCTGCTCCGGCGCCTGGGCATGGACCGTGAAGCTCGCTGGGAGCTGGGCGTGCTGTCGGCAGAGGCGAGCGACGACGTCGAGCGCCTGTTGGCGGTCGCTGCGGCGCTGCGTCAGGCCGACGAGGCGTCCAGGGCCATGCGGCTGGCCTGGCGCGCCATTGCCGCCGGCGCGCGCCGTGACGCCCGGACGTACCGCCTGCTCTATCCCGTGGTTCACCGCTCGGCGCTGCTGGCCGAAGCGGCGCGGCGCAAGGTGGACCCGGCATTCGCGGCGGCCCTGATCCGGCAGGAATCCAACTTTACTCCGTCGGCGCTCTCGCACGCTGGCGCCCGCGGCCTGATGCAGCTCATGCCATCGGTCGGCCATGGCGTGGCCCGCGCACTGGGCTATCCCATCTGGGACGCCGTCCTGCTGTACGAACCGGACGTCAACCTCGAGCTGGGCATGGCGCATCTGGGCGAACTGAGCGACCGTTATGATACGGCGGTGGAGATCCTGGCAGCGTACAACGCGGGCGCCAGCCGGGTGGAGCGCTGGAAGGGCAAGACGGGAGCCGCCGACGCCGAAGTCTTCGCCGAGCGGATTCCCTACGCCGAAACGCGGGACTACGTGCGCATCATCCAGCGGAACATGGATTTCTACCGTGCCCTTTACGATTGGAAGATTCCGGCCAGCCCGTGAGGGCGCGGCCGTGCGCATGAGGTAGCGAATGTCAGTCGGGGACAGGCGCCGTCGGGACGACGGCCTCAGCACCATCGACCACTTTGCCGAGCTGTTCGTCCTGCTCGACGAAGATTTTCGGGTCGCTCGGCTCAATCGGGCCGCCAGGGAGTATCTGGCTCAGCTGGGAACGGACCCCGGCCGGGTCATGGGCCAGGTTATCTGGGACGCGGTCCCCGCATGGGCCGGGACCTCGTTCGTCCGTGCCGCTCGGCGCGCGTTGCAGGAGCGGCAGCCGGTGGAGGTGGAGGAGTTTCTTCCTTCGCTGGATCGCTGGTTGTCCGTCCGGTTCCTGCCGGGCGCTGGCGGCCTGAGCTGCTTTCTCCGCGACGTTACCGCCAAGCGCGTCGCCGAACTGGCGGCCCGCTCCAGCGCCGACCTGGTGCAGGCGGTCATCAACGGCATTGGCGACGGCATCTATGCCAAGGACCTGACCGGGCGATATGTGCTGGCCAACCGTTCCGCGTCGACGCTCATCGGACGCGACATTACCGGCCTCACCGACCGCCAGCTCCTTCCCGAGGCGGCCGCGGCACAGATCGAAGCCAATGACCGCTTGGTACTCGAACGCGACCTGCCGCTCAGCTTTGAAGAAGCGGTCACGACTCCTGACGGCCAGACATTTCTCTTCGAAAGCAACAAAAGCGTGCTGCGTGACGACGCCGGTCGTCCAACGGGTATTCTCGGCATTTCGCGCAACATCACTGACAGCCGGCGCGAGCGAGAGCGGCAGGAACTCGTCTATGAGGCGGGTGCACGGCTCGCGAGTTCGCACGATCTCGATGCCACTTTTGACACGATCGCCGAGCTGGTCACGCCCGCCTTTGCCGATTACTGCCTGGTGGACATCCTCCTGCCCACTGGTATGGTGCAACGGATTCGTGTGGCGGTTGCCGAGACCATCGGTGAGCCGAAGCTCGCTGACCAACTGCGCGGCTTTCTGCCCGCACCGGAATGGGGTAACCACCCGATTGCAGTCGCCCTGCGCACTGCCGAACCGGTGGCGCTGTATGAGGTGACGGACTCCGACCGGGAGCGCTTTGTGCAGACCGAGCGTCATCGCTCCGTCCTGCGGAGCGCAGCCTGGTCTTCTCTGATCTCGGTACCTTTCGTGGCGCAGCGGCAGGTGCTTGGCGTGCTGACCGTGGCGTACGGTGCGAGCGGCCGGCGCTATGGGCCCGATGATCTGCAGCTGTTGCGGTCGCTGGCAGATCGCATGGCGCTCTCGATCGTCAATGCCCGGCTGTTCCGGACAATGCAGGACGAACTGGCGCGGCGCACCAAGGCCCAGGCTGAGCTGACTCAGTGGGACAAGATCTTTGAGCATGCGGGATGGGGCGTGGCCATCGGAGACCCCGAAACCGGACGCTATGTCAGGGTCAACGAAACCTACGCTCGCATGCATGGCTACAGCGTCGAGGAGCTCACGGCTTCGCCCATCTGGTCGCTGACCACACCGTCAAATCGTGATTTTGCGCAGCAACAGACCCGTCGGGCCCTCAGCGTCGGTCGCGTGGCGTACTCGTCTCGCCACCAGCGGCGCGATGGCACCGAGTTCCCGGTGCGGGTGGATCTCAGCGCCATTTCGGATGGGCGTGGCGTGCTGCTCGCCGCCAACGTGCAGGATGATTCGGAGCGGCAGGGGGCCGAGGAGCGGCTGCGCGAGGCGCAGAAGATGGAGGCGCTGGGTCGGCTGGCGGGTGGTGTCGCCCATGACTTCAACAACATGCTCATGATCATCATGGGCTTTGCCGACTTTCTGGTGGCGGCAATGGACGAGTCGGACGTGCGCAGGAAGGATGCGACGGAGATCCGCAAGGCGTCCGAGCGCGCGGCCGCGCTGACCCAGCAGCTGATGATGTTCGGGCGGCGGATCCCGATGCGGCCAACTGCCGTCGACCTCAATGAAGTGATCCTCGCGCTGGGCGACATGCTGCGCTCGGTGCTGGGCGAGAGCATCCAGCTGAGGGTCGAGCTGAACCCCGCCCCGGGCGGCATCCGCATGGATCGCGGCCACCTGGAGCAGGCGCTGCTCAACCTGGCACTGAACGCCAAGGATGCCATGCCCACTGGCGGCCGGCTGACGATGTCCACCCGCAGCCTTACGGTCAACGATGGGCCGGTGCCCGAAAGCGGAGTCGAGATTGCGCCCGGCGAGTACGAGCTGGTGGAGGTCGCTGACAGCGGGCATGGCATGGATGAGGAAACCCGCGCCCGAATCTTCGAGCCCTTCTTCACTACGCGAGCCGGATCGCGCAACAGCGGATTGGGCCTGTCAGTGGTGTACGGAATGGTCACCCAGAACAGCGGCCACGTGTGGGTGACCAGCAGGCCCGGGGTGGGCTCCCGCTTTACGCTCTGCTTTCCCCGCATCGCGGTGCCTGCCATCGTGTCCCCCGCTGGGGCCGACGTGGCGCCAGCAGGTCACGAATCCGTGCTTGTGGTGGAGGACGAGCGGGCCGTGCGGCAACTGGTGGACCGCGCGCTCAGCCAGGCGGGATACCGGGTGACCGTGGCAAGCGATGCCGACCAGGCCATCGAACTGCTGAAAGGCAGTGAATCCTTCAGGGCGCTGGTGAGCGATCTCGTTTTGCCGGGCATGTCGGGCACCGAACTGGCGGCGATTGCCACGGAAAGCCGGCCGGGGCTCGCGGTGGTGCTCATGTCGGGCCACGCGGCATCGCACGCCGGCCCGGTCACTGATGCGGCGTTTCTGACCAAGCCCTTCGCAACGACAGAGCTGGTTCGCCGGGTGCGGGAGGCGATTGATGGACGCGAAGACGGGAAGCCGGGAAGGCGGGAAGCGTGACTCCGCCAGATCTTCCCGTCTTCCCGTCTTCCCGCCCTCCTGCCTTACGTCCCGTCTTCCCGTCTTCCCGTCTTCCCGTCTATGTTTGGCATCAGTCGCTGACCAGAGGAGAGAGGGAATGCAAGCACGGATGTTTGTTGTCGGTGCGACGTTGCTGCTGCTCGCCGCCTGCGAGCCCGAATACCGCCGGGCGGGAACCGAGCCTGCCAGCGCCGAGCCGGTGGACGAGGTCACCGGCGGCGCCGATCCGACGGCAATCTCGGGGCGGGTGAAGGCCCCGGATGAGCCGAACATCCAGCATCCCAACGCCGATGGAAACGCCGGCCGCCCGCCTGACGGGCCGGGCGCTCCCGCGGGATTCAGGGATTCGACGGCACACCGCGACGGCGTGTGAGTGAAAGCCTGCGGCTGACAACTCGATCCCGGCTTCCGGACCGACGGCTGCTGCTGCTGTGGCTCTTCGCCGGGCGACTGGTTCTGGCCGTCGCCGTCCTCATCGCGGCGGGGCTGGTCTGGACCGAGGTCCCGCAGGTTTCATTTCTCGCCAGCGTCGGGATCATTCTGGCACTGGTGGTCACGGCGTACGGCGTCTGGGTGGTGCGCGCGCCGTCGGCCAGCCCAGGCCCGGTGTTCCTGAGCTTCCAGCTGCTCGCCGATCTCGGGCTGGTGCTGGCGCTGGTGCATTTTCTCGGGCCGGGCGGTGGCACGGGTCCGGCGCTCTTCGTCCTGCTGATCGCCGCGTACTCGGTGCTGCTGCCGTTTCGCTACGGCCTTGCGGCCCTCGGACTCATCTCGGGCATCTACCTGGTGGACTCGCTCCGCCATGCTAACGTCGTTGCGGCACTCGCGCTTCAAGTGGTGGTTTTTGTGCTCGTGTTTTCGGTCGTGGCCGTGCTGGGCCAGCGTCTGCGCGAGGCGAGTGCTGAGCAGGAGACGCTTGAATACGAACTGCAGCGGGTGCGGCTCGAGGCCGACGTCATCCTCCGGAACATCCATTCAGGCGTGCTGACGGTCGGGACGGACGGACTTCTGGAATACGCCAATCCGACCGCCCAGCGGCTGCTTGGGCTCGAGCGGGGCCCCGCCGTCGGGGCGCCGGTGATGAGCGTGGTGCGTGAGCGAGCGCCGGCGCTCTGGACAGCGCTGGTGGAAGGTCTGGAGCAGGGCCGCCGCATCCAGCGCGGCGAAGCCCTTGTGGAAGCCAACGGGAACGAGTTCTTCATTGGCCTCAGCACCACCACCTTTCAGCAACCGGGACAAAGTGGCCCGTCGGTGACGGCCGTGTTCACCGACATTTCGGACTCGAAGCGCGTGGCGGAACTGCAGCTCCGGGCGGAGCGGCTCGAAGCCGTGACTGCGCTGAGTGCGTCGCTGGCGCACGAAATCAAGAATCCGCTGGCCTCGATCCGCAGCTCGGTGCAGCAGCTCGCGCGCAGCAAGTACGCCACCGAGGACGAGCAGACACTGGCAGAACTCATTGTCCGCGAAAGCGACCGGCTCAGTCGCCTGCTGACCGAGTTTCTCGACTTTTCGAGGGTGCGGGCCGCGCGCATGGCGCCGGTCGAGTTGCTGGAGGTGGCCAAGGCCGTGGTGCGGCTGGTCGAGGCCCATCCCGATCGCGCGCCGACGGCCACCCTCCGGGTGCAGGGCGGCACCACCGTCGTCACTGGCGACGAGGACCTCCTGCATCGGACCCTCGCCAACCTGGTATTGAACGCGGTGCAGGTGGCAGGGAAGGTGCCGGTGGAGGTCGTCGTCACGCTCGACACCGTGGCCGGAGCGGCGCTTCCGGCCAGCATGCGACCGGCCTCGGCTGGTGTGCGGGTGCAGGTTCGTGACACGGGACCGGGAATTCCCGAGGACATCCGGGGCAGACTTTTCGAGCCGTTCGTCAGCCGCCGCAGCGGCGGAAGCGGACTCGGCCTCGCCATAGTCCAGCGGGCGGTCGAGGCGCATCGTGGAGCTATCCTCGTGGAGTCGGCACCGGGTGCCGGCACTACCTTTACTATTTACTTGCCGGCACGAGATGCAGGGGAGGGATCCGCATGAGCCAGAAGCCGAGCGTCCTGATCGTGGACGACGAATCGGGCATCCTCGACACGTTGCGCATCCTGTTGCGGAACGAGGGCTTCGACGTGACCACGGCCCAGGGTGGCAAGGCCGGGCTGGAGCAGATCCGCACCGGTCACCACGAGATCATTCTGACGGATGTCCGGATGCCAGGGGTGAGCGGTCTCGACATCCTCGCGGCTGCCAAGGAGCAGGACGTGATGACGCCGGTCATCCTGATGACAGCGCAGGCGGATCTCCGCAGCGCCATCGACGCCCTGAATACCGGGGCCTACTACTACATCCAGAAGCCGTTCAACAACGATGACCTGGTCGCCATCATGCGGCGGGCCAGCGAGTATCGCGCGGTGCGGGTGGAGAACAAGCAGCTGCGCCAGGAAATCCGTCGGCGCGACCGCGGCGTGACAGTGGAGCGCCCGATCGGCAAGTCCCGGCGGTTTGTCGAGCTGCTCAAGCTCGCGGAGCATGTCGCGCCGACCGACTCCACCGTGCTCATCGCCGGCGAGAGTGGCACGGGCAAGGAGGTGGTCGCACGCTACGTCCACAACCTCTCGACCCGTTCCGAAGGTCCCTTCATGTCCATCAACTGTGGCGCGCTCCCGGAAAACCTGCTGGAGAGCGAACTGTTCGGGCACGTGAAGGGCAGCTTCACCGGGGCCATCCGGGACAAGCAGGGCCTCTTTGCCGCGGCACGCGGCGGCACCTTCTTCCTTGACGAAGTCGGTGAGATGCCGCCGTCGCTCCAGGTCAAGCTGCTGCGAGTGCTCCAGGAGCGCGAGGTGATCCCGGTCGGCGCGACCGAGTCCATTCCGGTGGACGTGCGCATCATCGCGGCAACCAACCGGAACCTGGAAGAGGAAATCCGGCGCGGCAACTTTCGCTCCGACCTTTTTTACCGCCTCAATGTGATCGCGCTGGACCTGCCGCCCCTGCGTGAACGTCGCGACGACCTGTTACTGCTTATCGAGGCGATCCTGACCCGGCTGGCAGCGGAGCATCAATCGGAGATCCGGGCGCTGAGTTCGGAAGCGCTGGACGCCGTGGTGGTCTATGACTGGCCCGGCAACGTGCGCGAGCTCGAGAACGCGCTGGAGCACGCAGTCGTGTTGAGTCGGGGGACTGTCATCGAAGGTTCGTCCTTGCCTGAACGGATCACGACGCGCCGGAAGGAGCCGCTGGTGGCGGAACGCTCCTTCCAGAATCCGGCGCTGGACGTCATCGAGCGTGCCTACATCATGTGGGTGCTCCAGGCCGAGGGAGGCAACAAGACTCGCGCGGCCGAAGTCCTGGGGATTGATCCGTCGACCCTGTACCGGAAGCTCAGCCGGTATGAGGAGCAGCCCGAGGCGAAAGTGGTGCCGACGGTGTGATATGTCCCGCATTCCCTTGATTAGCCTCGCGGTAAAGCGATAGCGCCCTTCGCGCTCCGTGGCCTGATACTGGGCCATGGGTCGTATTCGGCTGTTGCGTCGTCACTCGATCCGGCGTCCGGACCGAAACTATGCCCGCCCCGGCTGGTATTTTCTCACCATCTGCTGTGATGATCGCCTCGCCCTGGGCGCCGGTCTCCGACGCCGTCAAGCTACTGGGCTGTTCGGGATCGTCCGCAGGAACTCCTGCACCCTGTCAGCGTTGGGAATGATGATCGCGGAGGAATGGGATCGACTGGGCCAGCGATTTCCCTGGGTGGAATCGGGCGACTCGGTAGTGATGCCCGATCATCTCCACGGCCTGGTGTACCTGAATGAGGGAGTCAACCTGGATACCTGTTCTTCCAATGCGGCTGGCGTGACTCCCGGGTCCCTGCCGCATGTGGTGCAGGCATTGAAATCCACCACGACCTGGCGCGCGAAACGGGAATTGTTGACCGACCCGCCGATCCCTCGTGGCGCGAGACTGTGGCAACGGAATTATTACGAATCCATTATTCGGGATGGGCGGCACTTGACCGCCGTGCGGAAATACATCGCGAACAATCCGGCGCGGTTGGCCGGGCGGGTTGGGATGGGTAATCCGCGGGTGGGGTCGGGTACCGTCCGGTGAACGGGCGGGATGGTGGTGTGGTAGGGGCAAAGCCATGGCTTTGCCCCTACGTACCCGACCCCACCCGCGGATGGCCACGCGATACCCGGCCCGCGCGCCGGTACGTACCCGACCCCACCCGCGGATGGCCACGCGATACCCGGCCCGCGCGCCGGTACGTACCCGACCCCACCCGCGGATGGCCACGCGATACCCGGCCCGCGCGCCGGTACGTACCCGACCCCACCCGCGGATGGCCACGCGATACCCGGCCCGCGCGCCGGTACGTACCCGACCCCACCCGCGGATGGCCACGCGATACCCGGCCCGCGCGCCGGTACGTACCCGACCCCACCCGCGGATGGCCACGCGATACCCGGCCCGCGCGCCGGTACGTACCCGACCCCACCCGCGGATGGCCACGCGATACCCGGCCCGCGCGCCGGTACGTACCCGACCCCGCCCGCGGATGGCCACGCGATACCCGGCCCGCGCGCCGGTACGTACCCGACCCCGCCCGCGGATGGCCACGCGATACCCGGCCCGGCGCGCCCGGTAGCGTACCCGACCCCGCCCGCGGATGGCCACGCGATACCCGGCCGCGCGCCGGTACGTACCCGACCCCGCCCGCGGATGGCCACGCGATACCCGGCCCGCGCGCCGGTGCCTACCCGACCCCACCCGCGGATTGTCCCGGGCGTTAACGCACCATCCCGCATCCCGGCGATGCCACCCGTCCGGCACCCCGCCCTTACATCGTTTCCGGGCAGCCACGCCGCCGGCCTCTTGCAAAATCCCCTGCATACCCCGGTCAGGGCCGGGTGCCGAACTCTGCACCCAGCATCCCAACCCTCGGTAGATCAACGCGTTACCCAGTATCACCGGGGCTTGGCATAGCGGTTGCCCTCCCTTGCCGCCGGACGGACTCGACTCTCTCTGGTTCGTTGTTCACGGCAGGCATCTCACTCTCGGAGGAAGGGCACCATGTCGAACCGCAAGGGCTTTACGCTCATCGAGCTGCTGATCGTGGTCGTGATCATCGGCATCCTGGCCGCGATCGCGATTCCGAAGTTCGCCGCGACCAAGGACAAGGCCAAGCTGGCCTCTGTCAAGACCGACCTGCGTAACCTCGAGACCGCGCAGGAAGCGTACTTCTCGGATTTCAACACCTACGGCACCTTCGCCCAGCTCCAGACCGCGTCGAACTTTACGCTGTCGGCTGGCAACGCGGTGACGGCTGAGGCCGCGACTGCGGCAGACTATTCGATGACGATCACCAACGCGTCGATCTCGACCGGCAGCATCAACGCCTGCCATGTTCAGGTTGGCAGCGGCGGTGTCGGCGTGGATGGCGTCATCATCTGCCCGTAACGCACGCGTGATCCAAACCCTGTGCGGGGCGGCGGTCTTCGGGTCGCCGCCCTCGTCACATCACTATCGGGAGGACTGCTCGATGCGCGCGTTCACAACTGACAGCGAGAAGGTCCGGATGGCTGCCAGCGTTTCACATCGCGCGCCCCGGGGCGGCTTCACCCTGATCGAATTGCTGATCGTAGTGGTCATCATCGGCATTCTGGCCGCCATCGCAATTCCGAAGTTTGCGGCTACCAAGGATCAGGCTCGGGTTGCGTCCATGAAAGCTGATTTGCGCAACCTGGCGACGGCTCAAGAAATCTTCTCGGCGGACAACTCCACCTACTACGCGGGGCGGTGCCGAACGCAACCTTGATCTATAACCCGTCTAGCGGTGTAACGATCACGATTACGGTGGCTTCATCAGTCGGTTGGGCTGCCGTCGCTTCCTCCCCGATCGGCTCAGTCGCACGTGCGCGCTGTTCTCGGAGGCGTGCACGCCGCCCGCACCTGCAACCGACTCGAGGGGCAGATCGCTTGTTCGCCGTAGGCTATGCCGGTCGACCGTGACCACCGCGCGCCGCTCGCTTCGCTCGCAACTCGTGGCCGAGCTCGTCCTTGTGGCGAGCGCGGCTGTTGTGCTGGTAGGCATCATTACCGCGCTGGTCGCCGGGGCCGATGTGACCGCCTTGGCATTGCCGCTCGCCACGTTCTGGGCGGGAAGCACGCTGGTGCTGCTGCTGTTCGGCCTGCACCTGCTGCGGCGCCAGGTGCTGCGACCACTGGATCAGCTTGCGGCGGAAGCGGATGCGCTGGCGGTCGAGGGTCGGGGGTCGAGGGTCGAGGCCGCCGAGCCGCCGAGCCGCCGAGCCGCCGAGTACGAAACCCGGGAATTCGCCGCCCTCGCCGAGCGCTTCCGCTCGATGGCCGAGGGGCTGCTGGATGCCCAGGGACACGTGGTCCGGAGCGAGAAGCTCGCGGGCATCGGTCGGCTGGCGGCAGGCGTCGCCCACGAGGTGCGCAACCCCCTCGGCGCGATTGCCAACTGGGTCGAGGTGCTGCGGCAGCGGGGCGTGGATCCGGCCGTGCTCGAACAGATGCGCTCGGCCGTGGCGCGGATCGACCGGATCGTGGCGTCACTGCTGGAGTATTCCAAGCCGTTGCCGTCGACGGATCGGACGGAGCTGGCGAATGTCGTGCGGCGGGCGTCGAGCTTTCTGGAGGAGCAGGGCGCGTTACGGGAGGCCGCCATCGAACTGTGCCTGGCGGACGCCGTCCCTGAAGTTGTCGGGGATGCCCATGCACTCGAGCAAGTGGTAATCAACCTGATGCTCAATGCGCGTGATTCCGGCGCACGGCACATCGTGGTTCGTGTAGCGCCGCACACGCTGCGGCGAGGACGGGTCGCTGCCGTTCGCGACAGCGATTCAGGTGGAGTGCGGCGGCTCCGGCGTCTCGAGGCTCGGCCGGCGCTAGCCGACTTCGTCGCCGGCACCAGTGGGGTGCTCCTGGTCGTGGCCGACGATGGTCCCGGCATCCCGGAGACAGATCGCGAGCGGGTCTTCGACCCGTTCTTCACCACGCGCGACCCCGGCAAGGGGACCGGTCTCGGGCTGGCGATCGTCGCCCGGACTGTGGACGACGCCGGCGGGATGGTGTGGGTGGACCGTGCCAGAGAAGGCGGTGCGGCGTTCAAGGTGTTTCTTCCCAGTCAAGCAATGGAATGGACCCGATGCGCATCCTGATCGTTGATGACGACACCAGCCTCCGCCAGTCCCTGGCGATGCTGCTCACGGGCGAGAACTATACGGTGGAGACGGCTGCCGAGCCGGCTGCGGCGCTGCAACGCGCACTGGCCGAACGCTTCGACATCATTCTCTGCGATGTCCGCATGCCGGCCATGGACGGGCTCAGCTTCCTGCGGCAATACCGTGCCGAAGGTGGGAGCGCGATCCTGATCATGATGAGTGCCTTCGGTGGCGAGGACGCGGCCATTGAAGCGATGCGTGAAGGTGCATACGACTACCTGACCAAGCCGTTCCGTCCTGACGAGGTGGTCCTGACCCTTCGGAAGGCCGCGGAGCGTGAGGGACTGTTGCGGGAAGTGGAGACCTTGCGTGCCAGCCTGGGCGCCGAGCCGGTGCGGGCCGACGTGGTGGCAGAGAGCCGCGCCATGCGGAACGTCATGGAGCTGGCTGCGCGGGTGGCAGCGCACAGCACGACCGTGCTCATCACGGGTGAAAGCGGCACCGGCAAGGAAGTGCTCGCCCGCGCCATCCATCGCATGAGCCCTCGGCGGGACGAGGTCTTCACCGCCGTCAATTGCGCGGCCATTCCCGAGTCGCTGCTCGAGAGCGAGCTCTTCGGGCACATGAAGGGGGCCTTCACCGGCGCAACGCAGGACCGGATCGGACTGTTCGAGGCGACGAACGGTGGCACGCTCCTGCTGGACGAAATCGGCGACATGCCGCAGGGGCTGCAGGCCAAGCTGCTCCGGGTGCTGGAAGAAGGCGAAATCCGTCGGCTGGGTGGCCGCGAGTCCCGCCCGGTGGACGTCCGCCTGGTGGCCGCGACGGCGCAACCGCTCGACACCATGGTGGCGCGGGGCGAGTTCCGGGAGGATCTCTACTACCGGCTCAACGTAGTGCAGCTCCGGATCCCGGCGCTGCGGGAGCGGCCGGAGGACATCGCCGCCCTGGTAACGCACTATGTCCGGCAGGCCGCCGAGCGGGTGGGCCACCCGATCAGCATCACGCCAGCAGCACTCGTGGCATTGACCGAGCATCCCTGGCCCGGGAATGTGCGGGAGTTGCGCAACGCGGTCGAACGGGCCGCGGTGCTGAGTGCCGGCGGGCGGCTGGACCTCGATGCCTTCCAGTTGCACGAGCGGGCGCCGGCCAACGGCAATGGCGCGCACTCAGCCAACGGTCATATCAACGGAAACGGCAACGGCGTGTCGGCGGTCAATGGCGGCTATCAGCTGAAACCCCAGGTCGAACAGCTGGAGCGGATGGGCATCCGGCGGGCACTCGATGCCAGCGGCGGGAATCGGCGCGACGCCGCTCGGCTCCTGGGTGTGAGTTTGAGGACGTTGTTCTATAAGTTGAGAAGGTATCAGTTGGAGTAGATGGGCACGATGGGCAGGATGGACGAGATGGGCGGGTCCTGGCCGGAGGTCATTCCCGCGCACGCGGGAATCCCTGAGGGCTCACCCAGCGAGTCGCCATGTTCGGGTCCCTCATGGACCCCGGTTTGCACCGTGGTGACGCACGGGCGAGCTTCGGCCTGCCCATCCTGCCCATCCTGCCCATCCTGCCCATCCTGCCCATCCTGCCCGTCCTGCCATCCTGCCCATCCTGCCCATCCTCTTTTCTTGCACTCCGTGCCGTTTTCTGCACTTCCAGTTCCTGCATCAGGTGACGTAAGTCGTTATTCGGCAACAGATCACTGTCTGGTATGACGCGTGCACCTGCCCAGGTCGATACCCGGTCACGTCCCTCTTGATCCGGCAGGCACCCGCATGCGTCGAAATGGTTTCACACTCATCGAAATGATGGTCGTCATCGTGGTCATGGGTCTGATGTTGATGATGGCGATGCCCAAGTTGCACGATTGGTCCATCGCCGCCGATGCCCGGGGTGCACGCAGCTCGGCTGTCGCTCTCCTGGAGCGCGT
>CAWCVB010000009.1:0-6915 GCA_963798915.1 uncultured Gemmatimonadales bacterium | reverse complement strand
GAGTTTTCGCGGCGCAACCTGGACCCCGCCTTGCAGGCCGAGCGAAGGGCCCTGAGGCAAAGCGGGCTGCGGGAGGAGGACCCGGCCGCCTACCAGCAGCGGCTCTTCGAGCTGAGCGTGGCGCCGTACTTCCACGATCCGGCCCGGGCCAGCGACCTCACGCCGTTCCGGATTGTCGGACGCACCCAGCAGGAGGTCTGGCAGTCCCTGGGCAACTATGATCTGCGGCCGGCGCTGCGTGCGCTGACGCTGCCTGCGCTGGTGCTGCACGGCACGGACGACCCGATTCCCCTGGCCACGGCGCGGGCGACGGCGGAGTGCCTGAACGCGGACTTCGTCCCGCTGGACGAGTGCGGGCACGTTCCGTATGTGGAACGGCCTGACCGATTCCGCGCGGTGCTGAACAGCTTCCTTCCCCGGGAGCCGTGACGCGCGGGACGGATTACCTTGCTGGTATGCCTCGCCCTTCCCCGTTCGACCTCGCGTTCGATCCCCTCGCCGAGCAACGTTTTCCGCCCCTGCGCGACACGCTGCATCGCGACAGCCGGGACCCGCGCGACCGCGATGCCTTTCTGGTGACGCCGGAGGCGGTGCAGCTCATCCGCGACCTGCGACCATCAGAGGGCGTTGGCGAAGCCATCGACCAGCTCGTGGCGTTCGTGCATCATGCCTACGTCTTCTGGGACAGCGGACAGCATTATGCCAGCGTTCCCGTGGAGCAGCTCGAGGGCTTTCTGGGTGTCCTGCCTCAACCAGCCGAGGATGGGATCGGCCCGCCATTCTATGTTCAGTTCCCCGAGCGGCACATCTGGGGTGAAGTGCTCCAGGGCGAACCGCATGAACCGCTGGACGGCGCCTTTGTCCACGCCGTCCCTGAGGGCGGACTCCGGGTGCTCGGCGTGTTCGGCATGAACCGCGAACGCGACGGGTTCAGCGTGGTCGAGGCGGCGGGTCCGCGCCAGGCGAACCTGAGGCGGGCCGACGGATCGGCCCTCTTTTCGCCTGTCATGCCTGGCGGCGATGCAGCCGGACTTCATTCCATCGCCGGCGGCGAGGAACTGCTGGAGCTCGGGTGGCGCGCGCGGCATCACGTTGCGGGCGTTCAGGTGGGATGAGCGATCGGGCCGGCCAAGGCATGGATCGCCGGGGCGCGAGCCGGGCGCTGGAGCAGATTGCGTCGCTGCTGGAATTCAAGGGAGAAAATGCCTTTCGGGTGCGCGCCTTCCGCGCCGCCGCCCGTGCCCTCGCGGCAATTCCGAAGGACCTGCACACAGCGCTTGCCGACGGCACCATCGCCGCAACCCGCGGTATCGGCCCGGCCACCCTGCACATCATCCAGGAACTGGCCGGGCATGGGCGTGCCGCCCTGCTGGACGAACTGCGCCGGGAAGTGCCGCCCGGCCTGGTGGAGATGATGCGTATCTCTGGCCTCGGCGTCCAGCGCATCCGCCAGGTGCACAAACTGCTCGGCGTGGATTCGCTGCCCGAGCTCGAGGCCGCGGCACGGGACGGCCGCCTGGCCCGACTGCCCCGTTTCGGGGCTCGTACCGCAGAGAATATCCTCCGCAGCATTCAGTTTCTCCGACAGGCTCACGGACTCCGGCTTCGGCACCATGCCGAGCAGGAGGCGGAGACGCTGGTCGCCGCTCTCGGCGAGCTTCCTGGTGTGGCGGAGGTCATGATCGCGGGCGACTTGCGGCGCGCGACGGAAGTGGTGCGAGAGGTTGTGCTGGTTGTCGCATCCGAGGTGCCAGCGGCCGACCTCTTTCGCGAGGTTGCCCAGCTGCCCGGTGTGGATGAGTTTGCCGGCCGCGATGAGCGGCTGGTGACGCTGCACTTTGCCGGCGGTTCCGCCATCCAGGTCATCGCGACGCCGCCCGTCAACCTGGGGGCCGTGCTCGCCGAGGCCACCGGGAATGAGCAGCACCTCGAGGCCCTCCAGGCGCGGGCCATGTCACAAGGAATGACGCTCAGTGGAGCGGCGCTCTGGCGCGGCAGCGTCTTTGTGCCCACCCCGGATGAGCCGTCGCTCTATGCCGCGCTGGGTCTCGCCTGGATTCCACCCGAGTTGCGGGAGGGAGGCGACGAAATCGACCTGGCGGCGGCGAACCGGCTGCCAGATCTGCTCGAAGCGGACGACCTGCGTGGCTTCCTGCACTGCCATACCGGCTACTCTGACGGTGCTGCGACGGTCGAGGAAATGGCGATGGCGGCCCGGGCCAACGGCTACGAGTGGATCGGCATCACCGATCACAGCCAGGCGGCGGCCTATGCTGGCGGCCTCTCCGCTGCCGCCCTGCAGCGTCAGGCCGACGAGATCGATCGCCTCAATGCGCGTCTCGATGGCATCCAGATCCTCAAGGGAGTAGAGGCCGACATCCTCAGGGACGGGGCCATTGACTACGACTCGAGGGTGCTCGACCGGCTGGACTTCGTTATTGCGTCGGTGCACAACCGCTTCAACCTCGACCCCAAGGCCATGACGCAACGGATTCTTGCCGCCCTGGACGATCCGCATGTGACCATCCTGGGCCACCCCACCGGCCGCCTGCTGCTTTCGCGGGAGCCCTACGAACTCGACATGGATGCCGTACTGGCGCGCGCCGCTGAGCGAGGCGTCGCCGTCGAGATCAACGGGGATCCGCATCGGCTGGACCTCGACTGGCGCTATCTGGCGCAGGCGCGGGAATTCGGCACCAGGATCTCGATCGGCGCGGACGCCCACAGCGTGGCCGGCATGCGCAACATGCGCCACGGCGTCGGGCTCGCCCGCAAGGGGCGGCTGGGACCGGCAGCGGTGGTGAACACCATGAATGCAGATCAGTTTCTGGCCTTCGCCGCCCAGCGCACATGAGTCCGGCCAAGAAGCTGGCTCGACGCGCGGCCCCATCCTCGACTGCGACGGCCATCAGCGCTGAGCAGCGCTTCCCCGAAATTCTCGCGCGGCTCAAGCAGTCGTATCCCGACGCGCACTGCGAGCTCAATTTTTCCAATACGTTTGAACTCGTGTGCGCGACCATCCTCTCGGCCCAGTGCACGGACGTGCGCGTCAACCTGGTGACTCCGGTCCTGTTCGCCCGGTATCCCGACCCGGCGGCGCTGGCGGCCGCCCGGCAGGAGGACGTGGAGGATATCATCCGCTCCACGGGCTTCTTCCGGAACAAGGCCAGGAGTCTGATCGGCATGGCCCAGGCCGTGGTCGCCAATCATGATGGCAACATTCCCGCCACCATGGACGCACTGGTCGGGCTGCCAGGCGTCGGCCGGAAGACCGCCAATGTGGTGCTCGGCAACGCCTTTGCCGTCAACGAAGGTGTCGTAGTGGATACCCACGTGGCGCGGCTGAGCCAATTGCTCGGACTCACCCGGGCGCAGGATCCTGGGAAGATCGAGCAGGACCTGATGCGACTCACGCCGCGCGATGATTGGGCGTTGCTTTCGCACCTGCTCATCTTCCACGGGAGACGAGTCTGCATCGCCCGGCGACCGCATTGCAGCGAATGCGTGGTGGCGGAGCTGTGTCCCGGAAGGATCGGCCAGGCCCTTGACCCTTGACTCTCGACCCTCGACCCTCGACCCTCGACCCTCGACGCTCGACGCTCGACGCTCGACCCAACCCCTAATCCCCCATCCTGTCCTCATCCCTCCAGCCGCCGCATGATTCCGGCCAGCCACCCACCCTGCCCACTGGTCGGCGGCCGCTCGCTGATCTTCAAGCCACTCATGAACATGCTTCCCGACAGGCGGACCAGGAGCCCATTCCACTCAGCAGCTGACGCGCGGCCGCGCTTGTGGTCGGACCCGGACAGCGTCTCGCTGATTTCATTCTCGACCTGCGTGCCGGGTGGCACGATAAGATCGAGCGCTCCGCAGATAGCGTCTACCTCGATTTCCACGGTGTCGGAGTCGAACCAGGCATCGCGGAGATCGAGCTTCACGTTCCCGAACCGGATCCGGGCCTCGATCACGAGCGGCACCGTCCAGCGGCCAGACCGTTTGGCTCCGGAGAAGATGGCTGACACCCGCAGCCGCTCCAATGGCGCCACGGCGGCGGGCTGGTCCACTGGAAGCGGCGTGTCCAGCCGCTGGAGTCGGTCATCGCCACCGGGGTCCCCGATGTCACCCAGAATCTGCCAGACCGCGGCGGTGGTGGGCGCCTCGCGAACCAGGGCGAGCCGCTGCTCGAACAGCTCCACGGAAAGCTGCTCGCGCGCTTGTGCCACGCACAGGGCGTGAACGGCCTCGCGTCGCGCCTGCTTGAGATCGTCAGAGGTCATGGAACGAATATACCTTTCTTCATGAGTCCGAATCGCCTTGCCGACGCCCGGTCGGCCTATCTCGCTGCCGCCGCACATCAGCCCGTCCACTGGTTTCCCTGGAGTGACGAAGCCTTCGCGACCGCCCACGCGCAGGATCGCCCAGTGCTGCTCGATATCGGAGCAGCATGGTGCCACTGGTGCCACGTCATGGACCGGGAATCGTACGAATCGGAAGCGCTGGCGGAGTTTCTCAATGCGCATTTCGTCTGCATCAAGGTGGATCGCGACGAGCGGCCCGACATCGATGCCCGTTACCAGCGCGCGGTTCAGGCCCTGACCGGCCAGGGCGGCTGGCCGCTCACCGCCCTGCTCACGCCTGAGGGCCAGGTGTTCTTTGGCGGCACATATTTTCCGCCCACCAACATGCATGGCCGGCCCGGATTCCAGACCGTGCTCGAGAGCGTACTGGATGCCTGGCGTACCCGGCGCGGCCAGGTGGGCGAGCAGGCGGCTATGCTGACCGGCCTCGTGACCAGCCACCTGGACGAGTCAACGCCGGGAGCCGTCGGCCCCGAGCTGCTTGCGCAGGGCGCCGCGGCAATGACCAGGGTCTTTGATCCTGAATTCGGTGGCTTTGGGCGGCAGCCGAAATTTCCGCATCCCGGCGCATTGCGATTCCTGCTTGGCCGCTGGCATGACACTGGCGATCCGCAGCTGGCCGATATCGTCCAGCGAACCCTCGATGCCATGGCCCTGGGTGGCATCCATGATCAGCTGGGCGGCGGATTTCATCGGTACAGCGTCGATGCGCGGTGGATCGTGCCGCACTTCGAGAAAATGGCCTACGACAATGCGGAGCTGCTCCGCGTCTACACCGAGGCGTACCTCGCATTCGGTGATGACCGCTACGCTGGCGTGGTGCGTGGCGTGGTCCGCTGGGTGACTGACGTGCTGGCACAGGACGGCGGTGGCTACGGCGCGAGTCAGGATGCCGATGTGGGGCTGGACGATGATGGCGACTACTTCACCTGGACCCGCGCGGAAGTCGAGGCTGTACTTGCCGGCAAGGAGCTTGAGATCGCGGTAGCGTGCTGGGACATCGGCACCGCCGGCGAAATGCACCACGACCCGGGGCGAAATGTCCTGTTCGTCAGTGAGGGCCTCGACAGCATCGCCGCACGCTTGGAACTGTCGCCCGAAACGGCCGCCGAGCTATTGGAGGCGGCCAGGCAGAAGCTTCTCGCTGCCCGCCAGGAGCGGCCGGCACCCGCTGTCGATGTGACCCGCTATACGTCGTGGAATGCAATGCTTGCGTCGGCCATGCTGCTGGCCGGTATCGCGCTGGACCACCCGGAGCCGCGCGACCACGCCCTCGCAACCCTCGAGCGTATCCGACGCGAGGGCCTGGCGCCCGACAAGGTGGGACACGGGGCCGGGCAGAGAATGGGGTGGCTCGAGGATGCGGTACAGACGGCCGATGCGGCGCTCACCGCGTTTGAATTTACCGGAGTACGATCATGGCTCGAGTGGGCTGAGGCGCTGGCAGAGCGCGCCTGGCAGGACTTCGAAGACCCGGCGGATGGCGCGCTGTTCGACGTCCCTGCCGATCCCGGTGGCGCCGGCCTGCTCCGGGCGCGCGGAAAGCCGGCGCAGGATGCCCCGACACCCTCGGCCAATGGTGTGGCTGGCATTCTGGCTGCCCGGCTGGCGCACCTGACCGGCCGGGAACGCTGGCATGCACGAGCCATGCGACTGGTGGGGGCCTTCGGCGCCGGACTCGCCGAGGCTGGGGTGCACGCAGCCACGATGCTCCTCGCTGCCGATTGGCTGCTTTCGCCGGTGACCCAACTGGTGGTCGTGGGACCGGAGGACGACGAACTGGCGAAGGCAATGCGGGCGACAGCGTGGCGGAGCTGGCGGCCGCGTCGCGTCATCAGGCCCGCGGGCTCGGCCGAGGCTGCGGGCCAAGTGCCGGCCGAACTCGCCGCCCTGCTGGCGAATGCTTCCGATCACGTCGCAGGATATCTCTGCGCCGGCACCAGCCGTCAACCGCCAGCCCGGTCATTGGTGGAGTGGCAGTCGAGCCTGGCGCACTCGCTGGCTCAAGGCCATCGCAGTCGGTCGTGACAGCAGGACGCGTCACAGCAGGCCGCAGCTACGGCGCCTGCAGCGCGCCGAGCTCGCGCGTCACTGCGGCGGCATCGTCATGGCGGTTGTCCGGGTTCCGCTGCAGCAGCCGGTCGACTATCGCATCCAGCTCCGCCGGCACTTCCGCCCGCAGGCTGCTGGCTGGCGGCGCGGACGAGGCCGCAACCGCTCGTGCGACAGCCACCGGGTTGTCCCCCCAACGGTCGCTGTCCTGTCCCCAAGCATTTCGAACAGGACCGCGCCCAGCGACCAGAGATCCGAACGGGCATCCACCGTGCCGCCGGTCATCTGCTCGGGGCCACATGTAGTGCAGCGTGCCCGGCTTCTGGCCGGTCCGCGTCAAATGCACGCCGGCAAGCTTGGCCACGCCGAAGTCGAGAATCTTCAGCTGACCCTGGCGGGTCAGCATGAGGTTGGCCGGCTTGATGTCGCGACGGGTACCCCCCTGACCGTGCGCCGCCACCAGGCCTTGCGCCACCTGGAGAGCAAGGCACCAACGGTGCCGGCG
>CAWCVB010000008.1:0-43712 GCA_963798915.1 uncultured Gemmatimonadales bacterium | reverse complement strand
CGTCCGGTCAGTTTCGCTGTATGGGCTTTCCGACGTCACGCTGACATTCCGGGATGGCACTGACGACTACTTTGCCCGCCAGCAAGCGTTCGAGCGCCTGCCCGGCGTGGACCTTCCCGAGGGCGCTGAGAGCGATGTGGTTCCACTGACCTCGCCGTCCGGCCTGGTTTACCGCTACGTACTCGACAGCCCCGATCGCTCGGCGATGGAGCTCAAGAACCTGAATGACTGGGTGATCGGCAAGGCATACAAGTCGGTGCCGGGCGTGGCCGACATGTCTGCCATGGGCGGCGAGACCATGCAGTACGAGGCGCAGCTCGATCCTGACCGCCTGGCGGCGGCGGGTGTCTCGGTGAGTGACGTAATGGACGCGCTGGCTCACAACAATGGAAACGCGGGCGGTGGATTCTACTCCGAAGGTGGCCAGTTCTACTACGTGCGGGGCCTGGGGCGGTTTCGTACCGTCGAGGACATCGAAAAGGTGGTCGTCACCGTGCGCAATGGCACGCCGGTCGTGGTGCGTGATCTCGGGTCAGTGGTGATCGGCCATGCGCCCCGGCTGGGCCAGTTCGGCTTCAATGAGCGGAACGACGCGGTGGAGGGCGTGGTGGTCATGCGCCGGGGCGAGCAGGCGCAGGATGTTCTCAAGGGTGCTGAAGCAAGGGCCCCGCGCGCTGAACGATTCGGTGCTGCCCCAGGACGTCCGGATCAGGCCGTTCTACGACCGAAGCGACCTGGTGCACCTTACCACGCGCACGGTCGAGGCCAACCTGGTGCGCGGAATTCTGCTGGTCGTCGCCGTGCTGATCTTCTTCCTGTATGACGTGCGTTCCGGACTGATCGTCGCGACGGCCATTCCGCTGGCCCTGCTGTTTGCGTTCATTTTCCTCGACGTGCGCCACATTCCTGCCAACCTGCTCTCGATCGGTGCGATCGATTTCGGGATCCTGGTGGATGGCGCGGTCGTCATGGTGGAAAACATTCACCGCGAGCTCGCGCTTCGCTACGGGACCGAATACCGGCTGTACGACGTCATCGGGCGGGCCGCCGCGGAAGTGGACCGTCCCATCGTCTACGCCATGGCGGTGATCATCGCGGGGTTCCTGCCGATTTATGTACTGGGTGGTCCATCGGGCAAGCTGTTCAAGCCGATGGCGGATACGACGATCTTTGCGCTGATCGGTTCACTGCTCGTCACGCTCACGGCCCTGCCGGTGCTCTGCACCTGGCTGCTCCGCCGTGGCGTACGGGCACGACGGAATCCCGGATACGAGTGGGTCAAGGCGAAATATGTCCGGGGGCTGGACTGGTGCCTGGCGCGGCCCTGGACGACGACTGGCGTGACCGCGGCTGTTCGCGGTTTCACTGGTGATGGTGCCGATCATCGGCGCGGAGTTCATGCCGCACCTCGATGAGGGCGCGCTCTGGGTGCGGGCCACCATGCCGTACACCATCTCGTTTGATGAGTCGTCCAGGATCGTGCCTGAGGTGCGGGAGATTATCAAGCGTTTCCCGAGGTCACCGTGGTCGCGTCCGAGCACGGCCGGCCCGACGACGGTACCGACGCCACCGGTTTCTTCAATGCGGAGTTTTATGTCGGGCTCAAGCCCTATAGCGAGTGGAGCGGTCCGTTCCACGGCAAGGCGGCGCTGATTGACGCGATTGTACTGGAACTGGCGCAGTTTCCCGGCATCACCTTCAATTACACGCAGCCCGCCGAAGATGCGGTGGACGAAGCCGAAACCGGACTCAAGAGCGCGCTGGATGTGAAGGTTTTCGGCCCCGACCTTGAGGTGTTGGAGCAGAAAGCTCGGCAGGTCAAGGCGGTGCTTGCAAAAGTCAGGGGCATGGCGCACCTGACCGTGGTGCAGGAACTGGGACAGCCAGCGTTTACCGTGGAGGTGGATCGCGAGCGCATCGCGCGCTATGGCATCAATGCGGGCGACATCAATGGATTGCTGGAGGCGGCCGTGGGTGGGGCGGCGGCCACCGAAGTCGCGCAGGGCGAACGGCTCTACGACCTCGTTGTCCGACTCCAGCCCGAGTTCCGTGGGACGCCGGAAGCGATCGGCGATATCAAAGTGCCCGCACCGGATGGCCAACTGATTCCGCTCCGGAACCTGGCGAATATTCAGATTTCCAACGGGGCGTCGTTCATCTATCGCCAGGGGGAGTCGCGCTTCATCGGTGTGCAGTATTCGGTAGAAGGCCGCGACGTCGCGAGCGCGGTGCAGATGCACAGGCGGCGGTGGGCAAGCGCGGTCCAGTTTCCAGCGGGATACCGGATTGTCTGGGGTGGCGAATATCAGGAATACATTGCCTCCCGGTCCCAAATGCGCATCATCTTGCCGCTGACGCTGCTTGTGATTTTCCTGCTGCTGTTTGCGCTGTATGGGAACTTCAAGTTTCCCGCCATCACCGTCGTGGGCGTGGTCCTTTCGGCCCCGGTCGGCGGCTTGTTGATGCTGCTGGTCACCCACACCCCATTCTCGGTGTCATCGGGTATCGGTTTTCTGGCCCTGTTCGGCGTATCAGTGCAGACCGCTGTCGTCTACATCTCATGCGCCAACCAACTGCGCAAGGAAGGAAGGCGATTGTGGAAGCCACCCGGGAATCGGCGATGCTCCGCCTGCGGCCCATCATGATGACCGCGCTTCTTGCGGCGATCGGCCTCTTGCCGGCGGCGTTTTCCCATGGGGTGGGATCGGACTCCCAGCGGCCCTTGCGATGGTGATCGTGGGCGGTCTGTTTTCGCGGCTTGTCATCAGTGTATTTGCCACCCCGGTGCTGTACCAGATGGTAGCCCGGAAGGAGGACCGGTTGGAGGTGTGACGACCCGCCTCCTGCCTTGACCTAACCCCATCCCGGCGCTACGTTTCCAAGTCTGTCCCGGAACAGGCCGGGGCTGCTCAACGCACCAAAGCAGGGATATGCCGACCATCAATCAGTTGATCCGGCACGGCCGCAAGCCGGCCGAAGCCAAGGACAAGTCGCCGGCGCTCAAGGGCAACCCCCTCAAGCGCGGGGTCTGCACGCGGGTGTACACCACGACCCCCAAGAAGCCGAACTCGGCCCTCCGCAAGGTGGCGCGTGTTCGCCTGACCAATGGATTCGAAGTCACGGCGTATATCCCTGGTGAGGGCCACAACCTGCAGGAACACTCGATCGTGTTGATCCGTGGCGGCCGGGTGAAGGACCTGCCGGGCGTCCGCTATCATATCGTCCGTGGTGCGCTGGATTCCGCCGGCGTCAACGACCGTCGCCGCAGCCGGTCCAAGTACGGCGCCAAGCGGCCCAAGGCGGCCAAGTGAGCCGCCGGAACAAGGCGGTCAAGCGGATCGTCCCGCCGGATCCGCGGTTCGACAGCCAGACCGTGTCCAAGTTTGTCAGCAACCTGACCTACGATGGCAAGAAGAGCACGGCGGAACGCATCTTCTACGATGCCATGGATATGATCGAGGAACGCACCGGCCAGGCCGGGGTGGCGGTCTTCAAGCAGGCCGTCAACAACGCCAAGCCCGCGGTGGAAGTGAAGAGCCGCCGGGTCGGCGGTGCGTCGCTCCAGGTGCCGGTCGAAGTCCGGCCCGAGCGCCGGACGGCCCTGGCCATGCGCTGGCTCATCTCCTTCTCGCGCGCCCGCACCGAGAAGACCATGTCGGAGCGGCTGGCAGCGGAGCTGATCCTCGCCTCCAAGGGCGAAGGCAATACCATCAAGAAGAAGGATGACACGCACCGGATGGCCGAGGCCAACCGCGCGTTCTCGCATTATCGGTGGTGAGTCGCGCGGTAGGGGCAAAGCTATAGCTTTGCCCCTACCGCGCGGTCGGAATCGAGAGGGGTGGCCAGGTGGCCGCCCCTTTTTTTGCGTGGCCCACGGGGCGATCCGGTGTTATATCAGGGCACCCCATCATGGAGCTGCCCATGCGCGCGATCCCGTTGGCTCTGGCCCTGGTCGTCCTCAGCGCCTGCGACAGCCTGACCGACCCCGTCAGCGGCCCCTCCGGCCAGCCGGACGTGCCGGTGCCGGCGGTCGGCGCCGTTACCGGCCGGGTGCTCTCGAAGGAGTATGGCGTGATGAGCGGCATCAAGGTCGTCGCCAACCCGGGTGACAGAACCGCCACGACCGATGGGCGTGGGGTCTGGTCCCTGAATGGGCTCAGGCCGGGTCTGGTGGCGCTCCAGCTGGGCAACCTGCCGCCTGAGTGCGAGGCGCCCGAGGCGCGGGCCATCGCTCTTGACCCGGGAGCCACGGTCCGGGTGCGTTTCCTGGTCGACTGCTCAGGAGGCAGCGAGACCGGACCCGCCAACTAGCACGGGTGGCTTGACTTCGGACCTTCGGCCGTTAACTTTTCGGGGCTCTGGCTTTCCACGGTTATTTCAGGTTGCCGAGAAAAGCCAATGCGACATCGGGTGACGTGACGGCGCAGTGTTGCCAGCCACCTCTCGCCCTCCGATTACAACGCGTATCCCGCCCTCGGCCTCGCGGCTTCAGGAGCGGGGTCATCCCGGGCGGAAGCCCGGATGCCGCGCGGAGCGATACCACGGGATCACGGTCCCGGCTCGGTCGCCCCGCTTTTTCGCTGATAGGAACTGGAGACGCATGCCCCGCACGACCCCGCTCGATCGCTATCGGAATATCGGCATCATGGCCCACATTGATGCCGGCAAGACGACGACGACCGAGCGCATCCTGTATTACACCGGCCGGAACTACAAGATCGGCGAGGTGCATGAGGGTGCGGCCACGATGGACTGGATGGAGCAGGAGCAGGAGCGCGGCATCACCATCACGTCGGCCGCGACGACCTGCTTCTGGAACCGTCACGGCATCCAGTACCGGATCAACATCATTGATACGCCCGGCCACGTGGACTTCACGGTCGAGGTGGAGCGTTCGCTGCGCGTGCTGGACGGCGCCGTGACGCTGCTCGATTCCGTGGCGGGCGTGGAGCCCCAGACCGAGACGGTCTGGCGCCAGGCGGACCGCTACGGCGTGCCGCGCATCATCTTCGCCAACAAGATGGACCGGGTCGGCGCCAACTTCGATCGCTGCCTCACCATGATTCGCAACCGTCTCACCAAGCAGGCGCACCCGCTCCAGATTCCGGTCGGCAGCGGCGAACTGTTCACCGGGCACATCGACGTGCTGCGCCGGGTCGAGATCATTTTCGACGATGAGACGCTCGGCAAGACCTTCACGGAAATGCCGGTGCCCGAGTCCTACGCCGATCAGCTGGAGCAGTATCGCTCCGAGCTGATCGAGGCAGCGGTGGAGCACGACGACGCGCTGATGGAGAAGTATCTGGCTGGCGAGGAGCTCACGCTCGAGGAAATCCAGGTGGCCATTCGCAAGGCCACGGTGGCGGGGAAGTTCGTCCCGGTCCTGTGCGGTTCGTCCTTCAAGAACAAGGGCGTGCAGGCGCTGCTTGACGCCGTCATCGACTACCTGCCCAGCCCGGAGGACGTGCCGGCGATCAAGGGACACCTCCCGCTCCACGATGACACCATCGCGGAACGCCGTACCGGCGATGCCGAGCCCTTCAGTGCGCTCGCCTTCAAGGTGGCCACTGACCCATACGTCGGGCGGCTCACCTTCTTCCGGGTGTATTCGGGCTCGCTCAGGAGCGGCAGCTACGTCTACAACAGCACCAAGGACAAGCGCGAGCGCATCGGCCGGCTGCTCCAGATGCACGCCAACAAGCGGGAAGAGATCGAGGAAGTGATGGCCGGCGATATCGCCGCCGCCATCGGCCTCAAGGAGACCCGGACGGGCGACACCCTGTCCGACGAGGACAAGGTGATCATCCTCGAGGCCATGAAGTTCCCGAATCCCGTCATTGACGTGGCGATCGAGCCCAAGTCGAAAGCCGATCAGGACAAGCTCGGCACCGCGCTGCAGAAGCTGCAGGAAGAGGATCCCACCTTCCGGGTGCGCAGCGACGCCGAGACGGGCCAGACGATCATCGCCGGCATGGGCGAGCTCCACCTGGAAATCCTGGTGGATCGCATGAAGCGCGAGTTCAAGGTCGAAGCCAATGTCGGCAAGCCGCAGGTGGCCTTCCGGGAGACGGTGCGGAAGCCGGTGCAGCAGGTCGAGGGCAAGTTTGTCCGGCAGTCGGGCGGCAAGGGCCAGTATGGCCACGTGGTCATCAACCTGGAACCGGGCGAGGCCGGCAGCGGCTTCGTGTTCGAGGACAAGATCGTGGGCGGCGCCATCCCGCGTGAGTTCATCAAGCCCACCGAGGCGGGCATCAAGGAAGCCCTCGAGAACGGCGTGCTGGCCGGCTACCCCATGGTGGACGTGAAGGTGACGCTGGTCTTCGGCAGCTACCACGACGTCGACTCGAGCGAAATGGCCTTCAAGATCGCCGGCTCCATGGCAGTCAAGGAGGCCGCGCGCCAGGCCCACCCGGTCCTGCTGGAGCCGGTGATGGAAGTGGAAGTGGTGACGCCGGCCGACTTCCTCGGCGACGTGATCGGCGATCTCTCGAGCCGCCGGGGCAAGGTGGGCGGGATGACCCAGCGGGGTGACGCGCAGGTGGTGGCCGCGGACGTGCCGCTCGCGGAGATGTTCGGCTACAGCACGCAGCTCCGGAGCATGACCCAGGGCCGCGCGGTGTACTCAATGCAGTTTGATCATTACGCCGACGTTCCGAAGAACATCGCGGAAGAGATTATTTCGAAGAAGCAGTCGTGAGCCAGTGAGTCGTGGGTCGTGGGTGTCGCGACTCATGACGCACGACGCATGACCCGGCAGCGACACCAAACGCATCAAGGAGCAGCGGGCAATGGCGAAGGCCAAATTTGAGCGGACCAAGCCGCATGTGAATGTGGGGACGATCGGGCACGTGGACCACGGGAAGACCACGACGACGGCGGCCCTGACGAAGATCGCGGCGGAGAAGGGCTACGGGACCAAGTACGTGCCCTATGACGAGGTGGCCAAGGCGTCGGCGGCCCAGGGGCGGCGGGATGCGACCAAGATCCTCACCATCGCCACGAGCCACGTGGAGTACGAGACGGCGGCGCGGCACTACGCGCACGTGGACTGTCCGGGGCATGCGGACTATGTGAAGAACATGATCACCGGGGCGGCCCAGATGGACGGGGCGATCCTGGTGGTGAGCGCGACCGACGGGCCGATGCCGCAGACGCGGGAGCACATCCTGCTGGCGCGGCAGGTCAATGTGCCCTCGATCGTGGTGTTCCTGAACAAGTGCGACCTGGTGGACGACGAGGAGCTGCTGGACCTGGTGGAGCTGGAGGTGCGGGAGCTGTTGACCCAGTACCAGTTCCCGGGGGACGACACGCCGGTGATCCGGGGCAGCGCGATGAAGGCGATCGAGGGGGACGCGGCCTGGGTGGCGAAGATCGAGGAGCTCTACACGGCGCTCGACACGTTCATCCCCGAGCCGGTGCGGGAGACCGACAAGCCGTTCCTGATGCCGGTGGAGGATGTGTTCTCGATCACGGGGCGGGGCACGGTGGCCACGGGCCGGATCGAGCGGGGCCGGGTGAAGGTGGGCGAGGAGATGCAGCTGGTGGGGTTCCTGGCGGAGAAGAAGACGGTGGTGACGGGGGTGGAGATGTTCCGCAAGCTGCTGGACGAGGGGCAGGCGGGGGACAACGTGGGGCTGCTGCTGCGCGGGGTGGAGAAGGGCGACATCGAGCGCGGGATGGTGCTGGCCAAGCCGGGCAGCGTGACGCCGCACACCCACTTCGAGGCCGAGGTCTATGTGCTGACCAAGGACGAGGGGGGCCGGCACACGCCGTTCTTCAAGGGCTACCGGCCGCAGTTCTACTTCCGCACCACCGACGTGACCGGGGCGGTGGAGCTGCCGGCCGGGGTGGAGATGGTGATGCCGGGCGACAACATCCAGATGACGATCGAGCTGATCACGCCGATTGCGATGGACGAGGGGCTGCGCTTTGCCATCCGCGAGGGCGGCCGCACCGTGGGCGCCGGCGTCGTGACCAAGATCCTGAAGTAGGGTACGGGCGGCCCCCGGGCCGCCCCCACAGAGCGAGCATACAATGGCTCAGAAAATTCGCATCCGCCTCAAGGCGTTCGATCACATGGTGCTGGACCAGGCCGCGGCGGATATCGTCCGCACCGCCGAGAAGACCGGCGCCACCGTGTCCGGCCCGATCCCGCTGCCGGTCAAGACGGAGCGCTGGACGGTGCTGCGCAGCCCGCACGTGGACAAGAAGAGCCGCGAGCAGTTCGAGCTCCGGACCCATAAGCGGCTGCTGGACATCAATGACTCCCGGCCTGCCACCATGGACGCGCTGACCAAGCTCGACCTGCCGGCTGGCGTGGACGTCGAGATCAAGGTCGAGTAGCCATGACCAACGGACTGATTGGCCGCAAGCTCGGCATGACGCGAGTCTTCGCGGAAGATGGCACCGCGGTGCCGGTGACGATCATCGAGGCCGGCCCCTGTCGCGTGCTGCGAAGCGGCGACGGGCGGGTGCAGCTTGGCTTCGGGGCGCAGCGCGCCAGCCGTGCCAGCCGTGCCGAGCTGGGTCACGCCAAGGCCGCCGGCCTGGAGGCCGCGCCGGCAGTGGTGCGCGAGTTTGCGCTGGCCGGCGACACGCCAGCCGCCGGTGCTGAGGTCACGGTGGACATTTTTGCCGCGGGCGAGAGGGTCAAGGTCACCGGTACCAGCAAGGGCCGGGGCTTCCAGGGCGTGGTGCATCGCTACGGCTTCGGTGGCGGACCAGGGTCACACGGCAACACGCGGCACCGGAAGCCGGGCTCCATCGGACCGGGCACCAATCCGTCGCGCGTCATCAAGGGCAAGCGGATGCCCGGCCACCAGGGCGCCCGGCGCCACACGGAGCTGGGCCTGACCGTCGTCAAGGTCGATGCGGAGCGCAATCTGCTCTTCGTGCGCGGCGCCATTCCGGGCTCGCGCAACGGCATCGTGACGGTCGCCAAGCAGGGAGGACGAAGCCGCCATGATTGAGGCACAGCACTATACGGCCGCGGGCAACCCGCGAGACGATGCCTTTGCGCTGCCGGACGCGACCTTCGACGGGACGGTCAACGAAGCGGCGCTGTACCGCGCGGTCGTGGCCTTCCGCAACAACCAGCGGCAGGGCACGCATAACACCAAGACCCGCAGCGAAGTGTCGGGCGGCAACCAGAAGCCCTGGAAACAGAAGGGCACCGGCCGGGCGCGCCAGGGCACGACCCGAGCCGCGCACTGGCGCGGAGGCGGCATCGTCTTCGGACCGCGGCCGCGCGACTACACCACCACCCTGCCGCGGAAACTGCGTCAGCTGGCGCGGAAGTCGGCCCTGAACGCCCGGGCCCGCGAAGGCAACATGGCGGTGGTCGAGAAGCTGATGTTCGAGGCGCCCAAGACCAGTCTCCTGGCCGGACTGCTGGAGCGGATCGGCGCGGGCGACGAGAAGGTGCTGGTGCTGACCCATGGCCACAACCCGAACGTCTTCCTGAGCGGGCGCAACCTCCCGCGCGTGCAGGTCATGAACTACGCCGATGTGTCGGCGTATGACGTCCTCTGGTCAGACCGCGTGGTGGTGGAAGAGGCGGCACTGACTGGCGTGGAGCCTGACATTACCGAAGCGCTCGAGGCGGCGCCGGCCAAGCCGGCGGCCAGGAAGAAGAAGAGCAGCGCCAAGGCCGCCAAGAAGACCAGCAGCGCGAAGAGCGCCAAGCGTGCCAAGAGCCCGCGCAAGAAGAGCGCCGGGCGCGCGGCGGCCAAGAGCGCCAAGAAGGCCACCGCCAAGAGCGCCAAGGCCGCCAAGCGTGCGAAGACGAGCAAGCGCCCGAAGGCCGCCAAGGCCAAGCGGACCAGGAAGGAAGAGAAGTAATGCCGGCCATGCATGAGGTCATTGTGCGCCCGGTGGTCACCGAGAAGAGCTCCATCGCGTATCAGACGCGCAAGGAATACGCCTTCGAGGTGCATCCCCTGGCCAATAAGTACCAGATCCGGGACGCGCTGCAGCAGCTGTTCGGCGTCACCGTCACCGACGTGCGGACCATGCAGATGCGCCGCCATGCGGTGATGCGTGGCCGGACCCGCGGCACGACGGCGCGCTGGAAGAAGGCCATCGTCACGCTGAAGGACGGCGACTCCATCGCCGTCTTCGAGGGCTGATCATGAGTATCCGACAGTTTCGCCCCATGACGGCCGCCACCCGGTTCAAGTCGGTCTCCGGGTTTGACGAGATCACCCGGTCCACGCCGGAAAAGAGCCTGCTCGAGCCCCGCAAGGAGTCAGGCGGCCGGAACAACCGCGGCCACGTGACCTCGCGCCACCGTGGCGGCGGGCACAAGCGGCAATACCGGAAGATCGACTTCAAGCGTGACAAGTTCGGCGTGCCGGGCCGCGTGTCCGAGATTGAATACGACCCGAACCGCACCGCGCGCATTGCGCTCATCGTCTACGCCGATGGTGAGAAGCGCTACATCCTGCATCCCAAGGGCCTGGCCCAGGGTGACGTGGTCACCTCCGGTCCCGGCGCCGACGTGCGGACCGGCAATGCCCTGCCGCTGGTCGAGATTCCGCTTGGCACGGCCGTGCACAATGTCGAGCTCAAGATCGGCAAGGGTGGCCAGATGATTCGCTCGGCCGGGGCGAGCGCCCAGGTCGTGGCCAAGGAAGGCGACTACGTCACGCTCCGGCTCCGCTCGACCGAGATGCGCCGGGTGCATGGACGCTGCCTCGCCACCGTGGGCGAAGTGGGCAACGCCGAGCATGAGCTGCTGTCCGTCGGCAAGGCGGGCAAGAACCGCTGGCTGGGCAAGCGGCCCAAGGTCCGCGGCGTCGCGAAGAATCCGGTGGACCACCCGCTGGGCGGCGGCGAGGGCAAGACGTCGGGCGGGCGGCCGCCGGTGTCGCCTTGGGGCAAGCCGGAAGGTCGCAAGACCCGGCTGCGCAAGAAGGCGTCCAACAAGCACATCGTGCGGGGACGGAAGCGCGGGAAAGCAACGAGATAGTCGACGGTCAACAGTCAACAGTCGACCGTCGGCCGTTGACTGATGACCTGACTCAAGTCGCGAGACGAGACTACCCATGGCAAGAAGCGTCAAGAAGGGCCCCTTCGTGCAGGACGCGCTGCGGCGCAAGGTGGACGGGCTCAACAGCCGGAATGAGAAGAAGGTGGTCAAGACCTGGAGCCGGGCGAGCACCATTCTGCCCGAGTTCGTGGGACACACCTTCGCGGTGCACAACGGCAACAAGTTCGTGCCGGTGTACGTGACCGAGAACATGGTGGGCCACAAGCTGGGCGAGTTCGCGCCCACGCGGCTGTTCCGCGGGCACAGCGGACGCCTGGTGGCCGACAAGAAGGCCAGGCCGGAGTGATCATGAGTGGACAGGCGATTCAGCGGGGCGTGCGGCAGAGCCCCCGAAAGATGCGGCTCGTAATTGACCTGATTCGCGGCAAGGACGTGAATGAGGCGTACGCGCTGCTCAAATTCTCGAAGAAGCTCGCCGCGCGACAGATCGAGAAGACGCTGCGCTCGGCGGTGGCCAATGCCGAGCAGGCGGCGCTGCGCGAGAACGAGCCCTTCGACGTCGACGAGCTGCTGGTCACCAAGGCGGTGGTGGACATGGGCACCCCGCTCAAGCGATTCACGGCCGCGGCCCAGGGCCGCGCCACGCCGATCCGCAAGCGCACCAGCCACGTCGAGATCCATGTGGCCGCCAAGGAGAGTAACTGATGGGTCAGAAGACGCACCCGACCGGGTTCCGGCTCGGCATCGTCAAGCCCTGGCAGTCCCGCTGGTTTGCCACCAAGGAAATGCCGGCGCTGCTCAAGGAGGACGAGCTCATCCGCAAGTACCTCAAGGCGCGGCTGGGGCATGCCGCCATCGCCGAGGTGCACATCGACCGCCGGCCCGGCAAGGTCACCGTGACCGTGCACACGGGACGGCCGGGCGTGGTGATCGGCAAGCGCGGCGCCGAGGTGGACAAGCTCCGCGATGAGCTGGCCCAGCTGACCGGCAAGGAAGCGGCGATCAACGTCGAGGAGATCAAGCGGCCCGAGTTGGCGGCCCAGCTGGTGGCCGACAACATCGCGCACCAGCTGGTGCAGCGCATCTCCTTCCGCCGCGCCATGAAGCGCGCCGTGCAGTCGGCCATGCGGATGGGCGCCCAGGGGATCAAGGTGCGCACGTCGGGCCGGCTGGGCGGAGCCGAGATCGCCCGCACCGAGGGCTATCGTGAAGGCCGGGTGCCGCTGCACACCCTGCGCGCCGACGTGGATTATGCCACGTCCACCGCGAAGACCACGTACGGCACGATCGGCATCAAGGTCTGGATCTTCAAGGGTGAGGTCGTCGAGGACATGGGCGGCCGCACGTACAGCACGGGAGCCTGAGGCATGCTGTCACCCAAGCGCATCAAGTTTCGCAAGCAGTTCAAGGGCAAGACCCGCGGCCTGGCCTATCGGGGCAGCACCGTGGCATTCGGGGAGTTCGGGCTGGTGTCGCTGGAGCCGGGCTGGATCTCGAACCGGCAGATCGAAGCCAGCCGCGTGGCCATGACGCGTGAAATGAAGCGCGGCGGCAAGGTGTGGATCCGGATCTTCCCGGACAAGCCGATCACCAAGAAGCCGGCCGAGACCCGCATGGGCAAGGGCAAGGGCAACCCCGAGGGCTGGGTGGCTGTGGTCAAGCCGGGCCGGGTGCTGTTCGAGGTCGAGGGCGTGACCGAAGAGCTGGCGCGCAAGGCCATGGCGCTCGCCGCCGCCAAGCTGCCGGTGAAGACCCGTTTCGTCCACCGCGAGGAGGTCTGAGATGCTGACCACCGGTGAACTGAAGGAGCTCACGGATGCGGAGCTCCAGGACAAGCTCGACGCGTTGCGTGCCGAGCAGTTCAACCTGCGCTTCCGGTCGGCGACCGAGGCGATTGACAACCCGATGCAGTTCCGCACCCTGCGCCGCGACATCGCGCGGCTCCAGACGGTGATGCGGGCACGCGCCGGCGCGGCCGGAGGGGCCAAGTAATGGCGGACCAGACGACAGCCCGGGCGCACCGCAAGGCGCGCCAGGGCGTAGTGACGAGCGACAAGATGGCGAAGACGGTGACGGTCTCGGTGGTGCGGCGCTTTGCCCACCCGGTCTACGGCAAGCAGGTGACCCGGACGTCCACCTACAAGGCGCGCAACGAGCTGGAGGCGCGGGCCGGGGACACGGTGCGGATCATGGAGACACGCCCACTGGCCAAGACGGTGCGGTGGCGGGTCGTTGAGATCGTCGAGCGGGCCAAATAGGTAGGGGGCGCAACGCGCTGCGCCTCAACCACGGGACATGAGGAACCAATGATCCAGCAGGAAACCATCGTCCGGATCGCGGACAACTCGGGCGCGCGCAAGGCGCTCGTCATCCGCGTGCTCGGCGGCAGCCGCCGGCGCTACGCCGGGCTGGGGGACAAGGTGGTCGTCGCCATCAAGGACGCCATTCCCACCGGCCAGGTGAAGAAGGGTGACGTGGCCAAGGCCGTCATCGTCCGGACCGCCAAGGAGACCCGCCGCAAGGACGGCTCCTATATCCGCTTCGACGAGAACGCGGCGGTGCTCATCAACGATCAGGGCGAGCCGCGGGCCACGCGCATTTTCGGCCCGGTGGCGCGCGAACTGCGCGACAAGCGATACATGAAGATCGTGTCGCTCGCGCCGGAGGTACTCTAGCATGAAGCCGCTGGTTTACCGGAAGGCCAAGCGGGTGCGCCAGAAGCCCGTGACGCGATACAAGCTCCACATCACCAAGGGCGACACGGTCCAGGTGATCTCGGGCGACGACAAGGGCAAGCGTGGCACGGTGCTGCGGACCCATCCGAAGACGGGCCGGATCACCATCGAAGGGGTGAACATCATCACCCGGCACGTGCGGGCGACGCAGACCCGCGAGGGTGGCAAGGTGCGCCGGGAGGCGCCCATCCATCACTCGAAGGCGATGCTGATCGACCCGAAGTCAAACGAACCGACGCGGGTGCGCCGGAAGAAGGACGCCGACGGCACGACCGAGCGCGTGAGCGTCAAGTCGAATGCCGCGATGCCGAGGAGCCGGTAAGCAATGGCAAAGACAGCGGAACAGGCCAAGGCACCCAAGACGGGCGCCAAGGACAAGGGCAAGGCCACGTATGCAGTGGATCCCACGCCCAGGGCAGCGGCAGGCGTGCCCCGGCTGCGGCAGCATTACCTGACGACGGTGCGCGGCAACCTGCAGCAGCAATTCGGGCTGACCAACGTCCAGCAGATTCCCACGCTCGAGAAGGTCGTGCTGAACGTGGGCATGGGCGAGGCGTCCAAGAATCCGAAGGCGCTGGAGGCGGCGCTCGAGGAGCTGGCCCTGATCAGTGGACAGCGCCCGGTAACCACCCGTGCCAAGAAGGCCATCGCCAACTTCGGACTGCGGGCCGGGATGCCGGTGGGCTGCACGGTGACGCTGCGCGGCGCCCGGATGTGGGAGTTTCTCGACCGGTTCATTTCGCTGGCCGTGCCTCGCGTGCGCGATTTCCGCGGGCTGCCCAGCCGCAGCTTCGATGGCCGGGGCAACTACACGTTCGGCGTGAAGGAGCAGATGATGTTCCCCGAGATCAACTTCGACAAGGTCGAGAAGATCCACGGCATGGACATCACGATCGTGACGAGTGCGGACCGCGATGACCTGGCGATGGCGCTCCTGCGGGAGTTGGGTTGGCCGTTCCGGGGCGAGCAGCCGCTAGTGGTCGCGTAAGGCCGAGGAAAAGTGAAGGGGCGAAGCCAGGGCTTCGCCCATACCGAAATCAGGGAGTCATATGGCGAAGACGTGTTGGATCGAGCGCGCAAAGCGCACGCCAAAATTCAAGTCGCGAGTGGTACGGCGGTGCCAGCGGTGCGGCCGCTCGCGCGCGGTACTGCGCAAGTTCGGCCTCTGCCGGATCTGCTTCCGCGATCTCGCATTGCAGGGGATGATCCCCGGCGTGCGCAAGGCCAGCTGGTAAGGGAAGGGTGCGATGAGCCTGACAGATCCCGTAGCGGACATGCTGACGCGCATCCGCAACGCCTGCGCAGCGGGCCACCGGCGGGTCGACATGCCGGTGAGCAAGCTCAAGGGCGAAATGGCGCGGCTGCTCAAGGACAATCATTACATCGCGGACTTCAAGGTCCTCGATGACGGGGCGCACGGCGTGCTTCGGCTGTACCTCAAGTATCACGATGAGTCCCCGGTGATTCGGGAACTCCGGCGTGTCTCGACTCCCGGTCTCCGGCGCTATGTCAAGAGCCGCGAGATCCCCCGGGTCAAGAATGGCCTGGGCATGGCCATCGTGAGCACGTCGCGCGGGCTGATGAGCGACCGCGATGCGCGGACCCAGAACCTCGGCGGCGAACTGCTCGCCGTCGTCTGGTAGGGAGGGCGCGATGAGCCGCATTGGCAAGATGCCGGTGATCATCCCGAAAGGCGTCACCATCGAGATCACCGGCCGCACCGTCCGGGTCAAGGGGCCGCGCGGAGAACTGCAGCGGTCACTGCCCGCCGGTATCGACGTGGCAATGGCCGGGGAACAGGTCAACGTGACACGGCCCAACGACGAGCCGCGTTCGCGGGCGCTGCATGGGCTCACCCGCGCGCTGGTCGCCAACATGGTCGAGGGCGTGGACAAGGGCTTCCGCAAGACGCTCGAGATCCAGGGCGTCGGCTACAAAGCCGAGACCAAGCCGTACGGCGTGAACCTGGTGGTGGGATATTCGCATCCAGTCGAGTTCCGGGCGCCTGAGGGCGTCAAGATCTCGGTTGAGAACAACACGCTGGTCCGGATCGAGGGCGCTGACAAGGAGAAGGTTGGCCAGGTTGCCGCTGAGATCCGGCTGGTGCGCCCTCCCGAACCCTACAAGGGCAAGGGCATCAGGTATCAGGGTGAACAGGTCCGCCGGAAAGCCGGCAAGACAGGAGCCAAGTAATCATGCGTGCCATCCACGCACCCAAGTCGCGCCTGCAGCGGCGGCACCGCCGTCACATCCGGCTGCGCAAGACGGTGGCAGGTACCGCCGAGCGTCCGCGCCTCGTGGTGTACCGGTCGCTCAAGCATATCTATGCCCAGCTGGTCGACGACGTGCGCGGCGTGACCCTGCTTGGGGTGAGCGATCACAGCGAGGGCATTACCCCCAGCGAGGGCGGCAAGGTGGGCCGTGGCAAGGCCACCGGCAGCCTCCTCGCCGAGCGGGCCAAGGCAGCAGGCATCAGCCGCGTGGTCTTCGACCGGGGCGGTTACCGATATCATGGTCGCGTGAAGGCCGTCGCTGACGGCGCACGCGAGGGCGGACTGGAGTTCTAAATGGCAGACGAGACGCAGACAGGCGCCACGGCGCAGCAGAAGGCCCCGACCTCCCCCCAGGGAGTTCAGGCGATCGAGGGTAGCGCTCCTGCCGCGCAGGAACGTCCGGGTCGCGGTGGTCGGGGCGGTGGTGCCCGCGGTGGCCGGGGTGGTGGCCGGGGCGGCGGTGGTCGTGGCGGTCGCGGAGGCGACCGGGGCGACCGGGAAGGGAACGATCTGATCGAGAACGTGGTCTCCATCAACCGGGTGGCCAAGGTGGTCAAGGGCGGCCGCCGGTTCTCGTTCAACGCGCTGGTCGCGGTCGGCGACGGCAAGGGCCGGGTGGGTATCGCCACCGGCAAGGCCAATGAAGTGTCGGAAGCGGTGCGAAAGGCGGTCGAAGCCGCCAAGCGCAACATGTTCGACCTGCCGCGCACCGGCACCACCATTCCGCACGAGGTCATCGGCCAGCATGGCGCCGGCCGTGTGCTGCTCAAGCCCGCCGCGACTGGTACCGGCGTGATCGCCGGGGGCCCGGTGCGCGCCGTGCTGGAGTGTGCAGGTATCACCGACATCCTGACCAAGTGCCTGGGCTCCACCAACCCGCATAACATGGTGCGCGCCACGGCCCAGGGCCTGGCCAGTCTCGTGAGCGTTCGACAGGTGGCCCGGGAGCGAGGCATCGAGGTCGAGGCGATCGCATACCGGCCGCGGCAGGAGGCCTGATCATGGCACGCAATCCAGTCGTTGGACGGCAGGGCCCGGCGCATCACGCGGCGACCCTGCCCGATGCGGTGCAGGCCAAGGGCCTGCGCGTCACTCAGATTCGCTCGACCATCGGACACGCGGAGACCATGCGCCGGACGTTGCGTGCGCTGGGCCTCCGCCATCACCAGCAGACGGTGGTGGTCAAGGACGATCCGTCGGTGCGTGGCATGCTGTACAAGGTGCGCCACCTCGTGGATGTGGCGCCGGCCGGGGAGGCCTGATGGCGGACCAGAACGAGAAGCTTACCCTTTCGAATCTTCGCGCCCCCAAGGGCGCCACCACCGCGCGCAAGCGGGTGGGGCGGGGCATTGGCTCCGGCCTGGGCAAGACCTCGGGGCGCGGCCACAAGGGGCACAAGGCACGCACCGGCGGCAGCACCAACCCCGGGTTCGAGGGTGGCCAGATGCCGCTCTACCGGCGCCTGCCCAAGCGCGGCTTCACCAATCCCTTCAAGGTCACGGCGCAGGTGGTGAACCTGGGCCAGCTGTCCGTGCTCCCGGATGCCGCGGTGACGCCCGAGACGCTCCATGCGGCTGGGCTGATTCGGCAGGCCGGCACGCCAGTCAAGCTGCTGGGACAAGGTGATGCGGATCGGGCCTACAAGGTGAGCGGGATGACTTGCTCGGCCAGCGCGCGCGCCAAGGTTGAGGCCGCCGGCGGCCAGGTCGAGCCGTCGTGACTGCACCCCGCGTTCCAGCCTTCGCGATTGACGAGGAACTGAAGCGCAAGCTCTGGTTCACCTTCATCGCATTGCTGCTCTACCGGATCGGCGCCCATATCGCCGCACCGGGCGTGAACGTGCAGGCCCTCGCCGACTACATCCGGAATTCGGGTGCCGCCGGCTTTTTCGGGCTCTACGACACCCTGGGCGGCGGGCTCTCGCGCGCCACCGTATTTGCCCTTGGCATCATGCCGTACATCTCGGCGTCCATCATCTTCCAGCTGGCCGGCGGCGTCATGCCCTCGGTGGGCAAGATGCAGAAGGACGAGGACGGCCGGAAGAAGATCACCCAGTGGACGCGCTACTGCACCGTGGCCCTGTCGCTGGCGCAGGCGTACACCTACGCCCTGTTCACCGAATCCATCCCTGGTGCGGTGGCCAATCCCGGTTTCACCTCCCGGCTGGTCATGGTCATTACCCTGACCACCGGCGCCATCTTCGTGATGTGGCTGGGCGAGCAGATTACCGAACGCGGGGTGGGCAACGGCATGAGCCTGCTCATCACGTTCTCGATCCTGGAACGGCTCTGGCCGGCCACCCTGCAGCTGATCCAGTTCATCAAGAGCGACGTGGTCTCGCTGCTGGGCGCCGTGTTCTTCATGGCCGCCGTCCTCGCGGTCATCGCGGCCACCGTTGCCATGACGATGGCGGCGCGACGGATCCCCATCCAGATTCCGCGCAAGGTGATGGGGCGGGGACGGGTCCGCGAAGGCCAGAAGACCTTCATTCCGGTCCGGCTCATTACCGCCGGCGTCATGCCGATCATCTTTGCCCAGACCATCATCGTGGTGCCGGCCACGGTGGCCAGCTTCACGAAGAATCCGATGCTGCAGGACGTGGCGGCGTTCTTCAATCCCACGACCGGCGGCTGGGGCTACGCGTTCATCTTTACCCTGATGACGGTGGTCTTCAGTTACTTCTACACCTCGATCGTCTTCAACTCTGTGGACCTGGCCGAGAACCTGAAGAAGCAGGGCGGGTTCATCCCGGGCGTGCGGCCCGGCGCCAGCACGGCCGATTATATCGACAATGTGCTGGGCCGCATCACCCTGCCGGGCTCGTTGTTCCTGGCGTTCGTGTCGCTCGTGCCCCTGGTGGTCTCAAACTGGACCGGGATCCAGGCTCACTTCGGTGGCACCTCCGTGCTGATCGTGGTGGGCGTGCTGCTGGATACCGTCGCCCAGATCGAGCAGCACCGGACGCTGCGCAAATACGACAGCTTCATGAAAACCGGCCGGGTCAAGTTCCGCGGCCGGCAGAGATATATGTAGGTCGTGGGTCACAGGTCGAGGGCGGTGTCGGAATCGTAGGGGCACGGCATGCCGTGCCCCTACGGCGCATCGGACGGCCAACCGTGACCTACGATCCATGACCCATGACCCACGACCCACACGACCCGTGACCCCTATGAATATCCTCCTTCTCGGCCCTCCGGGCGCAGGCAAAGGCACCCAGGGCGCGATTCTTTCCCGGACCCTCGGCGTTCCCAAGTTCGCCACCGGCGATCTCCTGCGCGATGCCGTCAAGCACGGCACGCCCCTGGGGCTCAAGGCCAAGGCGATCATGGAGGCCGGGCAGCTCGTGAGCGACGATATCATCCTGGGTGTGGTCCGTGAGGAGCTAGCCAAGCCGGATGCGGCCAGGGGCGTGATTTTCGATGGGGTGGTCCGGACCATTGCGCAGGCCGAGGGTGTCGAGTCCATCCTGGCCGAGCAGCGCCGCCGGATGGAACAGGTGCTCTTCTTTGATGTCTCGGATGAGGAGATCCTGGCGCGGTTGGCGCGCCGGCGGGGCCTCGAGGGGCGGGCGGATGACGACCCAGCCGCTGTGGCCGTCCGGCTCGAAGCATATCGAAGGCAGACCGCCCCGGTGCTGGCCTGGTACGAGTCTCGGGGCGGCGTCACCAGGATTCCAGCCGTCGGATCGGTCGAGGAGATTGCCGAGCGGGTGCGCAAGGTGGTCACGCGATGATCACGATCAAGTCCGCGCGGGAGATCGCCATCATGGCGCGCGCGGGCGGCATCGTCGCTGGTACGCTCGTCCTGATGCGGGAAATCGTGCGGCCCGGGCTGACGACGGAGGACCTCGACGCGGCTGCCGAGGCATTCATTCGAAGCCATGACGGCGCCTCGCCGTCATTCAAGGGGCTCTATGGCTTCCCCAAGACGCTCTGCGTGTCCGTGGACGAGGAGATCGTGCACGGCATTCCCTCCACGAAGCGCGTGCTGAAGGAGGGAAGCATCGTGAGCGTGGACTGCGGCGTCCATCTGGAAGGCTTGCATGCGGATGCCGCCACCACGATACCGGTGGGGAAGGTCAGCACCGAGGCGGAGCGCCTGATGAAGGTGACCCTTGATGCGCTGCTGGCCGGCGTCGCGGCCGCGCGCGCCGGCAAGCACGTGGGCGACATCGGGCATGCGGTGCAGGGTGTGGCGGAAGCGGCAGGCTTCGGCGTGGTCCGCGAACTCGTGGGGCATGGCATCGGCACCCGATTCCACGAAGACCCGCAGGTTCCCAATCACGGGCAACCGGGCCGGGGGGCCCAGCTCAAGCCCGGCATGACCATCGCCATCGAGCCCATGATCACCCAGGGTGACTACCGGACCCGCACTCTGCCCGACAAGTGGACCGTGGTGACCGCGGACGGCAGTCTGGCCGCACACTTCGAGCATACCATAGCGATCACGCTGGACGGGCCGAGGGTGTTGACCGTTACGGTGTAGGGGCGCGGCGCGTTGCGCCCTTGTCCCACGCGCTCATCTCTTGACCAGTCCCAGCAGCCACGCCTGCATCCTGGTATTTCCCGCGACGATCGGCCCATGCTGTATGCCGATGTGCGTCCCCTCGTCATCGGTGACCACACCGCCGGCCTCACGCACAATGAGCATCCCGGCCGCGACGTCCCAGGGTGACAGGCTCAACTCCCAGAAGGCATCAAATTCGCCGCAGGCCACGGAGCAGAGGTCAAGCGCGGCCGAGCCCGCGCGGCGGATGCCGGCGGTGGCGGCCGCGACGGCAGTAAACTGCTGGAGGTAGCGATCGATTCCCGACAGATCCTTGAACGGAAACCCGGTGCCGATGAGTGCACGGGAAGGATCGGTAATGCTCGACACGTGAATGCTGGCATTGTCGCAGTACGCTCCGTCTCCGCGGGACGCATGAAAGAGCCGGCCATCCGGTACGTGCAGCACCACACCCGCCTCGAGGACGCCATCGACAGCCGCGGCGATGGAGACGGCATATGCCGGATAACCATGCAGAAAGTTGGTCGTGCCGTCGATCGGATCGACGATCCAGGCGATGCCCTCGAGCGCCAGCTCGGGTCCCAGCTCCTCACCAACCACGTGCGTGCCAGGCGCGGACTCAGCCAGGATTGTTCGGATCAGCTCTTCGGCGCCCCGGTCCACGTCGCTCACATAGTCATGGCGTCCCTTCTCGCTCCACCGGAGCGAGTCTGCCGGCCGACCGGTGGTCCGGATGTAGTCGCCGGCAGCGCGAGCGGCCCGTTCGGCGATATGCACTAAGTTCAAGTCTGTCACCATCTTGCGGCCATTCTCCGGGATGGATACCTTGCGCGGCATGCCACGCATCTTTTCTGGAATTCAGCCCACCGGCGAGCTGCACATCGGCAACTGGCTCGGGGCGGTGCGCAACTGGGTGGAGCTGCAGGAAAAGTACGACTGCATCTTCTGCATTGTGGATCTGCATGCCATTACGGGTGCGTTCTACGACCCGGCGGGGCACGCCCGGCGAACCCGTGAAATGGCGGTGGGCGTGCTCGCGGCAGGAGTCGATCCGGATCGCGTGCTGCTCTTCGTCCAGTCGCATGTGGCAGCGCACTCGGAACTCATGTGGCTGCTCAATGCGGTGACCCATGTCGGCGAGCTCGAGCGCATGACCCAGTACAAGGATAAGTCCGCCGAGCTCGAGGGGATCCCGGCGGGATTGCTGAACTACCCGATTCTGATGGCCGCCGACATCCTGCTTTACCGGGCCGACCTGGTGCCGGTCGGAGAGGACCAGGTGCAGCATCTGGAACTCGCGCGCGACACCGCGCGTCGCTGGAACAACATGTTCGGTGGAGGCCAGGTGGTCCTGCCCGAGCCGGAACCGCTGCTCACCACGGCCAAGCGCGTCATGGGCACCGATGGGGAAACCAAGATGTCCAAGAGTCGGGGGAATACGATCGGGATGCTCGATTCCCCGGAGGAAATCTGGCAGAAATTGCGGCCGGCCAAGACCGACCCGGCCCGCAAGCGTCGCCAGGACCCCGGGACGCCGGAGATCTGCAACATCTACGACCTGCACCGGCATTTCTCGCCGCCTGCGACGGTTCAGGAGGTGGCGGTGAATTGCCGGGGTGCGCGCTGGGGTTGCCTTGACTGCAAGCGGGTACTGGCTGACAACATGAGCGCCACGCTGGCGCCCATCCGCGAGCGCGCCCAGGAATTGGACGCCAACCCGGCCCAGGTGGACGAGATCCTGCACCGCGGCGCACAGCGCGCCCGGACGTTGGCGGGAGAGACAATGGCGCTGGTCCACGATCACATGGGGTTCATGAGGCGGACATGAGCGAGGAGCAGAGCCAGCCGGCTCGCACCAGCATCGAGAAGATCATCGCGACCGCGGTCGAGCGCGGCGCCTCGGACCTGCACATCAAGGCCGGCGACGTCTTCCGTGCCCGGATCGACGGCCGCCTGGTGGCGCTGACCAAGCAGCGGCTGACCCCCGACCAGACTCGCGCCATTGCGCTGCGGCTCCTGACCAGCGACGAGGATCGGGCTCGGCTGGACTCGATGCGCGACTTCGATTGCTCCTGGGGCATGCCCGGCGTGGGCCGGTTCCGGGTAAATGTGCTGCGCCAGCGGTCCTCGTTCATGATCGTGATGCGGGTGATTCCCTTTGCCGTGCCGACCTTCGAAACGCTACGCTTGCCGGAGGGCCTCGTCCGCGTGGCCGACGTCGAACGCGGCCTCGTCATCGTTGGCGGCATGGGCGGCAGCGGCCGCAGTTCCACGATTGCGGCGATCGTGCACCACATCAACGCCACCCGGCACAAGCATATCGTGACGATCGAGAATCCGATCGAGTTTCTGCATCGCGACCTCACCTCCTCGGTGACCCAGCGCGAGGTGGGCGTGGATACCGACTCCGCCGCGATCGGCCTGCAGGCAGCGCTCCGGCAGGATCCGGATGTGGTGGTGCTCGGTGAAATCAGCGATGTCATGACGCTGAGCACCGCCCTCAAGGCGGCCGAAGCCGGATTACTGGTGATCGGCACCATGGCGGCTCCCGACGTGGTCTCCGCGGTTCAGCAGTGTGTAGCGATGTTCCCGTCAGAAGAGCGCGAGATCGGGCGCATGCGCCTGGCGGAGTCGCTCAGCGCCATCGTCGCCCAGCAGCTGCTGCCCCGGAAGAAAGAGGAGGGGCGAGCGGCCGCGGTGGAGATCCTCCTTGTCAATGATGCCGTGCGTGACCTGCTTCGCAGCAACCAGAGCCCGGGGAAGGTGCGGAAGGTGATGGCAGACTCCGACCTGATGCAGACGTTTTCCGAGCACCTGGCCGAGTTGACCGCCGACGGAGATGTCGATGAGGCGACGGCCCGGGCAGCCCAGCGGGGCAGTGGTGCCGGAGGCTGAACCAGGGCTTTCCCCGTCCGGCACCGATGACGTCATCCGGCTCCTGCTGGAGCTGGAGCGCGAGGCTGGCACGCCGGCTGCCGCAGAAGCGCGACAGTTGCTGGCCGACCATTTCGAGGCGCTGGGCTTCCGTGTGACGATCCAGCGCTTCGCCTTTTCCACCGGCACGCTCAACGCGCTTCCCGTTTTCGGAGCCGGGCTCGGATGGCTCGCCGTGCTGATGATCCCGCTTCTCCTGATGGGCAGCGCACCGGGCTGGGCGGCACTGGTCACCTGGCTTCTTGGCATGGCAGCCCTTACCGCCATAGCGGCCGGTATCGCACTTGGCTGGGCGCCGGCACGCGGCGAGCGCCGGGAGGACGCCAATCTCATCGTTCAGCGCCCGGATGCGGAGGTCGAACGCTGGATCGTGGCGCACGTGGACACCAAGGCGCAGCGGCAGAGCATGGCCGGGCGGCTGGTGACGCTGGCCATCACGGCGCTTGCGATGCTCGTGATGCTCGCGCTCGCTGCCATGCGGCTCGGGATGGTGCCGCCTCCAGCATGGGTGGCCGGAGCGGCAGGCCTCACGCTCGCTGCCAGCGTGCTCTGCACGCGGGCTCGGCTGAGGGGCCGAACGATCGGTGCGGTGGACAACGGCTCAGGCCTGACGGCGGCCCTGTGCGCTGCCGAGACATCGGACGAACGGGCCGGTTTCATCTTTACGGGGGCCGAGGAGTTCGGGCTCGTCGGGTCACGCATTCTCGCCCAGCAGAACCCCGGGCTGGTACGAGGCAGGGACGTCATCAATATCGACACGGTCGACGACATCGGCGATGTCACGATCGTGGCGCACGATCGCGAGGGAGAGCGGCTGGCCGAGCGCCTGAGGCAGGCGCTCGACTCTCCCGGCTACGTGGTGCGGCGCCGCCGGCTGCCGCCCGGCATCATGGTGGACAGCCTGGCGTTCGCGCGGGTGGGTGCACGGGCCGTGACGGTGGCGCGGCTGAACTGGACCACGCTGCGGCGCGTGCATACGGACCGGGATAACGTCGCAGCGCTGCCGTTGATCGCGGCCCGACGACTCGGTGCTATGCTGGCGCATCCGCGTTGACGCTCTCCTGATCTCAGCCTATCTTTGCATGAGGATGCATGAGCCCCCACCGGGGCTCTTTTTTTTGCCGAGACGAGGCTGGGATGTTCGACGAGCGGACACGCTGCGCCGTAGTGGTGGGCGCCCAGTGGGGCGACGAGGGCAAGGGCAAGCTGGTGGATGTCCTGGCAGAGCAGGCCGATTTCGTGGTCCGCTACCAGGGCGGCGCCAATGCCGGCCATACGGTCGTGACCGGCGACTCTCAGTTCATCCTGCGGCAGATTCCGTCCGGCATTCTCCATCCCGGTGCGACCTGCGTCATCGGGAACGGGGTCGTGATCGATCCCGTGACCCTCTTTGCCGAGCTCGACGCGCTGTCGCAACGTGACGTCGACACCGACGGGCGCATGTTCGTGTCCAATCGCGCCCACCTGGTGCTTCCCTATCACAAGTTGCTGGATGCGGCAAGCGAGAAGAGCCAGGGCATCGGCACGACCGGGAAGGGCATCGGCCCCGCCTACGAGGACAAGATCGGCCGGCGTGGGGTGCGGGTAGGCGACTTGCGCGACATGGGCCGGGTGCGGTCATTTCTCACCGAACGAGTCGCTCGCGCCAACCGGCTCCTCGAGATGATGGGTGCCAGTGAGCGCGCCTCGCTCGATGAGCACGTCGAGCTGCTTTCGGGATACGCGCCTCGCCTCAACTCGCTCGCGGCCGACACCGGATTGCTGCTGCATCGCGCGCTGCGCGACGGCAAGCGCATCCTGCTTGAGGGCGCGCAGGGCTCACTGCTCGATCTCGATCACGGCACCTATCCGTTCGTCACCTCTTCGAATACCACTGCTGGCGGAGCGGCCGTAGGGGCCGGCATCGGTCCCACCAGCATCGACGGCGTCCTCGGTGTGGTGAAGGCGTATACCACCCGGGTGGGCAACGGTCCGCTGCCCTCGGCCGCGGAGCCGGCCGATGACGAGCGCCTGCGGAAGCAGGGAGGAGAATTCGGCGCGGTCACGGGCCGGCCCCGTCGCTGCGGCTGGTTTGATGCCACTGTTGTCCGCTACGCCGTCCGGGTCAACGGCCTCACCGGCCTGGCGGTGACCAAGCTCGACGTGCTGGACGAGTTCGAGCGCATTCCCGTCTGCGTCGGCTACAGCCTGGACGGCCGCCAGTGCGAAGAGTTCCCGGATGAGGTGGAGCAGCTGGAACGCGTCAAGCCCGTCTATGAATTTCTCGACGGCTGGTGCGCGTCCACCGGGGCTGCGCGGCAGCTGGCCGACCTTCCTCCTGCCGCCCGCGCGTACCTGTCCCGGCTGGAGGCCCTGGCCGAGACACCGATCCGCTACGTGAGTGTCGGGACGCGACGCGACCAGATCATTGCGGTGCGCTGACCTCGCATGCGGCTGATCCGACGCCTGCTGCTGGGCCTGCTGTCGGTGCTCATCCTGCTGGCGCTGGCAGCGTGGCTCTGGCTTCGGAGCACTGTTCCCCAGGATAATGGCACGGTGGCGCTCGCCCCGCTGGTTGACAGCGTGCAGGTCCGCTTCGATTCACTTGGCGTGCCCACCATCAGGGCTCGCAGCGAGGCCGACTTGTATCGCGCGCTCGGTTACCTGCATGCCCGCGATCGGTTCTGGCAGATGGATCTCATGCGCCGGGCTGCGGAGGGCCGGCTCTCGGAGCTCTTTGGCGCACGCGCGGTTGCCGCGGATCGAGACGCACGTGACTGGGAACTCGGATGGCTGGCCCAGCGCGCCTGGGCGGCGACTGCACCCGCCGATCGCGAGCTGCTTGTGGCCTATGCGAGCGGGGTCAATGCCTGGCTCGGCCGAGGGGGCACGTCGCTGGAGCACCGGCTGCTCCGACTGGTGGCAGAACCCTGGCGAGCCGAGGACAGCTACGCCATCCTGCTGCTCGAGGCCAAACAGCTCCACAATCTCGGTGACGAACGCATCCGCGCCAATGCCGTGCGCCTCTACGGTCCTGGCGCGGATTCCCTGATGGCGCCCGGTTGGCCGGAAGGAGTTCCTGTGGTCATGGGGTCACGAGACGCGAGACTCAGGACTCGCGTCCCTCGACCCTCAACCCTCGAAGCTCGACTCTCATCCCTCGTTCCTCGTTCCTCGTTCACCGAAAGCAACCGGGGCTCCAACTCCTGGGTCGTCGGTGCCGCCCGCACGGCATCCGGCGCGCCATTGCTGGCCAACGATCCCCATCTTCCGCTTGGCGTACCGTCCATCTGGTACCTGGCCGTTGTACACGCACCCGCCATCGACGCCGCGGGAGTCACCATTCCGGGTGTCCCGGGTATCGTGATCGGCCGCAACCGCGACATCGCCTGGGGGATGACCGCATCGTACGTGGACGACGTGGACGAGGTTGAGGAGGAATTTTCTTCTGACACGTCGCTTGTGCGACGGCTGCATGGATGGGCGCCGGTCAGCACGGTGCCGGAAACGCTGCGGGTGAAGGACCGCCCTGACATTCCCTACGCCCGGCGGCGGACTTCAAACGGACCGGTGGTTCGCTGGCTTGGCGGCACGCCGGTCCACGGAGTGTCGCGGCGCTGGTCGGGACAGGACGTGACGCCAGCGGGACTCCTGGCGTCGCTCCGCCTCATGAAGGCGCGGGACTGGTCAAGCTTCCGGATGGCGCTCGCGGCCGTCCGGGCTCCGGCACTGGGATTGACCTACGCCGACGTGGCAGGACACAGCGGATATCAGTTGGCCGGTGGGGTTCCGCTCCGCGCCGAGGCTCATGGCGGATCTTCCGGGCCCGGCTGGACCACCGATTCCGCCTGGCATGGTTACGTGGACTTTGCCGCATTGCCCGCCGCGCTCGACGCGGCGCCATACGTGGTCACCTCCAACAACCGCATCGTCGGCCCCGGGTATCGGCACTTCCTCTCTTCCGCATGGGCATCGCCGTATCGCGCCGAGCGCATCGGGGCAATGCTGGCGGCAGATTCTTCGGTGACCCTTGCTGACGCGGCCGCCATGCAGATGGACGTCGTGAGCCGCTTTGCGATCCGGGCGCGGCATGTGGCAGCGCAGGCAGCGCTTGAAGTGGGCGACACCGCGGCGGCAACATCGCTTGAGCGCTGGGATGGCGCCATGCGAACCAGTCAGGCGGTACCGACGCTGTTCTGGCGCTGGTACACTGGCTTGCGGACGGAGCTTCATTCCCTCCCGGCAACACGTCCTGCCGCCCTGGCGGCGGAGCACCAGTGGATTCTCACCGACACCATTCACGCTGCGGATGGCAGCACGATCGCGCTGGATTCGCTCAGCCGCCGCGCCATGCGCGGCGCCCTGGCGGACCCGCGTTCGGGCTGGAAATGGGGCCGGGCGCACCGGCTGCTTCAGCACCATCCGCTTGGAGACGTACCCATCCTGGGCCGGCTGCTTCGCCTTGACGTTGGACCGGTGCCGGCGCCCGGCGGCGACTATACCGTCGACCTGTGCACATCAGGCGGCGATCGCATTCCGTTTACCTGTACCGAGGGGCCGTCCATGCGGTTCCTCAGCGAAATGGTCGAGGGCGGCCCTGGGTATTTCATTCTCCCCACCGGGCAGTCCGGGAACCCGCTCTCGACCCATTACCGCGATCAATTTCCGCTCTGGCAGGCCGGACGCCTGGCGCGTCTCGAGCTGACCGGCTCGGGCCAGGACGCGAGCCCGGTGCTTCGCCTGGTTCCCGGGCGCTGAGTGCACCATGCTTGATCGGTCCCCTGAGCACCGGTATCTTCCGGCCCGCCATGTCTGCTACTGACAATGTGATGGACAAGCTCGTCTCGCTCTGCAAGCGGCGGGGCTTCGTGTTCCAGTCCTCCGAGATCTACGGCGGTCTCGGCTCGGTGTGGGACTATGGGCCGCTGGGCGTCGAGCTCAAGAAGAACGTGAAGGACCGCTGGTGGCGTGCCATGGTGCATGCCCGCGACGACATCGAGGGCCTCGATGCCGCGATTCTCATGCATCCGCGGGTGTGGGAGGCCTCGGGCCATGTCGCCGGATTCACCGACCCGCTGGTGGATTGCCGAACCTGCAAGGCTCGCTTTCGAGCCGATCAGGTTCAGCATGCTTCGTGTCCGCAGAAGCCCAGCAAACACCCCGGCGAGCACACGGCGTGCGACCTGACCGAGCCCCGGTTGTTCAACCTGATGTTCAAGACCTTCATGGGGCCGGTGGAAGAGCAGGCGGCCGTGATTTTTCTCCGGCCCGAGACGGCCCAGGGCATCTACGTCAACTACCTGAACGTGCTGCAGGCATCCCGACAGAAGGTGCCCTTCGGCATTGCCCAGATCGGGAAGGCGTTCAGGAACGAAATTACGCCGGGCAACTTCATCTTCCGGACCCGCGAGTTCGAGCAGATGGAGATGCAGTTCTTCGTGAAGCCTGGCACCGACGGTGAGTGGTTCGAGCGCTGGCGTGAATGGCGCATGAGCTGGCACCATGGCCTGGGACTGGATCCTGCCCGGCTGCGGTGGCACGAGCATGGCCCGGGCGAGCTGGCCCACTATGCCAAGGCGGCGTACGACATCGAATATGAATTTCCCTTCGGCTGGAACGAAATCGAGGGCATCCACAACCGCACCGACTTCGACCTCAAGCGGCACCAGGAATATTCCGGCAAGAAGCTGGAGTACTTTGACCAGCCAGCCAACGAGCGATACCTCCCCTATATCGTCGAGACGTCGGCTGGCGCCGATCGGGTGACACTGACCGTGCTCGTGGATGCCTATCGCGAGGAGCAGGTCGAGGGCGAAACGCGGGTGGTGCTGGGGCTCGCCCCCGGCGTCGCCCCGATCAAGGTGGCCGTGCTGCCGCTCATGAAGAAGGACGGCATGCCTGAGGTGGCAGACCGGATCTATCGCGACGTGCGGCTGCACGTGAACGCCTTTTATGACGACAGTGGCGCCATCGGGCGCCGGTACCGGCGCCAGGACGAGGCCGGCACACCGTTCTGCATCACGATCGACGCTGACACACTGGCCGATGGGACGGTGACAGTTCGTGAACGCGATAGCATGCAGCAGGTGCGCATTGCCGGCGATCAGGCACCCGCGTGGATCAAAGCGCACCTGTAGGCGCCCTCACTATATATTGCAGGGACCATGATTCACGAAAAGATCACGTCGCTGCCGGCCCAGGAAATCCTCGAGCGGGCCCGCCAGTTCTTCACCGAACGGGTGCCCCAGCAGGCTGCCTATCCCGAGAAGGGCGGCGCCGACTGGCTGACGCTCCGCGGCCAGGGCGGGGAAGAAATCGCGATCGCAGTCTTTCGGACAGATGCGGGTTCGCGAATCCGGGCCTCCACCCTGTTCTTTGACCAGGCCGTCAGTCGTTTCCTGTCCACGCTGCCCAATAGCGAGGTGGCCGTGTGACCGATGTCATGTTGCCGCTTCGGGTCATGGTGCAGGACGTCTGGGATGAGGTGGCGATCGCGATGGATGGCTCGCATTCCGTCTCGGAACTCAAGCTCGCCGCACTCACGCGCGCACGCGTCGTCCGCGACCCGTCACAATACGCCGTCAAATATCGCGGTGCGGAGATCCTGAATGAGGCGGCATCGCTGGAACAGGCAGGAATCGTCCCTGACGCCAACCTGATCGTCCTGCCACGCCGCCGCCGGCCGGTCCGCTGAGGATGACCAGCCCGGCCGGCGCTCGCGCATTGACGATCGGGGCCGCCGCATTCCTCGCGTTCGATGGCGTCGCGCTGATGGTGGGTGGGCTCTGGCTGCACCGGCCCCTGCTGGTGATCGTGGGAGCGGTTTTGGTCGTTGGCTCCATGCTGGTCGGGCTGTCCTGGCACTGGTACCGCCGTCAGGCCGCCGAAATCTCCCGCGCACGACATGCCCTCGCTTCCGAAGCGCGCGAGATGCAGGAACTGATCCGCCGTAACTGAGTCGCTGTGCCACTTCCCGTGTTTTCCCATCCTGATTGTCTTGCGCACGACCCCGGTCGTGGGCATCCGGAGTCCGCCGACCGCTTGCGTGTCCTGCTGGATCGCCTGCGAGGGGTTCCGGACATCGCGATCCGTGAATCGCCGCGGGTCACTGAGGCGCAGCTGGGCCGGGTCCACGAGCGGGCACACCTGGATCTGCTGCGGGAGACGGCCAGGAGGGGCGGCGGAGCGCTGGATGCCGACACCGTGATGAATGAAGCAAGCTGGGAGGCCGCGATCCGGGGCGCGGGCGGAGCCGTGGCGGCAGTCGAACATGCCCTGGGCACCGGAGAGCCGGCCTTCAGTGCCGCCCGCCCGCCCGGACATCATGCGCTGGCCGATCGCGCGATGGGCTTCTGCCTGCTCGCCAATGCGGTTATTGCGGCTCGACATGCACAAGCCATCGGCGCGCCGCAGATCCTGATCGTTGACTGGGACGTGCACCACGGAAATGGGACCCAGGCCCTGGTGGAGCAAGACCCGTCCGTCCGGTTTGTGTCGATGCACCAGCATCCCTGGTGGCCCGGCACCGGCATGGCAGAAGACCGTGGTGTCGGCAATGTGTGGAATGTGCCAAGGCCCCCGGGGTTGGCGCCGGAGCGCTACGTGGCAGACTTCTGGGGGGCCGTGGCCGAGGCGACCAGCGGATGGACACCTGATGTGGTGATCGTCTCTGCCGGCTTCGACAGCATGGCTGGCGACCCGCTGGGCGGCTTCACGCTGGAGCCGGAGCACTTCGGCGAACTGACGACGCGCCTGCGCGCATTAGCCGGTGCGCCGGCTCTCGTGGGGGTGCTGGAGGGGGGCTACATTCCATCCCGCCTGGCCGACGGAGCCGTGGCCCACCTGAACGCCCTGATCTGACCGACGCCGGAGGCCGTTGTGCCGCTTCGCCTCGAGACCGAACTCCTGGACCTCACCACCCGGCATCCGTTCATCATTGCCCGGGGCGGCCAATCCGCCTATCGGACGGTCATGGTTCGGCTGGTGGATGACGATGGCCTCGAGGGCTGGGGCGAAGCAGCCCCGACCAGGTTCTATGGCGAGACTGCTGACAGTGTGCTCGCAGCACTCGGCGTGTACGGCACCTTGCTTCCGGAAGACCCGGCCCACCTCGAAAGCGCGGAAGCCAGGTGGCTTCGGGCACTGGGCGGCAATGCCGCCGCGCGGGCGGCGCTTTCCTCGGCGCTGCACGACCTGATGGGGAAGCGGCTGGGCATTCCGCTCTACCGATTGTGGGGGCTGGATCCGGCGGCGGCGCCCCGATCGACGTTTACCATTGGCCTGGATACGCCGGAGAAGATCCGGGCCAAGGTCCATGAAGCGGCCGAGTATCCGATACTGAAGATCAAGCTTGGCGGTGACCGGGACATCGAGATCCTGGAGACAATCCGCTGCGAGACCGATCGGGAGCTGCGCGTCGATGCCAACTGCGGCTGGACCGTCAAGCATGCGCTGCAGATGCTCCCGGTCCTCAAAGAATTCAAGGTGACGGTGCTGGAGCAGCCGCTGCTGCCACACGATCTCGACGGCCTCGGCCTGATCCGGCAGAAGGCCGCCATCCCGATCATCGCGGACGAGAGCTGTCGGATTGCGGCCGACATCCCGGCGCTGGTCGGCAAGGTCGACGGCATCAATATCAAGCTCGCCAAGTGCGGCAGCCTGCGCGAGGCGCTGCGCATGATTGCCACGGCTCGCGCGCATCACATGATGGTGATGGTGGGGTGCATGATCGAGAGCTCCATCGGCATCACCGCCGCCGCGCACTTTACCCCGCTGGTGGACATCGTGGACCTGGACGGAGCCGCCCTGCTCTCGAATGATCCCTTTACCGGCGCCTCCATCGCCGCTGGGCAGGTTGCCCTGCCCAGCGGTCCAGGCCTGGGCCTCGGCAGGCGATGACCGGGCGGCTTGCCCGCATCCTGCTTCCGCTCCCACTCGCCAGTCCCTACACCTATCACCTTCCCGGACCGCTGGCAGGCCGGGCGGCGGTCGGCATGCGCGCCACCGTGCCGTTGAGGGGCCGTACCCTGATTGGCGTCATCTCGGAGCTCGATCCCGAGCCGTCCGCTCACGAGGCGCGCGACGTGGTCGGTCTTCCCGATGATGAGCCGTCGCTTTCGGAACCACTGCTGGCCCTCGCGCACTGGATGTCGCGCTACTATGGCGCTCCGTTGGGGCTCGCGGTCCGCGCGCTGCTTCCGGGTGCGCTCTGGGGCCGCCCCGATGGCGGAGCACACGCCGATGCCCGCATCATCACCCTCTCGGACGACCGGCCGACGCTACTCGAGCGCGACAAGCTGTTTCGGCGTCGGCCACGGCAGCGCGCGCTCTACGAGGCGATTGAGGCGTTGGACGGCGCGGCAGAGGTGTCGCACCTTCGCGAGCGGCTCGGCTTCAGCGACGGACTGATGAAGTCGCTGGTCTCCAACGGCTATGCGCAGGTGTCCCGCAGCCCGGTCCTCCGGGATCCTTTTGCCGAGGTGGTGGGCACGCCGTTGCCGGCCACATTCACGGACGCGCAGGCAGCGGCGCTGACCGCATTCCAGGAGGTGGCCGCGGGCGGGACCGCCCTCCTGTACGGGGTGACCGGAAGCGGCAAGACGCTGGTCTACCTTGAGGCGGTGCGGCGCGAAGTCGAAGCGGGTCGCGGCGCCATTGTGCTGGTGCCGGAGATCGGCCTCACGCCTCAGACCGTCAGCCGGTTTCGTGGGGCCTTTGGGGACCAGGTTGCCGTCCTGCACAGCGGACTTTCGGATGGCGAGCGGGCTGATGCGTGGAAGCTGCTTCGTTCGGGGCAGCGCCGTGTGGCGGTCGGGGCGCGCAGTGCCGTGTTCGCTCCCGTGCCCGACCTCGGCCTGATTGTGGTGGATGAGGAACATGAGACCAGCTACAAGAACGGCGAGTCACCGCGCTATCACGCGCGCGATGTTGCCGCCATGCGCGCACGCCTGGAGGGCGCTCGCCTGATCCTGGGCACAGCCACGCCATCGCTTGAGACCTTTGCACGCGCGCGTGGCGAGAGGCCCAAAGTGATGCTCCTGCGCCTGCCGGAGCGCGTCGAGTCCCGGCCCATGCCGCCGGTGGAGCTGGTCGACTTGCGTCGGGCGCCCATGGTTCGCGAGTTGTGGCCGGTTCCCTGGAGCGAGCGGCTCGATGCTGCGCTCGCGCAGGTGCTGGAGCGCGGCGAGCAGGCTATGCTGCTCCTCAATCGTCGTGGCTTTGCCAATTTTCTCCAGTGCCGCGATTGTGGCGTGGTGTCGGAATGCCCCAGTTGCAGCATTGCCCTGACGGTTCACCGGTCGCCTGCGGGCCTGCGGTGCCACTACTGCGATCACATGCAGCCCATGCCGGAGGCATGCGATAGCTGTCACGGCGCCGTCCAGCAGATGCGTGGCGTCGGGACCCAGCAGCTTGAGCAGGCGGTCGCCATGCGCTTCCCGACGGCCAGGATCGCCCGCATGGACCTGGACACCACCAGCACCAAGTGGTCCCACCAGCGAATCCTCGGTGCAGTCGAGCGGGGCGAAGTCGACGTGCTGCTCGGCACCCAGATGATCGCCAAGGGGCTCGATTTTCCCAACGTGACGCTGGTGGGCGTCGTGGACGCTGACACCGGGCTCTTTCTTCCTGACTTTCGCGCAGCGGAACGGGCCTTTCAGCTCCTGGCGCAGGTTGGAGGGCGCGCCGGCCGAGGCAGCAAGGGAGGGCTGGTGCTGGTGCAGACCCGGGCCCCGGAGCACCACGCGCTTACCCACGCAGCGACGCATGATACCGATGGCTTTCTGCGTCTCGAGCTGGAAAACCGTGCGTCTCCTGCCTATCCGCCGCATGTGTCGCTCGTCAACGGCATTGTCTCGGGCCCGGACGAGCTGGCGGTCAGCTCGGCCGCAGCGGCCTTCGCCGAGTGGTGCGAGCGGCTGTTCCAGAAGCACGCCTTGCCGCTTCAGCTGCTCGGTCCGGCGCCCTGCCCGGTGGCGCGCGTCCGTGAGCGCTGGCGCTGGCATGTACTTATTCGCGGCGCTGGTCAGCCGATCGGGCGGTTTGTCCGGGCGGCGGCCAAGGTGGCGGCGCGCCACCGCGAACTCCGCCTCGTGCTTGATCGCGACCCCGTGACTCTGCTTTGATGACCGTCTAGGTTTCGTCCCCTATGCCAACCGATCACCATCGCTTGCCCGACTTCAGTCAGGCTCCGTTCAAGGGTGCGCCCACGGCCCGGTTCGCGCCCTTGCCCGCGGACGGGGTCCTCCCCGAGGGATTTTTCTCCACCTCGAACCTGCCCACCTACGTCAATGTCGATGGGGAGTGGATGACCCCCTCTCGCCCGCGCATGGACTGCGTCATCGCCCGGCGGGAGGGGAGCCTGGAAGTGATCGAGCCGCGGCGGCTCGAAGCGGGAGCGATGGTGGCCATGGGACTGGCGGAAGATGGCACTGACGGCATCGTGGTCTACGGCCAGGGCTTCCTCGGAGGTGGCCACAGCGCCAACGAAGAATTCCGCTTCATGAGCACGGAGGTGAGTCGCGAACGGCCGGTCAACTACGAGGAATTGGCCGCACGCGTGCTCGAGGAGCGTCGCAACGCCGGTTATCTCATCTGGGTGGTGGGGCCGGCGCTGGTGCACTCCCGCGCACGGAGCGACTTCGAGTGGTTTATCCGCAATGGCTTTGTCCAGGCCGTGCTTGCCGGGAATGCGGTCGCGGTTCACGACATGGAGGCGGCCATCTACGGCACCACTCTGGGCATGAGCCACACCGGACAGGCGACCCAGGGCGGACACGGTACCCACATGCGGGCCATCAATGCCGTTCGCTCGGCCGGGTCGATCGAGGCTTCAATCGCGAACGGGCTGGTGTCGAGCGGAATCATGCACGCCCTCGTCACGATCGGGATTCCCTACGTGCTCAGCGGTTCGATTCGTGATGACGGACCGCTTCCGGGCGTGATTACGGACGCGCTGGCGGCGCAGGATGCCATGCGGGAACATACGGTGCGTGCGACGGGTGCGATCTTCATTGCGACGGCGCTGCATGCGATCGCGGTCGGGAACATGCTTCCGGCCTTCCACACCGTGCGTGGCGCGCCGGCCCCGCTCATGACGATCTGCGTAGACCAGACCGAGTTCGTGGTCAACAAGCTCAAGGATCGTGGCACCCATCAGGCCTACGGCGTGGTCACCAACGCCCAGGACTTCATGACCGTGCTTCGGTTCTACGTGGAGCGTGCGCTGGGGCCCGCGGCATGAATGCCGCTACGCCACCGTCGGGTTGGGAACGCCTGGCGCAGGTGGTTGCTGCCAATGTGCCCGCAAGCGAAATCGATCGAATCTGGTGCTTTCCGGTGACCCGGCAAGGACACCGCGAGTTTGGCACGGCGGTCATTGCCCGTGCGGAGGGACTGGGCGCGGAGCGGCGGACGATCTACACCGCGCGCTACATGCTGCTGGTGAAGGGCAAGGAACGGGGACGGTTCGAAGCCGACGTCCGGCAGGTGGGCAGCGGGCCCGTCGAGCAGCTCCCCAAGCTGCTGGAGGAAGCCCACCGGCGCTCCGACGACGACGAACCGCCCAGCGAGGTTGATCCGGCCCAATGGTTTGCGGTGGCAGATGAGCCAGCTGTCGGAGAATGAGCGCCAGCGGCTGCTGCAGGCATTTCGTGTCTGGCTGGGCGAGCATCGGCTGCCGGTGACGCGACAGCGGGAGCTGATCGCCGAGTTGGTGCTGGCTTCGACGGAACACCTGAGCGTCGAGCATCTGCGGGAGCAGTTGGTGGAACAGGGCAGCGAGGTGGGAACAGCCACCATCTACCGGACGTTGCACCTGCTCGAGCGCTCAGGTTTCGTGCGGTCGCACCGCTTTGGCGAGGCATCCCGCCGCTTCGAGCCGGCGGCCGCAGCGGACCAGCATGGCCACCTGATCTGCGACCGGTGCGGCCAGGTCATCGAATTCACCAACGATCAGCTCACGCGGCTGTTGGGCATCGTTGCCGATGAACACGGTTTCCAGCACCAGCGGCACAGGGTGGAAATCGTGGGAACCTGCCGAGAGTGCCTTCGGCGCGACCTGGGAGGTCGGGCGTAATGACGGATAGCGTTGGATTGGGCATCCTGGTGGCTTTCACGGGGGGGCTACTCAGCTTCCTCTCGCCGTGCGTGCTGCCGCTGGTTCCTTCGTATATCGGATTCCTCACCGGCATGGCGGTGCCGGAGGCCGCCAACCGGCGCCGGATTGCCGTCACCCACGCGTTGCTCTTTGTGCTTGGGTTCACCCTGATATTTCTCGCACTCGGCGCGAGTGCATCAGCGTTCGGGCTGGCGCTGCGCAATCAGAAGGACTTGATCGCCCGGGTAGGTGGAGTCTTGATCATCGCATTCGGGCTCCTGACCATGGGGGTCATCAAGATTCCGTTCCTGGAGCGGGAGCAGCGGGTCTACCTGGCGGAGAAGCCGGTTGGCTACATCGGGTCAGTGCTGGTCGGGATGGCCTTCGCGGCCGGCTGGGTGCCGTGCATCGGGTTGATCCTGGGCGGCATTCTGACCCTTTCAGCTTCCCAGGCCGATTTCGGGCGGGGAATGACCCTGCTGGCAGCCTACTCTCTCGGTCTCGCCTTGCCGTTCTTGCTGGCCGCGTTTGCGCTGGACTGGTTCCTTGGATGGTTCAAGGGATTTCGCCGGCATCTGGGCACCGTCAAGCTCATCAGCGGCATCCTTTTGATCGTTGTGGGCGTGCTCATGGTCTCGGGCGAATTCACCCGGCTGGCGGGGTGGCTGCAGGGACTGACGCCTGGCTTCCTGCGGGAGCGGCTGTAGGCGAGCTGGACGCCTCGCGACGCTGCTGCCCTGCACAAGGCAGCGGCGTGGAAACCCCGAGGCCGCTCCGGCCGACGGACACCTGGTCTGCTACCTCACACCGCCTCCTCGAGCTCTTCCTCAAGCTCCTGGCGGCGAAGCAGTTCCCAGTAGCGGCCTCCCAGTTCCATGAGGACGGTGTGCCGACCCTGCTCGACCACACGCCCCGCATCCAGCACCAGAATGTGATCGGCATCCCGAACGGCCGCCAGCCGGTGCGAGATCACGATGCTGGTGCGGCGCTCGAGCGCGCCTCGCAGGCCAGCCAGAATTCGTGCCTCCGTATGGGCGTCGACGGCACTCAAGGCATCATCGAGGACGAAGACCGGCGGCTGCTGCGCCAGCGCCCGAGCGATTGCCGCCCGCTGCTTTTGCCCGCCCGAGAGATTCACCCCTCGTTCTCCCAGCATGGTGTCATAGCCATCCGGCAGCTGGGGCAGCGCCTCGGCCAGCTGAGATGTTTCGGCGGCGATCTCCAGGCGTCCATCATCGGGAGCGCCCAGCAGGACGTTTTCCCTGATCGTGGTGCTGAACAACAAGGTTTCCTGGGGCACGAACCCGACGTTGCGTCGCAGTTCGCCGAGGGATAGCGCCCTGATATCCATGCCGTCCAGTGTGATGCGGCCGCGCTCCGGGTCGTAGATCCGGACCAGGAGCTCCGCCAGGGTGGACTTCCCGGCGCCGGTGGCGCCGACGATCGCCAGCGAGCCGCCGGCCGCGATCTCGAATGAGACATCCTCGAGGACCCACCCGCGTGCCGCTGCGGAGGGATACCGGAACCACACGCCTTCGAATGCGACGCGTCGCCCGCCCGTGGCCGGGGGCAGGGCGAGCGGGGAGCGCGGAGATGTGACCGCGACCGGCTCGCTGAAGATGGCGTTGATGCGGCCCATCGAGGCGGCTCCACGCTGCACCAGGTTGACCACCCATCCCAAGGCGATCATCGGCCAGATGAGCATCGCGAGGTAGACACCGAACGCGACGAATTGCCCGACCGAAACGCTGCCCGCGATGACCAGCTGGCCCCCGGCATAAAGGACCGCCACCATGCCGAGCCCACCCAGCATGGCCAGCAGGGGATGGAACATGCCCTGAATGCGCGCCAGCGAGAGATTTCGGTCCGTGTATTCCTCATTCAGCCGGCGAAACTGCCGCTCCTCGGCCGCTTCCTGCCGGTAGGCGCGAACGATCCGCACACCCGAGAGGTGCTCGTGCGTGAAGCTGGTCAAGGTGGAGAACTGTGCCTGGATCGCCTCGCTTCGGCGGTGGATTGCGCGCCCGAACCGGGTCATGACGAGGGGCAGCGCCGCGAGGGGAATGAGGGCGAGCAGGCTGAGGAGTGCACTGATGTGCACCATGACCGGAATGACGATCAGGCTTCGGATGACCGTATCGACCAGGTACATCAGGGCCGGACCGGCCACCATGCGCACGGCCAGCAGGTCGTTCGTTGTGCGCGCCATCACATCGCCGGTCGGGTACCGGTCATAGAATTCCGCTGATTGACCCTGTAAATAGCCATAGAGGCGATTCCGCAGGTCGAACTCGACGCGGCGGCTGCTGCTATTAAGGAGCTGGCGCATGCCGAACCGCGCAACGCCGCCCAGGACGGCGACGGCCAGCAGCAGGAGGGCGGCTGATTGTACATTACGGAAGGCGCCGCCCTGGCCCAGTACGTCAATGCCGCGCTGGAGGAAGTGGGGACCCAGGGTGCTGAAACCATTGGACAGCACCACCAGCAGCAGGCCCCAGGCGTACATCGCTCGATAGGGGCGGAGATAGGGAATCAGGGTTTGGAGGGCGCGCATGGTGCCCGCAATGTCAAAGAAATGATCCAGTCAGGCAAGCCAACTACGTCAGGAGGAATGAATGACACGAACACTGCTGGCATTGATCGGGGCGGCCACCATCGCGGCGTGCTCCGGTGGAGACCGCGATGACTCGGCCGTTGCCGACAGCCTGAACCGGGACTTGCAGATGGCACCCGTGGATACCACGGCGGCCCTCAACGACCAGTCGGCAGATACTGCCGTCGCACCGGCCAATCCGAGCACGAGTGCGACCCAGCCGGCGACTCCGAAGCCCAGGCCCAAGCCGACCGCGTCGGCACCGGCGGCCGTGAAACCCGCCACCACTCGTACGCTCGCGGCGGGTGAGTCGTTCGGCGCAAGCACAACCTCCGAGATCACTTCGCGGACCCAGAAGGTCGGTGAGACTGTGACCGCCAAGGTGGCCAATGACGTCAAGGACGGGTCAGGCCGGGTGGTCATCCCGGCGGGCTCGGTGGTGACGTTGCGGATCAGTGCCATCAAGCCTTCCGACAGCAAGAGCGACAATACCGGCACCCTGAGCCTTGCGGCCACCAGCGTGTCGATCAATGGCACCGATTATGACCTGACCGGCGGGGTCTCGGGGCTCGATACTCATCTGCAAAGCCGCTCCGTTGACGCCAACGACGCAGCCAAGGTGGGTGCCGGTGCCGCTGCAGGTGCGGTCGTGGGTCGGGTGCTCGGTGGCAGTGGCAAGGGTGCGGTGATTGGTGGAGTGATCGGCGGCGCGGTCGGCACCCAGCGTGCCGTAGAAACAAAGGACCGAGACGTCGTGCTGCCCGCCGGCAGCTCGGTGACGATCACCCTCAACGATACCTTCCGGCGCAGCTGAGCCTCGCGGCCCGGCGGCCGAGGGCGGGTCTCATACCCGCCCCCGGCTGTGGCGGGCACCGGATCTTCTCTTCAATACGCCGCGCCACCACCTCCGTACCGGGGATCGCTCACACCCTCCCAGCCCTCGCCGGTCCGGATGATTGCCTCTACGTCACCGGAGTAGCCACCCTCCTGCACTTCGTGGCCACGTGCGCGCAGGTCCGCCAATGTCGCGGCCGTGAACCCGTTGCGCTCCACGCGGATGACATCGGGAAGGGCCTGATGATGCGTCCGTGGCGCCGCAACCGCGTCGGCCAGCGACATGTGGTGATCAATGACGTTGGAGATGACGTGATAGACCATGGTGATGATGCGCGGCCCACCGGGTGTCCCGACGATCATGTAGAGGTCATCAGTGGAGTCCAGGACAATGCTCGGCGTCATGGCGGACAGCATGCGCTTGCCGGGCTGTACATTGTTGGCTTCGCCCTGCACCAGGCCGAACATGTTGGGCTTGCCCGGCGCCGTGGCAAAGTCGTCCATTTCGTCGTTCAGCAGAAAGCCGGCCCCGCTGACGGTGACACCGCTGCCATAGCTGTTATTGAGCGTCGTGGTGGTGCTGACCGCATTGCCGTCGGCATCGACAACACTGTAATGGGTGGTGGATGATCCGGTGGCAGGCTGGCATCGAACCTGGGCGTCTTGGACGCGCGCTCGCCAATCTGGTGTCGCAGCGAATCGGCATAGGACTTGGAGAGCAGCCGGCCCAGCGGCAGGTCCACGAAGGCGGGATCGCCAAGAAATACGTTCCTGTCGGTGAAGGCGCGTCGCATCGCCTCGGTCTCACGATGAATGAGCTCGCCGGTGCCGAAGGCCGGGAGCGAGGGCCAGCCCTCCATGATGTTGAGGATCTCCCCCATCGTTACCCCGCCGGACGACGCCGGCGGCATGGAATAGACCGTATATCTCGATAACTCACCCGCACCGGTTCGCGCCAGATTGCCTTGTAGTCCGCAAGATCCGCAAGCGAAATGATGCCGCCGCCAAGCTCCATTTCCTCCACGATGAGGTCGGCGACGGGCCCGGTATAGAACCCATCCCGCCCCCGGTCGCGAATGGCCATGAGCGTGCGCCCCAGGTCCGGTTGGCGCCAGCGCGTGCCAGGTGCAGGCGCGTGACCGTTGTCCGGCAGGAACTTCCTCCGCGAGATCCCTGAAACAGGTACAGGGATGCTCCCCATTGCCTTCGATCGAGCGGTACCGGAAGGAATCCACGACGAAGCCGTCGGCGGCAAGCCGCACCGCAGGCTCGACAACGTCGGCCCATGGAAGTTTCCCGAAGCGCCGCTGGGCCTCGGCCACGCCCGGCCACCGAACCTGGCATGTGGGCTGCGAGGTGTCCGGTGATGCTCAGGCTGGTCGGATCGCCATGCAGATCCATGTACATGTCCCGGGTGGCACGCTCGGGTGCCACCTCACGGTAATCAAGCGTGAAGACGCCGCCGTCATGCAGCCGAATCACCATGAATCCGCCGCCCCCGAGGTTTCCCGCCTCGGGATGCACCACCGCCAGGGCAAAGCCCACTGCTACGGCGGCATCCACCGCATTGCCGCCCTTGCTGCAGGATGTCACGTCCCACCTGGCGGTGATCTCGTTGCCCGAAACCACCACGGCATGGGTTCCGTCAACTACTTGCGACCTGCCCTGGAGGGGCCACCCCGACGGGGTCCGACGCTCGGCACCGGCCGAGGGGGTCCCGCCCCTGGAGGGCAGGGCCGGGGCGACCGGCACAGGCGGCCAGCAGGGGTTTCCAGGAGGGATGGAAGCAGCAGGCGACGAAGCACGGGCACCTCGTGGCAGGAAGGGATGCGGGGGAATACGACGACACGGTTGCTCAGGCTGCGGCACGGCCTCGTTTTCTAGCGGCGCCCGAACCCGAACACACCCTCTTACCCCGGCCGCATGTCCACTTCACCCTCTCCTGATCATCGCCTGACCGAGCAACGGAATCCGCGCAGCCAGCGGATTGACGAGGCGTCGCCACGGGACCTGGTGGCCCTCATCAATCGTGCAGGACGCCACCGTGCCTGGTGCGGTGGCGGCGGCGGCCCCCGATGCGATTGCACGCGCCATTGAGCTGGCCGAGGCAGCGCTCCCGGGTTTCTGGCGGGCGCCTCATCTATGTCGGCGCCGGAACCAGCGGACGCCTTGGTGTGCTCGACGCCACCGATATGCCCGCCCACGACCGGCACCCCGCCCGAGATGGTGCAGGGGCTGATCGCCGCGGCGACCCCGCCCTCCGCCGGTCGGTGGAGGGAGCCGAAGACGATCCTGTGCCAGCGGGTGCGGCTGCGGTGGACCAGCTGGCGGTGGGGCCCGGTCCGACTTCGTCATCGGGATCGCCGCCAGTGGCACGACCCCATACGTGCGCGCCGCCCTCGTGCAGTCCTGCCCGGCCTTGGCCGCACGGGTCGGATTCCTGACCTGTTCGGAGCCCCCGCCGGACGACATGCGCGAGCTGTGCGATCCCTGCATGGTGGTGCTGGTCGGACCCGAAGTGGTCACGGGCTCCACGCGGATGAAGGCCGGCACCGCCACGAAACTTGTGCTCAATACCATCACCACCAGTGCCATGATCCGGCTGGGCAAGGTCTATGGCAACCTGATGGTCGACCTTCGCGCCTGGAACCAGAAGCTGCGTGACCGAAGCGAACGCATCGTGATGGAGACAACCAGCCTGCCACGGCCGGCGGCACGGGCCGCCATCGACGCCGCCGGCGGCGAGGTCAAGCTGGCCATCGTCATGGCGCGAATGCAGGTGGATGCCGGGGAAGCCGCGCGGCTGCTGGAGCAGCACGGCGGCCGCTTGCGCGAGATCGTCGGTGACCCCCCTCCCATGAGTGCTCGATGAGCGAACGGCCGTGTCTTGGTGTGGGAATCATGTCGGGCACCTCGCTGGACGGCATGGATGCGGCCGTCGTGCGGCTTCACGATCCCACCCACCTCGAACTGCTGGGCTTCGCCACCCGGCCCTACGCGCCGCATGAGCGCGCCTCGATCGCCGCATAATCGCCGGTGCGCGGGCACCGGAGCTGGCACGGCTGCACGTGCAGCTTGGTCATTGGGCCGGCGACGCGGTCCAGCTTGCGCTCGAGGCCAGTCGGGTTCGGGCGCCGGACCTGTCATTCATCGCTTTCCATGGGCAGACCATCTGGCACGAGCCGCCGCTGGTGAGCTGGCAACTGGGGGAGCCGGCTGTGCTGGCCCAACGCTTTGGCGTCCGCGTGGTTCACAATTTCCGCTCGCGCGACATCGCGGCAGGCGGCCAGGGTGCCCCGCTCGTGCCCATGGCTGACGTGTTGCTCTTCGGCGGAGAGTGCGCCCGGGTGCTGCTCAACATCGGCGGCATGGCAAACCTGACGTTCGTGCCGCGCCGCGCCGAGGAAGCCGGCGCGTTCGCATTCGACACCGGCCCAGGTATGGCTGTCATCGACGCGATGGCCCGTCGGCTCCGTCCCGACCTGCCCTATGACCGTGACGGCGAGGTGAGTGGTGCCGGTCAGGTGGATCGTGAGCTGTTGGCGGAATTGCTGGCCGACCCCTTTTTGGCGGAGCCCCCGCCCAAGAGCACGGGCCGGGAACGCTACGGGGATGCATTCGCGCGGGAGCTGGCACGTCGCTGCCCCGGCGCCGATGGTGTGGCGACGGCAGTGGAGTTGACGGCGGTGTCGATCGCCGCGGCAGTAGAGCGCTGGACACCCCCGGCCGAGGTAGTGGTCGCCGGCGGCGGTGCGCACCACCCCGGAGTCAT
>CAWCVB010000007.1:0-207639 GCA_963798915.1 uncultured Gemmatimonadales bacterium | reverse complement strand
AGGCCCTGGCCCATGGAGCGGGAAGAGATCCTGGAGCGGCTGGTGGCGCTGCATGACGAGCGGGTGGAGGAGGAGAAGCGTGGGGTGGTCCGGTGGCTCAGGCCGGAGTATCAGATCCCCCGGTTTGGGCGGGATTTGCCGGAAGCGGCGCTCAAGCTGGAGCGGCCGGTGGCCGCTGAGGAGACGGTGGCGGCTCTGGAGCCCTGGCCGGCCAAGGCCGTGGACCAGCTGGCGGCGGTCGGAGCCGTGCTGTCGCGTGGGTCGGTGACGCCGGAGGAAGCCGCGGCGCTGTTTACCAAGGCGGACGTCAAGCTCGTGGCTCGGCACTTGGAGACACTGGCGTTGCTGGGCGAGGCCACGCTGGATGGGGACAGGAGGTATGGGAGGGCCGTGAGGGTGGCGTAGGCAGCGATCGTCGGCTGTATTTATATTCCAAAGTCTCTGCCCGTTGCGGGGCGACCTGAGGTGGCGAACCAACAAGCCCGACCGGGCCAGCGCGGTCGGGCCCATATTGGCGAGTATTGAGATGCGGATGCAACTTGCACGGGGCCGACAATTCGGATGATTACACTAGATTCCGAGAAAGGTTGGATCTTTCGGATCACTCATATTGATAACGTAGATTGGATCTGGCGCATGGTCTTCACTGTCGCAATTCGAAGACTTGTGATCCTAATTACCGGGATATCGGGAACCCCGACCTAATCAGCAAGCGACACACAAGGAGTGTGCCGGTGCACCCGGAGGTACACTAAGTGACTACATCCCGTTCTACTTCACTCCGTATTCGCCCATGCTCTTGAATATCAAGACCGGATATAATGGGTTGACGCGAACGCCGATGCCCGATATCGTCATTCTGGTTGCGTGCCTGCACGATTTGAACAAATCGGGTGTCAAATTCGTGCTTACGGACCGACATGCTTATTTGCGGACTGCAAAGTTTGCGAACAGCTTGGGCGGGCTGGAGCTGATCGATTGGGAAATTTTGCAGGCGCGGGATTTTAAGCGCGATTCGAATGATCCTGGAAAGTTCGAACGATATCAAGCTGAAGCTTTGGTCTACCAGCACCTGCCCGTCAGCGCACTCACTTGCGTATTGTGCTACGGCGCCCAGCAGTGCTCGAAGCTGAAGGGCCTAGCTGCTTCGGCGGGGTGCGGTACAGAAATTCTGGCACGCCCTAACTGCTACTTCGTATGATTCGATATACATCAGGCAATCTCCTGGATGCGCCTTCTGAAGCCATCGTCAACACCGTGAATGAGGTCGGTGTGATGGGTAAGGGCATCGCGTTGATGTTCCGCGAGGCGTTTCCGGAGAATACGCGGATTTATTCGGAGGCTGCTAAGGCCGGCAAGGTGCGAGTCGGTCATATGCTCCTCACCGCTAATTCCTCGCTCTTGGGGCCACGCTGGATTATCAATTTCCCGACGAAGAAGCATTGGCGGCAGCCGTCCCGGCTTGAGTGGATCCGCTCCGGGTTGGTCGATCTCGTGCGCGTGGTCGAGGGCCACGAAATCAAATCCATCGCAGTCCCCCCGCTCGGCTGTGGCAACGGCGGGCTGGAATGGGCCCATGTGCGGAAGGAGATCGAAGCTGCGGCTGCGAAATTGCCGGATGTCGAGTTCCTTGTTTACGAGCCGACGGGACAATATCAGAACGCTCCTAAGCGCGAAGGCGTGGAGACACTCACCCCGGCGCGAGCACTGATCGCTGAACTTGTGCGACGCTATTCAGTTTTGGGCTTGGAATGCAGCAATCTTGAGGTGCAGAAGCTCGCTTGGTTCTTGCACCGAACGATTGACGCTCAGCGTTTGCCCGATCCGCTAGATCTCCGCTTTAGCGCGAATCGTTATGGCCCGTACGCGGACCGGTTGCGGCACCTGCTTAATGGCTTGGACGGTAGTTATCTACATTGCGAAAAGCGTTTAAGCGATGCCGGACCTCTGGATGCGATCTGGTTTGAGGACAACAAGCGTCCGGATCTAGAGGAGTATCTTGCGACGTCCGAAGCACAGCTCTACAAGCCTGCGCTCGAGACAGCTACAGCTATTATCGACGGCTTTGAGTCGCCTTACGGAATGGAGCTCCTAGCCACCGTTGATTGGCTCATTTCCGAAGAAGATGCGGCTCCAACCGTGGACGGAATTCGGAATGCACTCGCCAAGTGGTCAACGGGTAAGAGTGCCGCGCGCCGCAAGCAAGCGCTGTTTGATGACGGCATGATAACACTCGCCCTTTCTCAACTGGCCATGAATCGGCGCGCCGGCACTCCTTAATAGCGCACAAGAGAGCGGTGCCTGGGCGAGCTTCGTCTACTCGCCAAGGGATATTGACGTGCCGCAAGCACGACTTGCGTCCGCTATCTCGCTTCGCTTGGCCGCAGGGCGGCGAGCACCTCCGCGTCTAAGCCAGCGGCAACGTCAGCTATGGACTCGCCCATAAAGATACGGTCCAAGAAGGCGATCAAAACTGCCCGAACACAAGTCTCCACTGCGGCGGGAAAGCGATGTCGGTCGATTTCCTTGAAGATTGCATGATTAATTCTGTCCAATGTCTCGCCATTATGAGCAATTGTACTGCGGATGTCGTAGAGCGCTTTCAGAAGGCGAAAGGTTGCTTCGGGAGCCGCTCGGTCGCGCAGTAAGGTGGCTCCTCGGAGCGCCACCCGATACTTCAACTCACCTGCAATAGCGGCCAAGAGTGAACCCTCAAGAGCGACAGTGAGATCGATTAAGCGATCCTCCGCATAGGCGCGCTCGTAGGACTGGCTAAATCGTCGGAGGCACAATCCAAATTGTCCGTAGTCGCGTTGACGGGCCTCCAAGGCCCCGAGCTTGTTGTATAGCGCAACCAGCGCCTGATTATCGTGAGTCTTGAGGCAATATTTGCCACCTTCGAAAAGATGGACGTTTAGAATGTCTTTAAGGTGTGTAGTTGAGGTCATCCCGCCCAGATTGCTAGGCGGCTGGTCCACGTACACGGTTGCCGGGGCGGACACTCTTCCTGACTGCAAGAGCCGAAGTGCCATGATTACCCGCTTGAAGCGAAAAGGAATATCGCCTTCTCTGTGGAGACGTGGCCGCAATTCCTCAGCAGTGATCGCGAAATTGCATGAAGCAACTTCAGTCGCAGTGAATGCCTTCTCTAGGTACTCATCCTTCCAGATTTGCGTCTTTTCGCTTCCCGACAAGTGCTCGATGCGCGTTCCATCACCAAAGTCGACACTGCCATCGGACGTGAAGTTGGCGAGAGGCGCGATTGCGCGGACCTGCAGATGAGTGCGTGATCGTCTGGTCTGGCTGCGAACAAATACCTCAGCAAAAGACGCTGGCTCGAACGTATAATGACCCCGCTCGTTGAGGTACTCGTATACAGCATTAACCAGAAATTGTACGGCACTGCGAATTATCTTATCTAAAGGCAAATCAACGATTTGGCGCCCAGCGGAATCAGTGACAGAAGGCTCCGGAAAGTGGCCTTCAGCCTGGAGTCGTAGCACTGCAGGCACGACTTCGGCAAGATTAGTGAATGCCTGAATGCCGTCATTTCGGAATCCGACGGCTTGCGCGTTGCGCTGCCGCACTTCTTCATATCGGAGCGCCGTCTCATCGTCAGAAAAGACAAGACGCAAGTCCACGATCTCTGGGATACGGTGACGTCCATTTGCTAATTGCCGAAGGCGTGCGACCGCGAGCTCGCCCAGGAGGCAGACATCGATGTGGGCGGCCTCGCTCAATGGTGGTGGAGCAAAGTGGGTTCGCGGCACAGATCATCTACCTCAACGCTTGTACTGGCGCATAACGAGTGCCGTGAGGCTTTGAGAAGGAGATGCGATAGTCTTGGTGCTCGGCGCCCCTTTTGCTAGTCAACCGAGATTATGCTTGTGCGCACCAGCTGCCTAGGAGGCGCCGTCTATTAGTCCGTCCGTAATACGTTAACTTGGTCCAGTATTACTCGAGGGGAATACCCATTCAACCAACGATCCACGAATAATGAGTCAACGGCTGCGCTAACTATGCCAGTGCCTGGTCCCATCATTCCGGCCAGTGAGGTAGCGACTAGGCGTAACAAGCGAACTGGCAGTCGTGAGGATCGCGGTTCCTCTCGGAGTGATTGCAGCAGAGCACGTATTATCGAGTCATCATCCTCTAGTGAGACTGTCTGCAGCCATCGCCGAAAGTCAACAGCGGCTGTGCTTGAGCGCATGGCCAACCACCTGGCGAGTGGGATCTCATCGGCTGCGACGGCAGCGCCAACATCTGGTAAGTCATTGAGTTGCAGGATTTTAGCGAACTGATCAGCTGCATCCAGCCTTAATCCAGCACGCAGAGCCTTGCCGATCAGCAGGTCCTGAGTACCCTCTCCCGCATGAAAGTCGGGCCCTCCTGTCACTGAGCAGATCAGGACTTGGTAGTTCACTTCAGCGACCCGCACTACCAGCTGCGGGCCATCGCCCACGTGTCCTGCGGCCAAGACCCGCAACTCAGCTGGTCCGACATCTGGCAATCGTGCGACATCAACTGGCGAGTCTGAGAGCTTATAGTGCGAGCGGAGCGACGCCCGGAGCTGCGGAGACGTGACAATATCGCGATAAGACTCGTTCACCACATGCCTAATAAACTCCTCATTGCTGTAAGTCGGTTCAATTGTGGAGGCGACCACGGCGCGGACAAGGTCGCTCCGCTCTTGGGACGAAAGGCTCAGTCGCTGATTGATAAGTTGTTGCTCAATCGCGATAGGAGTTTCCCTAAACACGGCTTCCTGCCACCACGCTTCGAACGGTCGCTCATCGTCTGGAGCTATTCGGAAGATGCTTATCCCGTTGCCATTGCCAGCATATCCGATCTGTCCATGGTACCGTACGAAACAGATTGATCCATCGGCAATGAGGTCTCGCAAAGCTTCGAGACCAATCCACTGAAGCAGCGCCGGAACAATCCCTAGATCGTATGTGGGAATCAGCACCCGATCATAGATCAGAAGTTGATTGATAAGGTGTGCGAAATTCGCCCGATCCCAGGCGAAGGCGTCGTTTTGCAATGGGCTAGGACCAAGATCCAAGCGAACCAAAAGTTGCCCATCAAGGATGGAATCGGAAGGCACGGTCCCTCCGTGTGAAGAGTAATCACCCGACATTCGCGACAACGGCCCTCTGGGTCGCTCGCAATCGACGATGAACTAGAAGGGTGGTGAGATAGCTGACCCCGCCGCGACGCGAGTCGAGGCATTCAGGCTCAAAGCGCTTGCTCAAGAGATCGGAAGTGGAACAGTATTGGCGGCGAGGGTGAAATGCATCACATCGCGCCTAGGCCTGTGCAAGACGCTCCCTACCGCCCCTCCTCCCCCGGATTATACGCCCGCTGTAGGTGCGCGCGGATCTCGTCCAGCGCAAGCCAGGACGGCCGCATCTCGCCCCGCGCAAAGAGCGGCGCCTGGTCGAAGTAGTGCGGCGAAGAGGGATTGTCCGACGCCCCGAACACATGCACCGCCACCGCCCTGACCGTGGGCCCGAACTCCACCGCACTAACATAGGTGCCGCCGGCGACGCCATAGCTGCTCCGCTGGCCGTCGGCCGAGGCGTGCATAGATGGTGAACACCGCGCCCCAGCCAGCCGGGCACGCCAGGCACCGCTACGCTCGCTCGGTCATCCCGAAAACCTGCGGATGGTTCGAGATCGTCAATCCGCTGGAGGCGGTTGATTCGGCCCCAGGGCACCTGCCAGGTGCCCCAGTCCCGTTCTGAAGTGCCGCCAGGGTGGAGTCGAGCTCGGCCGCCATCACAGTAGGATCGCTCTGCCGATCCTCCGGCAATCTCCCCAGCCGATTTCCCCATGCGCGACAGCAGTGTCACGGCCACCGAGTTGGTATCGGTGCGATGGTCCCACTGCTCGAGCAGGCGCAGCGCTTCGGTACGCTCGGCGGAGCCGCCACCCGCCCGCCGCACTGATGCGAGCAGCCCCGGCAGGAGTGAATCGGCAAACTGCACCCGGGTGTCGAACGCGGCATGAACCCACTCCTCCCAGGTGAAGCGCGGGTGGCCGGCCAGGAGGTGCCTGACGGCGGCGCCCCGCATGTTGTCGCCCTCGGTGACCATGTAGGGCGCGAAGGCCGCTGAATCGGGGTTGCCGCGATCAGTGAGCAGGAACGGGGTGGTGTTGTTGTTCTGCATCCACCCCGACGCCGGGTCCAGGAGTTCCGGCAGTTCGTCAATGCCGTGATAGCCGCGCCATTCGGTGGCGGGGTCGCTGCCATCCACCGGCTGCTGCCAGTCGAAGCGCGGGTCGCGGCGGGGCACCGCACCATTATAGAGGTACCAGATGTGCCCCGCAGTGTCGGCACCCATCACATTTCCGAAGAGCATCGCCAGCGGCCGCATCGCCTGCCTGAGCTGGGCCATCGTCCGCGCCCGCGTCATGGCATACCACTCCCCCAGCCAGCCGTCATCGCCCAGGTGCGCCATGCCGAGCGCCAGTGGATGGCCGTCACGAACAGCGACCAGCGGACCATGATGGGTGCGCCTGAGTGTTACCACGCGCCGCGCCATGCCGCTGTCGCCCAGCACCAGCACGGTGTCGGTCCACTGTACGGCGCGGCGGTGACCATCGCCGTAGCGATACGCCAGCGGATCATTGGGATCGTCAAAGGTCTCGGCCCAGAGATCGGCCAGGTCCGCAGCGTTGTCGGTGCTGACCCAGCCGATGGCCTCGCTGTGCCCCACGTAGGGCATGGGGAAACCGAACCGGGTGTAGCCGGTGAAGTTCCAGCCGCTGGCGCTGTGAACGTGGCCCTCGTAGACCTGTCCCGGCCCGAAGTAGGACAGGTGCGGATTGATCACCAGCATGGCGTGACCGGTGGCGCTCCTGGACGGCCCGATCACAAAGCCGTTGGAGCCGGTCTGGGCGGAGAAGGTGCTGTCGTGGGAGGCGCCGGCGAGTTCGTCGCGCCGGAGCCCGGCACTGAAGACGAATCCCTGCTGGAAATAGAGGTAGCGGATGAAGGCCAGCGGATACCACGGCTCAATGTGATGAAGCAGCCGCGGATTCGTCTCCGGATGTCGAGCTATCCAGTAGTTGATGCCCGCCGCAAAGCCGTCCACCAGCTCCCGCTCATGCGGCGCCATCCGGCCATACTCGGCTCGGGCCAGCGCCGGGATCCGGAGCAGCCGGTTGAGCCAGTCATCGGTGAACCCCGCCTCGCCCTCCACTTCAGACCGCCGGCCCAGCGCGCGGATGTAGTTGTCCTCGAGCCGAGGGAAGCCGTCCTCCGCCTGGGCATAGCCAAAGCCGAAGGTGGTGGCGGCATCGGTCTCGCCGAAGACGTGGGGAATCCCGAAGCTGTCGCGATAGATGGTGACACGGGCGGCGAGCGCCGGCGCCGGTGCCTGGGCGGCGAGGCCCGCGGCGCCTGTCGCCATGGCAAGGGTCAGGAGCAGGGAGGAGCGGGTGAACCGAGTGGGGTGGGGCATGGTGCCCTCGTGGGTTGCTGGCCTGATTTGCTGACGAACATCATCGGCGAGCGAGGTGGAATCGGCCATTTTGGCCTCCGTAAACCGCTGCAGAGTAATTGGTTACGGAAGAGGGCCGACTAGCTCATTGACATGACAAACGTGTGGACATATCATACGACAAGCTACTGGACAGAGGGATATCATGGCTACTGAGTCCCCGCGCACCAAAGCCGAACTCCGGCAAGTGCGCCGCGCGGTCGAATGGGCGACGGACGAACTTGAGCTGACCGATGCGGAGGTCGGGGGTGCTCTTGGCGCATCCGCCCGATCGGTGGTCAGGTGGCGCGAGGCGCGGCATCGCCCGAGTAGCAGGCACGTGGCGGCCGCAACTCAGCTACTCCAGCTGGCGCACGCACTCCAGTCCGTGTTCGGCGATGATCTTGAGCGGACGCAGGCTTGGCTGCATGAGCCGCTCCCGGCGTTCCGTGGGCGCACAGCACTTCGGCTGGTCGTCGACGGCCGAATCGATGAAGTCGTGACGACTCTCGCGAATGCAGACAGCGGCGCCTTCCTCTGATGCTGTTCGCCGGCCGCGTCTGGCGACACATCCCTGCAGGCGCGGCTCCCCTCCACCTCGGCAAGATCTGGAAGTACTCCCACGGGCGATGGAACCGCCTCGGCGAATACGCCTGTCTCTATACTGCGCTCACACGCGAAGGCGCTCTTGCGGAGTTCGAAAAGGTCCGTCGTCAGTACGGTACTGCCATGGGCTTGCGTGAGCTCGTCTCAATCGACATCCGTCGGCTCGAACCAGTACTCGACCTAACGGATCCGGCTAACGGATCCGGCAACATACAGGGCGACGGCGCGCGGAGCTGGCGAACACCCGAACCCCGCATTCCTCACCGCAGTCTAGGCAGGAACATAGACGAGCCTGAGCACATCCTCGTCCATCCGGTCATATGCCAGAAGGCGGAGCGGCGGCCGGGGCCCCGCGAAATAGGGGTTGCCGTGACCAAGCACCACCGGGTGGAGGTAGATCCGATACTCGTCGATCAGGCCAAGGTCGGTGAGACTCTGCGCCAGCACCGGGCCGGCAACCTCGATCTCCCCGTCGCGCTCGGCCTTCAGCTCACGGATCGCGCCCTCGAGATCATCCGCAACAAGCGTCGCGTTGGGACCGACGGACGTCAACGAGCGGGAGACGACCCATTTCGGCTGCTTCCGCCACGCCGCCGCAAAGGCCTGCTCGTCCGCGCTCCATTCAGGATGGTCGTCATCCCAGTACCGCATGACTTCGTACATCTGGCGACCGTACACACTGCCCGCGAGTCCCTGAACCTGCTCGATGAAGTGGCGGAAGAGCGTTGGGCCTGGCGCAAACGCCGTATGGTCGACGTAGCCATCCAGGGACTGGTTCATCCCGAACACGAGCCTGGCCATCTCTGGCTCCTCTCCTCACGCGGCAGATCCGCGCGATTGTCATTGCGTGATGGTGAGCGGGCAGCACGGCGTGGCTCAGGCGGCGACGGGACGGGGAACGATCAGCATCACAAATTGGACGGCGGCCACAAGAAGACTCCATACCAGGCCGGCCACGAATGCCATCACGGCGAACTGCGGCCAGTGACCAAGGGCAACAACCGCGCTGATGATGCCACTGGCGTAGCCGCCGGGGATCAGGAACAAGCGGAGCGGCACCGGCTCGAGGAGTGTCGACTTCCAGGCCGCTCGCAACGCGGTGGTGACGAGCGCCAAATGAATGACAGCCAGGCATGCATTGGCGCCACGCCAGATCAGCGCCTGAGAGTGGATACCCGTGGAGGCCACAATCGGGATGAATGCGAGAAAGAGCACGACCACCGAGGGTATCAACAGGTTGAGGAGCGCCGTACGCTCCGCTGCGCTCCAACCATCGCGCGAGGAACGGCCGACGGCAAAGATGACGCCCGTGAAGCCTATGAACGTCGACGCAACTCCCGCGATGACGGCAAGAACGCTCTCAGGCTCCATGTCGATCTCCCCGTTAGGCCGCCTCATGCATGGCGGGCGCCGCCCTCGCGGCTGCGATGGCCCCCCGCTGGAGCGAAGGGATGCTGTCAGGCGCCTGCGTCGAGTCGCCCGAGACAGGCGTCCGTCTTCAGCCTTTCACATAGGAAAGCTTCTCGGCCACTCTTCCCTCTCGGACCCGGAACAGGTCCACTCCCCGGACCCGTCCCGCAACGCCGTCCCTCACCCAACGATAGATCCACCGCACCACACAGCGATTCCCGGCCGCGAAAACTTCCTCTGTTTCGAACTGTGCCTCGGGCGATCGTCGGAAGAACTCTTCCCAGAACGCGCGTACGCGCGCCTGTCCTTCGAGGCGTTCGCCATCCGGCACCGGCCGAGTGCTCTCGAAGATGCAGTCATCGGTCATCGCCGCCATGATGGCGTCCACATCATGGCGATTGAACGCAGCATTGAAGCGCTCGACCGCGGCAAGCGTATCGGCTCCTTCATCTGCATCGGAGGTGGCCATGTGGAAACTCCTGGAAAAGTGGTGTCTCATTCGCCGCAACTAGTGCGCACCGTTTCCGCCGTACTACGATACTCGTGATGGACGTGAATTCCCATAAGGCTCTGCTGCAGCGGCGCGCTTCGGCGACCCTCACATGGCGTGGCCCGGCCCTCATGCTCCTTGCCCGCACTGCACTGGCTGTTGCAGCGCGGCGCTGAGGTCCTGAGCAGGTCCCGCCTTCTGACGGCGGAGCATTCGCCCTGAACCAACCCGTGCGGATGCGTCGTCCATTCTTCACAAAGGCCACGCAGCATGGTGCCCATCGGCCTGCGTCCTCTATCAGATCCACGACAAGACCCTCGCGGGTCGGCGCTTGCGCAAGCGAACCTGCCGACGCTCCCCTGAAACTCGCTCCCCCAACCCGCCGTAAGTGATGAAGTTATAGAACATCAGAACAAAGCGAGGAGCCCGTGCCGGCCATCGACCCGAACAGCCCGGTCCCCCTCTACCACCAGTTGGCGGAATCCATCCGTGCGGCCATCCGGTCCGGCAGATTGCGCCAGGGGGACGCCCTGACACCGCTCCGGGAGGCCGCCGAGGCCTGGGGTGTCAACGTCCACACTGTGCGCCACGCCTATACCTCGCTGGCCCGGGAAGGGCTGCTGGAATCCCATCGCGGGGTGCGCGGCACCCGGGTGGCAAGAGCGAGCGATGGAGGGGGATCGCCGCACACCCGGAAACAGTGGCAGGCCGGGTTCGTCGACCGGGTGCTGGGTGAGGCCCGCGAGCATGGACTTTCGGTGGCGGAGCTGACCTTGGCCCTCCGCCGAAAGGAGGCCAGCACAAACCCGCAGGTCCACGTCGTCGAGTGCTCGCGCTGGCAGTCCCGTTCCCATGCGGCCGAACTCTCGGCCCGTTATCAGCTCGAAGCCATCCCCTGGTCGCTCGAAGATGGAGAGCCGCCCGCCGGCACCGTGGTGGCCACCTATTTCCACTACAACGATTTCCGCCGCCTCTGGCCACGCCGGCTGGCGTCGGTCCGTTTTGTCACGATCCATCCTGATCCGGTGCTGCGGGATGTTTTTGCCGACCGCCCCAGTCTCTGGGTATGCGAATCCGATGCGAATACGGCCGCCGCCGTGGCGGCGGACCTGACGGCGCTTTTCGACGCTGAATCACCGGTCGTTCGCGCCAAGGTTGCCTCGGATCCGAACCGCCTTGCGCCACGCCGCTCCGGCCGCTCGGCTCCCCACCTCTTCCCTCCCAGGGCCTGGGCCGCCCTGACCGACGAGGTCCGCGCCAATCCCCATGTCTTCGAACTCCGATATGTATTCGACCAGGCCGAGCTGGCCGCCGTGGCCCTTGCGGAAGGCTGGGTGGCGCTGGCGGAACCACTTCCCGTATTCAAGGCAGGTTCCCTGTGAATGGCATTTCCGGAATGGTGGCGCTCGTGCTTGCTGCCGCGACGGTTACCCACCTTCCGGCCCAGGAGCCGGACACCACCGGGACCGGCTGGCATCTGGACTCGCTGGACCTCGACGTCACGCTCCAACCGAAGGAAGCACGTTTCACGGTGGCGGCCGGACTCGTGGTCTCCCTGCAGGACCATGCCCGGTCCGACCGGATCAGTCTCCTGGTGAACTCCCGTGACACCTCGATGGCGTTCGATTCGGTCTCCACCGACGCGGGAACCGTCACGGCATTGAATGGCACGATACCCGGCAGGCCGCTTCGCTACGTCACGATCCGGCTGCCCGGCGCGGGAGCCACCCGGCAAGCCCGGGTGCGAATCCGGGCCTACGCGTCCAGTCGCCTCGCCAACATGCAGCAGTTCACGCTGGGCTCCGACGTGATGCTCGCCTCATGGGTCACCGGGTGGTATCCGCTGCCACGGCCCGTCGCGGGCATCAGCTTGGGCGAGGCCGCGCCCGCGCCCGGAAGCACTCGCTTCCGCCTGCCGCCGGGCTGGTCGGCGGTGTCGAATGGCTCCCTGGTCCGGAACGACACGGCAGGCAGCAGCGTGATTCAGGAGTGGCGGACCGAGATCCCACTGGCGCGGTCCTTTGCCGCCGGTCCCTACCGGGTGATTCGCAGCGAGGCCGGCGCCACGCCGGTCAGGCTCTACCTGCTGACCGTGCCGGATTCAATCGCGCTGCGCCAGGCCGATGCCCTGTCGCACATCCTGCTGGCCCTCGAGAAGCGGTTCGGACCCTACCCGACCAGCAGCTACTCGATCGCCGAAGTGCCGGAACGGGCGCCGGGTTTCCTGGCGAGCTCCGAGCAGGGCTTCATGATGGCCAAGGCAGAAAACTTTGACGTGGCCTCTGCCAACATTCCGCTGCTGGCCCACGAGAGTGCTCATGGGTACTGGGGGAATCTCGTTTCATCGGAAGGGCCGGGATCCGCGTTTCTCTCGGAATCCATTGCCCAGTACGGTGCGGTCATCGCATTGGAGGAGATGCTGGGCCCTGATTCCGCGCGGCATTTCCTGCGGTTCTCGCGCCAGGGCTATATCCCGCTGCAAAGTGCCAGGGGCTATTTCGAAGTCATCCGCCGGGGCGCTGACAGCGTGCCGATCGCGGTGATGGATGACCTGAACGGTATCGCCAAGCGGATCGTGGTCGATTCGAAGGGAGCCTGGATCTACCAGATGCTGCGGGAACAACTGGGCGATGAGCCATTCTTCGCGATCCTGCGGAGCTACCTGGCCACGTACCGTGACCGTGCCTCCACGCTATCGGCCTTCCGGGCGTTCGTGACTGCCGCCGCACCGGACCGGCATCTCGAGGCCTTCTTTCGGCAGTGGCTCGACCGCACCGGGGCCCCGCGGTTCGAGACTTCCTGGAAGCAGGTCGGCGACAGCATGGATATCGTCGTGCGGCAAACCCAGGCCGGCGAGCCATTCGTGCTCGACATTGACGTGCGCATCCAGGGCGGCACCGCCGCAACCACCATGGATCGGGTCGTCCATCTGGATAGCGGGGAGAGCCATTTCCGGCTGCCATTTGCGGACAGGGCCGAGGCTGTCGTGCTGGATCCGGAGTACAGGATCCTGCGCTGGGACGAGAGCTATCGCGCCGAGTGACCATTCGGCGTGTTGCCCGCCCCTCGCGAGCAGCGGGGCTTGGATGAGCCGTACGCAGGTGGCATGGACATCGGGGTTTCACCGCAAGCGCGTCTCAGGTGGTGTCGGGTGAGAGCTCCCGGTGCATGATCAGCACATCGGTTGGTCCCCGCTGCTGGTGGCGAAACGCGTCCGGTATCCGGCCCACGATCGCGATCGGTCCGGGAGCCCGTCGCCAGCGGGATCCGAAACGAGTGATCCGGCAGAACACCTGGACTAGAGCCGCGCGGCGGCTTGTTGCCCCAGGGTCTTCTCCATCGCTTCTACTTGCGCGTCGGTTTCCTTGCCGGCACGTCCGGGGTTGACCCGCAGCACGAATGCTCCGGCGCCCTTCCGAACATACAGGGAAATGGCCTTCAGATGCTTTGTCGCCAGTTTCTGATAATGGGCCTCGTCGCCGATGCCGCTCGCGGGCTCCGGCGTCATCTCACGGTACGACTGCTTCGTGGCTTCGAACACCTTCAGCGGCGTCAGCGTGACCGTGACCATGCGGGCTGCCAGGCTGTGATCGCTGCCCGGAGTGAAGGTGCAGGATGTCTTGCTGCTGGCAACTGGTTGCCGCGATACCTTGACGCCGAGGACCGCACCGACTTCGTCGGTGGTGAGGAGGCTGCACGCGTCACCGGCGGGAGCCTGGGCCGCTGCGGTGGCGCATAGGGCGAGGGAAGCTGAGAGCGATAGGGCACTGCGTCGTAGCGCATTCATTGGGACTCCGCCGGGTGATGGGTGAGGGTGAGGAAGAAGGACCAGGGAGATCCAAGCGCCGTTTCGGGGGCTCTCGACAGGATGGCCGGGCCGGGATCGCCATGTCAACCTGGCAGGCATTCGGCGGCGCTGGCGCCGTCAGGGAACAATCCCGTCACACTGCGCGCGCGGCGTGACGCCGGCGTGACGCCGCCGTCACTTGCCGGGTGATGGGCCGCGAACGTAACATTGGGCGCCAGGACGAGAGTGGCCGTCCGTAAGAGAGTCCTCATGATTCACCTCGACATGTTGGGCACGCTCGCGCTGCGGGGAACCGACGGCCGCGAGCTGCGACCCGTGCTCGCCCAGCCGAAACGACTGGCGCTGCTGAGCTATCTCGCGGTGGAATCCGCGCGCGGCTTTCAGCGCCGCGACCAGTTGTTCGCGCTCTTCTGGCCAGAGTTCAGCCAGGCGCAGGCACGTCAGGCACTGCGGCAGTCGCTCTACTTTTTACGCCGCTCGATAGGCGAGCACGTTGTCGTCAATCGCGGGGGAGAAGAGATCGGGCTCGCCCTTGACGCCCTCCGGTGCGACGTGTGCGCGTTCAGGGAGTTGCTCGACCAGAGTCGATTCGAGGACGCACTGGTGCTATACCGGGGCGGATTCCTCCCCGGATTCCACATCACCGACGTGGCGCCGGAATTTGACCACTGGATCGATACGACGCGTGCGGAACTCTTGCATCGGGCGATTGACGCGGCAACGAAGCTCGCCGACGCGAACGAGCGCCGAGGTCGCGCGAGCGAGGTGGCGCACTGGATGCGCTACGCCAGCCAACTCGCTCCGGACGACGAGCAATTGCTCCGTCGCCTGGTGGCAGTTTTGGACACTCAAGGCGACCGGTACGGCGCACTGCGCGTGTACACGGAGTTCGCGCACCGACTCAAAGCGGAGTTCGACGTCGAGCCCTCGGCGGAAACGCGATCGATGCTCGAGGCGGTGAGGAAGCGAGCGTCCACATCACCCGCGGCTGCGCCCTCATCGGCAAGCACTGCCAGAGGGGAAGACACTGCCGGGCCCGCGGTGTCACCCGAGGCTTTGCCCGACGGACCGGAGCTCGCGACGCACGGAGCATCGCGACGCGCGTGGTTGCGTCGCGGCTCGTACGTGGCGGGAGCGATCATCGCGGCCACACTCATGATCGCGGCGGTGGCAACGTGGACCCACGGCAGGCCCTCGTCGCCCGTGGTGGCGGTCGGATGGATTCAGGATCCAAGCGGCGCGGATACGGGGTCGAGCGTGCGGACGTTCGCCGATTTGCTGGCGACCGATCTGGCGCGCGTTCCCGGGCTGCGCGTCGTGAGCCATGCCAGGATCTATGACTTGCTGGGCCAGCTTGGCGTGCGCGAGGAGACGCCGTCGGCAATCTCGGACGCCGCGCGGCGTGCCGGTGCCGACGAGCTCCTCGAGGCCGTGCTCTCTCGCGCTCCCGATCATACACTCCGGCTCGAACTGCGCCATGTCCAACTCGCCACGGGCGCGGCGGGTCGGACCCATTCGTTCGACGCGAGCACGGTGTTCGAGCTCGCGGATCGCGCCACGGCGCAGGTGGCGGCCGAGTTCGGTCTCCGCGCGCCGGTGCAACCGCTGGCCGGCGTCACGACGACATCGCTGGCCGCGCGGCGCCTGTACGAGGAAGGGCTCCGCCGGTTCTATCAGAGCGACGTGCAGGCCGCCGTCCATCTCTTTCATGCGGCCCTCGCCGAGGATTCGAGCTTCGCGATGACCGCCTACTACGCCGGGCTTGGCGAGGTCGCGAACGACGGACCCGCCTCGCGCCGCGATCTCGCGCTCGCCCTCCGCCTCGCCGACCGAGTGTCCGATCGTGAACGCGTGATCATTCGGCAGACGTGGGCTTACACCACGAATGATCCGGCGCAACTCGCCATCGCGGAATCACTCGTCACGCGGTACCCGGACGAGCCGGGCAGCGAACTGGCGCTCGGTCGCGCAAGATCCTGGAGCGGCGATTTTCTCGGCGCGCTGCCACATCTCCGTCGTGCGGTTCGCCTGGATTCGCTGAGCCTCATCGGCCGCAGTCCCTGGTGCCGCGCGTGCGACGCCCTGTACATGCTCCTCGCGACGTACCTGTCCGCGGATTCCGTGGCAGCCGCTGAACGAACGGCGCGCGATTGGACGCGCATGCAACCCAACGCGGTGGCGGCATGGTGGGCATTGACATCGATACTCGGGCGGGAGGAACGGTACGATAGCGCGCTCACCGCGGAGCAACGCGCCGAACGCGTCGCTCCCAGCGGATACGATGCGGTGATGCCCCGCGTCCTGATCGCCGTCCGCTCGGGGGAGTTCGCCGTCGCGGATCGGATGCTGGCGGATCGGGCACAGAACGGGAACCCGGCCAAGCGCGGCGAAGCGCTGTGGTGGCTCGTGATCAGTCTGCGGAACCAGGGGCGCCTGCGCGATGCGCTCGCGACCGCGGAGCGCATGGTACGAACCACCGAAGGCGAGCTACCCAGCTTCAACACCCCCAGGTCGCTCGACGCCGTTGCCGTGGCGCAAGTGATGTTCGAGATGGGCCGCTTTCATGAAGCTGCAGCATTGTTCGACTCAATCGGCAATTACAGATGGCGATCGTCGCCGACGTTTACCGCCGACGCGCCGGGGCTCGTCGCGCGCCATCAAATCTGGATGACCACACAGGCAGCCACAGCGCTCGCCGCGGCCGGAGACACGGCACGATTGGGAGCGCTCGCCGACAGCCTCGCCTCATGGGCTCCGCACAGCGCGTATTTCCGCGACCAGGTGCTTCAGCACTACGTGCGCGGGCTCCTCGTCGCAGCCCGGGGTCGGACAGCCGATGCGGAGCGAGAGTTCCGCCGGGCATTCGTTGCGCCGATCGAGGGATACAGCCGGGTGAATCTCGAGTTGGGGAAGGCACTCCTGGCCGAGGGAAGGCCGCGTGACGCCATTCCGGTGCTCCGCGCGCCGCTGCGCGGTCCGATCGAGGCGTCGAACTATTATCTCACCTACACCGATCTGCACGCCGTCCTTGGCGAGGCGTTCGAGCGCGCCGCCGAGCCGGACAGCGCGCTCGTTCATTACCAGCGCGTCCTTTCCGCGTGGCGCTCGGCCGATCCCGAGTTCCGCCCGCGCATCGAAGCAATCCAGCGTCGCGTCGCAGCGCTCAAGCAGGCCCGCGCACGTAGGACAGGCGGCTAATCAGAGACTTTTCATTGCAATGCGCTGACTGCCTTGGCCAGAAGCGCCCGTGCTCTGGTATGATCTCCGTTGGTGGACACCGCCAGCAGCAGCGGGCCCTTGACCGCCTGGTAACCCCCACTCACGGAGGACCCGATCTCGTCCCAGGGGCCCGGCGGTTCGGGGGCCTCGGCGGGCGTGGTGGAGTCGCCGCCCGACCACTGACGTCGGATCCCGCCCACGGCGCCGTTGATGACGAACTCGTCCTCCGCGAACTTCGCGTGCGCATCGCTCCACTCCTTCAGGTCGATCTCGTACACGAATGCCGCGTTCGGCGCGTTCGGCATCGGCGTGCGATAATAGCAGGACGTGCGGCGCGGGCCCTCTTGCGCCGACCCATGGTCCGGCGGCACCGAGAGCGGGGTTCCGATAATCGCCTCGGCGTCCTGCTGGGAGACGAGCCCGCATGCGTCGAGCGCGCTGTCTTGCGCCATTGCCGCCCAACGCTGCTTCGCCGCTGCTTCGCCGGCCGTGCCGTCAATCGCCAGCCGATGGTTCAGCCGCCTGATGGCCGAATTGAGCAGCGCGCCCGCGGCGGCGATGGTCAGGCGCGTCCCCGTCCAGTCGAGCTGCACGTCCGCGTCGCCCCGGAGCGCGTCGAGTGAGCAGCAGGAGGCTGGCGACAAGGCAATTTGATCCCAGTCGCCGCGCAGCGTATCGCCCGCCTTGAGAACGATACCAGTCTGTGTCTCCGCCTGGAGCGCCTTGTCCCCGAGGCGCCGGCCGAGGGCCACCATCTTCATCGCCATCGCGCCGCCCGTCCAATCCACAGAGAGCTGAATGCGGCGGTAATCATTTGTCTCGTATCGGCACACGTCGCTCGAGGGATCGGGGTTTGGGTCGCCGCGATACGGCGGTCCCGCCAGTGGGCCAATGGCCGCAGCAACGTCGCTCACGTCGAGCAGCGAGCAGGGGTCGTCACGTGTCGCGTCGCCTTTCCCTTGCAACGCGACGGCCTGCCCCGAGGCGCGGTCTCGTGTCCTGCCCGTGCATGCCGCCGCCACGAGACAAAGCAGCACCAGTGCCAGCCCGCGATGCCCGCGCATATATCGGAGGGCACTGTCCGCGCACGCAACTCCTGGTTGGAGTGCAATTGACTCTGTCCGCATCGGCCACCTCATGGGTTTTACTCCGGGTTGCGGCTCGCGCGCGCGGGAAACCCTGTGGAACGCGTCAGCGACGCCGCGTCACAGCCGGCGACGCCGTGAAGCCGTATGTACCAGTGAACCCGGTCGAGCGCACTTGGATCGTGTAGTTGCCGCCCGGCGGCAACGTCCAATCGTGTCTGAGATAATTCAGATCGAGAAACTGGCCTTCGCCAGTGTCGCCCGCTCGGGTCACCCGGACCGCCAGATGTGAGCACGCCGGATTGCAGCGACTCTCGACATGGACCACCGTCCCAGGGCTGGCGCTGAAGTCGTAGAACTGCTGAACCCCCTGTGTGCGCATGCGCCCGGATCCGGCAGCCGGACCATCGAGAGAGACGGTGATCGGCAGTCGCACCGGGAAATGCTGATCGCCGGGAACGGTGTGCACAAAGAAGCTGTAGCGTGAGACATCGGTCTTGTTGACCGTGCTTGCGACGATGTGGTATGTGCCCGTCACGGGCAGGACCTGCCGGCCGATATCGGCGTGACAGTTGCCGATTACGCCCCCGAGCAATTTGTCGTCCGGCGCGCGGAGGTCGAAGCTCGGGTTGGCGCCCTCGCACGGGCCGACTCCCACATACACGGCCTGGCCCGCCACGCCGGCGAATGCATAGGACTGTTTCTGCCCGGGGCTGGTGATGATGCCTGCACCGGGAGCGGGATGGTCGGGAGAGACCGTGTCACCGATGCGGATCGCGTACTGGTCGAACGGCGCGATGCGAAGGGTAAGGCGGTAGCGGACCATTCCCGTGTCAAGGGTGGCGACGACGATGCGATGAACGCCGGCAGCGGAGAGGCGCACCGGACCGAACCCGGTGCAACCGAAGGTGCCGCCGAGCGGCGTGCTGTCCGGTGCGAGCACCTCGAATGTGGGCGTCGCGCCCTGACACGGCCCAACCTCGACGAAGATGCTCGTTCCCGCAGGGGCGGAAAACGCATACGACTGCTTCTCCCCGGCATGCAAGATGATCCCCGCGCCCCTGGCTGGATGATTCGGAGATACGGAATCGCCGAGCGTGATGGCGAATGCGCTGGAGGGCGATGCGATCGAGGACGACGCGGTGGCGGACGGCGCGCGACGCGGAGGTAAGCTCGCCGCCAAGGCGACCGATGCCGCGGCGAAGGCGGGCAGGTCGGTGATCCCGACGTCCAGAATGCAGTCGTCGAGCACGGGCCGAGTGTGCACGCCCACGGCGCGACAGATCGCTTCAGCCTTCGACCGCACCGCAGCGGAGAGCGAGGCGGCCGTCACCAGCTTGGCTGGGAAGCTCACGTTCGTGAAGGTCGCGGTGCTTTCGCCGGGCCAGTAGTGGAACAGCGACTCGGATTGCCTGATCCGCCAGCTGTTGCCGACCTGCTGATAGAGCTTCTTCCCGAAGGTGGGATCGGAGAGTCGGAGGACAGCGCCATCGCGGCTGGTGAGCGTGTGCGGCGAGTCGATGCCGGCTCCGCCAAGCAGGCCGCGCAGCGGTCCGACACCCGGGCCGGGAACGAAAGCGTAATTCAAGCTTCTCACGACGCGGCTGACGGTCAGTCGACTGCCGTCGCGCCAGCGGAGGATCACAAGACCACCGTGGCGCTCGATCGAGTCGCCGTGCGGCAAGCGTCTCTCGATATCGAGCTGCCGGACGGGTACGCCATTCACCAGCAGGAAATCAGGTTCGGTGGCGTAGACGCCCACGTGATCGCCGCTCAGATTGGCGGCGACGGCGCTGTTGACCGTTACCGGAGCTCCCTGGACATACGGCTCCTGCCGCGCCTGAACGACGTGGTCGCCATCGCGCGAGGTCACCATCAGGAATTCGCCGGCGGCCTGAAGGTCGAAGCGAGCGCCGTTTCCAGCTTGCAGATGAGGGTCGCCCATGGAGCAGTAGAAACACCACTCATTGCCTGGCCCGTGGCAATACACCGCGTCGCAGGTGAATCCGAACGGGTTCTTGTGACAGCTTCCGAACTCGCAGCCCAGACCGTCCGGACCCACGCATATAGTTCCCTTGCATCCCCAATCGAAGGGACTGCCGTTCCCTGGTGGGTTCCCCGCCGCCGGCGGATCGCCAGGTGGAGGTGGATTGTTGTTCTGCGGCGTCGCGGGATTCGTGAGTGTGCCGATCGCTGCGTCAGGACACAGGTCGTTTTCCCCCTTCATCTCCGGTAAGTGAGACGCCAAGCCGCGAGTTATGGCGATGTCCACCTCCTTCAGCGAAATACACATTCCGCGTGGATCGACTCGGTTGACCGGATCGCCCGCCGCATAGCGGTACAAGTTCGCATCGCCGCCGGCGAATCGCAGGGGATCGGCCGCCGTCCAGCGCCCCGTCGCTGGCTCGTAGTCGCGTGCTCCCATGCGGAGCAGGTCGGTGTCCGGATCCCGCAATCCGCCCGCGAACCCGAACGGAGTGAACCCCGGCGCCGTGTCCTGCATCATGCGTCCCCACGGGCTGTACGCCATCGCCTCGGCAATGTTGCCATTCCGCGAATCGATGACCAGGAGTGGGCTCCCCACCGCATCTGTTATCACGCGGTACGCAATGCCGCCACGCTCCACCAGCGCGAGATGGCCCAGATCATCGTAGCCGAATCGCGAGACCACCCTGCCTTTCGGATCTGTTTCCGCGGCGACGAAGCCATCCAGCCGATAGAGATATCCCGCGACGATGTTCCGCCCGACCCGGCGGCCCACACGACGCCCGTCGGCATCAACGAGATAGCTGACCTCCCGCCCGTCGGGAAGCGTGGCCGTGCGAAGCGCGCCGAAGTCGTCGTAGGTGAACGACGTCGCGCTCGCATCCTCGATGACCCGAGTCAGGCTGCCGTCGGGCGACCATGAGTAGTGACGCGAGCCCCACGTCATCGCGCGATCGCGATCGTCGTAGGCGGCCTTTAAGGTGGCGCTCGGGCGGTTCACCGCGACACGATTCCCGGCCGGATCATAGCCCTCGCTCTCCGCCGGTCGGCCGTTCTCCCGAACGGCAGATAACCGACCGGCCGCATCGTACGCGTAGGCGGTACGCGACGGCTTCCCGTGGCCGGTCGTCTGACTGACGCTCGCGATTCGTCCGAGCACATCGCGTGTGTAGCGCAGCTCGAACACCACGTCGCCACGCACGGTCGTCGTTGCGCGCATGAGCGATCCGTTCGCGTCGAATGTCTGCCGGGTCTCGACCACCCCGAGCTTCGTCGCCGTGACCAGCCCACTCGCGGAGTCGCGCGTAAGCGTCAGCGGTCCGACCCTCGTGAGCAAGCCCGATCCGTCGTAGGCGAAGCGCAGCGTGTCCGCCCCGTTCACCGCTTCGGCCGCGGGACGTCCGTTCGCATCGAGTGTGACGCCGACCGAACCAGCAATTGGCCCGGACCAGGTCAGGCGATCGGCGAGGTCGCCCGCGTAACCGTAGGTGGTGGTCACGCCGCTCGGATCCGTGGCCCGAGTTGTCGCGCCGGTTCGCGGGTCGTAGAAAATGGTTCGCGTGCCCTGATCGAAGCTCCAGCGCTTCACCCGTCCCGCGTCATCGTACGAAAGCATCACGGCGCGCCCACCCGATCCGACAATCCGCGTCAGTTGTCCATCGGGATCGTAGGAGCGCGACTCAATGGACGAATCACCCGGCACGACAGGTGGCACGAACGCGGTGGGCCGACCGCCGGGGCTCGAGCCCAGGGTGAAGCTCACCCCTCCGGCGGGTTGGAGCTGGATGAGCCGATCGCCACCGTCATAGGCTGCAATCGCCGTCGAGCCGTCTCCGGCGGACGCCTGCACCATATGTCCAGCTTTGTCGACGGTCGCGTGCTCGACGACACCGTCGGGAAGGGTGGTAGTGATCCGGCCGGTGTTCGCGTCGTAGACGTAGCGGGTGGTGCGGGCGAGTTGACCCGCCCCGATGGTCTCGCTCACCATCCGCCCGGCGGCGTCGTACGCATACGCCGCCGGCGGTCTGCCTGGCGCCGAGTGGCTCAGCACACGGCCTGCGGAATCGTACGTGATGAGCGTGCGACGCCCGGCGGGGCCGACCAGCACTACCGTGCGTCTGAGAGGATCGAAGTCTTGCCTCCACGCGCGACCGTTGATAACGGTGGTGACAGATCCCGCGAGCATGTAGGGAAGACCACGCTGCGGCTGGAGCGCGTACTTCACCTCGCGCCGGGCTGTGACTCCGTCGGGGCGGGATTGCACCACGGGTGTCAAGATCGGCGCCGACATGCTCCAGACTGGATGCGCCAGCGCGCCGACGCTGTAGCTCGTTCCGTCGGCGAGCTTGATCACACGCGCGCCACGTGGGTCGACGGTTTCGGTGCTCATCGAACCGTCCCGATCGATGAACGTGCGGCGGATCGCGCCGTCCAGAAGCTCCCCGCGATACGTCCAGTGTCGGCCGAGGGTGGTCGATACACGGATCTCGAGGCTCTTGCTCGATTCGTGCCGCTCGAATCGTTGCGCGACGCTGTCCGCGTCGACGTAAGAGACGACTCGTCCCGAGTTATCGTAGCTGTAGTGCGCAACCCCGCCCAGCGGATCCGTCTGCGAGACGACGTGTCCGCCCTCATCCCAGTCGATACGCGTGGTGGCGCCAGCGGGGTTGGTGACTGCTGTCAGCCGGCCACGCGGCTCCATCGTGAGCGACGTCGTGCCGCCATCCGTACCCGCGAGGGCGCGCGCCGTGCCGTCGGGTGCGCGCTGGACCGACAGGTGCGCCGGAGCGCCGTCGAGCGATCCGTCGATGCTGGTCAGACGGCCAACAGCGTCGTACTCGATGTGAAGCAGCACGGTGCCGAGGTGGCCGTCCATGGTGCGCACATGGCGGCCAGCGGGATCGAAGACGTAGGCGAGTGCTCCGTCGTAGCTGGGAACGACTCGCTCATCCGACGGAAGTCGCACGCTGCTCGCGATGCGCCAGGACCCGTCGCCGCTGAAGAGCACCCGTTGGGCGGTGTCATAGCGCTGAATGGGATTGATGGACCAGCCACCGAGTCCCAGCGAGCCGACGTCCCACGGACGATGGCCCGACACGCCGGGCGCCCACTGGCTCGAGTAGGTGAGATAGAGACCGGCATCATGAAGGGGGACGGAAAGAAAGGCGACCTGCGGAATGCAGGGGATGTAGCGGGCCGGATCGCATTGCTCGAGCGCCATGGCCGTTCGGTCGCTCGCCGACGCGCCTGACGTGCGATTGCAGCCTTCGGCGGCGACGAGCGCGCCCATCAGCGCGGTCGCGAGGATAGCCCTGCTGTGCATGAATTGGGTCACCTTGCTTCGACCTCCTCGGCGGCGTGCTACCCAGCGCAGGATACGGGCGCCCGTGACGCTGCTGTCACGCTGGCGTCACTTGGCAAGTGACGACGGCTCGATTCCGCAACGCGCTCGGTGCCGAGGTCGGGCTCGCTCGTCTCGGGCGGTGCATCTACCCGACGAATGCGGAGGCGGGATGCGGCGGGCGGTCCTGGATTACGTCGAGGGCTTCTATCAGGGCGACGAGAACCGGCTCCGCCGCAGCGTCAGCCCCGACCTGCAAAAATTCGGGTTCTGGTGGTCGTCCGACTCGACACGCTACCTCGGCGAGGCCATGTCGTGGTCCGAGGCGATCGCTTACACCAGAAGCGTGAGGGAGCGCAGGATGTTCGCCCCGCCCGATGCGCCGCGCGAGGTGACCGTTTTTGACGTTCAGGATCAGACGGCCAGCGCCAAGGTCGTGGCCTCATGGGGCACGGACTACCTGCTGCTCGCGAAGTACGGAGAAGTCTGGATGGTGCGGGAGGTTTTGTGGCAGACGCCGGCCCGGCGCCCGTGAGTTTCGGCGTAATCCCGGAGCATCCAACAGCAGCTTGGTATTGAATCCCCAGAGCTTGCCGTATCATCACGGCATGTCAAGAGCAAGACGGAAACCTTGCGAGGGTCCGGATCGCCGAACTCAAGCACATCGTTCATTGTGCAGCATGAGGTCCATGATGCGGTCGGGATGAAAGTTGGCGATGCCAATCGCCCTGGCCTTGCCCGCACGCTACAACTCTTCCATCGCGCGCCACTCGCCGTACACGTCGCCGAATGGCTGAAGCATCAGCAACAGTCGACATAATCCAGCTGCAGCCCATCTCCCTGGTCCACCGCTTGGTGGTGACAGACAGCTCATCCCGTGCAATGCCACTCCGCCGGATCCCCCGGCCGACGGCGGACTCGTTGAGCTAGGACGCGGCGGTGTCACTCAGGCGATACCCGGTGTTGCATGCGCATTCTCCCGGTCCATGGCTGCGCTCCTTGTGAAACGCTCGCCATGAGGGTATCTTAAGGGCTGCGACAGTCGCGCCGAAGGCGCGATGCTAAATCCAAGGAGCTGCGAGGGTCCCGGGAGATACGCCGGGGCCCTTTTTGCATGCTGACTGAGCAGCCGCAGCCTTTCGTGAGGCAATGTCACGAGCACGCGTCGTCGGTCCGTCCGGCCTTGCCGCACGCCGATGCCGCAACACCAATGAGGAGTAATGCAATGCGTACCACCGGCACAGTGAAATGGTTCAATGACGCCAAGGGCTTCGGCTTCATCACCCCCGAAGACGGACAGAAGGATTGCTTCGTCCATCATTCGGCGATTCAGGCCGAGGGCTTCAAGAGCCTGGCCGAGGGCGAGCGGGTGGAATTTGACGTGGTGCAGGGCCAGAAGGGCCCCGCGGCGGAAAACGTCACCAAGACCAGCGCCTGATCAGCGCAGTCCCGGTCGTCGTTCCACCTTCACATTGCGACCCGGTCGGGTGCTGACGCACCCGGCCGGGCGTTTTGTTATCTGCAGAGGTCGGTTGGCGTCCAGCTGACGAATTGCGCTTCGGGAGTGCCGTGAAGCGGGCATGCTCCGCCGGAATCCGCTCCTCGATCGACCGGTAGCTCAACGAAATCGCTTGGCACTCACCGGGACCTCGCATCGGCATCGCCGCCGAAGACGAGGATGTACCCATTGGGATCGCGGACCTCGAACTCCCAGTCGCCATACGACTGCTTCGTGAGTGGCATCCGTATGAACGACCGGTCAGCGATCACTTCGTACACGGTGCGTACCCCCTCCAAGCGGATGTACGCGTCCCATAGACCAGCCGGCCGCAGCTTGGCGAGATCGGGCTTCTGGTAGCCTGCGAGGCCGAGGAACATGATCTCGGCCCCGCCTCGCTGGACGCTGGCGTGGACATACGGTTCATGGTCGGGCGAATGCCCCGCGGTATGGAAGCCAAGGTGCTCCGCGTACCACCGCGCCGTCGCAGCAACATCAGGCACCAGAAAAGTGGGGACGGCTGACATGATGCGAACTGGCGGAGCAGTGAGGTCAGGACCTGCCGTCATACGCTTCCTCCTGATGCGCGCGAGGGCGAAAGTGTCGCCTGACGTTTCACGTTCTGCCGCCAATGCTAGCCCAGCTGGAACCGGTCGACCCCGGTCGTGGAAGTCTTCCTGTACGACAAGTAGCACGATGAAAACGGGTCCGCAAGCGAGACGCCACGTTCAACACCAGCGTGGCAGCCTCTGAATCTCGCCCCACCATTCCGCGACGCATTGACGCAGCTCCAGCTCCAGCGGTCCCGTGACCACACGCTTCGGAGTGACCGTCCCCGAACCAGACGAGCGCGCAAACAGGAAGAACTCCGCGTTTTCCGAGACCCTGGCGAAATCGGTCCACGGGTAGCGCGCATCAATATGCTCGCACCAGGTGTGTACTCCGTGAGCGGTCAACTCGATGAAGGTGGTCTCGTTGGCGTGCGGGTCACGGCGAGTGAGGCGGCGCAGCCGGGACAAGCCCTCAAGGCGAACGATGTAGTAGGTCGAGAAGATGGCCCCGAAGGCGATGAACACCGTCTGGACTGGCGTCCTGGGCGTCAAGGAGTAGGCGCTGAGCAGCACGGCACCGTAGAGCGCGAAGAACAGGAGGAGTCCCCGGCCCGGATGCGAGACCGACTGAGCGATGGCCACGCAACCCCGCACGGACTCATCCGGCTCGGAGTCGACCTGGATGCGCACGAATGGCACGCCCTCCATTTGGTGGACTAACGTACGACCTGCGTCTCAGCTGGCGGTGCGCGGTCGCCGGCTGCGGTCGCCGGCTAATGATGCCGGCCACGTAGCGCATCCGGCCCGTCCGTCGCGAGTGGCTGCCTACAGAGTCAACGAATAGATGGCGGCCACCTGCTCCGCCTGCGTGACTCTGTCCTGCGCGGTGCCAAGAAGTGAGAGCCATTCGCCGGGTCGGCGCTCCCACTGGGCGACGGTTACGTATCCGGGGGCCGGATCGCTGTACGAGACACTTGTGACGAGATGGATGTCAAACATACCCGAGCGAAAGTGGCACATGAGGCCATCGTTCCCCAGCTGCATTGGCTCACGCCTGCGCTGAAGAACAATGGAGCCCCGACCCGGATCGATCCACGCAAGACTCGTCCTGTCATCCTTCGGATACGGCCGGTACGAAGGTGGAAGCCGGATCCATCCGGCTTGTGCGGGTAGCTGCACGCTCGGCCATCCGGAGTCCGCAACGACCGCTGACCCGCAAGGAGCTGGTGTCAGCGTCAGAGGTGGCCGTGAGCACCCAGCGACAAGAAGTCCCGCAGCGAAGTAGAAAGTCACATACTTAGCGCAAGGACGTCGCCCCGCCGGCGAAGTGGTGCGAAGCCGAGGGCCGCCGGGCGGGCACGCTGCATTCTCTCGAGACAACCAGTCGCAACCGCACCTCGCAAGGGACGCGGGGAAGCGGGAGCCGCAGAGGTGAGTCAGGAAATCCTCCCGCAGACGGTGCTGCGGTTCAGGTGGCGGCCAGCGCTCGCTTCAGCAGCGCGATCTGGCCGGCATGATACAGGTTGTGCTGGGTCACCCCGATGAACTGCGTGTACGCGGTGTACGGGACCTCGGGCACCAGCGGCTGGTCGAGCCGCTCGGCTGGAAAGGCGCGCACCGCATCCCGGAGCTGCTGATTGGACTGCCGGAGCGCTTCCACCGCCTGCTGCCAGTGGTCGGCTGTCGCCGGCGGACAGGGAGGCCAGCTCTCGTCCGGCGTGAGCGGGTGTCCGTCTCCAGATATTCGGCGCAGCACCAGCCCATAATCGCTGGCGATGTGCAGGACCAGCTCCCAGATGCTGTGGGCACCCGGAATGGGATGGCTGCTGGCTTGCTCCGCCGAGACTCCTGCCAGGATTTCGAGGACAGGAGGGCCGTGCCAGGCCTCGCCCTCGAGCGTGAGCCGAAGCTGCTCCTCCAGCCGCATGATCTCGCTGACGTGCACGCTTTCACCTCTCTATCTACCTGACGGCCGCCCCGTCCGCCGGCAGGTGGTGAGGCACGCGAGCACCCGGTCGCTGCGCGCCACGCCTCGCTGCCCACAGCTCAGGTGTGCCCGGCGTGAAGCACGGTATGCTCCGACCGGTCAGCCGCCATTCCCAATGCGTCGCGCGACGGTGCCAGAGCGCGGTGCTTAAGCGGCGCGCCGGCGTACCGACGCAGAAAGGGCACCGTTCGCTGCCAGGCCAGAGTCGCGTCCTTCGCGTTGAACTCCGGTACCCGGTTGAAGGCGAAGAAGCCGTGGAATGCGTCATACTGGTACCGCGTGAACGGCGTGCCGTCCTTCCGGACCATCGCCTCGAAGCGATCCACGTCGGCCGGCTTCACGAACGGATCCTTGAGCGCCTGATGGAAGAGAATTGGCATCTGCATGTATTCGACCAGATCCTGCGGCGCCCGGTGCTGTGGATCGCTGATCGTGAGCGGCGCGTAGAAGGCGATCACGGCCGCGATGTCGGCGAGCTGGGCGCCGGCGAGCAGTGCATTCCAGCCGCCACCGCAGAAGCCGAGGATGGCGACGCCTCCGTCGGCTACGAACGGCTGGCGGCGGAGATAGTCGATACCCGAACTGATGTTCCGGATCATCCGGGGCTCGGTGAACTCCTTGTCCAAAGCGTCCTGCATGACCCTTCCGGGAACCTGCTCCGCCTCCTCCCAGGATGCCACCGGCGGGAACATGTGGAAGAGGTCAATCGCGAGGCCGACGAATCCGGCCCGGGCCAGCAACGCGGTGGTATCGGGGATGTAAGGCTCAACCAGCCAGTTGGCATGCAGCACGATGACGGCCGGGTGGCGGCCCCGAGCCTTCGGCCGGGAGAAGAACGCCGGCACCGTGTCGCTGCCGGACGGGAATGTGACACGCGTAAGGGCGATCTCCGGGTCCGCCGCCGATTGACCCCAGTCCGGGGCCGGAACGGTTTGGGTTCCCGGCATTCCGTGGCACGCGTTCGACAGCAGCAGACCGCCCGTGGTCCACGCCAGGGTCGTCAGGAAATCGCGCCGGCTCCGCATCGGTCCTTCCCTCCACAGTGCAGAATGCGCTGGCCAGGATGGCTCGGCGCATACGCAAGCTACGAAAGCGTCGGGGATTCGTCTTGCCAGCAACCAGCCTCAATATGCAGAACGGCACCTTCCGGGCGTAATGCCGAGGGTCTTGCGGAAGCTCCTTGTGACTGAGTCTGGTCCGCGAAACCGCAGCGGAGGGCGATTTCGGAGAGGGAGAGGCGGGTATCCCTGAGAAGCGCCAAGGCCATGTCGGCCCGGCACTGGCGCTGGTACTGCCCGGGCGTGCAGCCGTACGCCTCCCGGAAGCAGCGCGTGAGGTGCCATGGATGAACCCCGACGATACCCGCAATCTCTGCGACAGTGATGGCTTCGCCGCAACGATCGGTCAACAGTTCGGCCGCCCGGACGAGCCAACCAGGGCGGGCACGGCCAGTACTCGTCTCGCGCGTGGCCTGTCCGATGAGCTCGAGCGCCAACCCCTCGAGCACGAGGGTGGAAGAGATCGGACACGCCGAGCTCCTCGTTGAGCCGCCGGCCGAGCCAGCGAGCCCGCGGCTGCTTCAGGGCGATGGAATCGCCTTCCAGCGAATGCCGCGTTACCTCGCGCAGGAACCTGGCGCGCTCCGGATCGATCGACAGGGTGAGGAAACGACCGGCCGAGGTGACAAAATGGTCCTGGTGAGTGGTACCCGCCGGATTGAAAAGGACCGTTCCCGAAGCAGCCCGGCCGCGGATGTTCATCGCCGCGTGTCATAATGGCCACTCAGCACGACCAGGAAGTGTGGGTCCTCGTGGGTATGTCGCGGTACCGGCACGCTCGGGGTGTCATGCATCTCCACAAGAGTAAATCCGCCCGCCGTGGCGGAACGGCCGCGCTCTCCCAGAAACTGGCCAAGGCCCAAACGTGTCATGAATAGCCACCGAGGTCTTCGTTGAGGTGTCTGGTTGAAGCTGCGGCATCCCTTTCGAAACAGCACGCTGGTTGCGCTTGAGGGCCTGGCAATCACCCGCGAAGTGGGTGAAGCCGGGAACTCCATAGCGAACGCGGCGACTTTGCACAATTCGCGGGGCAATCAAATGCTGCGCGCGTGAAATCGAATAGTCAGTGCACTCAGGCCGTCGCCCGCCACCCTACCCGCTCGGCCACCGCCCCGATGTCCCGCACCGGCCGCACTTCAATGCAGCCGACACTGGCCCACGGAAAGTTCTCCACCGCCATCCGGGTCGCCTCGGCCATGTCCGCGGCCTCGATCAGGTTGAACCCGCCGAGCACTTCCTTGGTCTCGGCAAAGGGGCCGTCGGTGGTGGTGAGCTTGCCGTTCCGGACCCGGACGGCGCGCGCGCCGGGCGCGTCTTCCAGCATCTGCGACTCGATCAGCTGCCCCCGGTGCTTCAGTGCGTCCGCATGCGAGAGGCAGTCGCGCATCATGCCGTCGAACTGGCCGGCCGGCAGGGCATCGAGGAGGTCATGGTCGATGTAGACCAGGAGCATGTATTTCATGGAGGGTCGAGGGTCGAGGGTGGCAGGGTCGAGAACCAAGTCCCCTAACCTACCACGCCACCAGCCTCAGCAGCCAGAACATCACCCCGAAGCAGACCGGCAGCAGGGTGAGCCCCAGGGAGAAGACAAATCCGTAGCGGAAGAGCGTGGGGCCGGCCACGGCGGCGCGCGGCCCGAAGAGATGGCGGATCAGGAGGTCGGCCGGAGCGCCCAGCGTGTAGAAGACGTTCGCGAGAATGCCGTAGACCGCCACCGCACCCCACGGCACCCCAAAGTACGGAAAGGTGGGCGGCAGCGCGGCGAAAAGCTGAAGAATGGCAATGGTGAGGAGCCCCGCTCCCCCCACCGAGGCGTTGAACAGCAGGCGGCGGGATTCCCACCAGCGGACCACGTCCCAGGTGGACCGCGGGAAATAGACAGGACTGAAGAAATACTTCTCGACGGCAGTCATGATCCCCTCGTGCCAGGTTCCGGAATTAACTTTGCATGGTAAAGTAGATTTGGCAAGGGGTGGCTCGCAATGACGCGCGTGGTTGAGCCCGCCCATCTTGCCCGCCTCGGCCGTCCTGCCCGTCCTGCCGAGCCGCCGATCTGGTAGTCGCCGGTGCCCCTGGGCACGTTCATCATCAGCATGAAACGCATGGTGGATCTCCTCGAGTTCGGGTCTCAAGCAGGCGGCGGGATTGACGCCTGCATGAGAAGTCGGAACTGGCCGGCGGTTCTCGACATGGCTTTCGAGCTGGCTTCAGGGCCAGATGCCATCAGTATCTGGTACTGGACGTATATGTCGTCTTAACGCTACTAGAACAGTCAAAAGGGCATATATTGCAGCTTAACGTTTACTTAGCTTGATTCCATCTGTTTTCGACGCTATAATAGGACATATCTGACGAGGTAGCTACATAATAACATGTAACAAGACATATATGTCTCTTGTACACCGAACCTTGGATGGCACGATGGACACCACGGCCACCACCAGTGAAGCGCTCGCCGAGATCGGCCACCGGCTCGAACGCTACCGGCTGCAGCAGAACCGTACCGCGGCTGACGTCGCCGCCGCCGCTGGCATCAGTGTCCGGACCCTTGCCCGGGCTGAGGCCGGCGAGAATCCGACCCTGGCCACGGTCATCCAGATTCTTCGTGCCCTGGGCCGGCTGGAGGCGCTTGATGCGTTCCTCCCTGCCCCGCTCGTCTCTCCCATGCAGCTGGTGAAGCTGCGCGGGCGCCAGCGTCAGCGCGCCGGGACGCCTCGCCGCGCGTCGCCCGATGGCTGAGTCACCCTTTGCCGTCGCCAGCATCCTGCTCTGGGGCCAGGAGCTTGGCGCGGTCGCCGAGGATCCCACGGGCGGAATCGTGTTCGAGTATAGCGAGGACTTCCGGCGCTCGGGACTGGAAGTCTCGCCCATCCACCTGCCCCTGTCGCGTCGTGGCCCCGTCTCCTTTCCCGAGCTGCGGCGCACCGAATCATTCGCCGGCCTGCCCGGTCTCCTGGCCGACAGTCTTCCCGATGCCTTCGGCAATGCCGTGATCCGGCGCTACTTCGAGCAGCGTGGCACACCGGGCGCGGCCATGAGTCCGGTGCAGAAGCTGCTCTACATCGGCAGCCGCGCCATGGGTGCGCTGGAGTTCCGGCCGCCGCTCGAGGGACGGATGAATCGTGATACCGGCGAGGCGCTGGCCATTGCGAAGCTGGTCGAGGAGGCGCGTCGCGTGATCGAGGGCGACCCGGACGTGGCGCTGCCCGAAATGATGCAGCTGGGCGCCTCGGCGGGTGGTGCGCGAGCCAAGGCGCTGGTGCTGTGGAACCGCGAGGCAAAGCGAGTGAAGTCGGCCTTTGCGCCCAGGGGAAAAGATGATGAGCACTGGCTCATCAAGTTCGATGGCGTGTCCGCTGGAGCAGGAGGCCACGTGCTGGCCAGGGAATTCAACCCCGGTCCCTATGGGCGCATCGAGTTTGCCTATTCGCGGATGGCCGGTGCGGCCGGTATCGAGATGACCGACACCTTCCTGCTCCGCGAGCGCAACTTTGCCCATTTCATGACCCGGCGCTTTGATCGCGAGGAGGGAACTCGGCTTCACATGCACAGCCTGGGTGGGCTTCAGCACGCCGACTACAATGTCAGGCAGGTTCTCTCCTACGAAGATTACTTCCGCACCATTCGCCTGCTGGGCATGGGACAGCCGTCGGTAGACCAGGCGTATCGCCGGATGGTCTTCAACATCATGGCCCGCAACCAGGACGACCACGTCAAGAACGTCGCCTTCCTGATGGGACCGGACGGGGCGTGGCGGCTGGCACCCGCCTTTGACATGACCTTTGCCTACGGCGGCGCGTGGGCCATGACCCACCAGATGACCGCCCGCGGCAAGGACGACGATTTCACCCGTGATGACCTGCTGGCCGTGGGCCGCGCGTTCGACGTTCCGAAGGCCGGCGCCGTCATCATCGAAGAGGTGGAAGCATCGCTGGAACGCTGGGAACCGGAGGCAAGGGAGGCCGGCGTGGATGCGGCGCTGATCGCCCGTATCCAGGCCATGTTCCGCCGGTTCTCGTAGCGGCGACCGGCCGCCGGGCGGTCGCTGCCGGGGCGCCTCTCACCCAGTGCCCGGTCGCGAGGTACATTGGTGGCCGGCCACGGTGCCGCCCTGACCCGGCCGTCCATCCCCTCACCGGAGCGCAATGATGACGCCCACGCCCAAGTGGTACATGCCGGTTGCGGTTCTTGCCCTGCTGTGGAACCTGATGGGATGCTATTTCTATCTGTCCATGGTGACCATGAGCCCCGAGGCGATTGCCCAGCTCCCTGAAGCGCAGCAGGCGATGTTCAACGGGTTCCCGATCTGGGGCGTGATGGGCATGGCCGTCGCCGTGTGGGCAGGTGCACTCGGCAGCCTGGCTCTGGTCATCCGCAAGGGTTGGGCAGTGCCGTTTTTCGTCGCGTCTCTTGTCGGCCTGGTGGTGGAGGACGTTGCCATGTTCGGCGCGGCGGGGAGCGCCCGCACCGGTAACCTGGTCATGCAGGGACTCTGCCTCCTGATCGCGATCGCGCTGCTGATGCTGGCCCGCACGGCCAGGGCAAAGGGGTGGATCGGACTGACCCCGGCCGTGCCGGTGGCCGGATAACTATTTCCCGCAGGGGCCGCGGCGCCGCTCGGCCAGGACGGGGAACGGCGCCGAGACCTCAGCGCGTGGTTCCGCTGTTTCCGCGCAGCATGACCGTTATCTCGTTCACCGCGGCGGCCTCGCGAGTCAGCGCGTCTGCCAGCCGGCGCATCTGCGCATCGATCGCATCCCACTCGCCCTGTTCGATCGCCTCCCGCACGCCGGGCATCGTCTTCACGCCGTAGCCGGTATAGAACCCTGGCGCATAGAGCAGGTGACGGTACCATGGCCGCCGGGGGAGGCCGCTCTCCGACGTAAGAAGCTGTTCGGTCTGCAGCAGCCGGCGGTTGATCGCGGCCAGGTCCTGGCTGGATGCGGAATCGGCAGCCCACCGGTCGTAGGCCGTCTCATAGCGGCTGGCGGCCGCGGTGAGCGAATCGACCGCATTCAGCAATGGCGCAAAATTGAGGTGAGGCGCCGGCGTCTTCGCCTCCGGCGCGAGGGTAGGGTCGCGCGGATCACTGGTCGCCTTGAAAATGCCCTCGCTGATCTGGGTGTTGCGCTCGGTGATTTCCTTGGCGCGCGTGTCCCGCAGGTCCTGCAATTCCTTGGCGTACTTCTCGACTGTCGTGCCCAGGTTCTCGAAACGGAACGGCAGCAGATCCGCATTGGCAAGCCGCAGCACCGCCGTGCCCACCGTCTGCGAGAGCGCCCTGCCATAGACAAACGAGGTATCGGAAAAATGGCTGTACCAGTAAAAATCATCGTAGATCGAATGATAGATGCCGCCATCGTCCTCGCCGCCGTAACCCAGACTGAGCGACGCAACCCCCAGGTGCTGCAGGAAGGGCGTGTAGTCGGAGCCGGAGCCCAGGGCCCCGATGGGAAGGTCGCCGCCGCTCCGGGCCGCCTTCCGCTCGTCGGCATCGCCCCGTTCGATGGTGCGGGCCTTGCGGCGCTCCCACACGCTGAGGCCCGTCTCCGGATCCTTGATCTCCCGCGCCACGTCGTTGATGAAATGCTCCAGCGAGTGCGATCCTGACATGCCCAGGAAGCCGCGGCCGTTGCCATCGGTGTTGATGTAGGCCACCGCATGTTGCCGCAGCGCCTCGGCGTGCGTCTCGGCCCATTCGGTGCTGCCAAGCAGCGCGGGTTCCTCACCATCCCAGGCGGCGTAGACGATGGTCCGCTTCGGACGCCAGCCGTTCTTGTAGAGCTGACCCAGCGCGCGCGCTTCTTCCAGTTCGGTGACCAGCCCGGAGATGGGATCTTCAGCGCCGTTGACCCAGGCATCATGATGATTGCCGCGCACGACCCACTGATCGGCTTCGCTGCTGCCGGCAAGCCGGGCAATCACGTCGAACAGCGGATGGAGACTCCAGTCCGACTTGACCGCCAGATGGACCCGCGCCGGTCCGCTGCCGCCGAAGCGATAGGTAATGGGAAGACCGCCGCGCCAGTCGCCCGGCACCACCGGTCCCTCGAGCGACTCGAGCAGCGGCTGCGCATCGGCATAGGAGAGCGGCAGCACCGGGATCTTCATGATTGTGGCGGCCTCGGAAACCTTGAGGCGCTTGGCATTCCTGGTGGCGCCCACGCCCGGCGTGAGCGGATCGCCGGGATAGACCGGCATGTCCATCACGCTGCCCCGCTGCACTCCGTTGGCGGGGCGCATCGGTCCTTCGGGAAAGACGGCGCCCCCGCCGTAGCCATCCTGCCGCGGGTCGGAGTAGATCAGGCAGCCGACGGCGCCGTGCTCCGCCGCCACCTTCGGCTTGATGCCGCGCCAGGCCCCGCCGTAGCGCGCAATCACGATCTTTCCCTTCACGTCAATGCCGTGCCGGGCGAGTTCGTCGTAGTCGGAGGGCACACCGTAGTTCACATAGACCAGCGGCGCGGTGACGTCGCCGTCGCCACTATAGGCGTTGTAGGTGGGAAGCTGCTGGTCCTGCTGTGCACTGGTGGGGTCAGAGGGAACCGGCGGTTCCTGGAGCTTGGCCACGAAGCGGGTCGGCGCCACCAATTCCACCTTGCGCTCCAGTGGCGTCGGGAAGAGCACCTCGAACCGCTCGATGGATACATCCCAGCCGTAGCTCCTGAACTGCTCCGCAATCCAGGCGGCGTTCGCCGAGTCACGTGGCGTGCCCACATGGTGCGGAAAGGCGGCCAGCAGACTGTCGTCGGCGCGGAGGCGGGCCGGGTCGGGAATCGCACGGAAAGTGGCTTCAAGTTCCCGTTCGGCCCGAGATGACGCCGCCGTGAACCCACGGAGCGGCGGGTCGGCCGGCAGGGGGAAGAAAACGAGCGCAGCCAAGGCAAGGGACGCTACAGCCGACCGGTGCATGATTACCTCTGGTGATGGCGATACGCGTAGCTGCGGATTTCTGGAATCTATCGCGGAGGCGCAGAGGTCGCAGCGTCAGGGCGAGGAAAGTCCATCGTCTGTCTCCGTGTCCTCTGCGTCTTCGCGGTGAATTCCGATGGCACCGGATCTCGCCCTCGGACCGCAAGGCCTGCGCGGCGGGACCTGCCAGTCGCCGATTGGCACAGGACCTGCCTTCCGCATCTCTACTTCCCCCACAATCACTCAGAGGCAGGGCTGCGTCCGGCATGTCGCCACGACCTTGGCAGATGACGAGATCACGGCCCGAAGCTGCCTGGAATTCCGGGCCGCTTTTCTGGCTTGGGGCCGCCGCCCTTGTGGCGGCCCTTGTGGCCGGCGGCATCTTCCGCGCGAAATATCTCTACCGCAACGCTTTCGGGGGCCTGCGCCAGGTTCTTTCCTCCAATGCCGGCCAGGCGGCGGCCAACGTCGAGTACTGGCTGGTCGAGCGCCGTTCGGATGCGGCAGTGGCCGGCAACAACGTCACGGAGCTGGCCGACTCGCCCGACAGGCTGGGGTCAGCCAGAGTTCGAGCCCGTGTCACCAGCAGTCTTGAGAGCGTGCGGGCCCGCTATGGCTACGAGGACGCGTGGGTGGTGGACGCGAACGGGGCGACCGTCGCGCATGCCGGCGCGGCTGGCACGTCGTTAGCGGAGGCTGAGCGCACCGCGGCCCGCACGGTCGTCCAGTCGGGCGCCAGTGTCATGGTCGGACCGTTCCGCGACGAGCACGGCCATGCCACGGTGGCTTTCGCTGCCCCCGTCGCCGGGCCGCTGGCCAGAACGTTGGGCGCCGTGATCCTGCGGACCGATCTCAACGTCACCCTCCTGCCGCGCCTGCCCATCGAGTTGCCGGGAAGCGAGACCGGGCAGAGCCGCCTGATCGGCCGAATCGGCGATGAACTTGTCGTGATCAGCGGTTCGGTCTATCCGGCGGCGGCGCCGTTCAGCCTGCATGAGCCCTGGGACTCGGCCTCGCCGGCCAGCCAGCTCGCCACCAGTGGCCAGGACAGTACCGACCTCTTCAGAGACGCTGAGGGCCGCCGGGTGCTGGCAGCGGTCAGGCATGTTCCCGGCACCTCCTGGGGGATGGTGCGCTCGATCGGCGAAGCGGAAGTGCTGGCCGGATACTACCAGCATCTGGCCTCGGAACTTCAGGCGACGCTGCTTGCGGGGCTGGTTCTGGTCCTGCTGGTCGCAATCACTCGCCGTAGCATGCTGGCTCGCAGCCAGCGCGATTCCGCCGCATCGCGGGCACTGCTGGCCGAAGCGCAGGCATTGGGACGGATGGGGAGCTGGACCTGGGATGCTGACAGCGGCCGGATGACCTGGACCCCGGAGCTCCATCGGATTCTGGGTTACGACCCGGATACGCACGAACCTTCGCTGGGTGGGCTTCTGGGCGCTGCGCTGCCGGACGACCGACCGGCGCTGGAATCAGCCTTCGATGCCCTGGTGACCAACCAGGAGGCGTTCAGTCTCGAGTATCGCGTTCAGCAGGGCGGCGGAGAGGTGCGGTGTGTCCGCGCCACCTGCCGCTCGGTGCCCCGCCCTGGCGCGGCATCACCCATCTCGCTTGGTGTCATCGCCGACATCACCGAGCAGCGGGAACTGGAGGCGCGCCTGGTGCAGGCGCAGAAGATGCAAGCGGTCGGCATGCTGGCCGGCGGCATTGCCCACGACTTTAACAACATGCTGACCGTGGCCATCGGATCGTGCGATCTCCTCGCCGAGGAGTGCGCCGGGAATGCGACGGCCATGGCGGAGGTTCGCGAGACACGCCGGGTCTGCGAGGCGGCGGCCGGACTCACGGCGCAGCTGCTGGCGTTCAGCCGGCAACAGGTGGTCCAGACGGAGACGCTGGACCTGAACGCGGCCGTCCGCGAATCTGCATCGCTGATCCGGCGCGTCATGCGCGAGGACATTGAAATCCGTACCGTGCTATGCCCGCAGCTGGCTTACGTGTGCGCCGATGCCTCGCAGCTTCAGCAGGTGCTGCTGAATCTGGCCCTCAACGCCGGCGACGCCATGCCCGCGGGCGGCACCTTCACGCTCAGTACGGCGCTGGGAGTGAACGAGGCGACCGGCCAGAGCTACGTGATCTTGACGGCGCGGGACACGGGGACCGGCATTCCGCCGGAGATCCTGACCCGGGTGTTCGAGCCGTTCTTTACGACCAAGAAGCGGGGCAAGGGCACCGGACTTGGTCTCTCGACGGCGCACGGTATCGTGGCGCAGTTCGGTGGTGAGCTTTCGGTCGAGACGACGCCAGGTCGAGGCTCGACCTTCATCGTGACGCTGCCTACTGTCAGGTCAGCTCCGGCAACGGGTGCAAGGCTGGCCAGGGGGCAGTGCGAGCGGCTTGACGGTACCGAGACAATTCTGCTGGTGGAAGACGACGACGCCGTCCGGCGAGGCACCCGGCGGATCCTGCAGCACCATGGCTATCGCGTGCTTGAAGCGTCCGATGGTGTGGGCGGCGTCCGAGTGGCGGCCACGTATGATGGCGCGATTGACCTGCTGTTGACCGATGCCGTGATGCCGAATCTGGCCGGCGGCGAGGTGGCGCGCCAGGTTGCCTCGCTGCGCCCTGGCATCAAGGTGGTGCTCATGTCGGGCTACACCGACGATGACGCCTTGCGCCGCGGCATCAGCGACGGGCGCTACCCCTTTCTGCAGAAACCCTTCGATCGCAATGAACTGGCGGCCACCGTGCGGCAGACCCTGGAGCAGGTGGCGGTGGCGTCGTAGGCGGTCCTGTCAGAAAGCGTCGTCCGTCTTCGGTCGTCAGTCATCAGCAGCACATGACGACCGACGAATTTCCGTGCTCCCGAATCACTTCCGTTTTCGCCGAGCCACTGCCAATGCCCGTTCCACCCAGATCTCCAGCTCCTCGCTGTCCTCCAGCAGTTCCGCCGGCAGCTGGTAGTACTGCATCGCCTCGCCGTCGGGCCCGCCGGGCCGGAAGGGCTCCATCCCGCGAGCCTCGAAATCAGGCCGGTTGGTGTCGTCCACCTTGAAGTAGACCAGGTCGTCGTCGATCAGGGCAAAGAACAGGTCGCCGCCGTAGATGCCGACGCCGCCGAACATGCTGCGGGAGCGCACATTGGGCGTCACGCGCGAGAGTTGCTCGAGGACGTAGGTGCGGAAGGACGGGGAGACGGGCATGTTGGTGGTCGAGGGTCGAGGGTCGAGGGTCGAGGGTCGCGGGTCGCGGGTCGCGGGTCGCGGGTCGCGGGTCAAGGGTCGAGGGTTGCGGGTCGAGCCCTGCCCCTGCAGTCGCTCTTCGTGAGAGGCTCTCAATCTGCATGGGGCGGCTCCTGGCCAAAATCGAGCTCAAGCCATCGAGCTGCACTGACGCTGCAGTGGAGCTTGCCCAGCATGGCGAGGACGCAGTTCGCACTGGCCAGGGTGTAGGTCGGGCAGGTGCCCTCCATGCCAAGGACAAACATTCCCGCCGCATTGCCGGCAGCGATGCCGGCAGGGGCGTCCTCGACAACTGCGCACCTTGAAGGATCCACCCCGAGGCGGCGGGCAGCTTCGAGATAGCCGGCCGACAAGGAATGGAATCGAGAAGCTTCAGGGCGCCGGGCACCGGCTCGACACCGCGACGCTCAGTTGCTTCGATGCGATCCAGTTCGGCAACTTCCGCCGCAATGTCAGTTCCGGCGCCACCTCGCGCAGCGTGTCGCTGGTGCGCCTGCCGTGGGCGACTCGGATGATGGTGTCGGCGTCCATCGAATTCCGCCCGGCCCAATCCCGCCAGACCTGCTCAATGCAGCGCCGGGAGTCCACGAGTACGCCATCGAGGCCAAAGAGGATCGCCTCGGCGAGAAAGGTCGGGTTTGCGAGCCCCCGCAGGTCGGAAGATGTGGAGCCGGCGGATCGAGATTCTCCCGCTCGTGCTGGGCCAGTGGTCGGGCAGTCCCGATACAAAAGCGGGTGGCGATGGAGAGGGGATTGGACGTGTGACGACTGTCGGCGGCACTCATGCGGCCGAAACCGCCTTGGCGCGAAGATCGATCTTGAGTTGCTGGCGGAGCGCGTTGAAGATAGCCGCCAGATTGTCCATGCTCGGGTTCCCCCGATCAGACAGCATCCGGTGCAGGCTCTTGCTTGGCGTGTCCGTCAACGTCGCGAGCTCTTCGAAGCCCAGGGTTGCATTGACCAGTTCACGCAAGGTGAGCCGCGCAGTCTCGGGCTCGCCGTTGAGAAAGAGCGTGGCGGCCTCATTGAGCAACGCCTTGGCGAAGGCCGGATCCCTTGCGAGCCGGGAGGCGACGGTGTGTTTGAAGTCGCGAGTGAGTGCCATCTGGCCTCATCTCCGTCGGGGTGACTTGCGTCTCTGCTTCCGTCCGCCTGCTTGCTTTGCCGCGTTACGAGCCTTGTATTCGCTGTGGAGAGTCTTGGCCTTTGCGATGTCCCGCTGCTGGCGCTTCTTGATCCCGCCGCCGTACAGGATGATCAGATCGTGGCCATCCTGCGCCAGATAGATACGGTACCCAGGACCCCAGTCAACCACGTACTCGCCGATACCATCGAACCATTTCACATGCGAGGTATTTCCCTGGCTCAGTCGCATGGTCGCGATGGCGACCTTGGCAGCGGCGGGTGCGCTCAGCCTATCGAACCAGCGCCGGTACGGGTTCGAGCCATCCGGCCGGATGTACTCCCGGAGCTCCATACCCGCCTCTGCAATGGTAACGTTACAGTTACCATCATGTCAAGTGTCGTTGGCCCGTGCTCCACGGGCCAGCGCGTGTCCGAAGCTAGAATGCGGCGGCGGCGTGTATGGATCCAAATTGTGCGAGCAGGTTCGATTCAGGGCGGGTCGCGGGCAAGTACGTCCAGTGCTCCGGTTGCGATCTCCTAGCATTCAGGAGTCCACGGAGGTTGCATCAGCAACGCGATGACCGAATCCAGGAGCGATGGTGCCAGCATCTGTGACAGCGACAATGTATCCGTGCGACTATCCGGCCAGTAGCCGTGGATGACCCGAATCTCTTGAAGCTGTATGGCGGAATCAGCAATACGGGTCATGTGTCTTGTGCCCTGAGTCTCGCTTCCTGAGGCCACGATCAGCCCGGCCAACGCCATCACCTGCCCCGCCGCCGAGTCGGCGTGGGTGGCGACGCTGTCAAACAGCTCGGTGGCATTCGGCTGTTCGCGGAGGAGCTGCCACGACTGAGCTGGCGCATACGCACAGCCACCAAAAGCGAAGTAGTTGGCCGCATGCTCCAGGCGATACATGGCGAGTTCGCGGGGAAATGGAAGCGCCCACCAGACGCCACCTGCGTCGGTGATCAGGACACAAATCAGAACTACTGTCAGCACTCCCGCGCTGAGAGCTGTAAACTGGAGGGGACCAAATGGCAGGGCTCGGCGCATGAACCCAGCATAGCAGATGCAGCTTGCAGGGATGGAACAGCGGTATTACGAGGTCATGACAAAGGGCACACGAAATCACGAAAGGTACAAGAAATCGAAGGCCCGGAGGATTCCGATGCCTGGATTTTGGTTACTGGATTGTGCTTACATGAGAAGCGGGGGCTGGACCTCGGACAGACTCGCACCCTTGAAGAACCTGATGGGTCCGTCCGGCAGCGAACAGCTGCCGCCTCCACTCAGGGTCGCGACATCCATCTCGGCACTGCCGTCGGCCACGGTGGGAATGACAAGATCGAGGCCGGTGCACGATGCCGGTTCGGTGGGCCGAAGATGGAGATGCAGCTCTGAAATGCCGGCATTCACTGCTTCATAGCCGCTGAAATAGCCGAAGTCATCACCAATGGAGGCGGAGTGGTTTGCGCGCCAGCGGCCGCGGACTGAATCACTGATGTCATCGATCCAGATCGCGAGACGGGCCATGTCATCGATCTCGAGCGTGGCCGTTCGCCGGGGAATGGCCGCACAGACGGCAGCCCCATTGGCCACATCTGGCGTAGCCAGCTCGAAATTCAGGTTGATCCTGGGCATGGTGATGGACCTGGCTCCGGCGATGTCTGCGCGACGCACTGTGACTCCCGTCACCCGATTTCCTTCACAATCGTAGCGCGTTGCCATGACGCGAACGCTGTCCAGCTCGGGCGGTTCAACCGCAGCCAGATCCACGGCAAATGCGCCATTCGCGTCCGTCAGGAGGATTGCGGCGTCCTCGGCCGATGGATTCCCGGATCGCCAGATGCGGACTTTCACATCCATTGGCGGAGCCGGGATCTTGCCGAGTTCGGTGATCACGCCGGAAAGATGGGTGCCCTTGGCGGGCGCGGTGGAGTCGCATGCCGCTGCCATCGCGGCGATCACAACTGGAGCCAGAATCACCCCACGACGTGCACGCATGGCACCTCCACCAAACGAGAGGTAATTGCTGGTCGCTTGGTCATCGGCGGGACAGGGCAATATCGCACGGAGTCACGCAAGCTCGGAAGGCCTGAACCGCCCAGTGCGTACGCTGACGAAGCTACACTGACAGCCAATCGGGGTCGGCATCATCCTGGAAATAGCGTCCTACGTGCAGCCGAAATAGACAACTTCGCCGGTCTGCAATGTGCCGCGTCACGGATGGCGGTTGCCTGCGCGTATCAGTTCCGTGCTTTCGTGAGTTTCGTGACTTTCGTGTTTCTCGTGATTCGCTGTTGCGGAGTGTCGACTGCAGTTCGGAAGCGCACCCGTTCCGCAAGCGACCCGATTGCTTCGTCGCTCCCGATGGGCGCTCCTCGCAATGACGCAACCCCCAACCCCCAACCCCCAACCCCTAACCCCCAATCCCCAACCCTCTCGCCGTCTCCAGCACCACGACCGACACATTCGCCGCTTCTACCCTCCCCCTCCCGTCCCCCTCCCGGTCCACCACCGCCAGCAGCCCCAGCACTTCCCCGCCCTGATCCCGAACCGCATCGATCGCCCTGAGCGCCGAGCCGCCCGAGGTGATCACGTCCTCGATCACCACGACCCGCGATCCCTGGGCCGAAGTTCCCCTCGATCAGCCGGCCAGTGCCGTGCTCCTTGGCGCTTTTCCGCACGCTGAAGGCATCAATTATCGGCGGGCTGCCAAAACTTGCTGCCGCAATGGCGTAGGCCACCGGATCCGCGCCCATGGTGAGGCCGCCAACGGCGTCCGGCACCCAGCCGCGATCGCGTATGGCCGCCAGCCCCAGCTTCCCGATGAGCCCCTGCCCCTCGGCGCTCATGGTGGTGAGACGGCAGTCGATGTAATAGGAGGAGTGCTGGCCCGAGGCCAGGGTGAAATCGCCCCGCTTGACGCTCCGCTCCAGCAGGAGCGCCCGAAGTCTGGCCCGGTCCCGCTCGAGCCCCATCAGCTCCGGCCGAAGAGCGAGGTGAGGAACCCGCCCTTCTTCTTCTCGTCCCGGGCCGCCGCGCAGAAGGCCACAGTGAAGGCGTCCACCGTCTGGTAGCGCTGGGCCCGGTCCCGGGCCAGCCCCTTCATGACCGCTGCCTCGACGGCCGGGCTGAACTTCATGCCCTTCACCGCCTGGTTCAGTGGCAGCGCTTCTTCTTGTAGTAGTTGCTGGAACAACTCACGTGGGTTGCGGCCGGTGAACGGCAGTGCCCCGGTCAGCAGGTAGTAGGCGATCGTTGCAAGACTGTACACATCGGCCTGTTCGCCCACCAGTTCACCCGAAAGTGTCTCTGGTGCGACGTACTGAAGCGTCCCCACAAAGAATCCCGCCCGGGTGAGCCGCTCCTCAGGGCTGACTTCGGCGTCCCTGGCAATGCCAAAGTCCAGGAGCTTGGCTTCCTGGGTCGCCGGGTTGTACATGATGTTGGCCGGCTTGAGGTCCCGGTGGATGATGCCGGCCTTGTGTGCCGCTCCCAGGGCCCCGCCGATCTGCTCGACGATCGTGGCCGCCACGGTCGGCGCGACATGGCCCGCCCGCTGCACGAAGTTGGCCAGCGGCTCGCCCTCCGCCCACTCGAGCGCAAGGAAGTGGATCCCGTCGGCCTCGCCATAATCGAAGGTTCGGACGATCTTGGGATGGACCACCCGCTTCCCGTATTCCGCCTCGCGGAGGAAGCGCTTGATGGCCACCGGATCCTGGGCCAGCCGCGGCCGCAGCACCTTCACCGCCGCCAGCCCGCGGTCCGGGTGCTCGGCACGATAGACCGTGGCGGTTCCCCCCTCGCCGATGTGCTTGACGAGGCGGTAACCCGCAACAGTGCGGCCGAGATGATTGTCACTGGGCATCGGCCTGCCAAGCTAGTGGTTTTGAGAGGGAGCAGCAAGCAGTCGACGGTCAACGGTCAACGGTCAACGGTTGACGATGCAGTTGACGACCGACGACTGTCGACCGTCGGCCAGCAGTGATCTGACACTTCAACGGAGCCTTACTCATGCGCCGTCTCGCGCTCGTTGCCGTGCTCGTTGCCACCGCCGCCTGTGGCAGCTGGAAGCGCGTCGGCACTGAACCCGAGCCCAAGTCCACTTCGCAAACGCTGTCGGACTTGCTCGATACCCAGACCTTCTACCGCCGCATCGGACGGCTCTCGTCCACCGGCCCGCTGCAGTGGGTCGGCAGCGTGGCCTATGCCGCCGGCGCCCACGACTCCACCATTGCCGTGGTCGGCATCTCGCTCCAGAACAGCGTCCTCGGCTTCCAGCGCGAAGCCAATGGTTTCGTGGCCCGGTACCAGGTGGACCTGGGCTTCACGCGTGCGGGCGCGGCGCCGGTGGCCATCAACCGGCAGGAAACAGTCCGCGTCGGTTCCTTCAAGGAGACCCAGCGCTCCGATGAAAGTCTGCTGTTCCAGCAAACCTTCCTGCTGCCGCCCGGGCAGTACACGCTGCAGGCGACGCTCCGCGACCCAGCCACCGGGAACAGCGGCAAGGTGGAGCAGGCCCAGGAAGTGCCGAGCTACGGGGCAGGGAGCATCACGGCGCCGCTGCTGGTGTACGCGGTGCGAGGGCGGGGAAGTCTGGAGGATACGCTCTCGCTGGTGCTCAATCCGCGCGGCTCGGTGCTGTTCGGTGGTGACAGCCTGCTGGCCTATATCGAGGGGTACAACTTTCCCGGACCCGAGACCTTGCCGGTCACCATGCGGAACGAAGCGGACAGCGTGATCTTCTCCGGATCGGTGTCATTCGAGGGCGGGCGCCCGGTGGAAGGCCAGGTGCTCAAGCTGTATCCCGACAGCACCGCACTGGGTCCGCTCACTCTGAGCGTCGGCCAGGGCGACAGCGCCAAGACCACGACGGCACTGGTGGCGTTCTCCCACGCGTGGGTGGTGGCCAACTACGAGAACATGGCGGACCTGCTGCGCTACTTCGGCCGCCAGGCCGCCATCGACTCCATCCGCAAGGCACCCGCCGCCGAGCGCCCGGCCATGTGGGTGAACTTCTGGCACGAGACCGATCCCGATCCCAACACCTCCGAGAACGAGGCGATCAACGCCTACTTCACGCGCATCGCCATTGCCAACCAGCGGTTCCGCTCCGAAGGCGTTGATGGATGGCGCACCGACCGGGGCGAAGTGTACGTGGCCTTCGGGGAACCGGACGAGACCTATGAAACCCAGCCGGGCGCAGTCGGTGGCCGGATCATCGAATGGGTCTATACCAACCTGCGCCTGGCGCTCTATTTCGTCGACGAGAACGGCTTCGGCCGCTACCGGCTCGATCCCAGTTCGCGGGCCGACTTCCAGCGGGTGCTGTCGCGGCTGCGGAGGACCGGGAACTAGTCGGCGAGACGGCTGGACGGCTGGTTCTTGCCTTCGACGCACTTGCCGGCTGGCCGACTTGCCGTCTCGCCGACTTATCTTCCCCCATGCCCCGCCTCTACCTCATCGACGGCTACGCCCTCATCTACCGTGCCTTCTTTGCCATGATCGCGCGGCCGCTCCGCACGGCGCGGGGCGAGAATACGTCCGCCGTCTGGGGTGTGGTGAACTTCCTGCTCCGCCTGCGGGAGAAATACAAGCCCGACTACCTCGCCTGGGTCCACGACATGGGGACCTCATTCCGCGAGCAGCGGTACGCCGAGTACAAGTCCACCCGCGACAAGCTGGACGACGAACTGCAGGCCGACTTCGATAGCGCGCTCCGCCGCATCACCCAGCTGCTTGCCGCGTTCCGCATTCCCCTGGTCGGGGTGCCGGGCTACGAAGCCGATGACGTGATCGGCACGCTCGCTGCGCGCGCCATGCCCGAGTACCAGGTGGACGCGGTCATTGTCTCGGGCGACAAGGATTTTTACCAGCTCATCGGCCCGGGCATCGCGCTGCTGAACCCCGGGCGGGGCGGACCGGCCGGCGTGGATGAGACCTGGGTGGACGAGTCCAACGCCTCCGAGCGCCTGGGCGTGCCGCCTGGGCAGGTCATCGATTTCCTGGCGCTGGTGGGCGACACCAGCGACAACGTGCCGGGCGTGAAGGGCGTGGGCGAGAAGACCGCGCAGAAGCTGCTGCAGCAGTACGGCAACCTGGAAGAGATCCTGGCCCATGCCGGCGAGATCTCCGGCAAGCGGCCCCGCGAGGCGCTGCTGGCCAATGCCGACAATGCCCGGCTGTCGCAGGAGCTGGTCACCATCATGCGCGACGTGCCGGTCGAGTTCGACCTCCGCGCCATGGAGATGGAAGATCCTGACGTGGCGGCGCTGCTGCCGCTCCTCAGCGAACTGGAGTTCTACTCACTGGTGCGGCGCTTCACCGAGGCCGAATCGGGCGCCACCGTGCCGGCATCGGTGGCGCACGCCGCGGAGCCGACCCGCGTGGTGGGCGTGGTGACCGACGCGGCCGAACTCCCGCCCCTGGTCGAGCGGCTCCGTGCCGCGCCGATCATCGCCTTCGACACCGAGACCTCATCGCTCCAGCCTCGCGATGCCGAACTGATTGGCCTCTCGTTTGCCATCAGCCCGACCGAAGCGTGGTACCTGCCGTTCGGGCACCGTGCGCTGGAGGGCGATCTCGCCGCGCCGGACGCGGTCTGCAACCTGCCGCCGATCACGGACCCGAAACTTGCCGGCGTTCGTGCGCTGCTCACCGACCCCGCCGTGGCCAAGGCCGGCCACAACACCAAGTACGACATCGAGGTGCTCCGCCGCGCCGGCATCACGGTGCGCGGCGTGACCTACGACTCGATGCTGACGAGCTTTGTGCTCGATCCCGGCCGCCGCTCGCACGGGATCGACAACCTGGCGCTCGAACATCTGGGCGTCACCATGCGGACCTACAAGGAGCTGGTGGGGAAGGGGAAGTCGGAAATTCCCTTTGCCTGCGTCACGGTCGAGGTGGCCGCCGATTACTGCGGCGCCGACAGCACCACGGTGCTGGCGCTGCGAGACTTCTTTGCGCCCACACTCGAGTCGACCGGCATGACCCAGGTGCTGGACGAGATCGAGATGCCGCTGGTGCCGGTCCTGGCCGACATGGAATGGGAAGGTATTCGTGTCGACGTGCCACTCTTCCAGCAGCTCTCGGCCGAGCTGAGCACCGAACTCGCGATCATCGAGGCCGATATCGCCGCGATCGCGGGTGAGGACCTCAACATCAATTCGCCGCGCCAGCTCGCCGCGGTGCTGTTCGAAAAGGAGCAGCTGCCGGTGCTCAAGAAGACCCGCACCGGCCCGTCCACCGACGCCGACGTGCTCGAGCAGCTCGCCGAGATGGGCCACGCACTGCCGCGGCGGATCCTGGACTACCGGGAACTGCAGAAGCTCAAGAGCACCTATGTGGATACCCTGCCGACCTCGGTCAACCCGGTGACCGGCCGCATCCACACCAGTTTCAACCAGACTGGCGCGGCCACCGGGCGCCTGAGCTCCACCGATCCCAATCTGCAGAATATTCCGGTGCGCACACCCCGCGGAGCCGCCATCCGGCGCGGCTTCATTCCGCGCGAAGGATGGCAGTTCCTGGTGGCCGACTACTCGCAGATCGAGTTGCGGCTCATGGCGCACCTCTCGCGCGATCCGGCCTTCATCGAGGCGTTCCGCCAGGGCGGGGACATCCACCGCCAGACCGCTGCGGTGATCTTCGGCGTGCCGGCCGATGCGGTGACCCCCGACATGCGGGCCCGCGCCAAGACCATCAACTTTGCCACCATTTACGGCCAGGGGCCGTTTGCGCTCTCGCGCCAGCTGGGCATCACCCAGGAGGAAGCCCGCGAGTTCATCCGCAGCTACTTCACCAGGTTCCGCGGCGTCCGCGATTTTCTCGATGGGCAGGTCGAGCTGGCCCGGGACAAGGGATACGTGGAAACGCTCTCCGGCCGCCGGCGCTACGTCCCGGAAGTGCGCGACCGCAACTTCAACATTCGCTCCTACGGTGAGCGCACTGCCCAGAACTCCCCCCTGCAGGGCTCGGCGGCCGACCTGATCAAGCTGGCCATGATCGAAATCCACCGGGTGCTGCGGGACGAGCGCCTGGAAAGCCGCCTGCTGCTGCAGGTGCACGACGAACTCGTCCTCGAGGTTCCGCCGGCCGAACTCGACCATGTCCAGGCCGTCGTGCGCGAGCACATGGAGGGCGCGGCACAGCTCGAGGTTCCGCTGGTGGTGGAAATGGGAGTGGGAAGCAACTGGCTCGATGCCAAGGGTCTGGGCTGACATGGCGCGGTCGCTGCTGTTGTTCCTGCTGCTTTTGCTGCCGGCCACGGCGGCCGCGCAGGTCTCACCGATCCGGGTCTACCTCGACTGCCAGCACTTCCACTGCGACGACGATTACTTCGTTCGCCAGATCACCTTTGTGGACTATGTCCGCTCGCCCCAGGACGCCGATGTGCACATCCTGGTCACCCGCCAGCGAACCGGCGGTGGCGGCGCGGCCTATGCCGCGGTCTTCATTGGTCGACATGCCTTTGCCGCCACCCGGGACTCGCTCTCGTGGTTTGCGCCCCAGGATGCGACCGATGATCAGGTGCGGGAGGGATTGGCCCGGACCTTCAAGCTGGGGCTGGTACGCTTCGTCGCCCGGTCGCCCATTGGCCGGGACCTGGTGATCAGCTATCGCGGCCCGGCGCTCGACAGCACCGCCGAGACGACGCCGGCCCAGGATCCGTGGAATTTCTGGGTCTTCCGCGTTGACGGGCAGACGCGCCTCGAGGGAGAGTCGCACCAGAAGAGCACCGACCTCGAAGGCAGTGTCTCCGCCAACCGCAACACCGACGCGCTCAAGCTCTCGTTGTCGCTGGATGGGAGTTATGAGAAGAACTCCTTTGACCTGGACAGCACCGAGACGGTCAGCAGCACGCAGCGGGAATACGGCGCCGAAGCATCAGTCGTGAGGACTATGGGGCCGCACTGGGGCATCGGCGCGGCCGTGGCCGCCAGCCGGTCCAGCTACAGCAACCGCCGGCTGGGCCTCCGCGGTGCGCTCGGTGTCGAGTACGACGTGTTTCCCTACAGTGCCTCGGCGGGCCGGCTTCTCACCATCCGGTACCAGCTGGGCGCCGATTACTTCCGCTACGATGAAGTGACCATCTACCAGAAGCTCCGGCAGACGCTGCTGGAGCATTCGCTGGAGGCCGAACTTGATGCCACCCAGCCATGGGGATCGGCCGGCTTCCGGCTCCGAGCGAGACAGTATCTTCATGACCTCGCTCGCAATTCGGTGCGGTTCTCCACGGACCTCCAGGTGCGATTGCTCAAGGGACTCTCGCTGGAGCTGGACGGCAGCATTTCGCGCGTCCGGGACCAGCTCTACCTGCCGGCCCAGGGCCTGACCCCCGAGGAGATTCTCCTCCAGCAGCAGGAGCTTGCCACCGACTACCGCTACTTCCTCTCGGCCGGCTTCAGCTACAGCTTCGGCTCGATCTTCAATAACGTGGTCAATCCTCGATTCGGGTCAGGCACCGCAGACTTCTTCTGAGTCCCGCTGCCCACCGCTATTGCGGGTATCGGCGATTGGATGAATGTTGCAGGCAACCTCTTGAGAGGCGGCAGGCGTGCCCGTCCCGTTCCTGACCAGCAATTCCGCCGGCGTCGAAACCCCCTGGCTCACGCTCGATTCGCTGCTCGATGCGCTCGAGGCGGGCCATTTGGACGTGGACGACTACGTGTTCGACTACGCCAGGCAGGCGTGGCAGCCGGTGCGCAATCACTCTGGCATCGTATCAGCGTGGAACGAACGGATGGGCTTTCGGCCTCCGGAAGATCGCCTCGTTCTCGGCAGCGTACGACGCTCGCCCGAGGGGTTTCCATCCCTGTCGCCCGAAGGCAGCACACCGGTCTCGTCGCCTGCCATCTCCAGAATCGAGGCCCGGCGTGCGGCCGCCCGCGCCGACCGGGAGCGGATCGGCCTGTACCGCGCGGCCGGTATCGCCGAAGTCGTGATAGTAGTGGTCCTGCTGACGCTGCTGACCGTCGGGCTGATCTGGATGGTCCGCGGCGTCATGGGGGCGATCAGGTAGACGGACAGACCGGAAGTCAGTCGGAAGGGCGGGACGTTGGGACGGCGGGAAGATCTGGAGCAATCGGTCTTCCCGTTTTGCCGTCTTCCCGGCTGTCGGCCTTCCGCACCCCCGGCCACCAGTTCCATCGTCCGGCCAGGTGCATGAAGGACGGCACCAGCACCATCCGGATGATGGTCGCATCCAGCAGCACCGCCACCGCCAGCCCAAAGCCCAGGAACTGCATGACCAGCACTCGCGCAAAGGCAAACACCCCGAACACCATGATCATGATGAGCGCGGCGGAGGTGATGACGCTCGCCGTGGCGGCGACGCCTTCCATGGTTGCTTCGTCGTTCCGGCCGGTGCGGTCAAACGCTTCCTTGATGCGGCTCAGCAGGAACACTTCGTAATCCATGCTGAGGCCGAAGACCACGGCAAAGACCAGCACCGGTACCACGACGAAGATGGCCGACGTGGCGCCGGAGAGCCCCAGGATCCGGGCGCCGAGGCCGTATTGGAACACCAGCACGATGAGCCCGAACGTGGCGCCCACCGAGAGACTGTTCATGATGATGGCCTTGAGCGGCACCAGCACCGACCGGAAGGCAATCGCCAGCATCACGCCGGTGGCGCCGAGGACCAGGAGGACAATGAGCGGGAAGCGCGCCATCAGGTCATCCTGAAAATCCAGCGCACTCGCCGAGTAGCCGCCCACCCTGATCGTGGCAGTGCGGAGCTGCTTCGGCGGGTGGGCCACAATGTCCCGCACCCGGCGCACCAGTTCCTGGGTACTGGTGAGCGAGGTGGTATCGGCAGGGATGAGATCCATCAGCGCCACCCGGCTGTCACGGCTCAGGTACGCATTGACAAACTCGCCATACTCGGCGCGCGCGCTGTCCAGCTCGCTGTACAAGGCTGACAGCTCGAGAATGGATTGACGGCCGCCGATGTTCACCAGGCTGCGGACCTCACGCACGCGGGGGTCGGCCTGGAATGAATCCCGGAGCGCCATCATGCCCCGAAGCGAGGCAGCGCTCACCGCATTCCCGCCAGGCGGCAGCTCCACCACCACCCGGACTGGTTGGATGTAGCCCGCCACACCCATGCGCGTGAGCGTCTCCAGCCCACGGCCGGCTTCGGTCGCCGAGGGCCACCAGTTGCGGGCCGGCAGGCCGATTCGAATGAAGAGCAGTGGTGTGGTGAGCACCGCAATCGCGAGCCCGCCCATGGAGAGGGCGCGGAGCGGGTGGCGAGCCAGCGAGCGCGCCCACTTTTCCCAGGCGCGCGGCGAGTGATACCACGTGAGTCGCCGCGCCAGCCACCGGGGACGATCGATGTCGCGGCCCATGATGGCCAGGAGGGCAGGGAGGAGCGTAATCGACAGCAGCACTGCAACGGCGACCACCACGAGTCCGCCCAGGCCGACGCTCCGGGTCTCGATCAGTGGTGTGAACAGGAGTGCCGCAAACCCCACCACGACGGTCATGCCGGATGTCACCACGGCGCTGCCTGCGGTCCGCACCGTATTGACCGCCGCTTCCCGACGCCGGTGGCCACGCCGCAGTTCTTCCCGGAAGCGCGTCACCACCAGGAGCGAGTAGTCAATGCCCACGCCCAGCCCGATCATCGTCGTCATGTTGAGGACGAAGATGGACATGGGCGTAATCCTGGTGAGCAGCCCGATGATCGTGAGCGAGACAGCGATGGCCAGGAAGCCAATCACCAGTGGCAGGCCGGCCGCCACCAGTGCGCCGAATGCGAGGATGAGCACCACCAGCGTCAGCGGCAGCAGCCGCGCCTCGCCGGTCTTGCTGTCCTCGGTGGAAACCTTGCGCACGTCGAGGTCGAGTGGCGAGCGGCCGGTGACGTGTGCCGTATATTGGTCGCTGTCATGAAAAGTGCGCAGCGTCGCGGCAATCACCGACCGCACCGGCGTCACCAGGTTGGCGACCGTGTCGCTCTCGGTCACCGTGAGTGCGAGCACCAGAAACGTGGCCCGGTGATCGCTGCTGATGAACGTGGAATCGTGCGTCAGCGGCCAGGAGACGACGCTGCGGATGTACGGCTGGCGGGCCAGCGCGCTGGAGATGCTGTCCAGCACCATGCGAGGCCGGCCGCTGTCGAACGGGGCCGGCCCTTCGAGCGTGAGGGCAAAGAAGTCGCTCAGCGACTCGGCGAAACGGGTCTTCAGCGCGCGATCGGCGAGCGCCGCCTCGGTCAGCTTGTTGCTGCCACCCCGCACGTTGAGCAGTTTGGGGGTGGCCGGGGCGCGGATCGCGGCCACCGCGCCGATGAGGATCCACGCGCCGAGGACAGCCCAGCGCCAGCGGACCAGGGCCCGCGCAAACCAACCCATCACGATCGGAACCTGCTCCTTGCTGAAAGGGCTGCGGCTGGCGCCGTGGAACCGCCGGGGCCAATGTTAGGCAGCGTCGCCCCGGCGCGCCACCCGAGCGGCCCGGCCCTTGCATTACCTGCGGGAGACTTTACCCGGACGCCATGAAACGATTCGCCTTGCCGCTTCTCACACTGGGACTTGCAATTATCGTCCTCGTGGACCGCGTGCAGCACCTGCGTGAGCCGCGCGACACCCCGCAGCCCGTGGCGCCTGCCACGATGGTCGGGGCGTCCGGGGCCCGTACGGCTGCCGCGCCTGTCCGGGTCGCCCGGCCGGCCGCGGGCCCGGCGGCCACGCCCACGATTGATCGGCTGGCCCGGCTTGCGGCCCGCCAGCAGATCGCCCGGGCCGGGATGTCCACCTACCTCGACTCCCTGCTTGCTTCTACCGACTCGGTGGTCCGGCGCTGGCCCGACCGCGCGGGCCTGCCGCTGCGGGTCGCCATCGTCGATGGTGACGTGGCCGGCTACAAGCCCCGCATGACCAGTTTTGTGCATCGCGCCCTCGACCTCTGGTCCACCTCCGGCTCCGGAGTGCGGTTCGAGCTGATCAGTGACACCACCATGGCCGACATCGTCTTCCGGTGGATCGACCGCTTTCCTTATGACCGTGCCGGCCAGACCGATCTCACGTGGGATCGCGTTGGGCGGGTGCGCCGGGCCTCGGTGTCGCTGGCCATCCATACCCAGACGGGCGTCCGGTTGCCGGACGCCTCCCTCTTTGCTGTGGCGGTACATGAGACCGGCCACGCCATCGGCCTGCCCCACTCGGCCGATTCGGCGGACGTGATGTTCCCGGCCACGCGAGTCGGTGCGCTCACCGATCGCGACCGAGCCACGGCACAACTGCTGTACGCCCTGCCCGTCGGTCCCATTTCCGATTCGGCGGGCGGCCAATGATCACCTCGCTGCTCCTCGTCGCTGCCGCCACTGGCTTCGGCGGCCCAACCGGTCCCACGCGCGATTTTTCTGCGGTGGACAAGGCGGTCCGCTTCGGCATTCAGCGCGGCGTGTTTCCCGGCGCTGTGGTGGTAATCGGCACGCATGACCGCATTCTGCATTCGGCGCGATTCGGGCACTACACCTGGAGCAGCTCGTCGCCCCGCCCGCGCGCCGACTCCACGCTGTGGGATCTCGCCTCGCTCACCAAGGTGATTGCGGCCGGCGCGGCGCTTCGCATGGTGGACCAGGGCGTGCTGGATCTGAATGCGCCGGTTGCGCAGTACGTGCCCGAGTTCAGCGGTGGGCTTCGGGACTCGGTGACGGTGAAGATGCTGCTCCTGCATACCAGTGGGCTGCCCCCGTTCCTGCCGCTCTACCGCACGGCCACCAGCCGGAGCGAAGCGCTGGCCCAGGTCACTGCCGCGACCCTTCGGCAGGCTCCCGGCACCAGCCCGGTCTACAGTGACCTGAACGGGATTCTCCTGGGCCTGGTGCTGGAATCTGCCTCGGGCATGCCGCTCGACTCGGTGCTCAGCCAGCAAGTCTTCGATCCGCTGGGCATGGCACAGACGATGTTCCGGCCACCGCACTCGCTGCTGGCTCGGATCGCGCCCAGCTCGTTCCTCAAGGGTGAAGTCGTCGCCGGCGTGCCGAATGACCAGAACGCGCAGATGCTCGAGGGCGTCTCGGGCCATGCAGGTCTCTTTGCCACCGCTTCCGACCTGGCGCGGTTTGCCCAGACCTGGCTTCGGGACGGCGCGCTGGATGACAGTACCATGTGGGTCAAGGCGTCCACGGTGCACGAGTTCCTGACCGGTACCAGCGTGTCAGGCTCCCGGCTCCTCGGCTGGGATTCTCCCGATCCCACCTACGAAGGAACGTCGGTCTATGGCCGCCTGCTCAGTTCGACGGCGTATGGGCACACCGGCTGGACCGGTACCGAAATGTGGGTGGATCCGGCGCGCGATGTTTTCGTGATCTTCCTGGCCAACCGGAGTTTCGACCCGCGTGCCCGACATTCGCTGCGCGCGATGGCCCAAGTGCGCTCGGCTGTGGCAGATGCCGTGGCCCGGGCGATGCCCGCCCAGGATGCGAAACTCGTAACCCGAGATTCGTGACGCAGGATCTGTACGGGCGGTCCGCAGGCCATCCGCCGCGCTATATTCCATTCATGATCGAAGCTGACACCATCCGCAAGGCGCTCCGCGGCGTGAAGGACCCCGAGCTGGGCCTCAACATCGTGGATATCGGATTGATTTACGATGTCATCGTGAACGAGACTGCCGGCGTGGATGCCGACGTGATCGTCAGGATGACCCTGACGTCACCCGGCTGCCCCGCCGGTGGGCAGATCATGGAAGACGTGCGCAACGTGGTTAACGATCTCGAGGGGGTTGATCGGGTCGAGGTCGAGCTGGTCTGGGAACCCTACTGGACGCCTGAGCGCATGGACCCGCGTGTCAAGGCCTTCATGGGGTTTTAGCGGCAACACTCCGCAGCAGCTGTTTCCCGATTTCCTCCACCTGCCATCGCCGGATTCCGGGCACCTCCAGCAGCTCTTCGCTGGTGGCCGGCTCCAGCCGTGCAACGCCTTCCAGGATTCCGTTGGGACAGAGCACGCCCGGCGCGAGCCCAATGGTCGTGGCTGCTTCGTTGCGAACCGCCTTGAGGCGTTCGAGCCGGGCGTCCTGTTCAGGATCTGGTGGGCGCCGGGGCAGGCGCTCCCGGCGCGGCAACTGCGACTCGGGAATGGCCAGCGCCCGCTGGATGGCTCGCATGATCTCGGCGCCGCGCTTGGCGGCAATGTCGCGCCCCACGCCCTTGACCTTGGCCAGCTCATCCAGGCTTGCCGGCGGCTCCTTGGCCATGGTCATCATCGGCTCGTTGTTCATGATCCGGAAGGGCGCGCGGTCCAGCCGTCTGGCTTCCTCATCGCGCCAAGTCCAGAGTTCGGCCAGGACGGCCAACATGCGCGGCTTGAGCACCTTGGCGCCCTTCATCCGCAGCCAACCCGGTTCCATGCCCTCGGCATCCGGCCAGCGCACTTCGGTCAGCAGGGCGAACTCCTCCTCCGCCCAGTGCAGGCGCTTTCGGGCCACAAGCTCGTCACGGAGTATGTCTCGCAACTCCGGTAGATAATCGGTGTCCGAGGCGGCATATCTCAGCATGTCGTCGCTCAGGGGCCGAGCCGACCAGTCGGCCCGCTGGAAGCGCTTGTCCAGCTTCACGCCCAGGTATTTCTCGAGCAGTGCCGCCAGCCCGATCCCGGGCTCATTGAGCAGCTGGGCCGCCACCCGCGTGTCAAAGAGACTGGTGCACTTGTACCCGAACTGGCGGGCCAGCAGCCGAAGGTCATAGTCGGCATCATGGAACACCGATTCCACCGCCGGATCGGCCAGCAGGTCGCCGATGGCGTCCAGACTGCTGACGGCGAGAGGGTCCACCACGGCCGTGCGCTCGCGGGTGGACAGCTGGAGCAGGTAGACCTTGTCCTCGTACCGGTGGAAGCTGGCGGCTTCCGTGTCGAGCGCCAGCAGTGCGGCATCCTGGGCGTCGGCCAGCCAGGCCGCCAACCCCGCATCGGAGTGGACGAACGTCATGTCGCGGAGCGGACGGGGCTGGCGCCCGGTCACTCGCGCGCCCGTCTGGCGACCTGTTCCAATCCCTGCGCCATCTCATCCAGCGCCTTGGCCAGCGTCTTGAAGAAATCGGCGTCCAGGGTTGGCGTCTCACCCATGGCGGCCTGCATCTGCGCCTGGCGCGCCAACTTGGCGGCGTGTCGGATATAGTCGGTGTCTGGCATGGGCGGCTGGATGGCTGGATGGTTAGACGGCTAGAGCGTCGGACGGCCGGACGCTCGGGCGGCCAGGTGCGCACGATGATGGAACCTAACCATCCAGCCGTCCAGCCGTCCAACCGTCTAGCCGCCTGGCCGCCTGGAGCGTAAGCTCCATCCATGTCCCTTCCTGAGATCGACGTCACCGTCTATCCCGACCAGTGCGATTCGTATGGTCACCTGAACCAGGCCGCCTTTCTGGTCCTGTTCGAGCGCGCACGGTGGGATGTGTTTCTGGCGGGCCCCGGCCTGGATGTCTTCCAGCGCGCGGGCGTGTGGCCGGCCGTTCGGCATGCCTCGGTGGATTACCTCGCCCAGGTCTTCCCTGGCGACCAGCTCCGCTTCCAACAGACGCTGACGCATCTGGGACGCACCAGCTTCACGCTGCGCCAGAGCGCCCGCCGGCTGAGCGACGATGCGCTTGCCGCCACGGCCGAATTCGTCTTCGTCTGCCTGGGCGGCAACGGCAGGCCAGCGCCGGTGCCGGACGTGATCGCCGGCCTGCTGGAAGAGACGCCGGATGGGGAAGCGGTGCGTCGGATCACGGTCAATGGCGTGGGTCTGGCCGTGGACGTGGCGGGAGAGGGACCGGCCATCCTGTTCATCCATGGCTATCCGCTGGACCGGAGCATCTGGCGCCACCAGCTCGAGCATCTGGACGGATGGCGACGCATTGCCCCGGATCTCCGCGGCATGGGGCGCTCCGACGCGCCCGACCTGGGCTACAGCATGACCACGTACGCCGAGGACCTGGCGGCGCTGCTGGATTCGCTGGGCGTCGAGGAAGTGGTGCTGTGCGGGCTGTCCATGGGCGGCTACATCGCGTTCGAATTCCTGCGCCGTCATCCCGGGCGGGTGCGCGCCCTGATTCTGATGGACACGCGGGCCGAGAGCGATTCACCCGAAGGCCGGCGCTCGCGCGATGCGGCGGCGCAGGCCGCGCGGGACACCGGTGCAGGCGCGGTGGCGGCAGCCATGCTTCCGAAACTCTTTGCCCGTGAGACGGCCGATCAGGTGGGAGAGCCCTGGCACCAGGTCGAACGGATCATTCTCGCCACGCCCGTGCCAGGCATCGTCGGTGCGCTGGCGGCGATGCGCGACCGGGCCGACAGCACTGCACTACTGGAGTCGCTCGAGCTTCCCGCGCTGGTGGCGGTGGGCGAGCATGACCGCATTACGCCACCCGCCTCGGCGCACCGCATGGCCGCGGCCATTGCCGGCGCCCGCCTGGAGGTGATCCACGGCGCCGGCCATATCGTCTCGGTGGAGCAACCGGTGGCGACCACGAAATTGCTGGCGGATTTTCTGCGGAGTCTGCCGTCGTTGGGGGATTAGCAGGACGGGCGAGATGGGCAGGGCGGGCGAGACGGGCAGGTTGTCGTCGAACCGTCATTCCCGAGAACTTCCCGCTTTCGCGGGAATGACGGGGAATCCATGAGGGTCCACCCGTGCGTAGTTGCCGTGTCCGAGTCCCTCATGGGCCCCGGTTTGCACCGGGGTGACGATCAAGCGAGCTTCGTCGACCGTCGACCGTCGACCGTCGACCGTCGACTCACTCTCCGCCTGTCCGCCTACCTCTCCGGCCTCCCCGGCGGCGCGTCGCTGTTGAAGATCTCGCGATTCTTCTCGATGAACGACGTGAGGGTAGGCGGCACATCCTCCTCCGGGAAGATTGCCGTCACCGGGCACTCCGGTTCGCATGCGCCGCAATCAATGCACTCATCGGGGTGGATGTACAGCTGATCTTCCCCTTCGTAGATGCAGTCCACCGGACAGACATCCACACAGGCCCGGTCCTTCACGCCAATACAGGCCTCGGTGATCACGTACGGCATTGCGGCGGTACCTCCAGCAGGGAAGACAAAGGGGGCGCGAGCGTTTCGCGTGAGCCAAGAATTGCAACGTGCCCAATGCCGCGCAAGGGGCTGATTAGCTTTCGGCGCCATGCGGAACTTCCGGGTCCGGTCTCTCTCCCTTGTGCTGCTTACGCTGGCGGCTGCGCGCACCGCGGCCGCACAGCAGTGCGCCGCCCCGCGCACGGCACTGGTGCTGTCCGGCGGCGGCGCCAAGGGGCTGACGCATATCGGACTGCTGCGCACGCTGGACAGCCTGGGCATCCGCCCCGACCTGATCGTCGGCAGCAGCATGGGTGCGGCCGTCGGCGCCATGTATGCCAGCGGCTATCCCGCCTCCACCATCGACTCGCTGGCGCGCGCCTTTCCGATCGGGACCTTGTTCGGCACTTTCGATCCGCGGGCGCCCCGCGCGTTGGGACAGCTGCAACCGCTGCTCGTCTGGGAGCAGGGTGACCATGGCTTCAACCTGCAGAATCCCGCCGTCCACGAGCCTGAGGCCAACGCCCTGCTCGACGCTGCGATGCTGCGCGGCAACCTGATTGCGCGGGGCGACTTCAGTCGGCTCCCGATTCCGCTGCTCATCGTCGCCACCGACCTCGGCACCCACCGGCCCGTGGTGCTTTCGCACGGGGATCTGGCGCAGGCGGTGCGCGCCAGCATAGCGATCCCCTTCATCTTTCCGCCCGAACAGTTCGGCCGACAGTTTCTGGCTGACGGCGGCCTCAGCGCCAACGTGCCGATCGCCATCGCGCGCGCGGCGGGCGCCGAGCGGCTGATCGTGGCCGATGCAACCGAGCGGGCGCCCGATTCACTCAATTTCTTTTCGCCGGTGACGCTGGCGGAGCGGATGCTGGGCTACCTCTTCGAGCAGCCGCTCGATTCGCTGGGCGATGAACGACATCTACGTCCGCCCGAACGTGGCTGGCTTTCGCAGCCTGGACTTCACACCCTGGCGGGTGAACGCATTGATCCTGCGCGGACGGCTCGCGGCCGACACGGTCCTGCCGGCCATGACCTGTCCGCCCACTGGCACGGTGCCGCGCATCGCGGAACCGTCGGTGCTGACGGGCATCACAGTCGAGGACACCGCCCGGCACAAGGCCACCGACGTCGCGACGCTGCTGGGCCTCGCCGGCAGCGACGCCCTCGATGCCGACCGGCTCCGTTCACGTCTCCTCAAGCTGGGGGCCTCGGATCGGTTTACCGCCCTCTGGCTGCATCCAGCGGGCCAGGGCGACAGCGTCCAGCTGCACGTGGTCCCTGAACGCGGGCCCGTGAGGGTCGCAGCGCTGGGCGCGGCATATGACAATGACATGGGCGGCAGGTTCTGGGCTGGTGCCGTGGATCGTTCCCTGCCTGGCGGTGCGGCGGCGAGCATCCTGGGCGAAGTCGGCAACCTCCAGAAGGACCTCGTCCTGGGACTGCAGAAGCAGCGCGAGCTGCTGGGTCAGCTGGTGGTGCCCCGAGCAACCGTCAGGGTAGGCTTCGAGCATATCCGCCGCTTCGATGCGATGGGCGAACAGATCGGCATCGACCGGACCCGGGAGGCGGAAGCGCTGCTCGGTGCTGAACGCACCTTCTTCCGAAGCTGGACGACGACCCTGAGCGGCTCGGCGCTCTGGTGGAGAAACGATGACCGCAGCACGGCCGATGCGCTGGGTGCCGAGTTCGAACTCACGCATCTGAACCGGAACGGAACCCGAGACGTCACGATCAATGCCACCTGGAACCAGGAGTTCAAGCGCCTGAGCGTGGATCTGTCCCCGGTCATTCCCCTTGGCGCGCTGGACCTCAATCCTCATGTTCGCCTCGGCGCGGGCGAGGATCTTCCGTTGCAGCACACCCTCGTGCTGGGCGGCGACGACGGCTTTGCCGGGCTGCACATCGGCGAACTGCGAGGAGACCGGGAAGCCCTGGCTGGCCTGGCACTCGCCTACCCGGTGGTCGGACCGCTGCATGTGCGGGTGGACGGCATGGTTGGCCGCTCAGCGACGGGCGGGGCGCTGCTCGGTAGCGGCGGCTGGCACACCGGCATCCGGGGTGGCGTCGGCGCCGACACGCCGGTGGGACCGGTGCGGGTCGAGCTGGGCTTCACCGGCGACCGGGAACTGCTGTTCGTGCGACTGGGGCGATGGTTTTGACAGGACGGGCATGGTCTGGATCCGGATCCAGCCGTAGCTTTTCCTCGGTGGCGCGCGCCGTCCATTCATACTGATTCGCAAGCGGAGGCTATCCGAGATGAGAGCGCTGATACGCTCAACAGCAATCGTCGTGATGGCGATCGTGGTGACGCTGGCAACCACCGCGTCGGCCCAGGCCCAGGTCACGCGCGATACCGCGACGACCGCCCAGCCGCCTGCGGTTTCCACCGATGTCGCTACCGTCGATTCAATCGTCTCCGCGCTCTATCAGACCATCAGCGGGCCGGTGGGCCAGCCCAGGCAGTGGGCCCGGTTCTATTCGCTGCTGGATCCCGCGGTGCAGTTCATCCCGACCGGTTGCGACTCGGCCGGCCACTGTCACCGGCGCATCTTTACCGCGGAGCAGTATCAGCAGGCCGCTGATTCGCTGCTGCAGGCGCTCGGGTTCCGCGAGCAGTCGCTGGTGAACCACGTCGAGCGCTACGGCAACATCGCCCACGTCTTCAGTTCCTATGCGAGCTTCCGCCGGGATGAGACCACCCCATTCCAGCGCGGCATCAATTCGATTCAGCTTTTCTGGGACGGTCACCGATGGTGGATCGTCAGCGTCTTCTGGGATGGCGAGCGGCCGGGCAACCCCTTGCCGCAGGACATGGAGGGTTGAGCCTCCGCATCGGACGCCCCGGCACGATCCTGGTCTGGCTCGCCTTGGTCGCCGGCGTTCCCGGCGCCGCCAGGGCGCAGGATTCTGTCGCCGCTGACAGTCTGGCTCCGGCACCGGTGGGTGCTGGCGTTGTCGTCATGGGCGATACCCTGTTCAAGCTCTATGGGCGGCTGGGCGCATTCAGCGCGGAAGATCGTGCGGCCGCCATTTCGGCCCGCCTGGATCGCTACATACGCACAGGGGATCTGTTCGACTCGGTGACGGTGCGGACAGGAACCAACGGTTCAATATTGGCGCTGGGTGACAGCATCATCATGACGGTGATGCCCGCGGATGCTGTCCCGCTTCATCTCACGACGGAACAGGCGGCGCAACGCTACGCCAGCCGGATCTCGGGCACGCTCGCCGGCGCGGTCGAAAAGTTTAGCTTCGAAGGGCTGCTGGTGGACGCGGCCTACGCCGGTGGCGCCATTCTCCTGCTGGTCCTTCTGCTCTGGCTCTTCAAGCTTCTGTTTCCCCGCATCTACCGGACGCTGGAAAGCTGGCGCGGCACCCGGATACCGGCGCTCAGGGTCCAGCGGCTGGTGCTGATGTCGTCGACACGGCTCACCAACCTGCTGATTGCCGCCGCGCGAGTGGCACGGATCGTACTCACGGTCGTGCTGCTGTATTTCTTCATTCCGCTGGTGCTCAGCTTCTTCCCCTGGACCCAGCAATACGCGCCCCGCATGACCTGGTACGTGCTGGCACCGCTGGCGCAGCTCTGGCAGGCACTGGTGACGTACCTGCCCAACCTGTTCTACATCGGCATCATCATCCTGGCGCTGCGCTACGCGATCAAGGTGGTGCACCTGGTGTTCCGTGCGCTGCGGACCGGCGCGGTGACACTGACGGGGTTCCACCGCGAGTGGGCCGAGCCGACCTTCAAGATCGTTCGCTTCCTGATGCTGGCGTTCGCGGCGGTGGTGCTGTTCCCCTATCTGCCGGGCGCGCACAGCGATGCATTCAAGGGCATCTCCATCTTCCTCGGCGTGCTCTTTTCACTGGGCTCGAGCTCGGCGATTGCCAATGTGGTGTCGGGGGTAGTGCTGACCTACGCCCGGGCATTCGAGGTGGGCGACCGGGTCCGGATCTCGGATACGACGGGCGACGTACTGGAACGTACGCTGCTGGTTACGAGGGTGCGGACCATCAAGAACGTGGAAGTGACCATTCCCAACGGCATGGTGCTGGGCAGCCATATCATCAACTACACCACGGCGGCGCACGAGGACGGGCTGATCCTGCACACCACCGTGACCATCGGTTACGACGCGCCCTGGCGGCAGGTGCACGAGCTGCTCTGTGCCGCGGCCACGGCCACGACCGACCTCGTTGACACACCCAAGCCGTTTGTGCTGCAGACGGCGCTGGATGATTTCTACGTGCAGTACGAGATCAACGCCTACACCCACAAGCCGGCGCGGATGGCTGCGATCTATGCCGAGCTGCACCAGAACATCCAGGACAAGTTCAACGAAGCGGGGGTCGAGATCATGTCGCCGCATTACAACGCGCTGAGGGATGGCAACCAGGCGGCGATGCCGGAGGAGACGGCGAATGGGCGAGAGAGCTAGTGGGCGAGCGAGCTGGTGTTTGGGAGCAGAAACTGGGCAACTTGCCGTCCAGCCGTCTAGCCGTCTAGCCGTCTAGCCGTCCAGCCGCCTCACAACAGCCCTGTCAACGGCGTCGCATAGATGCCGGTTCGCGGTTCCGGCGGACCATAGCGCCCGCTTGCCGCGTGGAGCCGGTTCCATTCCTCCCTGAGACAGAAGGGATCCAGGCCGTGCGGCCGGTCCACGGTCAGGACGCCGTCCAGGTGGTCGAGTTCGTGCTGCACCAGCTCGGCCCGGTCGCCCTTCCAGGTCATCCTCATGCCACGCACCCTTCTGGTCCTGGTAGCGCACCCGGAGCCGGTAGGCACGTGAGACCCGGACCAGCAGATTGGGAAACGAGAAGCAGTCGTCCCAGACGCTGAAGTCCTCGTTGCCAATGTCCACAATCTCGGGGTTGATGAGCACCCAGGGCTTTTCCATCTCGGCGTAGACCATCCGCACTGGCGCCCCGATCTGGGGCGCTGCGATGGCCCGGCCGCTGCCAAAGCGGCTCTGCCAATCCCGCAGGGTCTCGCGCATGTCGTCCAGAATTACCCGAATGGCGGCTGACGAGGGCTTCTCGATGGGCTCGCAGAGGGCACGGAGGATAGGGTCGCCCAGGAGGCGGATGCGGTGGATGGTCATGGGAAGAAGATCGGGAATGGAGGGAGAACGGTCAACGGTCGTCGGTCATCGGTCATCGGTCGTCAACGTGTCAGCCTGCGGGAGCGCAGCGACCGAAGGGGCATGGCTCAGTCGAAGTTTCGGGCCTTTTGCTCCGCCAGGGCAATTGAGCTCAGAGCCGTCCACGACCGATGACGGACGACCGAAGACCTCTAACCCGTTTCTCCATATCACTTTACAATTCACACCAATTCCACCCGACGAACCTTGCGAATCCCGACTTTTGCAGTTACCATTCCGCGTCTATGGCCTCACCTGATCTGCTCACCGACCAGCTTCCCGCCGGCTTCAAGGGGCCGAGGGGAGCGGTGGTCGTGGAGCTCAAGCGTACGCCGGGCCTGGAGGCCAAGGAACTGGCCCGCCGGCTGGGGCTTTCCATGAATGCCATCCGCCACCATCTCAAGGAACTCGAGGCGGCGGGGACAGTGGATTGGGCTCGCAACCCGTCGGGCCGGGTGGGAGCGCCGGGTCACGCCTACCACCTGACAGCGGCGGGTGAGGCGCTCTTCCCTGAGCGCTATAAGGAAACGCTGACCCAGCTGCTGGAGCATCTGGTGGCCACCGTGGGCCGGCCTGCCGCGGTGCAGTTCATCGAATCGCAGTTCGAGAGCCAGGCCGGTCGGCTGGCGCCGGCGCTCCGGAACGCCGGGCCGCCGGAGCGGATGGCCATCGTCGCGGCGGCTCGGACGGCTGAGGGGTACATGGCCGAAGGTGCCGCGACATTCTGCTGTGGGTCACTTACCGAGCATCATTGCGCCCTGCGTGCGGTGTCGGAGCGGTTTCCCGAGATCTGCGCTGCCGAGGAACGCTTCCTCGAGCGGACGCTGGGCGGCACGATCGAGCGCCGCCAGCACCTGTTGAGCGGTGATGGCGCGTGCCAATACACCGTCCGCTTCCGGCCGCCGGCCGATGCGGCGGTCACGGATCAGGAGCACACATGAGTTCGCCGGTCGAAACCCTGGTCAACCGGGCCTACAAGTACGGCTTCGTCACCGACATCGAGTCCGATGTCGTCCCCAAGGGGCTGAGCGAGGACGTGGTCCGTCTCATCGCCAGCAAGAAGGGCGAGCCGGAGTGGCTGCTCGAGTGGCGGCTCAAGGCCTATCGCGGCTGGCTCAAGATGCAGGAGCCGCACTGGCCCAACGTCACGTACAACCCGGTGGACTACCAGAATATCAGCTACTACTCGGCGCCGAAGAGCACCAAGCCGCTGGGCTCGCTGGATGAAGTCGACCCCAAGCTGCTGGAGACCTACCAGAAGCTGGGCATTCCGCTCAGCGAGCAGAAGATCCTCGCCGGCGTGGCGGTGGACGCCATCTTCGACAGTGTCTCGGTCGGCACCAGTTACAAGAAGAAGTTGGGGGAGCAGGGCATCATCTTCTGTTCCTTCGGCGAGGCCGTGCGGGAGCATCCCGAGCTGGTGAAGAAATACCTGGGCTCGGTGGTGCCGGCTTCGGACAACTTCTTTGCCGCGCTCAATTCGGCGGTCTTCAGCGACGGCTCGTTCGTCTATGTGCCCAAGGGCGTCCGCTGTCCCATGGAGCTTTCCACCTACTTCCGCATCAACTCGGCCGACACCGGCCAGTTCGAGCGCACCCTGATCGTCGCCGACGAGGGCGCCTACGTGAGCTACCTCGAGGGATGCACCGCACCCAAGCGGGACGAGAACCAGCTGCATGCGGCCGTGGTGGAGCTGGTGGCGCTCGATGGCGCCACCATCAAGTATTCCACGGTCCAGAACTGGTATGCCGGTGATGAAGAGGGCAAGGGCGGCATCTACAACTTCGTGACCAAGCGCGGCAAGGCCGGCCACAACGCCAAGATCAGCTGGACCCAGGTGGAGACCGGCTCAGCCATCACCTGGAAGTATCCCAGCGTGATCCTGCTGGGTGACAACAGCGTGGGCGAGTTCTATTCGGTGGCGGTGGTGAACGGCAGACAGCAGGCCGACACCGGCACCAAGATGACGCACATCGGCCGAAACACCCGCTCCACCGTGGTGTCCAAGGGCATCAGCGCCGGCCGGGGACAGAACAGCTATCGTGGCCTCATCAAGGTGCTGCCCGGCGCGGAAGGTGCGCGGAACTACACCCAGTGCGACTCCATGCTGGTGGGCAACCGCTGCGGTGCGCACACGTTCCCGTACATCGACGTGCGCAACCCGACCGCATCGGTCGAGCACGAGGCGAGCACCTCCAAGATCGGCGAAGACCAGATCTTCTACTGCAAGCAGCGCGGGCTCAACACCGAGAACGCCATTTCGATGATCGTCAACGGGTTCTGCAAGGAAGTGTTCAAGGAACTCCCCATGGAGTTTGCCGTGGAAGCGCAGAAGCTGCTGGGGATCAGTCTTGAGGGGAGCGTCGGGTAAGAGGAGTCAGGGTTGGAGGTTAGGGGCCAGGGCCGAGGGACAGGCATCAGCCCTTCGCCCTAAGCCCCAAACCGGTCCCTATCATCACAGGAGTCATGGACGTGCTAGAAATTCGTAACCTGCGCGCAAATGCAGGCGACAAGGAAATCCTCAAGGGCATTTCGCTCACGGTCAACGCGGGCGAGGTGCACGCCATCATGGGTCCCAATGGCTCCGGCAAGAGCACGCTGGCCCAGGTGCTCGCCGGCCATCCCGCGTACGCGGTGACCAGCGGCAACGTGACCTACAAGGGTGAAGACCTGTTCGAGATGGAGCCGGAGGAGCGGGCCCAGAAGGGTGTCTTTCTCGCCTTCCAGTATCCGGTGGAAATTCCCGGCGTCTCCAATGCCTACTTCCTGCGCGCGGCGTACAACGAGATTCGCAAGAGCCAGGGGCTGGAGGAGCTGGATCCCATCGACTTCATGGATGTGCTGGAGGAAAAGCTCAAGGTGGTCGAGTGGGGCCCGGAGATCATGAGCCGAGCGGTCAACAGCGGCTTTTCGGGCGGCGAGAAGAAGCGCAACGAAATCCTGCAGATGGCGGTGCTGGAGCCGGCGCTGGCGATCCTCGACGAGACCGACTCGGGCCTCGACATCGATGCGCTCCGGATCGTGGCGGCCGGCGTCAACCGGCTGCGTCACCCCGACCGGGCGACCATCATCGTGACCCATTACCAGCGGCTGCTCAACTACATCGTGCCGGATCACGTGCACGTGCTGTCCGGCGGCCGCATCGTGAAGTCGGGCGGCAAGGAGCTGGCGCTGGAACTCGAGGCCCGTGGCTACGAATGGGTGGCCGACGCCGAGCCGGCCGGGGCGGGGGCGGCGTGACGGCAGTTTCGTACCAGAAGCAGTTTGACGTGGCCAGCCGGAATGGCGGCGCCGAGCCCGCATGGCTGGTGCCGGTGCGGCGCGCCGCCTTTGAGAGCTTCGCTGCGTCCGGCTTCCCCTCGCAGCGGGATGAGGAATGGCGCTTCACACCCTTGGCGGCCATTACCTCGTCGGAGTTCGTGCCGGCGCCCGCTGCCTCGGTCACAGAGGCGGAGGTTGCGCCTTTCCACTTTGGCCATCCTGAGTGGCCCCGGCTGGTGTTCATCAATGGCCGCTTTGATGGCGGGCTCTCCCAGATCCCTGCCCTGCCGGCAGGGGTGCGCCTCGGCAGCTTGGCGGAGGCCGTGACGGCGGACCCGTCGCTGGAAGCGCACGTGGCGCGCCACGCGCCGATCGCCACCAGCGCCTTCACGGCACTCAACACCGCGTTCCTGAAGGACGGAGCGTTTGTGCACGTGCCCCGAGGCGTGACACTGGAGCAGCCGGTTACGGTCCTGTTCGTGAGCACCGGCGAGGCAGCCGGGGCGGCCACCCATCCCCGCAATCTCTTCATCATCGAGGATGGCGCGAACGCGTCGATCGTCGAGAGCTACGTGACGGTGGCGCCCGGGTCGCGGTACTTTACCAACGTGGTGACCGAGGTGGTAACCGGCGCCAACTCCTGGGTGGAGCACACCCGCATCCAGCGGGAGAGCGAGCAGGCCTATCACATCGGCCGCACCCATGTGGAGCAGGCCGCGGACAGCCACTACCGCTCCTTCACGCTCGCCATGGGCGGCGCCACCGCGCGGCACAACCTCGATGCGCATCTCAACGCCTCGAATGTCGAGACGCTGCTCTACGGCCTCTACCTTACCCGTGGCGAGCAGCTGGTGGACAACCACACCGCCATCTTCCACGATCATCCCGATTGCCGAAGCTGGGAAGTGTACAAGGGCGTCCTGGACGGGAAGTCGCGCGCGGTATTCAACGGCAAGGTGTTCGTGAAGCCCGAGGCGCAGAAGACCGACGCCAAGCAGACCAACCGCAACCTGCTCCTGTCCCGCACGGCTCGGGTCGATACCAAGCCGCAGCTGGAGATCTTTGCGGATGACGTCAGGTGCACCCATGGCGCCACGGTGGGCCAGCTGGATGACGTGGCGCTGTTCTACGCCCGGAGCCGGGGCATTCCCCAGGTGGAGGCCATGCGACTCCTGACCTACGCCTTTGCGGCCGAGGTGGTCTCGGAGGTGGCGCTCACGCCAGTGCGCGAGGAGCTGGACCGCCTGCTGCTCGAGCGGCTGGGATCATTGGAATAGCATGACCACCACCGCCGCCCTCCCGCGCCTCGATGTCGAAGCGGTGCGCCGTGACTTTCCGATTCTCGGCACCAGCATGCACGGGCGCCCACTGGTCTATCTCGACAGTGCGGCGTCCAGCCAGAAGCCGCGTGCCGTGCTGGACGCGGAGCGCGGGTTCTACGAAACCACCAACGCCAACATCCATCGCGGCGTGTACGCCCTGAGTGCCGAGGCCACCCGTCGCTATGACGCAGCACGGGAGGCCGTGGCCGGCTACATCGGCGCGGCCCACGCGCACGAAGTGATCTTCACCCGCGGCACCACCGAGGGCATCAACCTCATTGCGCAGAGCTGGGCTCGGCCCCGGCTCGGGCCCGGCGACGAAATCCTCGTAACCGAGATGGAGCATCACTCCAACATCGTGCCGTGGCAATTGATGGCGGAGCAGACTGGCGCCACCGTCCGGCCGGCGCCAGTGACCGACAGCGGCGAACTCGACCTCGAGGCCCTTGCCCGGCTGATCAGCGACCGCACGCAGGTGGTGGCGGTGGCGCATGTGTCCAACGCGCTGGGCACGATCAACCCGGTGCGGCGCATCGCCGACCTGGCCCATGCTGCCGGTGCCGTGCTGGTGGTGGACGGTGCCCAGGCCGCGCCCCACCTGCCGCTCGACGTGCAGGCGCTGGGCGCGGACTTCTACGCTTTTTCCAGCCACAAGATGCTGGGCCCCACCGGCATCGGCGCCCTCTATGGTCGCGAAGCCCTGCTCGATGCCATGCCGCCCTACCAGGGCGGCGGTGACATGATCAATACGGTGAGCTTTGCCGGCAGCACCTGGGCGCCCCTGCCGGCCAAGTTCGAGGCCGGCACGCCCAACATCGCCGGCGCCGTCGGCTTCGGCGCCGCGGTCGAATACATCGAGCAGATCGGCCGGGACCGGATCGCCGAGCACGAGCACCGGCTGCTCACCCATGCTACTGAGCTGGTGATGGAGGTCCCGGGGCTCAGGATCATCGGCACTGCCCCGCTCAAGGCGTCGGTGTTGAGCTTCATCATGGACGGTATTCACCCTCACGACATCGGGACCGTGCTCGACAGCGCCGGTGTCTGCATCCGGACCGGTCATCATTGCGCCCAGCCGCTCATGAAGCGGCTGGGAGTGCCCGCGACGGCGCGTGCCTCCTTCGCGCTCTACAACACCGAGGCCGAGGCCGAGGCGCTGGTCGCCGCGCTGGTCTCGGCGCGACAGGTGTTCGGGTGATGGGCACCATGAACGAGCTGTACCAGAGCGTCATCCTCGACCACAACCGCTCGCCGCGCAACTTTGGCCGCCTGGACGACGCCAACCGCCATGCCGAGGGGCAGAATCCCCTCTGCGGCGACGAGCTCTCCGTCTGGGTCAAGCTGGGCGACGACGACCGGATCGAGGATGTAAAGTTCGAGGGCGCCGGCTGCGCCATCAGCAAGGCAAGCGCCTCACTGATGACCAGCGCCGTCAAGGGCAGGACCCGGCAGGAAGCGCTCGACCTGTTCAGCCGTTTTCATGCGCTCGTCACCGGCAAGGCCGATACCTCGGCTGAGCTGGGCAAGCTCGCGGTGTTCAAGGGTGTGGCCGAATTTCCGGTGCGGGTCAAGTGCGCCAGTCTTTCCTGGCACACCCTGAAGGCGGCGCTCGAGTCGCCCGAATCGACTGTCACGACCGAATGAGGCAAGAGGCCTCGATCAACCGTCCTGGATCTGGAGCAGAAATGCCTTACCCCGAGCAGCTGGTGGCGCCGATGCGTGCCGAGATGACGCAGATGGGCGCCGAGGAACTGAAGACAGCGGCCGAGGTGGATGCCGCGCTGGGCGACGCGCGTGGCACCACGCTGATCTTTGTCAATTCCGTCTGCGGCTGCGCGGCAGGCAATGCCCGGCCGGCACTCTCACTGGCGCTGAAGCACGACGTCCGGCCCGACCGGGTGCTCACCGTCTTTGCCGGCCAGGACACCGAGGCCACGGCACGGGCGCGCCAGTACTTTGCCGACTATCAGCCGTCGTCGCCATCGGTGGCGCTGCTGCGCGATGGCGAAGTGGTACATTTTGTCCATCGGCATCAGATTGAGGGGCGGAGCCCGCAGAGCATCGCCGACAACCTGGCGCAGGCGTTCGAGAAGTTCTGCGGCGCCACGGCATAGCCATGAGCGGACACGTCTTTCATGCCAACCGGCAGGAACTTCACGGCGTCACCGTTGTGGTGAATGGCGCATCCGGCCGCACGTACCTTGGCCGTTATCACGAGCGGAACGAACGGGGCGTCGTCCTCAAGGATGTCGCGGTGCATGAGCCGGGCGATGGTGTACCATTGGAAGAGTGGATCGAGAAGCAACGGAAGTTCGGCATCCGGGTGGATGAACGGGCCCTGGTGGTGCCGAACGATGAAGTGGTGGATGTGGGACGGCTGGAGTCATAGGCCTGAATGGTAGGCGTAAATCGCAGGGCCTGAGCCACGGCCCATGCGACATGTCATCCTGAGCGTAGCGAAGGATCTACTGGCCCTGTTCCGAACATGGTGAGTGGATCCTTCGGTCGCAGCGCTCCCTCAGGATGACCATTGCGCTCCGCTGGACTCACGTGACCCGCGACCTTAATCCCTAACCCCCTAACCCCCACTCAAATGCCGCCCATCCTGCAGCTCGACCATGTTACCAAGCGCTTCGAGGGGCACGTCGCCGTACGCGACCTGAGCTTCAGCGTGCCCGAAGGCGGCATCTTCGGGCTGCTGGGTCCCAACGGGGCCGGCAAGAGCACCACCATCCGGATGGCGATGAACATCATCACGCCGGACGAGGGTCGCATCAGCGTGCTGGGGCAGCCCGCCAGCCGCCACCTCGCCTCGCGGATCGGGTTCCTGCCCGAGGAGCGAGGCCTCTACAAGAAGATGCCGGTCCTGGGCCACCTGGTTTTTTTCGGCGAGATCAAGGGCATGGCTCGGGCTGATGCGCGTAGCCGGGCCTTGGGATGGCTGGAGCGGCTCGGTCTTGGCCAGTGGGTGGACAAGCCGGTTGAAGACCTGTCCAAGGGCATGCAGCAGAAAGTCCAGTTCATTGGTACCCTCTTGCATGAGCCGGAGCTGCTGGTGCTGGACGAGCCGTTCAGCGGGTTGGATCCAGTCAACAGCCGGGTGATGAAGGACACAGTGGTGGACATTGCACGCCAGGGCCGGACCGTGGTCTTCTCCACTCACATCATGGAGCAGGCCGAGCAGCTTTGCGACCATATCGTGATCATCGCGCGGGGCCAGAAGGTGGTGGATGGCGCGGTGCGCGACGTGAAACGCGAGGCCGGAACCCGGCACCTCCGGATCGGTGTGGTCGAGGGCGAAGAGGCGGCCCGGCAGATTCTGGGCGACCGGCGCTGGGCCGCTTCACTGCAGGATCGCGGCAGCACCTGGGACGCCGAGCTCACGGCCGAGACTCCACCTGAGGTCCTGTTGCGAACGCTGGTCGAGGCGGGAGTGAACGTTTCGGAATTCTCGGTCCAGGATCCCTCGCTGGAATCCATCTTCATTGCACGAGTGGGCGCGGGAGCGGCGACTGCACTCCGGAGCGGCGAGGACAGCGATGCATAAGATTCTTGCCGTCATCCGTCGCGAGTTCGTGACCCGGGTGCGCTCCCGGGCCTTTGTGATCAGCACGGTCCTGGGTCCAGCGCTGATGATCCTGATGTTCACGCTGCCGATCCTGTTGTCCGGCGCCGGTGGACACCCCAAGCGTGTGGCGGTGCTCGATGCAGTGCAGGATGGCTTTGGCCAGCTGGTGGTTGAGCGACTCGGCGCCGAAATGCGGGACACCGTGCGCCAAGCCAATCCACGGTATGCAGTGAGGTACGTGCCGGTGACACCAGAGCGGATCGCCTCGGTACAGGATTCCCTGGTGGCGCTCACCGGCGTGGCTGGCCCGGCTTCACTCGACGGCATACTGATAATTACCGATTCGGCGCTGAGCCAGGGGAGAATGCGCTACCTTGGCGTGAATGTCGGCAGCCCCAGTGATATGAACCACCTGGAGCGCAGCCTGCGTTCGCTGGTGATCAGCGGACGGCTGCAGCGTTCCGGTCTGGATCCCTCGGTGGTGTTCGGTGTCATGCGTCCGGTAGATCTCCGGACGCTCAAGGTGAGCAAGGGCCAGCTCACCAGCGAGAGCGGCGAGGCGTCGTTCCTGCTGGCGTACGCCATGTCGTTCATCCTGTACATCGCGCTGCTGTTGTACGGCATCCAGGTCATGAATTCAGTGATCGAGGAGAAGTCGTCGCGGATCATCGAAGTGCTCATCTCCAGTCTCTCGCCCTTCCAGTTGCTGATGGGCAAGGTGATCGGCGTCGGCTCGGCCGGGCTCCTGCAGCTTGGCATCTGGGCGGGCACCGCCACCTTGCTGACGTCGTTCAAGGCGCAGATCGCGGCGCTGTTCGGCGCGTCGCCCAGTTCGCTGGCATCACTTTCAATTCCATCGGTTTCTCCCGGCCTGCTGATTGTCTTCCTGCTCTTCTTCCTCCTGGGCTTTCTGTTCTATGCATCGGCCTATGCCGCCGTGGGCTCGATGTGCAATTCCAGCCAGGATGCCCAGCAAGCGCAGATACCGGTGACCATCTTCGTCGCTGCCGGACTGCTCATCATGTTCTCGCTGCTCAGTGACCCCAACGGTTCGCTGGCGCGGGCGCTGAGCTACGTTCCTTTCTTTGCTCCCTTCGTGACGCCGGTGCGATTCTCGTTCTCATCGATTGCCTGGTGGGAATTGCTTCTTTCGATCGGCGCCATGCTGGCCGGGCTGGTGCTCATGACGGCGCTCGCTGGACGCATCTATCGCTTCGGCATTCTCAAGTACGGAAAGAAGGCGACATGGAGCGATGCAGTGAAGTGGTTGCGGGCGTAGAGCAGGGACGGTCGACGGTCAACAGTCAACGGTCAACGGTCAACGGTCAAGCGTCGAGCGTAAGCCCTGGACCGTCGACTATTTTCCCAGCATGACCCTTCCTTATCATGTCCTCGTCATTGGCGGCGGGCACGCCGGCACCGAGGCGGCTTGTCTTGCGGCCCGCATGGGTGCCCGGACGCTGCTCATTACCCAGAGCATTGAGACCATCGGCCAGATGTCGTGCAATCCCGCCATCGGCGGGATTGCCAAGGGGACGGTGGCGCGTGAGGTGGACGCCTTGGGTGGGATCATGGGCCGAGCGACCGACCGCGCCTGCATCCAGTTCCGGATGCTCAACCGCTCCAAGGGTCCGGCTGTCTGGTCGCCCAGGGCACAATGCGACCGTGGGCTATACCGGCGGGCGGTGCGTGAACTGCTGGAACGGCACACTGGACTCGAAATCGTACAGGGTACGGTTTCTGGATTCGTCCTTTCAGCCGGAAGCGTAGTAGGTGTCACGACACTGGATGGACGCAGATACGACAGTATCACGACAGTTGTTACAGCTGGGACCTTCCTGCGGGGCCGGATCCATATGGGGACCAGCGTCCGGCTGCCGGCGGGCCGAGCCGGGGACGGGCCCTCGGTCGAGCTGGCCGAGGCGTTGGAGCAGAGCGGACTCAGGGTTGAGCGATTCAAGACGGGCACGCCGCCCAGGATAGACGGGCGGAGCGTCGATTATTCCCGACTGGCGCGGCAGGACGGGGATCCCGATCCCTACTGGTTTTCCTCCCATGAGCGGGCGGAGCATCCAGGCCAGCTGCCGTGCTGGCTCACCTGGACCGGGCCCGACCTGCGCGAGATCATCCTGGAGAATCTGGAGCAGTCAGCCCTCTACGGCGGCGCGATCAGCGGACGCGGCCCGCGCTATTGCCCGTCGGTGGAGGACAAGATCGTCAAGTTTCCCGAGGCCGACCGGCACCAGATCTTCCTGGAGCCGGAAGGGCTCGAGACCTCCGAGATGTACGTGAACGGCCTCTCTACTTCGCTTCCTCCTGACGTCCAACTGGCGATGCTGCATGCGATTCCGGGATTGGAGCGGGCGCGGATGACCCGGCCCGGCTACGCGATCGAGTACGACTATTTCCCGCCTACTCAGCTGAGCCGGACGCTTGAATTGCGGGAGCTTCCCGGACTCTTCCTGGCCGGCCAGATCAATGGCACGACCGGCTACGAGGAGGCGGCGGGCCAAGGTGCCATTGCCGGGATCAACGCCGCGGCCATGGCGCTCGAGCGCGAGCCGCTGGTGCTCCAGCGGGATGAGGCCTTCATCGGCACCCTGATTGATGACCTGGTGAACCGGGGCGTGGATGAGCCGTACCGCCTGTTCACCTCTCGGAGCGAATATCGGCTGCTGCTGCGCCAGGATAATGCGCTCCGCCGCCTCCTGCCTGTGGCGGAGCGGTATGGCCTCTGGTCCAGACCCGAGCGTGCTGCTGCGGAGGCTCGGCTTCGCCGGGAAGAAGATCTTCTCGCTGTTTCACGTGAAACAGCCGTGAGGCCGTTCGAGGCGAACCCGGTGCTGGCGGCGGCGGGATCCAAGGAAATCAGCGAGCCGGCGCGGATCGCCGAGCTGGTCAAGCGCCCGGGTGTCGGACTGGGCCCGTTGCTCGAGCGTGCGGGACACCGAGCGAGCGGGGAGGAAGGGTGGGCCGAGATTGAGATCAAGTATGGCGGATATCTGGCCCGCGAGCGCGAGGCCGCGGCAAAGCTTCAGGAAATGGAGGATTTTGCGCTTCCGGAGCACCTCCGTTACCCCGAGCTGTTCTCGCTCTCCACCGAAGCCAGACAGAAGCTGGATCGGGCTCGCCCGGAGAATCTGGGCCAGGCCCGCCGGATTCCGGGCGTCTCACCAGCCGACCTCCAGGCGCTGGTGGTGGAGGTGGTGAAGAGGCGGCTGGATGGCTAGTTGGCGAGTTGGCGAGTTGGCGACTGCCTCGCGTTAAGATCTCCCGAAGCCTTTGTTCCGTGGCATGCCGCCACCCCCTCGAATCCGATCTTGCCATCTGCCCCCTGCGACCTGCCGCCGCTCGCTCGGTTCCGGATCTTGCCCAACTGCCCTCGGCGGCCGCAGGCCGCGTGGGAGAACGTGAGGGACCGGGACGCCATGGGGCGGCCGCAGGCCGCGTGGGAGGACGTGAGGGATCGGGACGCCGTGGGGCGGCCGCAGGCCGCGTGGGAGAACGTGAGGGACCGGGATGCCATGGGGCGGCCGCAGGCCGCGTAGGAGAACGTGAGGGACCGGGACGCCATGGGCGGCCGCAGGCCGCGTGGGAGAACGTGAGGGATCGGGACGCGATGGGGCGGCCGCAGGCCGCGTGGGAGAACGTGAGGGATCGGGACGCGATGGGGCGGCCGCAGGCCGCCCTTACAGGGGGGCTCGGGCGGCATCTGGCGCGGGTGAGATTGTTTCACGTGGAACATGCTTTCATTTTGCTGGCATTGCTGCGATATTTACGCAACTCGTCGGTCAGTAACCATCATATTGTAGCGTAAGCTTTTGCACTGCAAGGCATTACGTAGGTTTTCCAGGGACCGGCGTCCTGAGTCCCGCGTCTCGCGTCCCGAGTCCTGACATGTCCCGCCTGATCGCCATTGCAAACCAGAAGGGCGGCGTCGGCAAGACCACGACCGCCGTGAATCTTGCCGCCTCGCTCGCCGTGGCCGAACGACGCACGCTGCTGGTCGATGCCGATCCGCAGGGGAATGCCACCAGCGGTGTCGGGTTGGACCGCGGGGCCGTGAAGCATTCGCTCTACGACGCCATCATCGATCACGTGCCGGCCGATCATGCCATCATGAAGCATCCGGTGCTGCCGCATCTCGATGTGCTGCCGGCAACCCAGGACCTGGTCGGCGCGGAACTCGAGCTGGTGAACGTCGAGGCCCGCGAGTCGGCGATGCGCGACGTGCTGCACCCGATCCTGGCCCACTACGACTACGTGCTGGTCGATTGCCCGCCCTCGCTTGGTCTCATCACGCTGAATGTGCTGGCCGCGGCGCAAGGGGTGATCATTCCCATCCAGTGCGAGTACTACGCGCTCGAGGGCATCTCGCAGCTCCTCAATACCGTCCGGCTGGTGCAGCAGAACTTCAACCCGGGCCTCGCCATCGATGGCGTGCTGCTCACGATGTATGACGCCCGGCTCAATCTCTGCCGCCAGGTGGCCGACGATGCCAAGGAATATTTTGGCGGACAGGTCTTTCGCACACCCATCCCGCGCAACGTGCGCCTCGCCGAGGCGCCCAGTTTCGGCAAGCCCATTCTGCTCTACGATGTTCAGTCAGCTGGCGCCAAGAGTTATCTGGCTGTGGCGCAGGAGCTGATGAAGCGGATCGAGAACGACCAGCCGGAGAGCCAGGAGATGGTGTCATGAGCGCAACCGGTGCGGGTGGCGGACGCCGCCTGGGACGGGGACTCGAATCACTGCTCGGTCCCATATCCCGCGAGGACGCGAAGGCCCAGGGTGCCTTGCGCGAGTTGCCGGTCGCCGAGGTGCAGCCCAATCCCTTCCAGCCCCGCACGCAGTTCGATCCCGCCACACTGGCCGAGTTGGCGGACTCGATTGCCGCCTCGGGATTGCTCCAGCCGGTGCTGGTGCGGGAACGCCAGGGTCACTACGAATTGATTGCCGGTGAACGCCGGCTGCGCGCCGTCCAGCAGCTGGGATGGAAGGAAATCCCGGCGGTCGTCAAGGAGGTTGATGACCGGACGCTGCTCACCCTCGCGCTGATCGAAAATCTCCAGCGCCATGACTTGTCGCCGATCGACGAAGCCAGTGGCTATCAGCGGTTGCAGGAGGAATTCAAGTTGCCGCAGGCCGAAGTGGCGCGGCTGGTCGGACGCCATCGGAGCACGGTCGCGAACCTGCTCCGGCTTCTCAAGCTGCCCGACGATGTACGCAGCATGGTGCATCGGGGTGCGCTTTCGGAAGGCCACGCGCGCGCGCTGCTCTCGCTTGAATCTCCGGCCCGGATCTCCCGGCTGGCGCAGCAGGCGGTGGACCAAGCCTGGAGCGTGCGCGAAACCGAAGCGCGGGTTCGCCACGACGGAGTGTCCGCCACCTCACGTGCCCCCCGGCCGAAACGGGTGCTCGCCACCAGCGTCGAGGCGCAGCGCGTCGAAGACGCCCTGCGCAAGCACCTCGGCACCGACGTCCGCGTCACCCAGAAGCGCAAGGGACGCGGCCTGGTCTCGATCAGCTACTACTCGAACGACGATCTTGCCCGGCTGCTCGAGCTCATGCTTGGCAGGCCCTTCGAGGGATGAGCACGCCGGCACGGCGGCGCTATGTGCACCTCCTGGTGCACCACGACGGAGCGCCGGCTTCCCGCAGCTGGCGCGTGTCGCGCTTCACGTGGAGGGCGCTGCTCGCGGGTGGCGCGCTTGCCGTGCTGGCCGTGCTCGCCGGGCTGGTGCTCCTCGGGCCGCTGGCGCGCGCGGCCGGCCGTGTGCCATCGCTGGAGCGGCGGGTCCGCAACCTGGAAGCCGACAATGCACGCATCGGCGAACTGGCACAGGCGCTCGACAGTCTGCAACAAGCGTACGAACGGGTGCGCGGCATGGTGGGCGCCGATGTGGTGCCCGACCTCGCGCACGCCGCAAGCGACAGCTTGCCTGTGGCACCACCGGTCGAGGCACGGCTGGCCGGCTCGCCGTCCCCACCCAGCGGCCTCACCCGGCCGGCGGTGTGGCCACTCCGCGATGCCGGCTTCATCACGCGCGGCATGGTGCCGGACAGCAGCGCGGATGAGACGCATCCCGGTGTGGACGTGGCCGTGGCCATGCGCACGCCGGTGCGCGCGGCCGGCGGCGCCACCGTCATGCAGACCGGCGAGGATACCGATTACGGCAAGTTCGTGCTGCTGCAGCACCCCGACGATTTCCAGACCCTGTACGGCCACCTCTCCCGCGTGCTGGTCTCCAAGGGGCGCGTGGTCCACGCCGGCGAGGTGATTGGTCTCTCAGGCAACAGCGGTCGCTCGACCGCGCCGCATCTCCACTTCGAAATCCGCAAGGCGGGCCACAGCGTGGATCCGCTCGGCATCATCACGGAGGCACGCTGAATGGCCATCTTCTCGACCCCCACCCCCGACTCTGCCGAAGGGCCCAAGCCGCCATTCAACCGGCGCAAGGGCGACGGCATTCCGCTGTCGATCGTTGCACGCGACATGACCATCATCGGCGACATGGAGACCAAGGGAGTGGTGAAGGTGGAAGGACGGGTGAAGGGAACCATCCGGGCCGAGGCCCAGGTCATCATCTCGCCAGGCGCCATCATCGAAGGCGACCTGCACACCAAGGAGGCCGTGGTGGCGGGTGAGATTCGCGGGACCATCAACGCCGCGGAACGAGTGGAACTCCAGGCCACGGCGCTGGTGCGGGGCGACATTGCCACGCCCAGAATTGCCATCCTGGAAGGCGGGAAGGTGACGGGTGAGGTGAACATGACCGAGGCGGCGGACGGCGAGAAGAAGGCGGAGGGGGAAGGGGCTAAAGGCTGAAGGCTGAAGGCTGAAGGCTGAAGGCTAACCCTTCGCTTCAGCGTTCAGCGTTCAGCGTTCAGCGTTCAGCGTTCAGCTCCCAGCCTCCCGCCGTTGATAAGTGCGTAAGTCTGTGGAGATGTTGCATTTGCGTGATAAATGGCCAGAAAGGAACGTGACGCTTCGGAACATGCGGCCTATTTTCTTGAACGTGACGCGTCACTGTGCCACCGCTGTCTTGACGGTGTTGCTTTCTTCCTGTGCCGTCCCGTCCTCCGGAGCAGGGGTACCGGGTCGCCCTCATTACACCCGGTTCCATCGCCGATGCCGCCTGGAACTCTGCCGCGTATCAGGGGCTCCTTCGGATTCGCGATTCGCTCGATGCCAAGGTCAGTCACGTCGAGGCCGGGACGCCTGCCGCGCAGGAGGAGGCGCTCCGGAGCTACGCCGCGCAGGGCTACGATCTGATCATCGGCAACGGGTTCGAATTCCAGGAGCCCGCCGAACGCGTGGCCGAGCAGTACCCGGGACCGGTGTTCGCGGTGAACAGCGGTGCCCGGCTCACCGGCCGGGTCGTGCCGCTGGTCTTCCGGATCGAGGAAGCGACCTACCTGGCCGGCATGGTGGCCGGCGGTCTAACCCGCACGGGCAAGATCGGCTTCATCGGTGGCGTCGAGCTGCCGCCCGTGGCCGCCGGCTACCGCGGCTGGCTCAACGGCGCGCGCGCGACACGACCGGACGTGCAGTCCCGCGTGGCCTACCTCAACAACTGGGATGACGCGGCGGCCGGCCGGGAAGCGGCCCTGGCCCAGATCAGGCTCGGGGTGGACATGATGCACCACAACGCCGACGCAGCTGCCCTCGGCGTGTTCCAGGCGGTCAAGGAAAGTCCGGGCGTGTACGTCTTTGGCGCCAATGCCGACCAGCGTGCCCTCGCTCCGGACCGGGTGGTGGGCTCGGCGGTCATCGACCTGGCACACGCGTTCCTGCTCCTGGCCCGCGCGGTCCAGGACAGCAGCTTTGTGCCGGCAGTCGAATCGTTTGGGCTCAGGAGCCAGGTCCTTCGTTACGTTCCCAACGCTGCGCTCGACTCGCTGGTCCCGGTGGCGCTCGCGGCGCGGGTCCGAGCCGCGGCGGACTCGATTGCCAACGGGACACTCGATCCTGATCCGGAGGGGCGGCAGCCATGAGCAATGTCCCACTGAAGGAAATCGTCGCGTACCTGAATGAGTACCTCCGCATCAGCGAGATCCCCGACGCACCCAATGCCGTCAACGGGCTCGAGGTCGAGAACAATGGCTCAGTCGAGCGGATCGTGGCCGCGGTGGACGGCGCGTACCGAAGCATCGAGAGCGCGGCCGGCGCGGGCGAGGCCGGCGGCACCCTGTTGGTGGTGCATCACGGCATGCTGTGGGACGGCAACGTGCCCGTCACCGGGCGGCGCTATCGGCGCCTCCGGGCGCTGCTCGACAACAACATCGCCCTCTACGCCGCGCACATTCCGCTCGATGTGCATCCCGAGGTCGGCAACAATGTCGTCCTGGCCGAGCGGCTGGGCGTCCGGATCGAGGGCTGGTTTGGCGAGTATCGCGGGATCCAGCTCGGCGTGTTCGGCCAGGTCCCGCACGCGCTCGAGTCTCCGGCGGCCCTGCAGGAAGAGCTGGGGCGGGTGCTTGACGAAGATCGCGGCGCGCAGGAACGCAGCGCCCTGCCAGTGCTCATCCCGGCGGGACCGGAACGGATTCAGCGCATCGGGATCATCACGGGCGCGGCCGGCTCCATGATTGCCGAAGCGAGCGCGCTCGGGCTGGATGCGTTCGTGACCGGCGAGGCGAACCATCACACCTGGTTCGATGCCGACGAGTGGCGCATCAATCTTTGCCTGGCCGGTCACTACGCGACCGAAACACTGGGTGTTCAGGCGCTCGCCTCTCACCTGTCGGACCAGTTCGACCTTCCCTGGGAATTTCACGACCACCCTACCGGCCTGTGACCGCGCCGGCGCTCGAGCTCAAGGGCGTCGATAAGCGATTTGGCGCGAGGCAGGCGCTTTCCAGCGTCGATTTCCGCCTCATGCCCGGCACCATCCACGCGCTGCTGGGCGAGAACGGCGCGGGCAAGTCCACCCTCATGCACATCGCCTATGGCATGGCGAGGGCCGACCGGGGAACGGTATGCGTTGACGGCATCGAACGCCGCATCCGGACGCCGCGCGATGCCCGCCAGGCCGGGATCGGCATGGTGCATCAGCACGCGACGGCGATTCCCTCGTTCACCGTGGCGGAGAACGTCGCGCTTGCCGCCGGCTGGAAAGTGCGACCGCGGGAGCTGACCGACCGAGTGGAAGCGGTCTGTGCTCGACTCAACCTGCCACTTGATCCTGCCAGACCGGCCGATCAACTCTCGATCGCCCTGAAGCAGCGGCTGGAAATCGTGAAAGCGCTGGCAGCGGACGCCAGGATTCTGCTGCTCGACGAACCGACGGCCGTGCTCGCACCGGCCGAAGCCGAGGCGTTGCTGGCAACCATTGGTCAATTCGCCGGGCAGGGTGGAAGCGTCGTGCTCATCACCCACCGCCTGCGCGAAGCTCTGGCGCATGCGGACGTGATAACGGTGCTGAGGCGCGGCGTGGTGACCCTGGAAGGGGTCCCATCCGACCTGACCCCGCGTGCATTGGCGACGGCCATGGTTGGTCTCGATGCGGCCGAACTGCTGGACCATCAGGTGCAGCGCGTTCCCGCCCCGGCCGATGCACCGATTGCCATCGGGGGTATTGCACTGGAGGTCCTCAACGAACACCGCCCGGGACTGGCGGTGCGGCAGGCGTCGCTGTCGGTCCGTGCGGGAGAGATTGTCGCCATCGCTGCCGTGGAGGGCAACGGCCAGCGCGAGCTGCTTCGGGCGCTCGCGGGCCTCCTGCCGGTGTTGCGAGGCCGAACTGAAGTCGTCAGGCCGCTGGCATTCATACCGGAAGACCGCACCACCGAGGGATTGATTCCCGCCCTCTCCCTTGTCGAAAACATGGTGCTTGGCCTCAGCGATTCGCCAGGGTGGAGCGGCCGGGGCCGCGTGCGGTGGAAGCAGGCTCGGGAACGCACCGCACAACTGATTGAAGATTTTGACATCTCGGCGCCAGCCGTCACTCGGCCAGCAGCCGCGCTCTCGGGCGGCAACCAGCAGAAGCTGGTGCTGGCACGCGCGCTGGAACAGCGGCCGGCGGCGATCATCGCGGAGGATCCCACGCGCGGACTGGATGTGGCCGCGGCGCGTGCCATTCATGACCGGCTGCGTGCTGCTGCGGATGCCGGCGCCGGTGTGCTGGTCTATTCGTCCGATCTCGATGAAGTCCTGGCGTTGTCGGATCGAGTGATGGTGATGCAGGGCGGTCACCTGACTGAAGTCATGAATCATGGGCCACGGGTCCCGGGTCGCGAGGAGATTGGCCGCCTGATGCTGGGGGCTGAGTGAGGGGCGCCACTCTCACGTCATTGCGATGGCGCGAAGCGCCAGAAGGCCCGCCGGGCGACGCAGGTGTCGCCCTTACGAGCCATCCTCGCAATGTCGACCGTCGACCGTCGACCATCGACCCGTGACCGATCTCCTCACCATCGCCGCGGCCTTCTGGAACGGTGCCTTCGGTTCCTGGTACGTCTTCACCTCGGCCACACTGGTCCGGGCGACCCCGCTCATCATCATTGCCCTGGGCTTTGCGCTCGCCTTGCGAGCCGGCGCACTCAATATCGGCGCCGAAGGCCAGTTCTACGCCGGCGCCATCGGCGCCACCTGGGTCGGGCTCCATCTGGTCGGCTGGCCGCCACTGATCGCAATCGGTGCGACCTGGGCCGTGGCGGCGCTGGCGGGCGCGCTCTGGATGCTGATACCAGTGATTCTCAGGATCCGCTACGGCGTGCTCGAGGTCATCAGCACGTTGCTGCTCAACTTCGTGGCGGAAGCGCTGGTGAGCTTCATGGTGCAGGGTCCGCTGCAGGAGCCCACCCACGTCTATCCCCAGAGTGCGGCGATCGCGCGGTCGGCCTGGCTGCCGCTGCTGCCGGGGACGCGTCTCCACCTGGGCTTTGCGCTCGCGGCGGCGCTGGCCGTGCTGCTCTGGTGGGTGTTCACCCGCACCCGATGGGGATTTGAGCTGCTGGCGGTGGGCCAGGGCGAACGTGCTGCCAGGATCAGCGGTCGCATCAAGGTTGCGAGAACCCTGGCGGTGTCGCTGCTCCTCTCGGGTGCAATTGCCGGACTGGCCGGCGCCACCGAGGTGGGAGGGGTTTCGCACGCCCTCTACCAGAATCTTTCGCCGGGCTATGGATTCACCGCCATCGCGGTCGCTTTGCTGGCTCGGCTCCGGCCGGCATGGATCATCGGCAGCGGTATCATGTTCGGGGCGCTCGAGGCGGGCGCGGCCGGGATGCAGCGCGACGCTGGCGTGCCGGCGGTGATCGTCTACGTGGTCGAGGCGGCGTTCATCATCGCGCTGGTGCTGATTGACGCCCGGCAGCGGGCCCGGCTGGCGCGGCTGGCGGCGTAGATGGCGCTCGAGCCAGTGGTTGCCGGGTTCCTGGCTGCGGCGGTGCGGGTGGCGACGCCGCTGCTGCTGGCGGCCCTGGGAGAGACCGTCGCCGAGCGGTCCGGCGTCATCAACCTTGGCATCGAAGGCGCGATGCTTTCGGGTGCTCTTGCGTCGGCCATGGGGGCGGCGTGGGGCGGTGCATGGACGGGACTGCTGGCGGCGATGCTGGCTGGTGCGCTCGCCTCCACGGTGTTTGCGCTGGTGGCCATTCGCTGGAAAGCCGACCAGGTCATCACCGGCACTGCGATCACCCTGGCGGCTGTGGGGTTCACCGGCACCATCTACCGCGGCGTGTTCGGCGCTGCCGGCGCGGCGCTTTCGCTTCCCACCTTGGGGCCACTCCGACTTCCCTTCCTCAGCGATCTTCCGTTCATCGGCGCCGCGCTCTTCCGCCAGCCGTTTACCACCTACCTGGCATTTGCGGCGGTGCCGTGCACATGGTGGCTGCTGGAGCGAAGCCGGGAAGGCCTGGCGATGCGCGCGGCGGGAGAGAGCCTGGAGGGCGCCCGCGCGGCTGGAGTCCGGATCACACTGGTCCGGAGTCGTGCTACCATTCTGGGTGGAGCGCTGGCCGGTTTGGCGGGTGGCTCGCTGGTGCTGGCCCAGGTCGGCACCTTTGCAGAGCGGATGACGGCGGGGCGGGGCTTCGTCGCGATCGCGATCGTGGTGCTTGGCCGATGGAGCCCGGTGGGTGTCCTGGCGGCGTCGCTGCTGTTCGGTGCGGCGACAGCGCTGCAGTTTCTGTTGCAGGCGCTGGGTCTCGATGTGCCGTACCAGCTTTTCCTCATGCTGCCGTACGTGCTGGTGCTGCTGGCGCTGGCCGGTGCGGTGGGGCGCGTGAAGGCGCCGGCAGAGCTGGGGAGGAATGAGGCTGGAGGCTGAAAGCTGAAAGCGAAAAGCTAAAGGCGAAAAGCTGGAAGCTAAAGATTAAGAGCTAGAAGCTGGACGCAAAAAGCTGAACGCGGTATCGTCGCACAGCCTTCAGCGACTCTCACGAGGTATGCATGTCCGACGAATCCCCACCGGAAATCCCTGATCTGCACAAGTCTGTGCGCGAGCTGGGCCAGAGTGCCGGGGTGCGGACCTTTCTGCTGGCGGGGCTGTTCCTGCTGGCGATGCTGTATACCCTGCACTTTGCCAAGGCCTTCTTCCTTCCCGTTGCCATGGCTGTACTGATCAACCTGCTCTTCGGCCCGGTGGTTCGTGCACTGCATGAGCGGGCCGGCATGCCGAGGGGCATTGCGGCGGCGCTCATCATGGTGCTGCTGGTGGGCCTGGTCAGTTTTACCGCGTACCGACTGGCGTCGCCGGCGGCTGAGTGGGTATCACGTGGCCCCACCAGCATGAAACAGCTGGAGCGCCGGGTGCACGAGCTTCGCGAACCGATGGAGCGCGTCACCAAGGCGGCGGAGCAGGTGCAGCAGGCCACCGGGATGGAGCAGAAGAAGACGCCGACGGTCCAGGTGGCCGAGCCGAGCATGACCAGCCGGGTCTTTGGTGGCACCCGGGCAGTGGTGGAGGCAGCGGTCATCGTCATCTTCCTGGCGTTCTTCCTGCTTGCCTCGGGCGACCTGTTTCTCCAGAAGCTGATCAAGGTATTACCGGGCTTCGGCGACAAGCGGCGCGCGGTGGAGATCGCGCGTGAAACCGAAGCGCAGATCTCGATCTACATGCTGACCACGAGCACGATTCACCTGACGGTGGGCATCCTGACCGGTGTCACCGCCTGGCTGGTGGGGTTGCCCAATCCGGTGCTCTGGGGCGTGGTTGCGATGACGCTCAATTTCGTGCCGTACGTGGGGCCGATCATGAATGCGCTGATCCTGCTGGTGGCCAGCCTGATCACCTTCGAGAGCACGGCACACGCGCTCATCGCCCCGCTGGTGTTCATTGCCATTCACATTTCCGAATCCGACGTGCTTTCGCCCATGATCCTGGGTCACCGGCTGGCGCTCAACACGGTGGCGGTCTTCAGCGGAGTGACCTTCTGGTGGTTTGTCTGGGGGGTGCCGGGCGCCATCCTGGCAGTGCCGATGCTGGCCACGATCAAGATCGTGTGCGATCATTTTGAGCCGCTGATGCCGATCGGCGAGTTTCTGGGGAAGTGAGTTTCCTTGACTCGCGACCCGTGACCATCTGCCGAAACACGGGCGACCCATGGCGTGGCATCGTGCTTTTCCTTTCCCGTGGGCGGGGAGTGACACTGGGTCATTCCGATCTTCCTGCCCGACTGGTGCGCCGATGACCCGGCGGTGCTGGCGCATGAGTTGGAGCATGTGCGGCAGTACGACGCGTGGGGGCCGGTGCGCTACTATGTGCTCGGCGCCAAGGAGCAGGCGCAGCATCTGCTCTCCCGCGCGGGCCTTGCGACCGATCCCTACGACTGGCGCCGAGCCGGCATCAAGCCGTTTGAGGAATACGGGATGGAGCAGCAGGGGCAGCTGGTGGAGGATGCGACGCGCGGGGACAAGGTGGCGCAGGGGATCGTGGGCAAGGCAGATGGTCAGGAGCCCGTCGAGACTATCCGCCCACCCGTCTGATCTCTGTCACAAACGCATCCACGTCCTCTTCCGTGGTATCCCACGCCGTCATCCACCGCACCTCGTGCTTCTGCTCGTCCCACACATGGAAGAAGAATTTCTCCTGGAGCCGAGCGATGTCATCGGGCGGGAGAATGGCAAAGACGGCGTTGGCTTCCACCGGCTGGGTGATGGTGACGCCCTCGGTGCCGCGGACTCCATTGGCCAGGCGGCGGGCCATGGCGTTGGCGTGGGCCGCGCTCCGGAGCCAGAGCTCGTCAGTCAGCAGCGCCTCGAACTGGGCGGCGACGAAACGCATCTTGGAGGCGAGCTGCATCCCCTGCTTCCGGATGAACTTGAATTTCCGGGCTGGCTCTTCCCGGAAGAAGACCACCGCCTCGGCGCCAATGGCGCCGTTCTTGGTAGCGCCGAAGGAGAGCAGGTCCACGCCCGCGTCGGCGGTCATGGCCTTGAGCGGGAGGCCGACGGCAGCCGTGGCGTTGGCGAGGCGTGCGCCATCTACGTGCAACAGCAATCGATTGTCATGCGCGAAGTCGGACAGGGCGGACAGGTCGGACGGGTTGTATACCGTGCCATATTCCGTGCTCTGTGATATCGAAATCACCCTCGGCTGCACGTGGTGCTCGGTGCCGATTCCCTTGATGGCGGGCTGCACCAGGTCGGGGGTGAGCTTCCCGTCGGGCGTGGCGATGGGGACCAGCTTGCAGCCGGCGTGGCGCTCCGGCGCTCCGCACTCATCCACATTGATATGGGCGGTCTCAGCGCAGATCACCGACTCGTGGGGCTGGAGCACGGCGGCGAGCGCCGTGACATTGGCGCCGGTGCCGCCAAAGACCAGGAAGGGGCGGGCGGTTTCGCCCAGCTCTTTCCTTATAAGGGCCTCGGCGCGGGCAGTATGCTCGTCGGCGCCGTAGGCGGGGGCGTGGCCGTCATTGACCCGGGCCAGCGCGGCCAGCACCTCGGGGTGGGCGCCGGCGGCGTTGTCGCTGGCAAAGCCGCGGCGGGTCATGTTGGCTCCTCGGCCTGGTCGTCGGCCTTCTGGTCCTCGGGCGGCTCCCAGAGGGCCAGCACGTTGCCATCGGGATCGGTGATCATGGCCATGATCCCCCAGGACTGCCTGGTGGGTTCGTTGAGGAAGCGGACGCCGCGTTCGTGGAGCATGCCGCAGTAGTGCAGCAGCCCGGGAACGCGGAGGGTAATACCGGTCTCACGCCCGACCAGCTTTTTGGATTCGGGATGATTGGCGGGATGGACGCCGATATGGGGCGGGCCGTCGAGAAACTCGCCGCCGAAGGAGCCGGCCTTGCTGAGCGGCAGTCCCAGGGTATCACGATAGAACTCGAGCGCGGCGCGGATGTCGGTAACGAAGATGGCGATACTGTGGAGCGCCGGGGTCATGGGTTCCATGGCAGGGGAAGGTAATTCGGCGCTCCGGGTTTCGGGATTCGGTGGCGGGTGGTAACGTGGACTGCGGGCAGGGTCGGGGCGAGCGGCGTGGATCAAACCTTCCTGGCGGGGAGGTCGAGCGATGCATCGGCGTTTCACCAGCGTGGTGTTTTCGGCGGCGGCGCTTCTGCTGTTGGTATTGCTGCTGATCGCGGTATGGCGCCAGCGACCGTCCGCTGGGGCTGACGCCGAGCAGGCTGACACCGCCTGCTTGGCGGCGCGCATTGGCCTGCCGTGCGGAGGTGGGGGAATCCGTTAGGGTTTGCGAGAAAACGGTTCCTGCGGACGGACCGTTGAAGTGAAGACTGGATGATGAGGCAAGCATCCGGGTCCCGAGCCGGCACCCCCGCGTTCCCGTCGCAGTCTAATTCGCGCCTGCTGCCGCTTCTGCGTGCGAAGTTGCGGCTGGGGCACCATAGCCTGTCCAAGCGAACGAACGGCCTGGAAGCCTGAGGCGCAACGGGTTAACAGCCTATCCAGAACGTGCTGCGGACGTGAGATTCAGAGATACCAGACGGCAACAACGAGCTCTGCATCTGGGAGGATTGCGGAATGGACATCAGCGACTTTGAAGCATACGCCGCCCTCAAGGGTGAGGAAACCCTCCGTGTGCGGCCTGATCGTAGCGCCCTGCTTGTGGTCGACATGCAGCGGTATTTCGTGGAACCTGAGTTCCCGTTCGGCCAGGTCCTAGCCAAGTTTCAGCCTGACGCAGCCGCTGCGTATTTCGACCGTGTCAGAACTACCGTAGTTCCAAATGTCCAGGAAGTGCTCAAGTCTTGTCGCACACTGGGAATCCCGATCTACTTCACGGCTCTCGGCTCCTTCCGCAGTGACGGGCGGGATCTGCCCGGCTGGGCTCGGCAACTCAACCAATTGAGCCAGAAGACGGTTGGTGCGCCAATGTACCCACCGCGGGATGACGACAGTTGGCGGATTCACGCGAGCCTCGCTCCCCGGCAAGGTGAACCCGTCCTGGCAAAGACGACCAGCGGACCGCTGAACTCTGCCCGGCTGGATCAAACGCTCCACGTGCTTGGCGTAGACACTGTGCTCGTTGTCGGCGTGACCACGGACGTTTGCGTTACTCAGGCAGCCCGCGAATTGGCCGATGGCGGCTTCAGCGTCATCATTCTTGCAGACAGCTGTGCCGCTCCAGGCGACGATCGACACCGATCGGCGCTGGAGACGTTCGCCATGGTATTTGGACGCGTTTGTTCAACCCGGGCGGTTTTAGAGGCGCTTGAAGAGAACTAACGCGCCGCCTGATCTGCGTTTGCAGCCGAAGAAGGCGGCGGCATCATCTACATCCGAGTGCGGTGCAGCGGGCGGAGGCAGTGCGGCGCTCGGGCATTGGCAAGCGGGCAAGCTGTCACACCTTCCGCCACAGCTTCGCGACCCACCAGCTGGAGGCGGGCTACGACATCCGGACGGTGCAGGAACTGCTGGGGCACCGGGATGTCAGCACTACCATGCTTTATACCCATGTCCTGAACCGCGGTGGGCTGGCGGTACGGAGCCCGGCGGACTTGTTGGGCCGGTCAGGTTTTGCAGTCTTCCCGGATTAGGCTGCGGCCGGTATAGTGCTTATTGGCTTAGGCTGCAGGTTCGCAGTCGAATACTTGTTAGACCGCTTGCCCGGAAGTAAATCGCATGTGGAGTCTAGGAATGGCGCTGCGCCTGGTTCCTAAGTTCGAGACATCGCTGAGCCGCCTCCTCTGCGCACGTGGCATCGCCGTCTCGCGGTGGTCCGGTGGAACGCGCCGGTCCGCCAACCTCATCGCGCTCGCGACGGTTCCACGTCCGACTGTTCTCTACGTCAAGGAGAGCACCAGCGATCCCGGCTTCTGGGGGCTCACTAAGAATCAGCTCACGAGACTGTCAGCGAGCGGCCATCGATGGTTCGGCGTTTTCCTACATCATTCTCCCTCAGCAGGCTATGTACTTTCCGGTGGGCAGATAGAACTGCGAATCCGCGACCAGCGCATTCGCTTGGCCGGAGACGGCGATTTCAAGGTCAATGAGCACGAGCAGCTCTTGCCATCTAACCGATTTGAGCGTCTCGAGGAGCTGTTTCCAAAGCTCCTCTAGAGCAACGGTCTAACCTGCGCTTGCAGCTGGCGGGGCGGCCGTCGGCCGGGGTTCCGTGCGGTACTAGCGTCCCGTCTGGCCGAGACTGAACTTTGATTCCTGACGGGGCGACCGCCCCGCAGCTGAAGCGCTTGTCGTTCGCCGGCAAGCCGCGACGGAGGCCTGAAGACACCAATGGTCAAGCCCGCCACCACTCACTCTCTGGGTCGTGACCCCGTTATGTGGCTAGGCATCATCCTGGGCGCCCTCGTGACTCTTGGAACGGCCCCTGATCCAGCCGGTGCCGGGCGCTCGGCAGAGTCGGCAGAACAGGTTTCCTTTCACAATGGCAGCATCGACCTGTCGGGCACCCTGTACATTCCCTCTGGGGTCGGGCGGTACCCAGCTGTGGTCGTATTCCATGCTGCGGGCGGCGGGACGCGCAGTTTCCATGCGTATCAGCATCTTGCCACCGCGCTCCCTGCCGCGGGCATCGCCGTCTTAATCTTCGACCGCCGGGGCTCAGGTTCGTCCACCGGCGATTTCAACACAGCGACCTTCCAGGACCTCGCAGCGGATGGAATCGCCGGAGTTGAACTGCTGAAATCGCGACGCGACATCGACCCTGAGCGGATAGGTGTCTGGGGAGTGAGTCAAGGCGGCTGGCTGGGCCCGCTCGCCGCGACCATGTCACGCGATATCGCTTTCGTCGTCTCAGTGTCCGGTCCCGGCGTGAGCCCGGCGGGCCAGATGGATTATGCCGCAGCGACCGCGCTTCGAGCCGCCGGTCACCCGCCGGAGATCATTGACCGAGCGCTGCGGATTCGAGCTGTGGTGAACGATTACTACCGAGGGCGGGCTACGAGGACGGATGCTGAGAAGGCCATCGCGACCATCCGGCACGAGCCATGGTTCAGCCAGGTCTTTCTCCCCGGTAGGGGCGACCTGCCCGCTGAGCCCAGGCTCACGAAGTGGTACGCGGAGATGGACTATGATCCGCTGGCCGCACTCGCTCGGGTTCGGGTTCCGATCGCCTTCTTCTTTGCCCAAGCGGACCCATGGGTTCCGGTCGAGGAAAGCATCGCGAATATCCGACAAGCGACGCGCTCCAACCCGGCAGTGACGATTCAGCGGATCCCGCAGGCCGACCATCTTATGGAGACTGGGACGCCGGATTCGGGCGGTCCGATATCCGAGCTTTACTTGAACCAGCTTCTGGGGTGGCTGCGCGAGACCATTATGCGATGATGCCGGCGAACCCGGCGATGAAGCGGACGGGCTTCACCCGCCGCTTATCGCCATGCCGTTAGACAGCAGCCGACGTTGATAGTATCATCGAGGTCACGGTCGGAGGAGGACGTCATGCGCTGGCAGGACCATATCTCAGTTGATCCCGCAATCGCCCATGGTAAAGCGTGCATTCGTGGCACCCGGATCCCTGTCGCCGTGGTGCTGGCCAACTTGGCGGCGGGCTCCTCGCCAGAGGCCATCATCCAGAGCTACCCGAGCCTTACTCGAGAAGCCGTGCAAGCGGCGCTGGCGTACGCGGCTGACCTCGCGCAGGAACGTGTCGTCGCGCTGCCCGCCTAGCGTCGCGCCCGCTGATGCGCTGCAAGATCGATGAAAATGTGCCCATCCAAGTCGCCGACTTGCTCCGGCAAGGCGGCCATGATTGTCATACGGTTTATGATGAGACGCTTGGAGGAGCGGTCGACGCGATGGTCTTCGCTCAGTGTCAGACTGAGCAGCGAGTCCTCATCACGTTAGATCTCGATTTCGCTGATATCCGTGCCTACCCGCCGGCCGAGGCTGCCGGCATCGTTGTCCTGCGACCGTTCGAGCCGGATCGGGAACGTGTGCTGCGGCTCATGGCCCGGATCCTGCCGCTGTTCGCGACCGAGCCGATCGTGCAGCGGCTGTGGATCGTTGAGGAAGACCGGATCCGCATCCGGCGCTCCGATGGCCCTGCTGTCTAACACGCAAATGCAGCTGGCAAACGCGGACCGGCCGAGGCGCCGCTGGCGTGCTACGCTCCCAGAGGCTATAAGGAATTGATGTTTTCGCAGGTCGTTTGCAGCTGATTTGCCTGTCGTTAGCAACTGTCTCGAAAATCAGGCGTATTCAGCGTTCCAGTACCGCTCGGCTTCAGCAGCGTTGAGGAGGTGAGCAGCTCCGCACAAACGCAGCGGCAGAGCTCTGATCAACGCGAGCTATCCTAGTTCAAGAATCTGGAACTCAACCTTGAGGTCTGGTATGCGGCACCCTTGGCACCTCCTCAGCTTCTGGCCAACTCTGCTAGTCGCACAAGCGGCCACCCCGGCACCCCAGGCCGCGGAGCTACTCCGTGATTATCTCCTAACCAACGGGAAGGCCGCATTCAGCGTTGATGAGGACGCATTTAAGTTCGACCAGAGAATTACGGATGCCGACGGATGCCGATTGACACTCCGCGAAGATCAAGATAATTCACTCGCGCCCGTCATCCGTGTCTTCCAAGTGGATCTATCGGTTCTGGCACCCAAGGTCGAGGTGAAGCAGTCTGGCCGATAGGGGACTGTTTCTGGCCCAAGCTGTCACAACGTCGGGCGAAGCCATTGATTCGCCGTTGACAACTTGCAGCGTGGAACGTTGACCCTAGCCATGGGAGCGTGGCCGCGGCTCGAGGAGACACTGAACATCCTCGCCGGTGATCGCGGCACCGCCGATACCATGGCGACTTACCTCAGTCGGGCGATCCGAGCATGCGGCGGCAGAGCAGAGTCTGCTGAAGCTGAAACGGCAAGGCATAGGCGGGAATTGGCGGTACAAGCGAGTACGGATTCGCTACTCGGCAAACACTTGCCTGCAGAGTTGCGTGCCAAAGCACGAGCGACCTGCCGAGATCAAGTGAAAGCCAAGCTTAAGTCTCCTGAACGGCCCGCTTCGGTGCCGACCCGAGTATCACAGAAACAGTCGCGAAGGACGGCCTCCTCGTGATCGGGACGGTGGAGGCGCAGAACGAGCTCGGCGGGTACCGAGAACTCAGCTACGTCTGCGAGCTTGAGAAGTACGGCAAGCAATACGTTCCGCAAAGTGTGTACGTGAAGTGATAGGCGGCTACGGCATTCCCTGCTGGACGTTGACGACCTTGCACCTGGCCAGCCTGTAAACCGTGGTCGAGGGCTGGCGCAGTCTGAGGGCTTCCGATCCGTCGGTTGATTTCCCCCTCGACGATGCTTCACGCCGCGAACGACTCGGGCTTCTCAGAAGCGAGGTATTTCATTTCGGAGCAATCGGCAGTCCGGCTGTGCTCGATCTGATCGGAGATCGAGATATGCTGCTCTGGGCAGGCAAGCTGCACCGGGCGCTTGCCAGGCCCATCCGAACAACGCCGCCCGAGGCCGCCGCCTAACCCGCGCTTGCAGCGGACGGGGCGGCGGCCTCCGCTGGTCGAGACGATCACGCTGCGCCGCCGCCCCGCAGCTGATTTGCCTGTCGTTAGACCTCAGCCGGGATTGCTTGCGCTCGCCCCGGCCGGACACCAAATTGGATCTATGACTTCGCCCATCTTTGACTTTTCCCATCTGACCCCGGAGGAGCGGATTCAGCTCGCCGAGGATCTGTGGGACAGTCTCGAGCCTCGGGAAGAGGCGCTGGACCCCGAACTCAAGGCGGAGTTGGAGCGGCGCCTGGAGCTCCATCGGCAGGACCCTGGCCGGGGGCGACCCGCCGAAGACGTCCTGCGAGAGATCGAGCAGCGCGGCCGATGACGCCGCGCTTTCTCGTTGAGCTGGAAGCCGCCACCGACCTCGACGACGCCTTCACTTGGTATGAGCGTCGCCTCCCGGGCCTCGGGAGCGAGTTCACCCGGGCCGTGCGGGCGACGTTTGCCGCCATTCAGCGGCAGCCGGAGAGCTATGCGCGCGCCCACGAAGAGATTCGGCGAGCACATGTGCGGCGCTTCCCATATGCCGTCTATTATGTCCTAGAACCGGAACAGATAGCGGTCATCGCAGTGGCGCATACCCGGCGTCATCCACGACGTTGGCAATCGCGGCGCTGAGGTCTAACCCGCGCTTGCAGCGGACGGGCCGGCTGCTGACCACAGCTCCCTGCGCTGCTTGCACCCGCCCGGCCGAAGCGGAACATTGATTTATGAGTGGCGGCCAGCCCGCCGCAGAAGCGCATCACGTTAGCCGGACGCCGCTACAAGCTGCGAGCGGGCCACGAGCGCTACTCGTCCAAGACGGAATGGATGGTTGTGAGATCCTGCTTCCCCCAGCTTCCCGGTGGCGAGTGTTGGCCACCAGATGGTGCGGCAGAGTATCGGGGCTGCTTCCCCGGTCACGAGCAGCGGCCCGTGGGGGAGGGCCGGGCGCCGTCTGGCAAGCCGTTGCTCCCGCCTGGCGCGCACGTTTCAAAGGAATTAGCGGTTGTGCGCCTCGGAGGGCACGCGCTGCGGGCCATTATTGATGCTGCGAGCCGCTGAGTCGCCCGCGGGAGGACCGTAGCCGTTAGGCGCCAACGGACCTGGCACCAAGAGTTCGTGGCGTTCCACGGCTGTCCAGGCCCGATAGCTAACCACAAACTTCCGCCAGAGCTTATGAAACACAATCGGACGCTGACCATCTCGTCGTTGCTCACTCTCGTGTTGACCACATTCCACCTGACGCACGACGCGCTTCATCAAACCAACGGGATGTCGCCAAGCGATGTCACGATTCTGCTTGTCATCATGCTCACCCTGCTGTATGGCACCGTAGAGCTGGCAGGTCGGCGTGCCGGGTTCATCATCATGCTTCTCGGTGGGGTGGCAGCGGCGACCATGCCATACCTGCACACTGTGGGCCCGCTGGCCACTCGCTGGGGTTTCTTCTTCGTGTGGACCCTATTCGCACTCGGTGTGACTGGGGCATTTACAGCAATCCTTGCTCTCCACGCTCTATGGCGCTCCTTTCGCGCGCGCACGGCCCTTCCTAGAGCCGAATAGGGACCTGGCAGGGTACGTTTAGAGACTGTCGGCGTCGGAGTGTGGCGGGTGACCGTTGGCGCCTAACTAGCATTTGAAGCAGGCGGCGCGGCCCGCCGGCGGAGTAATGCTCTGGCAGTCGGCGGCCGCCCGCTGCTTAGATGCGATCCGTAAGCCGGACGCAGAGGCCTGGGATCGGGCCGCCCTCATTGGCGCCTGAGGTGGGCGCGGGCCGCTGTCGACGATGTCGGCTGCAAGCCCAACAAGAAGCGCATGTCGCAGCATTCGCGCGAACAAGGTTTGGCTTCTCGGAAAGGAGGCTCGTAATGTCTTTCATCAAGTACGTCTTCACGCCGAACTACATAACATACGAAGGCGTCCGCCCGCTAAATATCTACTGCCTGAGGCTGCTCTATCTCCTGATGTTCGTCGGCGTGGGTTTGCCAAACTGGTCCATCATCATCAACCACTCGGGTCCGTGGGACCACACCAAGGCCGTAGCCTTCTGTGTCTGGGTGGCATACCCGACATTGGGGATCCTGGGACTGATACGCCCGCTGAAGTGGCTGCCGCTCGTGGTCTTCACGATGTTCTACAAGCTGGTCTGGGATGTCGCGGTTGCGTATCCGCTGTGGCGGGCCGGCGCCCTGGCAGGCTCACCCGCCGAGGCAATGGCCAACATTTTCGTCTGGGCGCCCGTGGTGGGCATCTTCGTGCCGTGGAAGTACTTCTTTAGGAATTACGTTATGTGGTCGAAGACGAAGCCGGTATCCTAAGCTCCCTCCGTGTCAGAAAGCGAAATGAGTTGTGATCCGCTGCACACACACCGCTCCGTTCGCGGCGGCTGTACCTGGCGCCGGCTAACCACCGCATGAAGCTGCCAGGGCCCGGCCGACGGGTTGTGCCCGGACTGGCATCCACGAGCCGGTCTCTGCAGCTTATGTGTGGACGTTAGCCGGACGCCATGTCAAGCCCCGCGAGACTGGAGGTCGTGACAATGCCGAATCCCTTCGCCGTCGCCGGTGCGAATTCGAAATACGCCGAACCCGGTGCGGAACCCGCTGGATTCTTTGCCGGCTGGTGGCACGGCCTGATCGCGCCGATCACTGTCTGGATCAGCATGTTTGCGGATGGCGTGAGCGTGTTCGAGCAGCACAATACGGGGCGCTGGTATGGTGTGGGCTTCATCCTTGGCGTCGCGGCATCCTTCGGCGGAGGTGGGTCGCGGGTCAGCCATAGCACGTCGAGCGCCGGCTAACACGCACTTGCTGCTGTCCGGGCCTGAACGGGGCGGGACGACCCGCTATGATCTTATGAGGTCTGGGTCGTCCCGCCCCAGGCCCGGCAGCAGAAGTGCAATCCGTTAGCCAGCGCAGCGAACACCTTGTCACGTACATACATCGTACATATATTGAGCCATGCCCAAGCTCCGCTTCGCCTGGGATCCCGCCAAGGCCACCGCCAATCAGGCCAAGCATGGCGTGGCCTTCGCCGAAGCGGAGACGGTCTTCAGCGATGAGGGCGCGCTCCTCATCGACGATCCCGAGCACTCCGCCGACGAAGACCGGTTCATCCTGTTGGGGCTGAGCGCCCGGCTCCGGGTCCTGGTGGTGGTCCACTGCTATCGGGAAGCCGAGAGCCTGATCCGCCTCATTTCCGCCCGGCGAGCTGATCGCGTGGAGCGCGAGCAGTACGTGACGAGGAATCGCTGATGCGTAAACACTACGACTTTGCCCAGGGCCGGCCGAATCCCTACGCCAAGCGCCTGAAGAAGCCGGTAACCATCCGGCTGGATGAGGCGACGATTGCCTATTTCAAGGAGTTGGCCACGGAGACGGAACTCCCGTACCAGAGTCTCATCAATCTCTACCTGCGGGATTGCGCGGCGCATGGCCGTCGGCTCGAGTTGGCTTGGCGGGCCCCCCGCAAGGGCGCTGGCTAACCCGCGCTTGCAGCTGGCGGGCGGCCGTCCGCCGGAATTCCCTGCGCTGCGGCCATCGGGTTGGCCGAGAATGAACTTTGGTTGCTGTGAGGGTGACCGCCCCGCCGCTGAAGCGCCGGTCGTTAGCAACTGTCTCGAAAGTCAAGCGTGTTCTGCGTTCCACCGGCGGTTGTGCGTGAGCATCGCGTTGAGGATCGTGAGCAGCTTTCGCATGCAGGCTGTGGCGGCGACCTTGAAGGGCTTCCCGGCGGCCCGGAGCCGCGCGTAGAAGGCTCGGAGCACGGGGTTGTGCTTGATGCCAACGAGGGTCGCCATATAGAGCACCGCCCGCACGGGTGCCCGGCCGCCCCAGACCATCCGTTTGCCGCGCATCGTGCCGCTATCCCGATTCATGGGCGCCACGCCGACGAGCGCCGCGATCTGGTGACGTGAGAGCTGACCGAGTTCAGGGAGGGTGGCCAGGAGCGTGAGCGTCGTGACCTGCCCGACGCCGGGTACGCTGGTCAGGAGCTCGGCCTTGGCTCGATACAGCGGACTCGCCGCGACGGCCTCCTGCAGGTCGCCGTTGACGTCGGCCAGCCGCTTCTCGAGCCAGCGAATGTGCTGGCTGATATCGCGCTTGACCGGGCCCCGGGCAAAGCCCAGCCGGTTCTTCTCCGCGGTCAGCATCTCGACGATCTGCCGACGGCGTGTCAGTAGGCTTTCGAGCAGCTGCGCCGCTTCATCCGGCAGCGCGCGGGGCTCCGGGCGAATCCGCTGGGCAAAGTCCGCGAGGATGGCCGCGTCGAGGGCATCGGTCTTGGCGAGGCGCCCCAAGGCTTTGGCGAAATCGCGGACCTGACGGGGATTCACGACAGCCACGGGCAGGCCGGCCTTCGCCAAGGTGATGGCGGCGAGGAACTCAAAGCCCCCGGTGGCCTCCAGGACAATGAGGCTCGGGGCGAGGGCGATGAGGCGTGGGGCAAGCTCGGCCAGGCCGTGCTCGTCATTGGTGACGCTCCAGCTCTCCCCGTCGGGGAGGGAGGCGATGTCGAGCGTCGCCTTGGCGACATCAATGCCGATGAAGTGGTCCATGGGCGCCTCCCTCCAGGGGAACGATCGGCGTGGCCCGGCCTTGCGTGATGCGGGGTGGATCCCCCGGCAACTGTTCGGGCTCTCGACGATCAACGACGGGTGGCACCCAGGCTAACGAACGGGCTCGAGGCCCCTAGGCGCAACGGGTTACCACCCTATCCAGAAGTTACCGCAAACGTCAGATCTAGAGATACAAGGCTAACGAACGGGCTCGAGGCCCCTAGGCGCAACGGGTTACCACCCTATCCAGAAGTTACCGCAAACGTCAGATCTAGAGATACAAGGGCGGCACACTCGAACGGGCTCTCGGTAGCGGAGATCGTGCCGTGGTACAGGCGAGAATCTCGCTACTACGACTTCACACTGTAGGGCGAAATGGGAATGAAGACGCTGTCGCTGGTCGTAGGGTTGAGTGTGCTGCCGCTGGTTGTCCTGGCGCAGGACGCCCCGGCTCGGCTGGATTCGACCGTCGAGCAGTTGGGTCGGGATTTTGTCCGGGACCAGCATGCCGTTGGCCTGTCCATTGGTGTCTATGCCAACGGTGGCCGCCAGTTCTACAATTTCGGAACGATCGTGAAAGGAGAAACGCGTTCGCCCACCGCACGCACAGTCTACGAGATCGGCTCAATCACGAAGACGTTCGTGAGCCTCGTTCTCGCCCATGCAGTTCTTGAAGGACGCGTGAAGCTGGACGATGATGTTCGCCAATACCTGAAGGGCCGTTATCCGAATCTGGAATGCGGCGGCGAACCCGTCACGTTGGTGGACCTCGCGAACACTACGTCGTCCTTGCCCGATTGGCTGCCGGATCTTCCCCGCGCGACGCAGGACCTTCCTCCCGACTCCGCTCTCCGCGTGAAGATCGACTACTATAGGAACCTCAGCCGAAGCGATTTCCTGCAAGCCCTCCACACGGTGCGGCTTGACACGGTTCCTGGGACCCGCCAACAGCACTCAAACGCCGGTGCACAGCTGCTGGCATACGTCTTGGAAGACGTATATGCCGAACCGATGGATGAGCTCATAAGGAGGTATGTGACGCACCCCGCAGGCATGGCTCGCACGTTCTTCATCGGCCCGGACGACATATCGTCCGTTGCCCGGGGGTACACGGCATCGGGTAGCGACGCGGACTATGAGTTCATCATGCCCTATTTTCGGTATGCCGGTGGCCTGGGCAGCACCGCCGAGGATCTGGTCAAGTACATCGGGATCTTACTCGACGGCTCCAATGCGGCGGCCCGACTGTCTCTGCGAAAGACCGTGGATGTGGGGGCGTCGTCCGGGCGGATCGTACCCCTGTCTGCGAACGGAATGCCTTCGCCCTCCATCTACAGTGTGGCGTTGAACTGGCTGGAGTATCAGCCATCTGCCTCGGATTTCCAGATCTGGTCTGACGGTGGCACGAACGGGTTCAACAGCTATCTCGTTGTCTACCCTCAGCTGAACGCTGGCGTGGTCCTTTTGGCCAACATGTCGAGCGAGAGAATTTTCAAGGGGCTGCCGACACTCGCCGACAAGATCGCGAGAGTGCTAAGCTCACAGTGAACGTCGTATTGCATGCCAGGAGCGCGGTGGTAGTCCGTCGTCTCTTCGAATTGCATAGGTCCGTGTCGGTCTGCGCCTCATCGCTGGAGACCGCTGAGGGTTGTGTGCCGCCTAACACGCGCTTGCTGCGGACGGCCGCGCAGCAATGGACTACCTTCGGTACGGTGCGCGGCCGCCGCAGAAGCGCATGTCGTTATGCCGCTACCGCCACCCCAAGGAAGGGCGTCTTTCCTCGGTGCCCCCACGATCCGCTCTCCGGCTTTCGGGTCCTCCGGCTCGCGAGCGAGCCGGCAGCATGTACATTGATTCATGCGCATTTCATACCTGACCGCCGCCCTCCTGCTTCCCGTGACCCTCGCCGCTCAGGCGCCGGGCGAACCGGGCGGCTTCGTGATCCGCGCCGGCAACGACACCCTGGGCGTCGAACGCTTCCTGCGGACCGATCACAGCATCGCCGGACGGGTCACCGTCCGGGGCCAGCCGGAGTTCCGCTACGCAGCCCAACTTGGTGACGACTGGTCGGTCGCTTCGATGAATGTCGAGGTCTACGGCCCAGGCCCGGCGCCCGACGCCAAGCCACTGCAGGAAGCTCACCTCGTGATGCGCGGCGACAGTGTGTTGATCACCATGGCTGGGACCACGCGCGGGTTCCAGACCGAGGCCGGGGCCCTGCCGCTCCTCAACAACTCGTTCGCACTCACCGAGCTCTACACCGAGCACGCGCGAGCCCAGGGCGACTCGGCCGACATCCCGGGCTTCGTGCTGGGCGGCGGCGTCACCATCGCGGTGGCGGTGCGTGCCCTCGCCCGCGACTCGCTGCTGCTCACCCTCGCGGGCCAGGTGCACCGACTCCACGTCGACTCGACCGGACGGATCCTCGGCGGGGCGATTCCTTCGGCCGGGATGATTGTGGACCGAGTCGACGGTGCGGCCGCCTCGAAGCTCGCCCTCGGCAAGCCCGACTACTCGGCGCCCGCCGGCGCGCCGTACACCGCGCGCGAGGTGACCCTGACCGGCCCGGGCGGGATCACCCTGGGCGGCACACTCACGCTTCCCAACAATGCGACCGGCAAGGTCCCTGCGGTCGTCACCATCACCGGCAGTGGCCAGGAAGACCGCGACGAGTACCTCCCGGTGGCCGGCGGCTACCGCCCGTTCCGGCAAGTGGCCGACACGCTCGGTCGTCGCGGCATCGCGGTGCTCCGCCTCGACGACCGGATGATCGGCGCCTCAGGCGGCACGATCGGCACCAGCGCCGACTATGCCGACGACATCCGCGCCGCGCTGGCCTGGCTCCGCCAGCAACCGGAGATCGACGGTGACCGGCTGGCACTCGTCGGCCACAGCGAGGGCGGCCTGATCGCGCCGATCGTGGCCGCGACCGATACCCTGCTCAAGGGCGCCGTGCTGATGGCGGGACCGTCACAGACCGGCCGCCAGATTCTCACCTTCCAGCAGAAGCAGGCGATCGACCTCGATTCCTCCATCGCGCCGTCGTCGCGCGACTCGGCCTACAAGGCCAACACGGAGAAGACCGACTCGTCCGCGAAGACCAACATCTGGCTCGGCTACTTCCTGCGCTACAATCCGCTCGCCACCGCCGCCAAGGTCAAGACGGTGCCGATCCTGATCCTGCAGGGCGCCAACGATCACCAGGTCACTCCGGAGCAGGCCCCGGCGCTGGAACAGGCGTTCAAGGCAACCGGCAACCCGGATGTGACCCTGCACCTCTTCCCCGAGATGAACCACCTCTTCATCCACGATCCCAGTGGCCTGCCGAGCGGCTACGCCTCACTGCCGACCAACAAGGTGGAACCGGAGGTGCTCGGCCTCATGACCGACTGGCTGGCGACGCATCTCGGGGTGCGATGACCGGGGGACGTCCGTTGGTTCGCCGAGTCATCAACGAACTCGCCGCGTTCCCGGTGGTGGTCGCCGGCATGTACGTGGCCGGTCGACTCCTCTTCGGCGGTGAGCACTGGCTTTGAATAGGAATTTCAATCGGGCCGCCTGAGGTATACCTCGACTTCGAGCGATGCGTGGCTGGCCATCGGCGGTGTTCACTGGGGTATTGGGCGGGTCGGGTCGGCGCTGGGCTCGTCCCCTCCGCCCGGCCGGGGGTCGCCCTGGCCGGACTAGGGCTCGATTTCGGCGTAGCGCGCACGCCGAAGGTCCCCGACCGCCGGGCCGGGATTCGGTGCGCTGGGGGTCCTTCAGGGGGCGTGGGAGGCGGTGCCCATCCGTCCTCGCGGCGCGCCCCAGAGTGTGGGTGCCCGGGTCGCGGGCGGGCTGCGCGCGGCGGTGCGAGTGCCGAGGTGCGCCAGGATCTGCTCAATCACCGAGCGCAGGGTGATGACCGCGACGATCCGCATGGCGCCCTGGCAGGTGGGGCAACGAAGCGGGTCGACCTCGAAGATCTGCCGCAGGAGCGCGGCCCAACGGCGGCTGGCCTCGGTGGGCGCAAGCCGGGGCGTGGTGACGATCGGTGTCGGCGGGTTGGCCCCACCAGACTCGGCCCGTCGCCGCATGCCGCGGGGCCGATTGGCGTACCAGCCATAGTAGCGTGTGGTGACCTGGCCCTTGTCCGGGATGTGCACCAGCACCCGCGCGAGGAACGCTCTCGGATCGAGCGTCTCGGTGCCCGCCGTGGGACCCACCGACTTGTCCAAGCGGTAGGTCACGGTGTGCATCGCGCGGTCGTAGGTCAGCCGCTCGAGGGAAACCGGAGTGCGGCCAGGTGAGCATCCCGGCGGCTTGATCCTCGTCGAAGAGCTCCAACCGCACGAACAGCCGGAGCACCGCGCGGCGAAACGCCTCGGTCAACCGCGCGGTGTCGTGCACCGGCCACATCACGAAGGTCCAAGGACGACCGGGTCGGCCCGCAGCACGCCCGAAAGTTCGCGGCGCGGATGGCCGAGTACGGCATGCCGTACTTGTACTATGAGGTGATCGAGGGCGGCCACGGATCGGGCGCCAACGCGATCCAGAGCGCCCACACCAGCGCGCTGGGCTTCACCTACTTCACCCGGCAGTTGATGGACGACCGGGCGATGGTGCCGTAGGGGTCAGGTTCCCCCCAGGTCGCGCAACATCGCCTTCGCCTCCGCGTCGTCCGGCGATCGCAGCAGGGCGTCCCGAAGATCCTGGCGAGCACGGGCGGTGTCGCCGGCCTGTACGTACCCCTGCGCCCGCGCGACCAGTGCGTCGGAGGAGCCGGGAAAGTGCTCAACCCATGCTGAGAGCAGTTCGAGTCCCATCTCGTAGTCGCCGGAACTGACCAGGGCCCGCCCGATGTCGCGCAGTTCGAGTTCGGTGACTGGCTCGCCTGCGGCCAGATCCCGCATGATCGCCGCATGAGCCAACTTGACCCGGTTCAGCTGCCGACGCCGCTGGGGAAGCACGCGCCGTGCGAGCGCCGCATGGTCCTCGCTGTCCGACAGCACCGCATCCAGGGCAGGATCCCGACCGGAACGATAGTCGTCGAGTGAAAACGGGGTGCTGATGTCCGGGTCGATGGCGGGTCGGGTGTCCCAGGGCACGCTGTTGACCCAGTACCACTCGCCCACGCTCGCAATGAGGCCGCTGTTGGGCAGGCTGATGCCGAGTGTCTCGGAGGAGAAGTTGGGCGATGCACCGGTGGGCTCACCGACAAACACCGTGTTGCTGTGCTCCTCGAGATAGACCGCCAGCATCATGCCCGCGCTGAAGGTCTCCCGACCGATCAGGGTGAACACTGCTCCCGGCGTGTTGAGGGCGGGATGGGCCAGCAGGCCATCAAGCAGCGGATCCGCCAGCGTCTTGTTGCCGCCTCGCGCGAAGCGGAGGTCGAGAATGAACCTATCGACCGGAACGCTGTCCGCCAGGGTCCACACGCGATGCGCAAACTCGGTCAGGCTCTCGTGCGGTCCGTTGCCGACGAAGCGCACCTGGACATACAGGGCCCGCGCGCCAGGCAGGTAGGCGAGCCAGAATCGCCGGTCGGTGTGGCGCAGGTAGAGCGCCGTGCTCACCGAATCCTCCGGGCGCCCGATGACTGCCTGGCCACCCACCACACTCTCGGTCGCCTGATAGGAGAGCGCATCATCCTTGCGCCGGTCCTGGGCGGCGAGGGTGACCTTGCGTCGTGGTCGATCTCCCGGACCTTCGACGACAAGCGTGAGCTCATCGCGATCCGGCGTGATCCCCAGTCCGTGCAGCACCCAATCCATCATCATGAAGTACGGCGCACGATGCAGCTTGCCGACGTCATTGTCGGCGGGAGTGATGCGCATCACTGTCTCCATCGCGGCTCGGGCATCCAGGTCACCGATGCGGAGCACCCTGGCACCGGCGAGGTCGGCGTGGTCGGTCGATGTTGCCGTGATGCCGATGCCGTCGCGAAAGGCGAAGAAGCGAACCGGGAACCAGCGCGTCGAGATCGTCTTCGCCGATGTGCCGTAGAGCTGGGTGTGACCGCCGGTCATCCGGGCCATCAGTGCCATCATGGCAAGGACAACCTGCTCATCGGACATCCGAGGGATGGCAGCAGCGAGCTTCCGATGCTCGGCATTCACCTCCGCCTCACTCAGCCGCGCGAATGGTCGCGGGTGAATGCGGCGGAGCCGCGCGAGGAGAACGTCCAGGTCCTGCCGCCACGCCTTGGTGCGCGCCGTGTCGTTCCCGGTACCGGCCGCCGTCTGCATCAGTGTCGTCGCATCCGACGGAGGAGCCGGCGATTGACCAGCGCTGACTGCAGTCACGCAGCATGCCATGGCATGGAAGAACATGACAGTCACGAGATTGCTGGACGTTCGCATGGCGGGCCCTCCTGAACGGCACAAGGTCGGTCGAGGCGAGGTGCACCGACGCACATCGGTCTCCTCATTCCAGAACGTGCCGAATAGGAATTTCAATCCTGGTCACCCGAAGGTACCGCAGCTCCCGGCGCCGCACCACCGGCCTGCCGGCGGTGCGGGTGGGGCCGTTGGGGTGTCGGCTCGGGTCTTCGCTGGTCCATTTGGCCTCGCGGCGGGTCGGGGGCCGCGGGCGGGGGCGCTCTGTCGGGCCGACGCGCACCCCGAACATCCCCGACCGGGTGGCCGGGGTGACATTCGGTCCTGCGAGGTCACGGTCTGTCAGGACGCCGGCGTGGCCGTGCGTCGACTCGGCGGGCCCCAAGGCGCCGGCGCCCGAGTGGACGGCGGGCTCCGTGCCGCGGCAGTGGTGCGGGTGCCGAGGTGCGCCAGGATCTGCTCAATCACCGAGCGCAGGGTGATGACCGCGACGATCCGCATGGCGCCCTGGCAGGTGGGGCAACGAAGCGGGTCGACCTCGAAGATCTGCCGCAGGAGCGCGGCCCAACGGCGGCTGGCCTCGGTGGGCGCGAGCCGGGGCGTGGTGACGATCGGTGTCGGCGGGTTGGCCCCACCAGACTCGGCCCGTCGCCGCATGCCGCGGGGCCGATTGGCGTACCAGCCATAGTAGCGTGTGGTGACCTGGCCCTTGTGCGGGATGTGCACCAGCACGCGCGCGAGGAACGCTCTCGGATCGACGCGTTTCGGTGCCCGCCGTGGGACCCACCGACTTGTCCAAGCGGTAGGTCACGGTGTGCATCGCGCGGTCGTAGGTCAGCCGCTCGAGGGAAACCGGAGTGCGGCCAGGTGAGCATCCCGGCGGCTTGATCCTCGTCGAAGAGCTCCAACCGCACAAACAGCCGGAGCACCGCGCGGCGAAACGCCTCGGTCAACCGCGCGGTGTCGTGCACCGGCCACGTCACGAAGGTCCCATCCGGCCGGAACCCGCCATCGGTAACCAGCAGGTGCAGATGCGGATGCCAGTTGGCGCGCGAGCCATGGGTCTGCAGGCAGGCGACGATCCCGACCGCGAGATGCCGCTCGCCGGTCAGGGTGCGGATGGCCGCCGTGACGGTGCCCGCCGCGACCCGGGCGATCTCGCCGAGCAGGCGTCGCCGATATAGACAGTAGGCCCGGAGCCGCTTGGGAAGCGTCAGCACCACCTGGCGGTGGGGCACACTCGCGAGGAGCGTGGTATCCAGCCACTGCGTCCAGCGCGCGAGGCGCTTGGCGTGGCAGCTGGGCAGAAGTAGCGACCCTTGCAGGAGAAGGCGAGCAGGTCCTCGTGGGCACAGTCGTCACAACGGATGCGGGCAAAGCCGTGCGCCAGAACCCCGCAGGCCAGGAACTTCTCGGCCACCTCACCCATGACCGGGCGCCAGGGGCCGTACTCCTGCGCGAAGCGCTCGTCGTAGACCGTCTGCAGGCCACGCAGATGATCCTGCACCAACCGAAACAGCGGCGAGGCCTGCGGGCGTTGTGGCTGGTAGACGCCGAGGACCGCCGGCACCGCCTGAGCCATGCGCGCGCTCCGACCGGGAAGCGCGAAGCGTCGACGGGGTCGGTGCGGACGGCGTGACCTAATCGTGCGGGACGGGTCATTCGGACGCATATTCCAGGTGGCAGCCTAACTCTGCTTGCTGCCGACGAGCGGACCGTCGATCGGTGGCCGGATGGGCGCCCTGGAGTCCGCTCGCAGCAGAAGCTGGCGTTAGCTGTCCAGCTGGTACAAACCGGGTACATAGGTAACAGAGTATACCGGGAACATGGTTTACACTGCTATCCTGGCCGACCCCCCGGAGGTTGGCCATGCCCTGGACTGCGACGTGCCCGATGGAACAACGTGAACGCTTCATTGCGGATGTCCGCGCCGGTCTCTACTCGATGACCGAGCTCTGTGAACGGTATGGCATCAGCCGCCCGACCGGCTACAAGTGGGTGGAGCGCGCCGACGCCGGCGGCCGGGCCGCCCTGGCGGACCGGAGTCGTGCCCCGCACCACTGCCCGCATCGCATCCCGGATCCGATCGCGGCGATCCTCTGCACCGTCCGGCGCAAGCATCCGCAGTGGGGACCGAAAAAGCTGCTCCAGTACCTGGCGCCGCGGCATCGTCGCATCACCGCGTGGCCGGCGATCAGTACCGTCGGGGATCTGCTCGCCCGCGAAGGCCTGGTGACCAAGCGCCGGCGGCGGCGGCGCCCCGTTCACCCCGGCACGGTCCCGCCCACCACCACGGAGCCCAACGACCTCTGGGCCGCCGACTTCAAGGGCCAGTTCCGGACGGGAGACGGGCTCTACTGCTACCCGCTGACCATTTCCGATCAGCATTCACGGTATCTGTTGACGTGTCACAGCTTGCGGAATGTGCAGACGGCGGGCACCAAGCCGGCCTTTGAGCGCACCTTCCGGGAGTATGGCCTGCCACGCGCGATCCGCACCGACAACGGCGTCCCGTTCGCCACCCAGGCGATCCACGGGCTCTCCCAGCTCAACGTCTGGTGGATCCGCCTCGGCATTCAGCACCAGCGCATCCTGCCCGCGCACCCCCAGCAGAACGGCGCGCACGAACGGATGCACAAGACGCTCAAGGCCGGCGCCATTCGCCCCCCGCGCGCCACGTTACCCGCGCAGCAACGCGCCTTCGACACCTTCCGTCACGAGTACAACGAGGTGCGGCCGCATGACTCGCTCCACGGCGCCACCCCGGCCTCGGTCTATCGGCCCTCACCGCGGGAATATCCGCGCCGCTTGCCGCCGATCGAGTACCCAGGGCATTACCTCGTGAAGCGGATCACCAGCGGCGGCACCTTTCGCTTTGGGCGCCGGTTGCTCTTCCTGGCCACGCCCCTCGAAGGCTACGACGTGGGGCTCGATGAGGTCGACGACGGCATCTGGTCGATCTACTTCTGCAAGGTCCTGATTGCTCGCTTCAATGAGCGGGATTACATCATTCGGAGCTGACCGGCAGCTCCCCGAGGTGTAAACCATGTTCCCGGTTTACGGTGTTAAGGATCATCCCGGTTGCTCAAGCTCTACAGCTCCTCCCTTGACGGTCATTCTGATAGCAGGCATCTTACTGGTAAGGCATACCAGGAGCAGCCATGAGCGAAACCGCCACGACAACCCTCTCCTCGAAGGGGCAGGTCGTGATCCCCGAAGAAATTCGCAACCGACTCGGCCTCAAGGCTGGCACCCAGTTCGTCGTCCTCGGCGACGGGGATGTCGTGATTTTTAAGACGTTGGAGGCACCCTCCCGCGACGAGTTTGCGAAGCTGGTTCGTGAAGCCCGACTGGCCGCCAAGCGCTCAGGAATGAAACCCTCAGACGTGGCGAAGGCCGTGGCGAAGGTGCGCCGCTCCAAGTGAGAGTGGTCCTCGACACCAACGTGTTGGTTTCGGGGATCTTCTTTGGCGGTGTGCCCGGCCGGATTGTTGATGCATGGTCCGAGGATCTGCTGGCGCTGGTGCTCACGCCCGACATCCTCGAAGAGACTGCGCGGGTTGGCCACGCCATGGCGGCGCGATATCCGGAGGGCCGCAAGTGTTTTCGACGATTCTTGAGATCCTGACGGTCCACTCGCCTCTGCTCGACGCCTTTCCGCTCCCGGTCCCAGTGAGCGCGGATCCCGACGACGATAAGTTCCGCGCTGCTGCCGTCGCATCGGGCGCATCTGTCATTGTCTCGGGGGACAGGCATCTGGTCGATGTTTCTGGATGGCGTGGCATTGAGGTGTTGACGCCTCGTGAATTCATTCGCCAGCATCTCGCGGGCAGCTGACAGCTAACCCGCGCTTGCTGCGGTCAGGGCCTAGCGGGGCGGGCGGCCCGCGATAGTTTTACGAGGAATGGGCCGCCCGCCCCAGGCCCTGCCGCAGAAGCGCAGGGAGTTAGGCGGGCCGGTGCGCGGTCTGGCTTATGGAGGGATTCGCTATGGCGCTCCCGGTTTGCGAAGGTACCACACGCACGCACGGTCTCACACGGCAGCCATGTTGCCAGGGACCTGTCAGCACATTCGTCTGGGTTCTTGGCCTCAGCATCCTGGCGACGCGGCTCAGCGCGCAGACGTCCGTCGACACGACCGCCATTCGCCAGATTGTGGAAGACGAGATCACGGCGTGGGACCAGGGAGACGCGACCGCCTACTCGCGTCACTTCGCGGCGAACGGCACGTTCACCAACATTCGAGGTGAGTTCTTCACGGGCTATGCGGGATTTCTGCGGCAGCACGAGATGATCTTCGGAAGCCTCTTCAAGCACACACAGTTACAGCAGAATATCGTATCGCTCCGTTTCATCACTCCCGATGTCGCCGTAGTTGAGGTGTTGACCGCGGTCACGGGTGTGGCGCGGCCACCGCCACGGATGACGCTCGATGGGCAAGGGCGACTGCGGACGCGCCTGCTGCAGGTCGTCGCGAGGCAGGCTGGGGAGTGGAAGATCGTCGCCTATCATAATGTGGACCTGAAGCCTGGGGTCCCGGTCCCGGCGGCCCGATAATGGCGACCGATGAGTGGGCGGGGCTGCGCTTGGTGGGCCGCCTAACAAGCGCTTAAAGCCGTCCAGCGCGCACGGCCCCCAGCCTCCTTAGCGGCGGGCCCCTGGCGGTGCATACTCAGAAGGAATCGGAGAATTCGCTGCGGGCGAGGAGTCGCTGGCAGCTTAAGCGCGGAACGTTAGACCTCAGCCAGGCTTGCTTGCGCTCGTTCGGGCCGGACGCCAAATTGGATCTATGACCTCGCCCATCTTCGACTTTTCCCATCTGACCCCCGAGGAGCGGATTCAGCTCGCCGAGGATCTTTGGGACAGTCTCGAGCCTCGAGACGAGGCCATGGCCCTCGAACTCAAGGCGGAGTTGGAGCGGCGCCTCGCGCTCCATCGGCAGGACCCCGGCCGGGGACGACCGGCCGAAGACGTCCTCCGAGAAATCGAGCAGCGCGGCCGATGACGCCGCGCTTTCTCGTTGAGCCGGAAGCCACCGCCGACCTCGACGAAGCCTTCACTTGGTATGAGTGCCGCGTCGCGGGCCTCGGGAGCGAGTTCACCCGAGCCGTGCGAGCGACATTCGCCGCCATTCAGCGCGCGCACGTGCGACGCTTTCCCTATGCCGTGTATTACGTCATGGAACCAGAGCAGATCGCGGTCATCGCGGTAGCGCATTCCCGACGTCATCCGCGGCGCTGGCAGTCGCGCCGCTGAGGTCTATCCCGCGCTTGCAGCTGGCGGGGCGGCCGTCGGCCGCAGCTCCCTGACCCGCCAGCGCCAGTCAGGCCGAGACTGAACGCCGAATAGTGGCGGGGCGACCGCCCCGCCGCTGAAGCGCCGGTCGTTAGCCGTACCACCAATCGGAGGCCCTGATGCCAAGACCGAAGATCGTTGCACTGGTCCTTTCAGGTGTGTTGATTCTGGCGGGCGTGCTGATCGAAGGATCAGACAAGAATCCATGGAACTTTGTGCTTCCTTATCTATTCGCTGTGGGCGTTCTTGAATCGTGGCGAGCCAATCCGCATGGCTGGCTCCGGTTCCTGCAGTCAACGGTGGTGTGTGGAGTATCCGTGTACGGGGCGGCTTGGACCCTTGGACCTGGCCATGCGGCGTCGTCGTGGTCGTCGTTGGTCTACGTTGGCCTTGCGGGAGCGGTCTTCGCTTCGATATCGCCTCCCACTCGCACGGCCAGGGCGGATCGTTGACAGGACGGCTAACAAGCCGATGCACCTGTCGATCCGCCGCGCGGCTCGCAGGTGATCGGCATCGCGTTGGGCAGACGAGAGGACTCACACATGAGAAGAGTTCGGTTTTCGGTGGCCGTGAGCCTTGACGGATATATCGCCGGGCCGAAAGGCGAGTACGACTGGATCGTCATGGATCCGGATATTGACTTTGGCGCGCTGATGGGCGCATTCGACACGGTTCTGCTCGGTCGAAAGACCTACGAGGCGACACGGCAACAGGGTGGGAGTGGCATGCCTGGCATGCAAGCCTACGTTTTTTCGCACACGCTCCGTCAGGAGGACTGCCCTGAAGTGACGGTCTCCGGTAACCTGAAGGAGACAGTGGCGGAGCTCAAAGGGGTGGATGGGAAGGATATTTGGCTATTCGGAGGCGGCGAGCTGTTCCGCAGCTTGCTTGAACTGCGGCTCGTTGACTCGGTCGAGCTTGCGGTGATCCCCGTGCTGCTTGGCGGAGGGATTCCGCTGCTCCCCCACCTAGCCAAGCAAACCAAGCTCATGCTCGTGAATCATCGAATCTATATCAAGACAGGTACGGTGTCTCTTGAGTACGCACCGGCATGACTCACTGCCCAACAGGCCGCTGATTGGCATGACGTTAGACCGACCCACTTGGAGCCGTGACGGATACGCCCTCTGACATTTCCGAGCGTCTCCATGGGCCGCGAAACGCCTGGAGGACTCTACATGTGGCCTGTGAGCGGGAGGCGGTAATGTCGTCCCCTGTGGTTTCGCCTCTCTCGTCGACGCCTCTGCTCGGTCCGGCTTCCTGATGATGAGCTTCTTCAAACGCCTCTTTGGCCTCGGTGGGGACGCGCCACGCGCGGCCGCACCCTCGACGTCGTCGAACGCGCGGCCGGTGCAGTCGTCGCGGCGGGCCTATGGGGCTGGCGGGTGGAGCAACCAAGAGGAAGCGGGTGGTGACGTGGTAAACCGATACTTCGAGCTCTCCGCCGAGATCGAGACGGGGAAGCGCGATCGAGACTACGCTCGCGCCATCCGCGCCGCCCGGGCAACCTACTCGATCCTCCCAGCCGTCGTCGTGCAGTGGAAGCGCGAGTACGGCCAGTTCGACATCAACACGTCACATGCCGTCCATACGGCGCCCAAGCTCATGGCCGTGATGGAGGACCGGGACGGCATCCGAGAGCTTCGCGCAGTGCTCGAGTCGGTGGAGGACCTTCGGGACTGGCTGCCGTCGGCCGAGGAAGCGGAGGCCGACGTCGGAGTCGTGCCTCACATCGTGGCGCTTGTGCAGGCCGAGCCTGGGATCCTTCAGTCGTCGCTCAAGTCCCGGCTTCTGGGAGACGGCGACGCCGAGGCCGGGTCCGGGTCGGGGGCCTCGAATCTCGCCACCTGGCTGGAGAAGGCCGGGCGCATCCATCGGGTTAAGAAGGGCTCTAGCTACCAGCTCTATCCGGCCGGCTACCGCATCTCTACCGCGGCGGCGTCATCGTCGCCACCACCTTTGTCTTCGTCGAGCAGCACCGCCTTTACGTCATCATCCTCATCCTCCTCCCTCCTCGCTCCGGCCCACCCGCCACGAGCCCGGAGCCGGCGCTCGGCGGCGAAGGCGCGCCTTCTCGATCTTGACCAGTTGCCCGTCGTGCGGCTGCCGCGGGCGCCGTTGCGGTGGGAGGAACGGGATCAACGTGAGGCGGACGCCCGGACCAGCGCAGCCAAGAAGGCCAAGGCGCCCAGAAGCGAAAGATTCGAGGTGCAAGGCGAGGGCTGGGTGCTGGCCGCCGAGGAAAAGCTCCCCCCGGCCGACCGACCCAACCCCACGTACAAGGATGTCTTCCCGACGGGTCGCTACACCCACTGGCTCGACCCGAAGGGGAAGCGGGAGGGCTTCGAATACGCCGCCTCCGTCCTGCGCGTGACGGACCGGGAGGGCCAGGTTGTCGCCGAGCGGGGCCTCGCTCACGACGTCTACCGGTCGGACGTCAACGCTGATGGGACCGGGATCCTGTTCCTCTCGCGCGAGGGGGTGCTCCACGGCTACACCGAGGCGCTCGCGCCCTTCATCGAGGAGTCGCTGGCAGACCTCCCCGAGTACCGCGCCCAGGCAGATCGCTTCGGCATCGGCCCGCATGAGCTAAAGAACCACACGCGGACCGTCGCCATCTCCTCCGACCGGAGCCGCTACCTCGTTACCGTGGTGGACGAGGCGTGGTGCCTTGACACCGCGACCGGTCAGGTGGTGTGGGCCTTCCGGATGCCGTCCAAGGAGGGGTGGACGCGGGTCGTCGCTGACCGGTCGGAGCGGACGGGAACGAGCGCCGAGGTCGAGGCGGCGCTCCAGCTGATGCAGCTCAAGCTCCCGGTCACCCCCGACGAAATTACGAAGCAGTACCGGGCGCTCGCGATGCGGTGGCACCCTGACCGGAACCAGAGCGATTTGAAGGCGACCGCCCGGTTCCAGGAGCTGGGCGCCGCGATGGAGCTGCTTACGGGGTCCGATCTTTCCCGGCTCTCCGGCGGCGAGGTCGAGCGGGTAAGCTATGAGCAGGTGCTCTCCACCTCCCGCGGCTCCGTGCCGGACGGACGCGGCGGGGCAGTTGACATGGAGTTCACCATCAGCATGGGCGTGAGCGAGAGCTTCGCCTCGGATTGGATCTACGCCGCCAACCTCGGGAAGGACGGTCGCGCGTTTCTCGCAGGGTACTCCGGCAAGGTGGTCGTAGTCTCCCCCCGAGGAATCCCCGTTCGCGTCTACGACATCGGCTCGGTACCACGGCACATCGCCGACGCCGGGGAGCACCTCTATATCCTGACGGACACCCGGCTCTATGTCCTCGCCGGAGACCGCCTCGAGGCACTCGTCGACGTGTACGGGGCGAGCGACGTCGTGGTCGGCGACCGCGGCTTCGCGCTGCTCGAGCCGAAGGCGGTGACATGGTACACTTCGGAGGGCCGGCGCGTGGGCTCCGTTGAGACCAAGGACCCGCTCCGTCGCGTCCTGTCGACGAGCAGCGGGCTGGTGGTGGAGACACGCCAGCACCGCGCGCGCGTCACTGGGGCGCCGTCGTGGTGGGCGTGACGCACTCGGGATGTGTCACTCTCCAAAAAGGAGCCAACAAGTAGGATGTCGCATGCGTCCCGTCTGCGCACCGGAACCGGTTGCGGCCAGGACTGACTGCGGAATCAAAGGCGGTCTAACAGGCCCTTGAAGCTGACGGTCACCTGCGGCGCCCGCAGCTTATCGGCAACGCGTTAGCCAACACCCGAGCTCTTGCGTGAGGTACGCCATTGGCGTACTTTGAACCGTGCGCTTCGTCGAGACCCCCGTCTTTACTGCCAGTCTCCGGGGGACCCTGAGCGACGAGGCGTACCGAGCCCTCCAAGTCGCCCTGCTGCTGCGCCCGGAGCAGGGCGCGCGCATGCCCGGTTCCGGGGGCCTGCGCAAGGTGCGCTGGACCGGCAGCGGGCGGGGCAAGCGCGGCGGAGTGCGAATTCTTTATTACTGGCATCCCGCGGAGGAGACCTTCTACATGCTCCTCGTCTATGCCAAGAACGTGCAGGATGATTTGACCACGGCGCAGCTCAAGAGGCTTCGCCGCCTGGTCGAGGAGGAGTTTCGATGAAGCCAGCCGACTTCAAGCGGCTCGTGACCAGTGTCAAGCAGGCCGGCCAGATTCGCCGGGGCCAGCGTCGTCCGCGCCGGGTCACGACGTTCAAGCCGGCCGACATCCGCGCCATTCGGGCTGCCCTGGACGTGACGCAGGCCGAGTTTGCGCTGATGATCGGCGTGAGTGTGGCCACGCTGCGCAACTGGGAGCAGGGGCGCCGGGTGCCGGACGGGCCCGCGCGAGCATTGCTCCGCGTCGCCGCCGTCGACCCCGAAGCCGTGGCCGTCGCGTTGAGTGCGTAGCCGCGCGCGGTGTTGGCTAACCCGCTGGCGCCCGTCAGGCCGGGAAGGAACATTGATTGGTGACGGGCGCACGCCCCGCAACTGAACCGCCTGTCGTTAGACGGCCACAACGACCTCGGTCTCTGAACCCAACGCTTTGTGTGCTGTACTCGTGGAGTTCGCACCTGAACGCTTCTCAGTGCATTCGCTTGGAGTGCGCCGTCGGAGGTCGAACCTACCGTGAAGTCAGTCCTTCGCGTTTGCGCCGCGCTGTTCACCGGGGTGGCCACTCTCTACTTCGTCTTTTGGCTCTCGGTGTTATTCCCTGTTCCGGTCGGCCGAGCCCCTATTGTGCGCATCGCGGTGGCCTTGGCCTGCGCTCTCCCTGCGGCACGATACATATGGAAGCGAGGGGTCGGACCCTCCTCCTCGCGGGGCTTGGTCGAATCTGTCGTCGCAGGCGCGCTAGTCACCGGCGTAATCGGGTTTGTGATCGGCTTTGTTGGGCCAATGATCTTTGCGCCGGGTGCAAACCAAGGTCCGATGCTTGGCATCTTCATCACGGGCCCGTTGGGAGTTGTGCTCGGTGCCGTGGGTGGTGGCATCTACTGGCGAACGCATCGCGGACCAGCGGCGGCAAGTATGCACGATGGGTCGGACGCCGTCTAACACGCGCTTGCTGCGGACCGGGCCAGAAGCGCCGGGGTCGCCGCGTTAGGTAGGTTAGGGATGGCGGCGGCCCCGGCCTGGCCCCGCCGCAGAAGCGCAAGCCGTTCGCCGGCAAGCCGCGACGGAGGCCTGAAGACACCAATGGTCAAGCCCGCCACCACTCACTCTCTGGGTCGTGACCCCGTTATGTGGCTAGGCATCATCCTGGGCGCCCTCGTGACTCTTGGAACGGCCCCTGATCCAGCCGGTGCCGGGCGCTCGGCAGAGTCGGCAGAACAGGTTTCCTTTCACAATGGCAGCATCGACCTGTCGGGCACCCTGTACATTCCCTCTGGGGTCGGGCGGTACCCAGCTGTGGTCGTATTCCATGCTGCGGGCGGCGGGACGCGCAGTTTCCATGCGTATCAGCATCTTGCCACCGCGCTCCCTGCCGCGGGCATCGCCGTCTTAATCTTCGACCGCCGGGGCTCAGGTTCGTCCACCGGCGATTTCAACACAGCGACCTTCCAGGACCTCGCAGCGGATGGAATCGCCGGAGTTGAACTGCTGAAATCGCGACGCGACATCGACCCTGAGCGGATAGGTGTCTGGGGAGTGAGTCAAGGCGGCTGGCTGGGCCCGCTCGCCGCGACCATGTCACGCGATATCGCTTTCGTCGTCTCAGTGTCCGGTCCCGGCGTGAGCCCGGCGGGCCAGATGGATTATGCCGCAGCGACCGCGCTTCGAGCCGCCGGCCACCCGCCGGAGATCATTGACCGAGCGCTGCGGATTCGAGCTGTGGTGAACGATTACTACCGAGGGCGGGCTACGAGGACGGATGCTGAGAAGGCCATCGCGACCATCCGGCACGAGCCATGGTTCAGCCAGGTCTTTCTCCCCGGTAGGGGCGACCTGCCCGCTGAGCCCAGGCTCACGAAGTGGTACGCGGAGATGGACTATGATCCGCTGGCCGCACTCGCTCGGGTTCGGGTTCCGATCGCCTTCTTCTTTGCCCAAGCGGACCCATGGGTTCCGGTCGAGGAAAGCATCGCGAATATCCGACAAGCGACGCGCTCCAACCCGGCAGTGACGATTCAGCGGATCCCGCAGGCCGACCATCTTATGGAGACTGGGACGACGGATTCGGGCGGTCCGATATCCGAGCTTTACTTGAACCAGCTTCTGGGGTGGCTGCGCGAGACCATTATGCGATGATGCCGGCGAACCCGGCGATGAAGCGGACGGGCTTCACCCGCCGCTTATCGCCATGCCGTTAGGCGCCATTCGAACCTACGGGCAACACAAACACTGGAGGGATCTTTGAGCACACGGTTGGCCATGCTTCCGATCCTCTGGCTGGTGACTGCATGCACATCGGTCGCGTCCATCCATCCGATGGTCGCTGATGGCGCGGCAATCGCCGAGCCACGCCTGCTCGGGGATTGGCAACTGATCCAGGGCGGGGACACCACGCTGATTCAGGTCACCCAGAAGACCAGTCCGAGCGGTCCGGTGGCTACGGAGTACCTGCTCCGATCCGTTAGCAACAACAGCGACACGATTCGATTGGTGGGCCGGTTGGGGCCATTTGGCCCCGGCACCTGGGTCTTCGAGGTGACACCGGCGAGCGCGAGCGATTGGGACAGGTACAATGGTTTGGTTCTTCCAGGGTACATGCAAGTCGTCGTGCGGCGGACTGCAGGAGGACTCGATTTTTTGGGGTTTGACACGGATTCGCTGAAGGCGGCTTTGGAATCAGGGCGTTTACGGACACCGTACATTCGGTCCGGTGGACATGACGACAAAATCTTCCTGACCAGTGAATCTGCCGCACTTCGTACTGCTCTGGTGAATTTTTCGGCCCGTCCAGGGGTCCTCGTTCCGGTCTCGCGGGCTGGCCATGTGTTGAGCCTCCCGGACGATCACTAGGTGGCGCCGAACCCGCGCTTGCTGCCGACGAGGCCTGAACCGCTCGGCCGCCGCGTTTAGCTAGTGTGGGGATGGCGGCGGCCTCGCCAGGCCCCGCAGCGGAAGCGCAGGTCGTTAGACGGCATGGCGCGCTAGCCTTGAGTGCGCTTTACCTTCCACCAGATCGTGGTGCAGCCAATGTCAGCGACTACCTGTCAGATATCTGTCATGCTTGCCGTTCCGGACGCGCCGGCCGCCTCCGCTTGGTATCAACGGGCGTTGGGCGCCACGGAGCTCTGGAATCTTGGCTCGGTCATTGGGCTCGAGATCGGGGGCGCGCCCATCCTGCTGGGCGAGCCCGAAAACAACGGGTGGGACATGCCGGGGCGGCTCGGTATGCCATCCGTGCGAGTTGAGCTATTCTGCGACGGTCCCGACACGGTTGTGGCCAGAGCTGTCGCTGCTGGTGCAGAGGTTGGCGGTCACCAGGTCCGGGTGCACAGCATGCCGTGGGGTCCGCATCGGCAGGGTGGTTTCGTGGATCCATTCGGGCACATCTGGTTTGTCGGTGACCGATCACCGCTCGCTCGGTACCCACGCTAGCGCGGCAACGGTGCCGCCATGCCGTCTAACAAGCGCTTGCAGCCGCCATCGCCGCCCGCGGCTGAAGCACAACTCGTTAGATGGCAATGGCGAACAATATGACGCGCAACTCGGAGATCCCATGACTCCATGGCTTATCGCTCGCCGTCGTATCGGTGAGTTGCCGCGGCGCGCCGCCGCCCGCGCCGACGATCCAGAGCGAGAAGCGCCCCCCGCGATTCGACGAGAACACCACCGAGTCGCCGCGCGGGCTCCGTCGGCGGCGTACGCCGGATTGCGCGTCCCACTGAGCGCGGTGGAGTCGGCGGGAGCTTGCAGCAGGGCGGCGAGGGCGAGCACGCAGGCGATCATCGGCGCGAATCTCCATCGGGGTGCAGAGGATGAAGAAACTCGGACGGGGCCCCCGCCGCGTCAATCGTGAGCCCGAGCGCCCGCCTCGCGCTCGGGGCATTCGCAGCGCGATCTTGCAAGCCAGCCATGCCCGAACTGCCCGACATCACCATCTACAGGGAAGCGCTGGACCGGCGTGTCGCGGCTCGGACCGCCGATATGGGCACGCTCACCCTTCGACTGGCCGACGCGCCAGGCGAAGAGGTCGAAAGCGCCATGATCTGGGTCTCGGGGGTCTCGGTGGTCGGCGATGCCGGGTCCTACGTCATCAGCAGCGATACCGCCTCCTACGACCTGCTCAACCTGCAGGGTGGCGTGACGGCCTACCTCGGCTCGGCCGAGATTCCGGTCGGCAGCTACAACCAGCTTCGCGTGGTCGTCGACTCGGCCAGGGTCACGCTCAAGGACCCGCTCACCTTCACCAGCGGGAGCAATTCCGAGCTGATGAAGGTCCCAAGCGGCTCCACCTCCGGCCTGAAGGTGAATTTGGGGAATGTGCAGGTGGTCCCGGGTGAGACGGTTCTGCTCGTCGATTTCGACGTCTCCCGCAGCTTCGTCTTCCAGGGACCGCCGGGCGGACCGATGTCCGCCTCGTTCAAGCCGGTCATTCACGCGACCGTCATGGACGTGGCGGGCTCGATTGCGGGCACCGTACTCCCGATCGAGGCCAGGGCCGGGCTGTATGCGATCCAGGGCCTGGACACCGTCGCTACCGCCGCCGCGGACACCCTGACGGGGGAGTACGTGCTCCGTTACCTCGCGCCGGGCACCTACTCGGTCTTGGCACGCGCCACCGGGTACCAGGACGGACTCGTCACCCCAGTTGACGTGGCGAATTCCGAGAACGTCACCGGAGTGGATTTCACGCTGGTGCCGTAACTCACCCCATGTGCAAAGGAACGCCCCCGGCCAGTCGGCCGGGGGCGTTCGCCTTTCCAGGTGCCGCTCTGGCGGGATTGCGGCCCGGACGCCGTTAAAGGCACCGAGGGGCGCTGTCTTGCCGAGGTCCCGGTGAGGCGTAGCTTCCAGAGATGGCGACCAACCCGCAGACGATCACGAATCTCCTGGGCCAGTGGAGCGAAGGGGACGCGGAGGCGTTCCCGAAACTGATCGCGCTCGCGTACGACGACTTGCGGGCCATCGCGCACCGCCGCCTGATGGCGGGTGGAGATGGGGATCTCGCCACGACGGCGCTGGTGCACGAGGTGTTTCTCCGGCTGGCTGGCAGCGAGGGCGGGGAATGGCAGAGTCGCGCGCACTTCTACGCCTTCGCCTCGAAGGCGATGCGCCATATCCTCGTGGATCACGCTCGGCGCACCCAGGCCCAGCGGCGCGGCGGCGGGACGGTGCGCCCGGAGCTCGACGAAGGCACGATCGACGCGGACCAGGGATCCGAGGACGTGCTTGGCGTGGACGAGGCGCTGGAGCGGCTCGCGCAGCACAATCCCCGGATGGCGCGCGTGGTGGAGCTCCGGTTCTTCGGGGGGCTGACCGTGGACGAAGTGGCGGCCGTGCTGGACACCTCAACCCGGACCGTGGAGCGGGAATGGACGCGTGCCAAGGCCTACCTGCTCGAGGCGCTGGCAGGAGATGACGCCCGATAGCCCGCTGCTCTGGGAGCGCTGGGACGACGTGGACCGGTTGCTGGCGGAGGCGTTGGATCACCCTGCTGCCGAGCGTGTCGCGTTCGTCCGCCATGCCGCGCAGGGTGACGACGCACTCCGTGGCCTTGTCTTGCGACTCCTCGACCGATTGGACTCCGATACCGGCCGTGTGACGTCGCCGTCGGACCCGGTCGTACTTGGGGCGTTCGCGATGGACGAAGCCGGGGGTGATGCCGGCGCGCTGGCGCCGGGGACCGAGGTCGATCGCTATCGGATCATCCGGCACCTGGGCCGGGGCGGGATGGCCACGGTGTATGAGGCCGAGCGGTCGGACGGCACCTACCAGCAGCGGGTTGCCCTCAAGGTCCTCCGCCGCGGGCTCGATACCGACGATCTCATCCGTCGCTTCCTGGTCGAGCGACAGATTCTCTCCTTGCTCTCCCATCCAAACATCGCGCGGCTTCTCGACGGCGGCTCCGCGGCCGACGGCCGCCCTTATCTGGTCGTGGAGCTGGTGGAGGGCGAACCGATCACCGCCTGGGCCGACGCCCAGCGGCTCGACGTCCTCGCCCGGCTGAAGCTCTTCCTGAACGTCGCCGATGCCGTGCATTCGGCGCACCGCCAGCTCGTGGTGCACCGCGACATCAAGCCCTCGAATGTGCTGGTCGGCGCCGATGGCCGGGTGAAGCTGCTCGATTTCGGCATTGCAAAGCTGCTTGAGGAGGACGACGAAGAGACGGCGGTCGGCGCGCGACCGCTGACCCCCACGTACGCCAGCCCGGAACAGCGACAGGGGGGCCGGATCACCACGGCCACCGATGTGTACCAGTTGGGTCTCCTGCTGCGTGAGCTGCTCACCGGTGTGCGACCCACGGCCGGAGGCACGGACTCAGGCGACTCGTCGCAGCGGCCCAGTCGGATCGCCGGTACTCCGATACCGAAGACCCCGGTGCCCGAGTCCCGGGCGGCCAACCGGAGCACGACCCCCGTCCGGCTCTCCCGCCAGCTGCGCGGCGACCTCGATGTCATCATCGGCAAGGCGCTGCGGGTGGAACCGGAGGAGCGCTATGCCTCTGCGGACGAGCTGGCCGCGGATGTGCGGCGCCACCTGCGGGGGCTGCCGATTGCGGCCCATCCTGAATCCCTGACGTACCGAATGCGGAAGTTCATTGGTCGGCATCCGATCTTCTTGCCGGCGCTTGCCGTCGTGCTGGTCGGTACGACGGTCTTCGTTGGAGCGCTCGCCAGACAGAACCGCCGGCTGGCCCGCGAGCGGGACGCCGCGCAGGCGGCAACGCGACTCGCGCTGGAGACCCAGTCGTTCCTGGTCGATCTGTTCGAGAGCGCCGACCCTCTTACCCCGGCGGACCCGGAACGGGGGCGCAACATCACGGTGGTCGAGGCGCTGCAAATCGGAGCGGGCAAAGTTCGGAAAGAACTGCGCGGCGAACCGCAACTCCAGGCGGCACTGCTGTCGACCATCGGAGCCGTGTTTACGAGGCTCGACCAGATTGATTCCGCCACGTCGGCCGTCGGCGACGCGGTCGCGTTGAGGCTCCAGGTGGGCGACACCATGTCCGCCGCCTTCGCCGACGACCTCGGGGAGCTGGCCTACCTGCTGGGAGGCACCACCCAATTCGACTCCTCCCGTGGATTGTTGATTCGGCGCCTCGAGATCGAGCGTGCCCGGCGGCCGGTTGACTTGGAGCGGGAGGCCCGGGCGTTGCTGGCGCTGGGATTGCTCGAGGGAAAGGTTGATCCTATGGCCGCGGTGGCGTGGACGGAGGAGGGAGTCGCGACGCTGCGGCGTGCGGGCGGCAAGGAAATGGGCGAGGCCCTTCGACGACTCGCTGACGACTATCGTGAGGCCAATCGCCTCGAGGAAGCGGAAGCGGCGGCCCGGGAGGCGCTGGCGATCTTCGAACGGACCGAGGGGCCCAACACCGTGGGCACCGCCATGGCGGCGCACACGCTGGGGCAGTCCCTCGGTCTGCGGGGCGAGATCGCCGAGGCGGTCGAACTGATGAAGCGGGCCGTCGGCATCTTCGATGACCGCTTGGGGGCCGACCACACCTACACGATCGCAGTTCGGAACAATCTCGGCGTCCTGATGACTAATGCGGGACTGCATGCCGAGTCCGAGGCGATCTACCGGGAACTCCTCACCACCAAGCTCACCAGGTATGGGCCGAATCACTCTGCGGTTGCAGGTGCATACCAGAACCTGGCCGTCGCGGTTGCGGGGCAGGGGCGCTATGCGGAAGGGGACTCCCTGGCCCGAGAGGCGGAACGGATCTACCGGCGAATCATGCCGGAGGGGTCGTACGTCGTTGCCTTCCCGATGCTCACCCGGGCGGAAATCCAGCTCCAGCATGGTGACGGGGTGGTGGCGAACCGCCTGGCGTCCGAAGCCGCTGACATACTGCGGGGCAAGGTACCCACGGGGCATCCGGCGGCCATCATGGCGGATTGCCGCACCGGCCGGGCCCGGATGCTGCTGGGTGACACGTCGACCGCGCGCCTGCTTCTCGATTCCGCGGTCCAGCGGATGACCCGCAACGAGGGCGTGCGGGCGGAACACCAGGCGGAGTGCCGGGACGCACTCGCCCTCCTCACCGGCGCCGGCCCCTCCAACCCGTAGGCCCTCGCAGCCCCTTCCCACCCCCCAGCCGGGGCCGGAATCTCCGTGGCGGGAATCGTCTTCCCAATCCGTTCAGGATGGGGAAGGGCCGTTCGCGTTACCGTCATGCAAGGAGACATCCGATGCCTTCCATCCGGCGCCCGCCCCTCGCTGTGGGGGTCGCCTTGATCCTCCTCGCCCTCCTGCTCTCCCCCGACCGGGCCGATGCCCAGTTCTTCAAGAATCTCAAGAAGACGGTCAAGGAGGCGGCGGAATCGGAAACCAACAGCCAGGTGGACAAGATTGTCCGGGGCTCGGTGCAGTGCGCCTTCGACAACCTCCGGTGCATCAACGACGCCGAGAAGTCCGGGAAGGACGTCGTCCTGACCGATGATGAGGGAGAGGTGTTGCTCGACAAGAAGGGGAAACCGGTTTCCGATCCGGAAGAGGGCGCGCGCATCGCCGAGACCTCCGGCGGCGTCTCACGGCCGGGCGAGGGCGCCTGGGCCAATTACGACTTCCAGCCCGGCGACAAGATCCTCTTCTACGACGACTACACCCGCGACGTGGTGGGAGACTTCCCGCGGCGGTTCGTGCTGAGCCAGGGGAGCTTCGAAATCGTGGACGTCGAGGGAATGCGCTACGTCCGCGCCACGTCCGGGGGGATCTTCGCCATCCCGCTGCCGGCAACACTCCCGGACCAGTTCACGGTGGAGTACAGCGTCAATCTCACCCATGGCAACGCCTATGTGCGCCTCATGCCAGGCCGGGCGTTCCAGGGACCGGCCCGTACCTACCAGGGTTCCGTGGTGGCCGTGGCCATGACCCGCGCAGGACTCATGCCGGTCGGCGGGGCTGGGCCAGAGGTGCTGACGACCGTGGAGGCCGCCGCGACGAGGGACGTGATCGCCTCGGTACGGGTCATGGCCGACGGCGAGCACATGAAGGTCTACCTCGGCGAACGGCGCGTGGCCAACGTACCGAATGCCGTCTTTCCCCGGAGCGACACCCTCTTCATGGCCGTCGGGTCGGCGGGCGCCGAGCATCCGATCCTGATCGGGCCGGTGCGGGTGGCCGGCGGGGGCCGCGACCTCTACGACCGGCTGGTCGAGGAGGGCAGGGTGAGCACCCAGGGGGTGCTCTTCGCCACCAACAGCGCGCGCATCCGTCCCGAGTCGACGCCGACGCTCCTGGAGATCGGCATGATGCTGCAGGGAAATCCCGATCTGCGCATCGCCATCGAGGGACACACCGACAGCGACGGCACCACGGAATTCAACCAGGACCTCTCGGAGCGCCGCGCCAAGGCGGTGATGGAGTATCTCGTGACCGAAATGAACATCGACGCGGCACGCCTGGAGGCGATGGGGTTCGGCGAGTCCAAGCCGGTGGCCAGCAACGACACGCCGGAGGGGAAGGCGCAGAACCGACGGGTGGACCTGGTGCGGCTCGATTCCTGAGCGAGGCCTGGGTCTGGGACGGCTCCGGCCGCGTGGAGCCGTCCCCTCCGGGTGACTACAGCCCGATGAACATCGGAAGAGCGTAGGCGCCATTCCGCTCGTGCGTCGAGGCAGGGACGACGGCCACCAGCAGCACGCGCCCGCTCTTGATCGAGGGTGGCACGTCAGGAAAGACCCCGTCGATGATCATCTTGCCGGCGTCCGTGGCGAAGGAGGATGCGGGGACCTGCTTGGCGGCTGAAGAGTAGTAGGAGCCCGAGTGATCCTGGATCGCGCTGAACTGATCCCCTGGGAGGAACTGATCCCCTGGCAGGAATTGATCACCGGGCAGGAACTGATCTCCGGGCAGTAAATGTCCAAGTAACGCACCCCCTGAGGACCCTGCGGATGACGCCGGGATATTGAACGGCTTCGACTCCGATTGCCAGACGACCTTTCCATTCTTCACCAGCGCCATGAACAGCACGGCGCTGAGCGTCCCGTCCAGCTTCGCCTTGATCACTGTCTTCTGATTGAGTACCTGTCCAATCGAGGCAGTGACTCCTTTCGGCGCCATCCGGGCGGTGCGGCCGTCCAGCCAGACCTGGAGGGCGGCGGGCCCTGATTGGGCGCCGACCACTGCCGGTAGGGCCATCAGGAGCGAGGCTGCGAGGAGCACCTTGCGTGTGTACCTGGAGGGCATGTCGACTCCGTGGTGAGGGGATGCCTCCCTGAACGCATGACCGGCCCCAATCCCGCCATCTCCGATGCCGGGCGCCGTGGCGGGCTTCGGGTCTCGAATGCGTTCAGGAGGCCAGATCCGAGTTGCGTCATCACCCTGCCCCGTCGGAGGAAGGCTCCATGCTCGCCACTATTGCTCTCGCCGCCATCGTTGCGGCGGCACCGCAGCAAACCGCCCAGGAAATACTTGCGACCGCCGCCGCAAAGCAGATGGACCGGATGGCCACCGTCCGCAACTACACCATCATCATCAAGGTGAACGGTGGAGCAGAGGCACCGCTCTACTACGAGGGCTTCCCGGGTAGCGGCGGCGTCCCGCTCTACCGGTTGGTTCCCATCTCAGAGTGGGCCAAGCGGGACTCCCGAAACGCCGCCAATGACATCGACCTGCAGGCGGCGGCAGCGCAAATGGGTCCGCTGGTCGGCATGATCGGCGGCGCGATGAAGCAGTCCATCGCCGGCGTTCCAGGCAGTGGGATGGCGAGTGCCAAGATCGATGAGGCGATGGCCACCTTTCCGGGGTTCCTGGCGCAGGCGGCCAGCTACCGGGAAAACGATGGACGGCAGGATGCGACCGACCAGGCAATGGGAGTCGCCGCTTTCGCGCAGCGGGCCAGGCTGGTGGGCACGAACACGGTCTTCGGGGGACGGCCCGCGTTCCTTCTGGTCGCCGAGGGCCTCTCGGACCTCTCGCCCCGGCAGGTTGGGGAGGCAGAGTTTGTGGTAGACAAGATCAGTCTATGGATTGACACCGAGAAATTTGTCCAGCTCCAGCTCCGGGTGTTCGGCAGCATGAAGAAAAAGGACCAGTCGATGCCCATCAAGATCGAGCTGAATCAGTGGAACTACGCCGAGGTCGGGACGATGTACGAGCCGCGCAGCCAGTTGATGGGGATTACTGGTCTCATGGGCGGGTCGCAACTCGATCCGAAGCAGCAGCGGGAGATGGCAAAGGCCCGGACCGATATGGAAAAGCTGAAACAGCAAATTGCCGCGATGCCGGCCTCCCAGCGCGCCATGATCCAGGGGCAGGTGGATAAGGCCGAGAAGCAACTGGCGCTGATGACGGACCAGGACGTTATCTCGTCTGAGGTGGGGCTCATGGTCTACAGCATCAACAAGGGACCGCCCTTTGATTGGAAGATGGGTGACCCATCGCTGGAGCGTTCGGCGGCAGGGCCGTGAACGATTCGGACCGAATAGGAATTTCAATCCTGGTCACCCGAAGGTACCGCAGCTCCGGGCGCCGCGTCACCGGCCTGCCGGCGGTGCGGGTGGGGCCGTTGGGGTGTTGGCTCGGGTCTTCGCTGGTCCATTTGGCCTCGCGGCGGGTCGGGGGCCGCGGTGACATTCGGTCCTGCGAGGTCACGGTCTGTCAGGACGCCGGCGTGGCCGTGCGTCGACTCGGCGGGCCCCAAGGCGCCGGCGCCCGAGTGGACGGCGGGCTCCGTGCCGCGGCAGTGGTGCGGGTGCCGAGGTGCGCCAAGATCTGATCGATCACCGACCGCTGGGTGATGACCGCCACGATCCGCATGGTCCCGTGACAGGTGGGGCAGCGGAGCGGGTCGACCTCAAAGATCTGCCGCAGGAGCGAGGTCCACCGGCGGCTGGCCTCGGTGGGCGCGCGCCGGGTTCGCGACCCGGTTGGCCCGCTACTGTGCGCGGAATCCCCTTGCACTGGAGCGGCTGACCTACGACCGCGCGGCGAAGACGGTGACGTATCGCTTGGACAAGGCCGAGGGGCCGACGGCGGGCACCGAGACGCTCGATCCGAGAGCGTTCCTCGCGCGGGTGCTGGTGCACATCCCGGACAAGGGCCAGGTCACCACACGCTACTATGGCTGGTACGCCCCAGCCGGCACAGGCATAGACGGCCTAACCGCGCTTGGAGCCGACGAGGGCGTAGGCCGCACGCCCTCACGGCTCAAGCGCAAAGCGTTCGGCGTACGGGCGGGAGAATGGCCATTGTCAGCCAATGGTTTTGAAAGGCGCGAAGGGCCGGAGCCTGATCGGGTTCCTCCGATGGGCCTGGGCGGCTCTGCTGCGCTGTTCGGGGCCGGGGCTCTGCTGCTGTTCCTGACTACGCGGGTAGCCGTCCCGGCGTTCGTCTCCGCCACCGGGGCTGAGACGGTGGTGATGTGGTTCTTGGCCGCAAGCATCGTCCTTTTTGGCCCCCTGCTTCTCACGGCTGCCCTGCTGTTGTATCGAGAACGGCGTCCAGGAAGGCTAGGTTCGTTGGGTGCGCGGCTGTGGCTTCGCCCGATGAATGGCGCCGACTGGCTCTGGGCTGTTGGAGGGCTGGCGGCCGTCGTTGCACTTACCGGCGGCATCGGCGTCGCGCTGCGGATGCTGCAAGACGGGAAGAATTTTCGTCCCTCCTTCATGGCTTTCGAGCCGCTCGGTCCCGGCCGGTACTGAATTCTCAGCGCGTGGCTCCCTTTTTTTGTGCTGAACATCGTTGGGGAAGAGTTTGTCTGGCGGGGTGTCGCACTGCCGCGGCAACAGGTTGCCTTCGGCTGCGGCCGACATCCTGGCGGCGTTCCCCTCACGCCCGCTCACCGGCGTGCACGCCGATATGGCGGCGACAGCCGCCCGTTACCCCGACGTATTGGGCGGGCCAGTGAAACGCAAACCCAGCGCCGCGGCGGCGCAAATGTCACACGCAGATCCGACCCTGGGCGACAGGAGCCGCATTCGATATCGACCTCGGCGTCTACCATGAATGGGCGGGCGCGCCCGGCCACTCCGCACTCCAACCAGAAGAGCTGAAGGCTCGAAAAACCTTCTCCATGACCCCAAGTTCATGAATATCGAGATTGCGCAGTGGTCATCAAAGGATGCGCGTACTCTCGCCGATTGTTCCGACTGCCGAGCTTCTCGCAGCCAGCTCGCTCGCGGGTGCCGAATCGCCGCTCCTCGCGCTAGAGCCTCCGCGTGACTCGGCCGCGCATGAGTTCACCCGCGTGTCCTCGGTCCGAGCGCTTCCCGATGGTCGGGTGCTCGTCATCGATCCGCGAGAGCGAGCTTTGTACGTTGCTGATTTTCCGTCTGGAGCGGTGGAACAAGTCGGCCGCACCGGTCGCGGCCCCGCCGAATACGAACGCCCGACACGCCTCATCACGGTTGGCGCGGACTCGACGCTACTGCTCGACTGCGCGACGGTTAGTGCCAAACAGGCGCTTGCTGCCGACGAGCCCAGAAGCCCCTTGGGCGATTCATTCTGTATAAGCTTGACATTATATCACTCAGACCTTATGTTCTGTTCTGGGCGGCCTCTGAGTGGCCGATTATGTCGAACCTCCGGAGAGATAGCCGAACAAACACCGAGGAGCAATCATGGCCAAGAAATTGTGGGACAGACTGACGCCCATCGAAAAAGATGCGATCAGCCAGGGCAAGAAACTGCTGGGCGATTTTCGAGATAAGGTCGATCCAGGGTGGCGCGAGCAATCCGCTGAAAGCCGACAGGACCTCATCACCGGCCCGCGCTTACGAGAGCTGCGCGAAGCGCGCCAGATTTCGCAGGAGGAGATGGCGGCCCGGCTTGGGCGTACGCAGTCAGCAATCTCACAGATCGAAAAACGTGGCGACCTGCTGATGAGCACGCTCGCGCAGTATATCGAGGCGGTCGACGGCGAGCTTCTGAACTTCACTGTCGAGTTTCCGGAGGGGACGGTCGAGGTCGTTCCTTTTAAGGCCAAGGACGCGGGCTCTTGAGCCGGAAGCAACTGTTCGTGCTGAGATGCAAGCGCGGTGCTGCCGAACAACAGCATGCAGCGGACGGCGCTTCGCGGCGCCGCTGATGCTGGGCGTTAGACGGCCCTTGCGATCGAGGATCGATGAGCAATCGCGGGAAAAAGCTCCAGCAGGAGCTCGGCCACTTTCTCCAGCGCTACGCAACCACGGCACACAAGGGATGGGATCCGAGCGACCGCGACTACGACCGCGAACTCATGTATCTGGCCGCTGCCTTGCGGACTCGCTCTGGCACCGCATCCGGCTCGAAGGCAGGCGTGACCTCCGCCTGCCAGACGCATGGACGGGACGAGCGTTGCGGGGTGGTGAGATCTGAGCGCGCGAGCGATCGAGAAACTCGAAGACTCCGGTATGGCCGGCGAGTTGACATTCGGCTAACGTCGAACAAATGTGACAATCGGGCTCTGACACCCAGGATAGTCGCCCGGAGTGGATTCATGACTACGCGGCTCACGATCTGGGCCCTGATCCTGACACTTGCCTCACCCGGCCTGGCGCGGGCGCAGATCGATCTCTCCAACTTGGACCGGAAGCTGGCCGGGCCACCGGCGCAGATCCTGGTGCTTGGAACAACGCATCTGTCCACCGTGCAGGATGCGGGGCTCCCCGAGTCTCTGGAGCCCGTGCTCGACCGCCTGGCGGCGTTCAAACCCGACATCATCACTATCGAGCGCCTTTCCGGCGAGCAATGCGCGTTCATGGCGCTCCGCCACGCCGCCTATGCCAGCACCATGAACCGGTATTGCTGGAGCACCATGGCGGCCAGTGCATCCACTGGCCTGGATGTTCCCGAGGCCTTGGCCCGGGTGGACGCAACCCTGGAGGCGTGGCCGGCACTCCCTGGCCCGGGCTTGCGCCGACACCTGGCGTCTCTGTTCCTGAGCGCCGGCGATTCGCCCTCCGCCCTGGTGCAGTGGCTCCGGCTGCCCCCGACCGAGCGTCATGGCGGCGACGGCCTCGATGGCACCCTGGCGGCCCTGCTCGACAGCCTCGCCTCGCGCCGGAACGAGAACTACCTCCTGGGTGCGCGGCTGGCCGCTCGGCTGGGGCTCGAGCGCGTGTTTTCCGTCGATGACCACACCGGTGACCATCTCGACGTGCCTGACGCGGCCGCTTTCGGGCGGGCGATCCAGCAGGCGTGGAATGCCGCCGACCCGTCGGCGGCGTCGGCAGTCGAGCACGAGGACGAGCTGGTGAAGACGGGCGACATGCTGGCCCTCTACCGGTATATAAACAGCCCCGCGTACCTGCGTGTCGTCGTGGCCGCCGACTTCGGAGCCGCCTTGGGCGAGCCGTCTCCACAGCGCTACGGCCGAATCTATGTTGGGGGATGGGAGACCCGTAACCTCCGAATGGTCGCCAACGTCCGGGCCGCATTCCGGAAGTTGCCGGGAGCGCGCGTGCTCTGCATCGTGGGATCCTCGCACAAGCCCTGGTTCGGCAGCCTGCTGGGGCAGATGCAGGGGGTGGAGATCGTGGACGCCGAGGGGGTGCTGGGAGCGCCTGGCCGGTCGCCCTGATACCCACCCCCGTTCCGGTGTGTTGCGGACGCTTCACAGTGGCGGCAGTGGCTCAGCGGATAGACGCGCAGACCGAAGCGGTCGGCGATGCCGGACAGGAATGCGGCTCCGAGCGCGATCCGCGCGTAACCGAGCACCCAGTTTCGCGGACTCGGCCTCGCGCTCACCGAGCGTCCCCGTCGGGAGTGGCGTCCTCGCGTATGCTGAGCGGGCCCTCGCGATCGCAGATGCATACCGCCAGAAAGCGCTCCGAGTCGTTCAATGCGCGCAAGCTCGACCCTCGCCGGTCGCGCAAGGAGGCAACGATGGCGAAGGCCAGGCAGGTCACTGCTGTGCTGTTCAGCCTTGCTGTTGTGGCCTGCGGACGGGACGCAACTCAGCGCAGGGATGACGCCAAGCTTTCCTTAGATGCCTCCGCGGCCCGAACGCCACTCCTCGCGAGAGTGGACCACTTCTTCGCGACGTCTCCCCAGGCGGAATCGCATTTCAATTTCTTCCGCGACACGCTGGGTCTGGCGGTGGCATGGCCTTACAAGAGCTATGGGAACTTTGCCAGCGGGGGGCTCTCGGTCGGGAATACGGTGCTGGAACTGGTGACCTGGGCGGTTGGCAAGGGCGAAACTCTTCCAACGGAGTGGAAGAGCCTCGCATTCGAGCCCGTTGGCGATACTGAAGCTGCGGTCGCGGAGCTCAATCGCCGGGGGATCAGCCATTCGACGTCAGAGGTGACCCACTATAAGGATTCTACCGGCGCTGAGGTCATAGGATGGATCAATACGGATCTCACCGGCCTCGGCCCAGCAAGCGTCGTCTTCATTTGCGATTACCCCGATCGGAAAGGAATCCACGAGGTTCACAAGGTCGCGCATGATGATCTGGTCCGACGACATGGTGGGCCCCTCGGGGTAATCGCGGTGAAGGAGATCGTGCTTGGGGTGACCGACCTGGCGAAAGCTGCCGAGCAGTGGCGGAACCTGATCGCCAGCCCGGCGCAGGAATCGGCCGGCCTGTTCAGTTTCGGCGACGGCCCTGCCATTCGGCTGGTCGAGGCGGAGAAGGCCGGCATGCGGGAGATTGTGATCGGCGTCCGCTCTGTTGGGGACGCTAGGCGCTTTCTCGCCGATCGAGGTCTTCTCGAGCCGGGAGAAGCGGGACGCGTCTCCATCGCGCGGAAAGCGCTCGGCGGGCTGCAGGTTACCCTCGTAGACAACTGAGGCAGGCAATGGCTCGGCTGGCGCGGACAATCAACGAGAGTATTGACGCTTGCTGCAGCATGGACGCGACGCGACGCATTTCGGTGCTGGCGCGCACGGATCTGTGCTCGCGTGAGTACGCCGATTCTCGCTTCATTGCGCCTGCTGGCTAACGAGCCGCTGAACCCGAGGAGCGACCTAAGGAGTACTCGCGACGTTGGACCGGCGTTTCATGGCGAGCCTTCCACCTCAGCAGTTCGGACAGGCCTACGCGTGGTATCAGAACCACCTCAACCTGCGCGCGGCCGACCTGGATGCCGATCATGGGCTGGACTTCCTGCGAGATGCGCGTGACTACTTGCCGTGGACAAACTCAGACGAGTGGACGAGCGACATGCTGCCACGCGCTTGGAGTTGTTCGCTCCTGGCTTTCATACCTGGCCGAAGCAGCTTCAGCAAGGCCGGTATTTCAGTCGTCAGCAGCGGTAACTGTGCAGCCTGGCTTGGGCGTGAAGCTGCCAAGACTGCGCGCGCCAGGAGTCCGCCCCGCTCCTCCGGTGCGTGCCGGGCGCGTGGCTTGCAGCTTACGCTCTGATCGTTAGACAGCTCGCGAGGAGGGCATCCGTGCGCAGTGGTGAGGAGCGCGAAGTCAGTGCAGGTGCCGTCTTCTTGCGCAAGTACGGGCTTCTGCTGCTGTGGCTCCTTGTCGTATGGGGACTGTGGGATGCGTGGGGACGAGATCCCTTTGTTCCGCGCCCCATAGGGCTCCCTAGCTATCACCACAACGGGCCAAGAGACCTGCCTTGGCATTTGGGCCTGAGCGCAGCGGCGCTTGTGGTGATCTATGTGGCGCTGCGACCGTGGTCAGAGCGTCGCTCGTGGTGGCGGCCCATCGGGGCGCTCGTCGCGCTGCTCGTCCTGGTGCCGTGGACGCTGGTGCTCGCGGTCGTGGGCATGCATATGGGCCCCATCGTTGGCCTGGACACGCTTTGGGTGCTGCTGCTCGACTTGGTCGCCTTGAGCACACTTCTGATTTCCTTGGCAGGTCGATACATCGAGTGGCGGTCGGAGCGCGAGCGAGCTGTCTAACACGCAAATGCAGCTGATCTGCCTGTCGTTAGCAACTGTCTCGAAAGTCAAGCGTGTTCTGCGTTCCACCGGCGGTTGTGCGTGAGCATCGCGTTGAGGATCGTGAGCAGCTTTCGCATGCAGGCTGTGGCGGCGACCTTGAAGGGCTTCCCGGCGGCCCGGAGCCGCGCGTAGAAGACTCGGAGCACGGGGTTGTGCTTGATGCCAACGAGGGTCGCCATATAGAGCACCGCCCGCACGGGTGCCCGGCCGCCCCAGACCATCCGTTTGCCGCGCATCGTGCCGCTATCCCGATTCATGGGCGCCACGCCGACGAGCGCCGCGATCTGGTGACGTGAGAGCTGACCGAGTTCAGGGAGGGTGGCCAGGAGCGTGAGCGTCGTGACCTGCCCGACGCCGGGTACGCTGGTCAGGAGCTCGGCCTTGGCTCGATACAGCGGACTCGCCGCGACGGCCTCCTGCAGGTCGCCGTTGACGTCGGCCAGCCGCTTCTCGAGCCAGCGAATGTGCTGGCTGATATCGCGCTTGACCGGGCCCCGGGCAAAGCCCAGCCGGTTCTTCTCCGCGGTCAGCATCTCGACGAATATATAGATAAAGCGACGGCACACTGCGATCGTGAAGGGTGGCTCTCCTATCGACTGAGCGGTCCTCGCGGTCCGGCACGGTCTCGGGTCGCTCCGCCGGACGCGACGCGCCGGGCCATGTGCGCCGGACAGTTCCGCCAGTCGCGATCAGCCCCCCATTGCATGCCGTCACGCCATGCTGTATACTGAACCACATGGTTCAGTATCGCCAAAATCACTTCGACGCCTCGTTCGGCGCGCTCTCGGACGCCACCCGACGTGGCGTTCTGGAGCAACTCGGGCATGCGGACGCCTCGATTACGGCCCTTGCCGAGAGGTTCGACATGACCCTCACGGGCATGAAGAAACATGTAGGGGTCCTGGAGCAAGCGGGGCTCGTCACCACGGAGAAGGTCGGGCGCGTACGGACCTGCAGGCTCGGCCTCCGCGGACTGGAAGAAGAGGCGGCATGGATCGAGAGGTACCGCCAGCTCTGGAGCGCACGCTTCGACGAGTTGGACAACGTGGTCGAGGAATGCACACGGAAGGAGGGAGTCGATGGACGAAAGAAGAGCAAAGTGACGCCACCCCCACGAAGAACCCTACGACGGTGGAACGGAAGTCCGAACGCGAACTCGTCGTCACGCGAACCGTAAACGGTCCTGCCCGCCTCGTGTTCGAGGCGTGGACCAAGGCGGACCTCTTCAGGAGGTGGTGGGTCCCAAAGTCGTACGGGCTGACCCTGCTTTCCTGCGAAATGGATGTTCGCGTTGGGGGGCAGTATCGTCTGGCGTTTCGCCACGAAGATTCGACGATGGAGTTCTTCGGCACCTACCTCGAAGTGACACCGCCCTCACGCCTGGTTTGGACCAATGAGGAAGGAGACGACGGCAAGACCATCACCACGGTGACCTTCGAGGAAAACGCCGGCAAGACGTTGTTGGTCGTGCACGATCTCTATCCCTCGAAGGAAGCGCTTGAATCTGGATCGATGGGCGCGTTGCCCGAGACGCTCGACCAACTCGACGAGCTTCTCGTCAGCCTGGGATCAAGCACAGAGACACCATGACGCAGCCAATCCCGTGTGCGCGTACATCGCTGGCTCCGGGAGGGGGACCAACGATTCCCGTAGTGGGTGAGTTCGCAAGGAGTGTTCAGATGAAACGGAATTACACCAGCATGTGGACAACCACTTTCCTCCTGATGACGCTGGTGGCCACTGACACGGCGGCGCAGCAGAAGCCAACGACGGGCTACGCGCCAGTCAATGGACTCAACATGTACTACGAAATCCACGGCGGCGGCGACCCGGTGGTGTTGCTTCACGGCGCCTTCATGACCATCACCAACAACTGGGACGGGTGGATCAGCGAGCTCGCCAAGACTCGGCAAGTCATTGCCGTTGAACTGCAAGGCCACGGCCGCACGGCGGATATCCCACGCGATATCACCTACGAAAACCTCGCCGACGACGTGGCCGCGCTGCTCGACTATCTCAAGATCCCGCGCGCGGACCTTATCGGCTACAGCATGGGCGGCGCCGTGGCGATGCAGTGTGCGATCCGCCATCCCGAGAAGGTGCGAAGGGCAGTCATCATTTCGTCCACGTTCCGCCGAGACGGCATGATCCCGGAAGCGCGCGAAGCTATCCTCCAACTCACGGCGGACGCTTTCAAAGGCTCGCCCATTGAGGCCGAGTACAAGAAGCTGAGTCCGACTCCGGACAACTTTCCGACCTTCGTCCGGCGAGTCGTCGCCACGGCCTCGAAAGAGTACGACTTCGGAGCCGACAAGCTCAAGGCCACCACGACGCCCATGTTCTTCATCCACGGCGACGCTGACGGCGTGCGGCTCGCGCACGTCGCGGAGATGTTTCGCCTGAAGGGTGGCGAGATCCACGGCGACATGAAGCCGCGCTCCGCATCGCGATTGGCCATCTTGCCCAACACCACTCACGTGACCTTGATGCAGCGCATGCCCATCATCGTTCCAATGGTGAACGATTTTCTCGACGCAGAGCCGTAGCTGTGCTACGGTCCCGTGGCAGAAGTGGTCCGGCGACGGGTCGCACCCAGCCGAACGAACGGGCCCGAAGCCCCCAGGCGGATCGGGTTACCACCCTATCCAGACGCTACCGCAGTACACAGATTCAGAGCTACAAGGCGAACAGGGAGGCATGGATTGTTGGCCGAGCCCATACTGAAGAAGAACTGAGCAGCACCGAGTAGCGCGGTCGTACCCGTCCTCTGCTACCCCAACGTCCGCGAGGCGGTCGAGTGGCTCACGAACGCGCTGCCATTCATCGAACGTCCCCGCATCGGCAACCATCGGTGTCAACTCGTCCATGGGAACGGCGCGATCGCTACTCGTGCATTTAACCCCGGCGCGGCGCCTCGCAATAGAGCTTGGCTACGTGAGGCCGCAAGCAGGGTACCGGCGCATGATCGCAGTCTCCGCGGTCGGGCGTGCCGGCACGCCGGATGAGATTGGAACGGTTGGCGCGCTGCTGATGGGCCAGGAGGGCGCTTTCCTTACCGGCAGCGACTTCATCATGGACGGTGGCCTCACGGCAGCCTACTGGTACGCCGAACTCGCGCCGAAGTGATAACCTCGCGTCGGTAGCACTGTCGCTTGCACCCAGAGAGCACCTCTTATTCCACGCGAGGTCATACATGACCGTGTCAAAGGTGGTCGAGCACGAACGCCTCTGGGTGGAGGGCCTGAATCGAGGGGACGTTTCCGCTGCGGATGGGGTCTTTGCAACCGATTGTACCGTGCACATCACTGGCGTCGCGCAACCCATTCATGGCGTCGCGGCGTGGAAGGAGTTCATGGCCGGCCTTCTGACGGCGTTCCCTGACCTGCACCTCACCATCGAGGACCAACTGATCGATGGCCCTCGTGTGGCGATTCGCTGGCGCGCGACGGGTACCCATCACGGCCCTCTGGGGCCGGTCCCGCCCACCGGTCGTTCGGTCACGGTGGATGGGCTGATCATCGATCACCTTGAAGGTGGGATGGTGGCCGAGCGTTGGGAACAGTGGGACCAATCAGGTCTGCTGCAGCAGCTTGGGCTGGCCTGAGCGTTCCTCTCGCGTGTACTGATTGCGACCCACCGCCCAACAGGCGCTTGCTGAAGCGCCGGTCGTGGAGGCCGGCCATCGGCCGCAACTCCGTGCAGTACTGGCGTCCGTCGGGCCGAGACTGAAGATTGACCAGGTGTGTGGGCTGCCAGCCCGCCGTCGAAAGGCAGTTCGTCAGGCCAACCTTCGAGAGCTTCGAATGGACCAGACCATTTCGCGACGCAGTCTTCTGGCGGCCGCCGCCGGTCTCCTGACCCTGCCCACGTTGGCCAGCGCGCAGCGCCCTGCTCGGATGCGAATCGTGCTGCTGCATGGCGCGTGGCACGGAGGATGGTGCTGGCGGAAAGTGGTGCCCCTGCTTCGCGAACGGGGCCATGACGTGTGGGTACCGACGCTTTCCGGACTCGGCGAGCGACGCCATCTGGCTCGGCCGGAAATTGGACTGACCACTCACGTGGAAGATCTCGTTGCAGTGCTCGAGACGGAGGACCTGCGGGATGTCGTGCTGGTCGTCCATAGTTATGCCGGCATGGTGGCCGGAGGGGCGGCGAAACGACAGCAGGCCCGTCTCCGCCAGATCATATTCGTCGATGGCCTGATTCCACAGCCTGGACGTTCCGTCCAGGACAACAATCCGAAGGTGAATTTCGATGACATCGCCAACCAGCTGGGAGCGGGCTGGCGTGTTCCGATGTCTGCCGTCTACTCCCTCGCCGCGTTGGGAATCCGAGACCCGGCAGATGTTGCGTGGATGCAGCCAAGGATCTGCGACCAGCCGGTTCGAACATTCACTGACCCCTCATCAGTGTTGGGTGGCACCCTGGATTCCGTACCCTGCAGTTTCGTTTCGGTATCATCGATTCCAGGTTTCGTCCGAGCGTCTGAGCGGGCGGCCTCGCTCGGATGGCCGGTGCGCAAGATCCAGGGGGCCGGCCATGATGCGATGGTGACACGACCTCGGGAACTGGTTGACGTCCTGCTTGGGCTCGCCGGGACGGCGCCCTGACATCGCTTTGGGACCGACGCGCTCGACGATCCAAACGAATCGCGGGTGCAGCTGCCGGGAAGAATATTGACTGGAGTGCGGATCGGCGGCCCGCCGTCGAGGTACCAGTCCGTCAGGCCGCCCACATTACGTATCTCGGCATCGTCGTCATTCAACCGGTCCGCGAGATCGATATGGCCACACCTATTGCACACGAAGCCGCCATTCCGAATCCAACGCTGGAGCCGCTAAGCTTCCTTCTCGGCGAATGGCGGACGGAAGGCTCGCACCCACTCCTTCCAGGGGTGGCGCTGCATGGACGCGCGAGTTTCGCGTGGGCTGATGGCGGCGCCTTCCTGATCTGGCGCTCCGAGATCGACGAACCGCAGATTCCAAGCGGCATCGCGGTCCTCGGCACGGACGATGACACCAATGAGTGTTCCATGCTCTATTTCGACGAGCGCGGAGTCTCGCGCCGATACGTGGTGGCGTTGCGCAACGATGAATGGCGCTGGTGGCGAGATTCTCCGGCCTTCGCACAACGATACACCGCGACGCTGCACGACGGCGGCACCGAATGGACGCGCGTGGTGAGATGAATCGTGGGACCGGATGGGAGCCGGATCTACAGCTCAGGTACATCCGGGTGCGCTAGCCCCATCGTGTGGCGATCCATGCGGCCGCACCACAGCCTGTAGCGGACGGCGGCGCACGCCGCCGTTGAACCGCACGCGTCAGATTGACCAATGTGCGGGTTGCCGGCCCGCCGCTGAAGCGCCGGTCGTCAGGGAGCATCGATGCTCTTTCTGGGTGGCGTCAGGCGGCCCGCATTGCCGGAGGTTGTCACGAATGCACGCGTACGATTTCATCCTTGTGCTGTTGTCGTTCGTGTATGCCGCAGCCGTCACCCACCTCCTGTCGACCGCGGGCGAGATCATTATCGCTTCGAAGCGGGTACGACTCTCATGGTTCAATGCAGGCTGGATGTGCGCCGCGTTGATGTTCACGTGCGCCTGGTGGATCGGCCTGTGGGATTTGCATGCAGTGACCACTTGGAGCGTCGGTTCGGTTGCATTCTACTTCGTCGTCGCCGCGGGCATCTACCTGAATGCACGCCTGGTGTCGCCGCGCATCCCCGAACAGGGCGAGATCGACCTGCAGGCCTTTCATGCCGACGAAGGGCGCAAGTACCTTCTCGCCTACACCGTCCTCTCTCTGGTCACCATCATCACAAACGCCGGGCTCGGTCAAGGTGCCAGCGCAATGCAATGGCCGGCCCAGAACTATGTCATTGTCCCCATGGCCATCGCCACCGGCATTGCGGCGATCTTCATCAGGAAGTCGTGGATTCAGGCCGTCGCAGTGGCCATCCAGCTCCTGGGCTGGTTGTGGTACTTCGCGAAACTGCAGTCCGGATTGTCTGGATAGCCGCCATCACGAGAGGGCCGCAGTATCGATACGTTGCAACCTCCCGTGGCGGATAGGCGCCAAGTGCGAGACGCCTTCTGGCGGCAACGATCATCCGGGATCGACGCGCCAGGCTGCTACGCTGGCTCGACAGGCAGGCCGCCGGCCCGGGCACCTTTCCTGGCTAGCGCCTGTCAGGTCGAGGATCAAGATTGAGTGGTGGGCGGGCCGCCGCCCGCCGCCGAAGCGCTTGTCGTGATGCCGCTCGTAACCACGGAGTCTTCACTACCATGCGCATTCCAGTCGCCGCTGCCCTGCTGATCGTCACCTCGTCCACTGCCGCCTACGCTCAGCGGCGGGCCGTGATCGACACGCACGTCCATGCCGGAGCGCCGCCGCAGGCTGTGGCGCTCGCCCACGATTCACTCAATGTACGGTTCGCGATCATCTCCGGACTTGAGGCCGACCTGGCCGAGTGGAGCAAGGCCGACACCAGCCGTTTCTACTTTGGACTGATGTTTCCGTGTGAGGCAGGAGAGGCGCCGATATCAGGTGCCCGGTGCTTCAGTAACGGGGCCGAGTTTCCCGACACGATGTGGTTGCGGGGCGAGCTTCAGGCTCATCGCATCCGGCTGTTCGGCGAACTCATGCCCCAATTCATGGGCATGTCACCCAACGATCCGCGCCTTGAGCCCTATTGGCGACTCGCCGAAGAGTTCGACGTGCCGGTGGCGCTGCATATGGGGCCGGGTCCGCGTGCCATTGGTTATGAGATCAGCCCGTTTCCGCACAAATCGCCGAACTTCCGCATGGCGGCAGGCGACCCGCTTCTCCTGGAGGAAGTGCTGCTTCGGCACCGGAAGCTTCGCGTCTATATCATGCACGCAGGCTGGCCGCGGCTCGAGTCCATGCTTGCGCTCATGTACGCCCACCCGAACGTGTACGTCGACCTTGGAGCCCTTCAGTTCGAGAACATCGTGGCGCGCGATGCCTATTTGAGTTATCTCCGGAGCCTGGTGCAATCGGGCTTCGCTCAGCGTATCATGTTCGGCTCCGACTTCGCGAACCTGCAGGGACTTGGCATCGACGTCATTCTTCAAGCTGACTTTCTGACCGATGCGCAGAAGGACGATATCCTCTGCAACAACGCTGCGCGTTTCTTTCGCCTGAGGCCCGGCATCTGTCGCGGCTGAGTGCCGCGCGTCTCGGAATGCCACCCTTGCCCGGGAGCAGACAATGGCTCGTGTGCGCGTCCACAATTTCACGATCTCGATCGACGGCTATGGGGCCGGCCCGCGCCAGACTCGCGAGGAGCCCCTCGGCGTCGGCGGGGAGGCGTTACACGAGTGGTTCTTCCCGACCCGCACGTTCCAGCGCATGGGTGGGAAGACCGGCGGCACCACCGGCGTCGATGACGAGTTCGCTGGGCGTTTTGGCGAAGGCATCGGCGCGTGGATCATGGGACGCAACATGTTCGGCCCGATTCGTGGTCCCTGGCCCGATGATGCCTGGCGCGGCTGGTGGGGCAAGAACCCGCCCTATCACGGCCCGGTATTTGTGTTGACGCATCACGGGCGCCCGCCGGTCCCGATGGAAGGCGGCACGGTATTCCACTTTGTCACGGGCGGTGTCCGCGAGGCGCTGGAACGAGCAACGGCGGCGGCGGAGGGAAAGGATGTGGAGATCGGCGGCGGCGTGTCGACGATCCGCCAGTGCCTCGAAGCCAGGCTCATCGACGAGCTGCATGTGGCGATCGCGCCCAGGGTGCTGGGGTCCGGCGAGCATCTCCTGTACGGTCTCGATCTCACGGCCCTGGGCTACGAGTGCACCACCCATGTGCCGACTGCCGCCGCAACCCATGTCGTGCTGACGAGGCGTCGCTGACCGAACCGAGCGCTGTAAAGGAGCGCGAAACCACGCCTTCAGCTTCGGCCCCTTCCGTCGCGCGCGCAGCCTCAGAATGACAGTTCCTGGAGTTTGAGTCCTCATGAACTCTCCCGAAATTCCGGCGTCGGCCGAGGCCTCCATTCGCGATCTGGTCGCTACCCTTGCCCAGGGCATCCGGGACAAGGACGCCGACCGCGTGATGTCGGTGTTTGCACCCGATGTCGTCTCCTTCGACCTGGGCCCGCCGCTGCGGCACGGCGGCGGCGCGAAGTTCAGGAAACGCTGGCTGGAGCTTTTCGAGGCGGTCCCGGGAGCAATCGAGTACGAGGTCCACGACCTGCACATCACGACCGGCGAAGCCGTGGCCTTCAGCTACAGCCTCAACCGGACCGGCTGGACCAACCCGAATGGCGGGAAGAGCAGCCGCTGGATCCGCTGGACCGCCTGCTACCGCCGGATGAATGGCCGCTGGCTCATTGTCCATGAGCAGGTTTCTGTTCCCGTGGACGTACAGAGCGGGCAGGCAGCGCTCGACCTCACGCCCTAGCGCGGCGCCGGAAGAAAGCGCACACGGCACCTGAACCCGCAGGACCTGGAGAAGTGATGAGCCAACCGGCGGAACCGGTCACCGTTGTGATCACCTGTGCCATCAGGCCCGACATGCTGGAGACGGCGCGGCGCGAGCTGGAGGCAAACATCGAGACGGTGATGGCCCGGGAACCGGCCTGTCACGGCATCCGGGTGCACGACGACCCGAACAACCCACTGCGGCTCATGATCATCGAAAACTGGGAGAGCCTGGAGGCGTTTACCGGGCCCCACATGCAGACGCCCCACATGCAGGCGTTCCTCGCGACCGCCGAGTCCTTTCTTGACGGCGCGGCCGAGTTCGGGTTCTGGCGCGAAGTCCTGGTCAGGCCTTGAGGCAGTGGGCGGGGCAGGGCGTCAGGATCCTCTTCGGTGAGGGGTGACGTCCGAGTTCCTGCGCTTTGGCCGGATTGAGGGGCCGGCCAGGATGGATCGACAGACGCATGGCGCAGTCGGTCGCGCGCCGCGGCCCTGCCTCTTACGCTGAGCGTTCAGACGCCCGGGAGAAACCATGACGGTCAAGCGGATGGACAACGTCGGTATCGTGGTCGAAGATCTCGATGCCGCCATTGCATTCTTCACGGAGCTGGGGCTCGACCTCGAGGGGCGCGCGCCCATAGAGGGAGCCTGGGCAGACGGCGTCACGGGCCTCAGCGGCCAGCGGGTCGAGATCGCCATGATGCGGACGCCCGATGGCCACGGCCGGCTGGAGCTGTCGCGGTTCCTGGCACCCCCAGTGGTCGCCGATCACCGCACGGCCCCGGTGAACGCGCTCGGCTACCTGCGTGTGATGTTCACCGTGGAGGACATCGACGATACACTCGCCCGGCTCGGCAAGCTCGGCGCGAAGCTCGTCGGCGACGTGGTGAAATACGAACACGCATATCGGCTCTGCTACATCCGAGGCCCCGAAGGGATTCTCGTCGGACTCGCCCAGGAGCTCGGCCAGCAGACAAGTGGTTGACGGGGCAGACGTCATGCAACTGACCTCGAAACCATCGAATGCCAGATGATCGCGAGCGTTCTCATTCGCTCTTGCTCAGCTCGGTTGGCATCGGGAAGCGTTCCTCAAACCACGCTTGCCATATCGGTGTCTCACGGGCGACCGTTGCGTCGGCCTGATCGCCATACGCGTACAAGTTCATCGCCACCATGCCCTGGCCACCGGGATAGGTGACGGCGCCAAGGGCCGCGATGCCAGGCCCCGGCGTATCGAGCCTCAGCAAGGCGTCGTACGGATCCTCGGTGAGATACTCCACCACGCCGCCCAGCGGTGAGACACCTGCGGGCGTGGTCCAGCGCTGCCCGACGCCCAGGCCTTTCAATCCCAATGCTGAAGTCAGCGTGTCCCAGGTTTCCGCGTCCGTACCCGCGACGGGAGCGGTGACCTGCATGAGGGCGGAGCGTTGGCCGCGGAAGTGCGCCAGATAGATCCGCAGAATCGCCAGGAAACCTGACCATCCGGACTTGGCGCCTTCCAGCTGGTTGTCCCACTCGTCGGTGCTGGCGAACAGGCTGTGAACAATGCGGATGAGGCACACACCACCCGCACGCGCTTCCACGCTCCACTCGGTTGCGATGGGCGGCGAGCCACCCCAACCCTCATTCTGGGCGGCAAACATCCGCGGCGGATCCCACGCGGTCACGGCAGCACTGGGCTCCATGCCCGGGCCGAACTTCAAGGTCATGGCGACGGGTTTCCCGTCGCGCTCCTCGAACTCAGCCGGCACGAACCAGGCCGAAATACCCGGCCCGGTCGCGATGGCCTGCCAGACTTCCTCCGGCGTGCCGGGGACCTCGAATTCGACCTGGACGGACCGGCGACCGTTGGCTTCTTGCTTCACGCTCATGCTGGCTCCTTGGACTCGGATTTCTGGGGTAGAGGGTGTGCCACAACGACCAGCCGATGCGCGCGGCCGCCGGGAGTGGATGCATCGTGATATTTGGAAACGAGCTTTGCGACTGCCTCGGCCAGTTCATGGGTGAACGCCGCCCGGTCCGAGGGCGACCGGAAGCGAACCTCGGTATCCACCGCCAGGGTGGCCAGGCGCTTGCCGGTCGCGGTCGCACGACGAACGAGGTCGCCCACCTCGCGGACGATCCGGGCGCCCAGGGCGATGAGATAGCTCGCGGACAGCCGATCGACTTCCCGATCCGGGTCGACGGCAACCGGGCCCAGGGCGCTTGGACTGACGACATAGGAAGCGGCCGTCGCGACGAGCAGCCGCTCCGTCAGCCCGCCCCATTTCCGCTCCTCGGCCAGCCGCACCAGGCCATGCGCCTCCAGTGCGTGCAGGTGGTAGTTGACCTTCTGCCGAGCCAGGCCGACCCGCGTGGCCAACGTTGCGGCCGAGGCGGGCGCGGCCAGCTCGGAGAGGAGCCGGCTGCGGGTCGGCTCCAGGGCTACCGTCGCGGCCGCCGGATCATCAATGACTTGGATGTCGAGCACGAAGCGATATTACGCTTGACAAGTTTTCTTGTCAAGAGGCCGCCGCTGGCCGCTGGCTCCCGGTCGTGCCACGCTGTACAATCTCAGCTCCATTTGTCACCCGGACGGCAGGTGCCAGAAACGGAGTCGAGATGTGTGCGCAATCCGGAGCTTGGAAGCGTGGCCGAGGCAAGCTTGGCGTGCTTGACCCGCTACTCGGTACCTGGTCCGCATCGACGGAATCCCCAATGGGCCAGGTGCGCTGTACCCGGACGTTCGCCCGCGCGCTCGGCGGCGCGGTCGTGGTCCTGGATGCAGCATGGGGCATTCCGGGCAGGGAATACCTGGAACACGCCATATTCGGGGTCGGCGAGTCGGGCGTGCTCAGCTTCTGGTCGTTCACCTCGGACGGCAAGCGCTCCACCGGTGCAATGGCGGATGTCAGCGATGTCCATCCGTCCGCCATCGGGTTCGAGGCACGGATGCCGGCGGGCCTGGCCCGGATGATCTACTGGCCCTCGGGAGACGGCGGCTTCAGGTGGGCCGTCGAGTCGAGGTCGAAAAAGGGCTGGAAGCGATTCACGGAACATCACTACCGCCCGCTCTGATGGCAGCCCGTGACGCAGTGCCGTGTCCAGGTCGGTAACCACCTGCTCCCGGAGCACGGCATGAACGCAAGGGTGTTCCTGGCCGTGGCGGCGGTGCTCTACCTGCTCTACGGGATCTGGTACTTCTTCTTTCCGCAGACGCTCGCCGGCATCTACGGATCCGCTCCACTGGTCAACTCGGCTGGCGCCCTTGCGTTCCTCGCGACCGTTGCGGCCCTCATCCTGGCCGTTGTCCTCTGTGGCGCAAGTTGGTCCTGGGTTCCATCGATGGGGCAATGCGACGAACGCTGCTCCCGCCGTCGGCCTCACAATACCGGCTGCTGATGCGCGGACAGGTCATCGGCGCAGTGCGTGATGTCCGTCGGCCTGGTCGCCGCAGAAGCCGGCGTCAAGTGGCGGCCGTTCTCCCGCCGACGTACCCTTCGGCATGGTCCACGTCGAGCGCCATCGCACCGCCCACATCGGCTGGCTCCGCGCCGCCGTCCTCGGCGCCAATGATGGCCTCATCTCCACCAGCAGTCTCGTGGTCGGCGTCGCGGCGGCCGAGGCAGCGCGTGGTCCGGTTCTCCTCACCGCGCTTGCCGGGCTGGTCGCGGGCGCCCTTTCGATGGCTGCGGGCGAGTATGTCTCCGTCAGCTCCCAAGCCGACACCGAGCACGCCGACCTGGCGCGCGAGCGCGGGGAACTCGCCACGCGACCCGAGGCGGAGCACGCGGAGCTCACCGCTATCTATGTGGGGCGGGGCGTGGAACCCGCGCTGGCGTCCGAGGTCGCCACGCAACTGATGTCCCACGATGCCTTGGGGGCGCATGCTCGCGATGAATTGGGCCTGTCCGAGCTGAGCGCTGCTCGACCGCTGCAAGCGGCGCTGGCGTCGGCCGCCTCGTTCGCAGGCGGTGCGGTCCTGCCGTTGCTGGTCGTCCTGGTGCTCCCGATCAGCGTGGTGGTGCCGGTGACCATTGGCGCGTCGCTGCTTCTGCTGGGCCTCCTCGGGACGGTGGCGGCGCGCCTGGGGGGAGCCGCTCCATTGCGCGCGGCCGTCCGCGTCACCTTCTGGGGTGCCGTCGCGATGGGCGTGACCGCCATGATCGGGCGCCTTTTTGGCGCCGTGGGGTAGCTCGCATTGCTGCCACCTGGCGCGCTCTTGCTGCTGGGCGAGCGACAGCGTGTCAGCTGGGCGCGCGGCATCTTCGATTCCAGGATGCGCCGCTCCGCCAGATGCCTTGCCGCTGAAGCGCTGGTTGGTTTCCAGCGCCACACATTGAGGTCATGATCACTCGAGCTGCCCTGTTGGGCTTCCTGCGCAGCCACCCCTACGCGGTGCAGAGTTCCACGCACGCGTCGGGAGGGCCGCAGAGCGCCGTGATTGGCATCGCCATCACGGACGCCTTCGAGATCATCTTTGATACGCTAGCCAGTTCGCGGAAGGCGCAAAACCTTCGGCATCGCCCGCACATCGCCTTCGTCATCGGAGGCCTGAACACTCCCGATGAGCGCACGGTCCAATATGAAGGTGTCGTGGATGAGCCGGTTGGCGCCGACCGCCGCCGCCTTGTCGATCTTTACCTTGCGGTGTTTCCAGGCGGTCGGGAGCGCCAGCACTGGCCCGGCCTCACGTATTTCAGGGCCCGACCGACGTGGATGCGGTACTCCGACTTCACGGAGGACCCTCCGCGCATCCTGGAATTCGACGCACTGCAATTGCGAGAGCTGGAGTGATGGATTTCAAGGTCATCCGATGAAGATCAAGATCATCGCCGTACCGGCCGGAGAGGCGCCGGAGGAGATTCGCCGGGAGTGGGTCGGTCTGGAGATCCCGCTGCCGCCAGGCAAGCGGGGGCTGGTCGTGGGTCAGAGTTCCGGCATCGCCTCCGCCAGGAAGGACGCCTTCCGAGGCTACGTTGTCGATACCGAGACCGCCGTGTCGTTGCTCGCCGAGCGCGCGCCCGCCGCGGCGACGTGGTGGCGGCACCATGCCGCGCCCCTCTTTCAGCCCGGTCGTCGGCTTGCGTTTCGCGAGGAGTGTTGCGAGCCGATCGACGACGGAGTCACCGACGGCGAGCACTGCGTGTTGGTTACGTTTCCGTTCGAGGGGTCCGACCTCGCGCCCCTCTTCACCCTCGAGGACGCGCTCTCGGCCGCGATCTTAGCCAGCGGCTCCGGGGCGTTCGATGGAAACGAAGTCGGCGGCGGCAAGGCCGTGCTCTACATGTACGGCCCCGACGCGGACGCGCTCTACGCGGCGATCGCGCCCGTGCTCGCGGCGTTCCCCGTGGCCGCGAACGGCCTCGTCACCCGGCGTTACGGACCGCCCGGGGACGGCGTGCGCGAGGTCGCGACGCCGGTGGGTGCCGACGGGTGATCGTGTGTCGGGCGGCTCACGGCCAGAGCCTGTGGTCTGGTCCACCGCGCCAATGTATGTGATCCACCGCAGATGACATCACACCCGCATCACCCAGTTGGGTACCGTCGCCAATCCGACGACATCACCATGCGCTTCATGACGGTTCATGGCACGCGCGTCACGGACCCGAACGGCACCCACGCAAGGCAGGACTTCACCGACAGGGCAAACTGGCAGGCCGCATTTGGGGCAATCATCCTGTTGCCGGAGAATGGCGTGAACGCAAGGGTGTTCCTGACCGTGGCGGCAGTGCTCTACCCTCGCCGGCATCTATGGATTCGCTGCATTGGCCAACCCGGTCACCACGGCATTCGCCCAGTTCCTGGGAATCTTCTGCCTGGCATCGGCGGTGCTGTTCGGCATGACCCGCAACGTCGCTACGGTGGCAGGCCGCGCCGGCTCCTCGTGTCGCCGGCAGGTGCGCAGCACCTTCCTCAGCCCGGAACAGGCCAATGACCCGAGCACGCTATCACCTCGCGACCGTTGCGGCCCTCGTCCTGGCCATCATCCTCTGTGGCGCGAGTTGGTTCTGGGCCGATCACCTCTACACGACTGGTGCCCTCAAGCTGGGCTACGGGATCGGGCTCGCCGGCAGCGCCCTGCCGAGCGTCGCGCTGGCAGGCTCCATGGCGTGGGTGCGCCGGGCGCGCGCTCGTGGAGACGAGGCCGCCGTGGTAGGCTGGGCTCGGCCCCTGTTCTGGCTCAGCATTGCCTTTGTGGGATTGATGCTGCTCTTCCCGCTGCTGTGAAGCCGCGCGCGCATTGACAAGCGGACTGAGCTGACGGTTGGACCATCCCGACGACTGCACGTGCTCACGATGATCGAAAGGACCACTCTTCAGGCGGCACGCCGCTGGGAGGCTCACCTGGCCGTGGTCAAAGCGGCGGTCGGCACCTCAGTCGGCCCGACCCATCAGGGTGCCGCATACCCGCCTGGACCCTATATTGCTCCCTGAACCCTCCCAAAAAGCAGCTTCACCATGGGTGACCTTCAGAACCGGGTGCAGGAGGCACTTGCGTCCAGCTATACGCTGGAACGCGAGCTGGGCGGTGGCGGCATGTCCCGCGTGTTCGTCGCCCAGGAGAACCGGCTCGGCAGGAAGGTCGTGGTCAAGCTTCTCTCTCCTGATCTCGCGGCGGCGCTCTCCGCCACCCGGTTCGAGCGCGAGATCCAGGTCGCCGCCTCGCTCCAGCAGGCCAACATCGTCCCGGTGCTCTCCGCGGGTGACGTGGACGGCCTTCCTTATTACACCATGCCGTTCGTGGAGGGCGAAAGCCTCCGCGCCCGTCTGGGGCGCGGACCGCTGGCCATTGCGGACGTCGTGAGTATCCTGCGCGATGTCTCCCGTGCGCTGGCCTACGCCCATGAGCGCGGAGTGGTGCACCGCGACATCAAGCCCGACAACGTGCTCCTCTCGGGCCACACTGCGGTCGTCACCGATTTCGGAATCGCCAAGGCGATCGCGGCCGCCGCCGAAGGCCCGGTCGGCGCCACCATCACCCAGCTGGGCACCGCCGTGGGCACCCCGATGTACATGGCCCCGGAGCAAGCCGCCGGTGATCCCGCAACCGATCACCGGGCTGACATCTACGCCTTTGGCTGCATGGCGTACGAGCTGATCGCCAACCGGCCGCCCTTCCTTGGCCCGTCGCCGCACAAGTTGCTCATCGCCCACATGAGCGAGACGCCGGCGCCGGTGGGCGAGCTGCGTTCCGGCTGCCCGCCGGCCCTTGCCGCGCTGGTAATGCGGTGCCTTGCCAAGGAGCCGGACGCTCGGCCGGCCGGCGCCACCGAGCTGCTCAGCCAGCTCGACGCGGTCTCCTCGACGTCGGGAGCGGGCGCCGCGATGCCGGCGATCCTCATGGGTGGGCGCAACATGGTGTGGCGCGCAATGGCGATCTACGCCGGTGCATTCGTCGCCGTGGCCATACTGGCGCGGGCCGCCATCATCGCGATTGGCCTTCCCGACTGGGTCTTCCCCGGCGCGCTGGTGGTGATGGCGCTGGGCCTTCCGGTGGTGCTCTTCACCGCGTACACCCAGTACATCGCCCGCCGGGCCGCCGCAGCGACACCCACCTTCACGCCTGGTGGCAGCCGCTCGCTCTCTGCCGGTCAGGGCACGATGGCCACGCTCGCCATCAAGGCGATGCCCCATATTTCGTGGAAACGCACCGCTCGTGGCGGAATCATTGCGGTGGGCGCGTTCGTCCTTCTCATCGCGGGCTACATGGTGACGCGGGCGCTCGGCATCGGGCCGGCGGCGTCGCTGCTCTCGTCGGGCAAGTTTGCCGCCAGCGATCGGGTGGTAGTGGCGGCGTTCGATTCGCCAGGCGCCGATTCCTCCCTCGGCAGCACCATCGCGGAGGCGGTCAAGACCAACCTCGCACAGAGCAGCGCCGTCCACGTGCTGCCGACGAGCACGCTGGTGGCGACACTGGAACAGATGCAGCGCCCCGACACGGCGCGGGTGGACTACGCCACGGCGCGCGAGATCGCCCAGCGGTCGGGGGCCAAGGCGGTGGTGGCGGGAAGCATCGTGCCGGCCGGCAACGGCTACCTGGTGACGGCCAAGCTGGTGGAGGCGTCGTCTGGCAATGACCTGGCATCGTACACCGAGTCGGCGAAGGACGCCGGCGACCTGATTCCCGTCGTGGACCGGCTGACCAAGTCCCTCCGTCGGAAGATCGGTGAGTCACTCAAGGCGGTGCACGATGCGCCGCGCCTCGACCAGGTGACGACGGCTTCGCTCGGTGCATTGCGGAGCTACGCTGCCGGGCTCCACTCGAATGACGTCGAAGGTGACTACCCCGCCGCGATCCAGCATTTCCGCAACGCCATCCGGCAGGACAGCACCTTCGCCATGGCGTGGGTGCAGCTTTCCTATTCCCTCTCAAGCCAGGGTGGGGCCGCCGGACAGGCCGGCTCGCGCGCCGCGCTCACCGAGGGCTTCCGGCTGCGCAACCGGCTGCCGGAGCGCGAACGTGCCAACGTGGAAGGAGCCTACTACTGGCTGGTGACCAACGACCGGAAGAAGGCGCTGCCGTCGCTCCGGCGCGCGGTGGAACTTGATTCCACCAACGTGGACGCGGCCAATACGCTGGCCTTCGCGCTTGCCACCATTCGGGACTACGACGGCGCCGAGCGAATGTACCGGCGAGCGCTCGACAACGACCCGAGGAACGGAACGGTGCGCGCGAATCTCGCCAATCTGTACACGTGGATGGGGCGGTACACATCCTCCGACTCCGTGATCGCGACGATGGAGCGGGACAGCGTGCCCTTCCCGAGGGGGCCGATGGAGTTCATGAACCTGTGGACTCGCCGCGCATACGACGCAGCCGAGCGACACGCCCGCGCGGGCATCGACAGCGGATCCCCGGACGCCAGGGTCGGCGCCCAGGAGGAATTACTCAACCTGCTGGTGCTGCGCGGTCGGCTGCGGGAGGCTGAGCGGCTCTATCCCCAGGTGCTCGACGGCAAGGCCCGGGTCCGCGGTGACCCCGCGAGTCCGTATCAGGTGGCGTATTTTCACGCGATGGTGGATGGGCTGCTGCGGGGAAATACCGCAGGCGGACTGGCCGCGCTTGACTCCACCCGCCTGGCACATCCGGCGGCGTCCGCGCCGCTCGAGCGTGACCAGAGCCTGTGGCTGGCGCGGGCCTACGCCAGTCTTGGCGCCCCGGCCAGGGCGCGCGAGGTGCTGCACCAGTATGAATCGCGGCTGGATTCGCTGGACCGGCGCCAGCAGTGGGTCTTTCTGACGCGCGATCGGGGCGCGATCGCACTGGCGGAAGGGAAGATCGATAGCGCCATCGCACAATACCGCCGCAGCGACTCCGATGCGGATGGATTGCCAACCCTCAACGGTACGGCATGGACGCCCTTGCTCCTTGGCCAGGCATTCGACCACGGCGGCCGGCCCGACTCGGCGCAAAAGTATTTCACGCAGTACGTCGAGATGGCGGGGACCGGCCGGGATGAGGCGGATCCGCTCCACCTGGCGCCGACCCTGCTTCGCCTTGGCCAGCTGTACCAGAACGCCGGCGACACGGCGCATGCCATGGAGTACTATGGCCGGTTCGTGGATCTCTGGAAGAATGCCGACCCCGAGCTGCAGCCGCGGGTGACCGAGGCGAAGCAAGCCATGGCGGAACTGGTGCCGGACCGAGGCCGGCGATAGCGCTGCCAGGGCCGGGACCCGCGCTGCGCCTCGCGCTCGTCGCGGCAGCCGCTCTCACGGTCGGTGGCTGCTCGCCGTCCCGGGCGCCGGTCGCCAGTCACCGCGACCCGGTGCTCGTGGTCGTGGAAGAGAATGCCGGCCAGGTAAGCCTGCTCGATGCCCGCACCGGCGCGGCGCGGCACCGGATCCCCGTCGACACATTGCCGCATGAAGTGGCCGTCACGGCGGACGGCCGGACGGCCTATGTCTCCAATTTCGGCCTGCGAGACTACGACACCAGGCTCGGTACGCCCGGCACATCCGTCGCGATCATCGACATCGAGACCGGCGCGGTCCGGGACCACCTGTGGCTGGCAGGCGACTCACTGCACGCCGCCAGCTCCGGGGCGAGCCAGGCACCGCATGGATTGAAGCTCCGGCCGCCGGACGGGCATGAGCTGTTCGTCAACGCGGAAGTGGGCGATTCGATGCTCGTCTTCGATGTCGCCAGCCGGCAGCGTATCCGTGGCTTTCCGGTTCCCGCAGGAACCCACAACTTCGTCTTCTCCCGCGACGGCAGTACCCTCTGGCTCATGGCCGCGGATTCGGGCGTGTACCGGGTGGACCCGGACAGCGGGCACATCACCGGCCAGATCCCCACTGCCACACCCATCCGGGGCCTCAGCTGGATGCCGGATGGCACGCACCTGCTCGCATCCGGGCGCAATGAACTCCTCATCATCGACAGTGCCGAGCTCCGCATTGCGCGACGGATCGGTGACCTGGGCGTCGGCCAGATTCTCTACTCCGGCGTGACCCCCGACGGCCGCTTCATTCTTGCGCCGGCACCCCGCGACTCGGCGGTCGTGGTCGTGGATCTCGAAACGGGCCGTCCCGTGCGGCGGCTCCGCACCGGGAAGTCGCCCATCAGGGTGCTGGTGGACTCGAGTGGCGCGCTGGCCTACGTGGCCAACGCCGAGGACGATCACGTGAGTGTCATCGATCTCGGCAACTGGGCGGTCACCAGCCTGGGGTCGGTCGACGGCCCCAATGGACTGGCGCTGGTGCCGTGATGCGTCTCATGCCGCTCGCAACGGCGCCACGGTGGTGGCTGGCCGCGAGTGTCCTCATGCTTGCCTGCACAGGTGGTACGACGCCCATGACGCACGCCGAGCTCACCGATTTTGCCACGCGCTACGCCGCGGCCTGGAGCAGCCAGAGCCCCGACAGCCTGGCCTCGTTCTATACGGATACGGGATCGTTGCAGGTGAATGACGGCGCGCCGGCCAAGGGGCGTGCGGCCGTTCGTGAAACGGCGCAGGCCTTCATGGCGGCGTTTCCCGACATGGTCGTCCGCATGGACTCCGTGATCGCAGATGGCAACACCGCCATCTTCCACTGGACGTGGACCGGCACCAACACGGGGCCCGGCGGCACGGGCAAGGCTGTCCGCATCACGGGCCGCGAGGAATGGACATTCGCGCCGGTTGGCCTGATCGCGCGGTCGCTGGGCCACTATGACGAGGCGGAGTACCAGCGGCAGCTGCGCGACACCTCGGCGCTCACCCCGTAGCAGGCTCGGTCGTAATCGAGGTCGCGCAACACACGAAAAGAGATGTCGAGTACCGTCTTCCTGCAGGCTGCGCTGAACGGCGACAGGATTCATCCAGCCGCCCCACGTCGTCCGTCCCACATCGCCGACGCGGCACGCGCCGCCATCGCGTCCGGTGCGCATTCAGTCCATGTCCACGCCTTCGACCAGATGGGTTGCGAGACCCTCGAGAGCGCCGCGTGTGCACGCGTACTGCGTGCCGTCCGAGCCACCTGCCCCGGCATTTCCGTGTCCATGACCACATCGGCGGCGATCGTCAGCGATCCGCGGGAGCGTCTGGCTATTATCGAGGCCTGGGAAGAGCTCCCGGACCTGGTGTCGGCCAATCAGGGCGAACCAGGCATAGTCCACCTGTGTGAGGTGCTGCTGGCCAGGGGCGTCGGCATCGAGGCTGGATTGTTGAGCAGCAAGGATGCGCGCGCGTTCGTACGCTCTGGCCTCGCGAACCGCTGTCGCCGGGTGTTGATCGAGCCGCTCGACCTTGATCCGGCCGTGGCGTTGCGGCATGCGGCAGAGATGGAAGCGATCGTGCTGTCCGCCGGAATCGAGCTGGAGCAGGTGCATCATGGCTATGATCTGGCCTGCTGGGCCGTGAACCGGCGCGCACTTGAACGAGGTCACGGCATCCGGACAGGGCTCGAAGACGTCGCGGTGCTGCCCGACGGCAGTGACGCACATGACAATACCGAGCTGGTCGTCGCCGCGGTGCAGCTTGCTCACGGGTACACACAGTCTGACGACAACCGGATGTGAGCTCCGTTAGGTTGATTACTCCGCGGTGACGCGGCGGCCTTGCGGCGGCCTTGCGGCTGCCTTGCGGTGCCGTGGCGCCGAACCGCATGCACATGGAATCAAGGTCCGCTGTGTCCATCTCTCCTGATCTACCCGATGCCGGTCAGCCGCTCGACGCACACGAACTCGCGGCCTCACTCACTGTTCGCGATCTGGACCAGAGCGTGTCCTGGTACCAGGATGCTCTGGGCTTCACGCTCGAGCGCCGGCACGAGCGCAACGGTCGCCTGGTCGCAGTTTCGCTCAAGGCCGGCGCCGTCCGCGTGCTGTTGACACAGGACGACGGCGCGCAGGGCGCTGACCGCACGAAGGGCGTCGGCTTCTCGCTCCAGCTCAGTACCACCCAGGACGCGGACCTGCTCGCGGTACGGGCCCGCGCCCATGCTGGCACCCTGGATACCGAGCCTACCGACACGCCGTGGGGTCCGCATCTTCCGCGTGCGCGATCCGGATGGGTTCCGATGGACCATCTCGTGCGCGCGGCCCGGGGCCCCGGAGCGGTAGCGCAAGCCGGGCGCCCACTGTACAATCGATGACCATGCCGATACGGAAATACGGAGACGATGAGGTCCGCGAAATCTTCAGTCTCGCGACGACAGGCGATCCACGCGACCAGTCGCTGCCCGCCGAACCGGGCGGTCTCACGCTCGGTGAGCTCCAGCAGATCGGCCAGGAGGCGGGCATCGAGCCGGCGCGAGTCGCAGCAGCGGCGGCGAGTCTCGACGCCCGCGGGAGGCAGCCGCCGATCCGGCGTTCCTTCGGGCTGCCGGTCGGGGTGTCGCGGGTGGTGGATCTGCCGCGCGCGCCAACGGATCGAGAGTGGGAACAACTGATTGCTGCATTCAGGACGACGTTCGGCGTACGAGGCCACGCCATGAGCTCCGGCGGGCTCCGCGAATGGTCCAACGGCAACCTGCACATCTGTGTCGAGCCGACCGGGCATGGCGAACAACTCCGTCTCAGCACGCTCAAGGGAGACGCTGCTGCCATCAATGTGGTGGGGCTCATGATGGGCGGGCTGGCACTGCTCATGGCGGCGGTGGTCGCTGCCGATGGCAAGCCGGGCAAGGCGTTGACGGTCCTCGGCATGTTCGGCGGCATGGCGCTCGCCGCCTTCGGAGCCAACCTGCTTCGGTTACCGGGCTGGGCCCGCGAACGCGAGCGACAGATGGCGACGATTGCCGAGCATGCGGTGAAGCTACTCTCCAATCCGTAGGTCCAACCCACACAGACCTCGCGATCAGGGTGCTGTCCAGAAGGCCCCACGCGACGCGCGGAAGCACAAGGCTCGGTAGGAGCGCTGTTTCCTGCAGACCAATGGCGAACAGGTCATCCAGATCGCGGCGCTGGCGGAAAGCGGCGCCATCGACTCCCGGCGAGCGGCTACTCGACCGGAGCGGCTGAAAGCCCACGGTCCGCGGCCAAGCTGTACTGATTCAGGCCAAGGTCGGACATTGAACCGAAGCGATCTCAGCCTCCGGCCAGCCGGCATGGCGCCGCGCCGTGCACCTCGTCCGCAATCCCACGCAGTTCGTTGCCGAACCGGGCGGACTCCTCCCAGAAGGGGAAGTGCGCCGAGCTGTCAAACCAGCGAATCCCCTTCTCGGGCGCGTCAAGTTGTTGGAGGTACGAGACCGCGGTGGCCGGTGGGGTATTCATGTCATGGCGGCCGAGGAAGAAGTAGACGGGCACCCGGACCTTGCGGACGGCGGAATCGAGCGGCACGTCGTCGCCGCGCATGAGGCGACCGACGCGCTGGGCGCCGCGCCCGACGTCAAGCACGTCGTGGAGCGTGTATTCGCGCGCCCGAAGTCCTGTGAGGAGGATCGGGAGGAAGCTATGAGCCTTGACCAGCTCACCGTGATATCGGAAGAGTGTGTTCTCGGGAACAGTTTGATCGTGCTCGAGCATCTGGAGTAGCGCTGTGTCGCCGCGGGCCTGGGCCAGAGGGCGGAGCTCGGCGGCGCGGGCCCGGGCGCGCGCTTCGCGGGAGCCGGCAAGCTGACCGGTGCCGACGTAGGCGAGATAAAGGTCGGGCCGTTCGGCGATGGCACGCATGCCGATGTATGAGCCCCACGAGTGGCCGACCAGGACGACGCCTGGCACGTCGAAGCGCTTGCGCAGCCACGAGGCGAGCGCGTGCGTGTCGTCGAGCGTGCGGCGGACGGTAAAGGAGTCGTAGGCGAGTCCGGCGGCGTAGGATTTCCCGGCTCCAAGGCGGTCCCACTGAACGACGGTGAGGTACTTCTCCCAGTCGCGCTGAAAGTCATGGGCGAGGAACATCGTCGGCATGCCAGGGCCGCCGTGGAGGAAAAGGACCACCGGATTGCAGCGATGCTGCCCGCGAATCAGCACCCACTGCGGATCCCCGCCCAGGGACAGCTGCCGGAGTTCCGCTACGGCGCTCGGGCCATGGATGCGCGGTGTCGAGCCGCGGCGGGCGAGCATTGCCGCACCCGCCAGAATCAGCAGGACGACTGCGGCCAGCAGCCATTTCACAGCCCGTTTCATCATAGGGCCTTCCGGCCAGGGAAAGGGAATCTAAACACCGCTTCGGTTCATTTCGCCAGGGATGGGCCGAGCGAGCCGGCGGACCGTTGTGGGGCGCAGCTCGCCTTTCACTTTTCGCGCGTCTCTTCGCGTTCGAGCTCGGCAATGGACGGTGAGCATCCTTCACCGAGCTGACCCACCGTCGACCGCTGCTGTGAACGGACTGGCGGACAGGATGACCCCGAAGTCCTTCACCGACGCTCATCATTCTCCGCCTGGTCGGCGGAGTCGCCCTGTAGTTGATATTCGGCCGCACCCCGCCGGCGCCGGCCACATCCCGGTCTGGCGGCAGCCTTCGAGATAGCGCTGAGGTCTGGCGTCGAACTGTTCGACTCGCAGCTATTGACCTGAAGCAGCCGGACGTCCCTGCCCCCAAGGGTGGCGGAGGATGGTCAGCCTTTTATAGTAGAAAGACGTCAGCAAATAGCTGTAAGCATTTCCAGAAGGGAGTCTTGCCATGTTTGTCACTCATATTCACCGCTTGGCCCTGAGCGTTGCGGCCTGCGGCATCCTGGGCGTCGCCGCGTGTGCGGACAGCAGCGCCCCGCTGGGGCCCGATGCCGGCCAGGTCCAGCTTGCCCAGTCGAAGTCCGATCACTTCAACCTGAAGTTCCATTTTGATCCGGTCACCCTGCCCAATGGCGAGGAGGGCGAGATCTACGCCGGCAGCAAGCTGAACCAGAATTCCATGTTCACCAACTGCCAGTATGTGAGCGCCAGCGAGAACTATTCCCAGTTCGGCAGCGAATCGTTCGCGTCCAGCGATCCGCAGGAGGTGGAGCAGTTCTGCCTGGATCATTTCGACGAGCGCAGCTGATACATTCCCACGGCCGGGCGGCCTGTGCGTCGCCCGGCCGACCTCCCGCTTTCACTTTCGCAGGAAGCGCGTTGACCGCTTGATACGGGTGCGGAGCGTCGCCGGCGCAGGCGGAGGCCGAACCTGCCGGTGGCCACGCGCCGAGGGCGCCATGTGGCGCAGCGAGCGATGAGTCGGGTCGACTTTATCTGGAGAGCGCGTGACCTCTCAGGCCATCAACCTCATGGACAAGCTGGGGCTCATCGATGAGCAGTGGCAGCCCCGGGTGGTCGCCGAGATGAACGAGTATCAAAAGGACACCGACGAAACGTTCCTGATGCTCGATGGCCGCCTCAGGATCGACTTTCGCGACGGCGCCGTGCGCCTCTCACCCGGCGAAATGTTGGTGGTGCCGAAAGGGCTCGAGCACAAGCCAAACGCGGAGCATGAGGTCACGCTGCTGCTCATCGAGCCGCGAGGGGTGCGCAACACCGGCGGCGAAGGTGGCGACCGGACCGCACCCCACGACGTCTGGGTGTGACGGCAGCGGCTCTTTGGCGCGAACATCGGGTTAACGCGGGCCGGTGCCGAGCGCGAACATGTGCGGCGGAAGCCATTGATATTCCCAAGGCCAGGGCAGCCCCGTCTCGCCGAGGACCGCTCGCATGAGTTCGGGGTAAAGCCGCTCTGACCGCACGTCGTTGGACAGCAGCACCAGGCAGCGCCGCTCCCGCTCAATGCAGACAACCATGTTGCCGGTCCACTCGTTGTGGCCACCCTTGAACCAGACTTTGCCCTGAGGGCCCTGGAAGGTCACCAGCCCCAGACCGGCCGACAACGCGATGGCCACATTGGCGTGGTTGGTGTCGGGAGCCAGGGTCGGGAATTGATGCGCCGACGTGATCAGCATCTGGGCCCGGACCATCTCGGCGCGGGCCTGGCGGCTGAGCCCGTCGCCCCGTACGATGCCGGCCCAGAGTCTGGCCTGATCGGCAATGTCGGTATCCATCGAACCGGCCGCGCTGACGCTCGACCGCTCGTCATGCGGCTCTGGCGTTCCATCGATTCGAAACCCATCCGCCAGGTTGGGCCGGAAGTCCGGGCGCCACTGCATCGAGGTCCGCGTCATGCCGAAGCGGTCGAAGATCCGCGTCTGCATCTCTCGTCCGACATCCAGCCCCAGCGCCTGCTCGAGTACGAGCTGGGCGATGTAGAAGCCTTCCCCCGAGTAGCCGTAGCGCGTGCCGGGATCGGAGTGAAAACGGAGCTTGCCGTCGTCCTCCAGCCACCGGAAATTGGCGAACCCCGACGTGTGCGTGAGCAGAATCCGCATGGTCAGGGCCTTCCAGCGGGCATCCCCCGCCAGGTCGTGATAGTCCTCGTACTCCGGCAGTGGACGCGGCAGCAAGTCGGCGATCGAGGCATCGAGGTCCAGTCGTCCTTCGTCCACCAGCTGCATGACCAGGTACGTGAAGGCGGTCTTCGTGAGCGACGCGCCGTACATGACGGTTTCGGTGGTGAGCGGGTCACCGGCGGCGTTCCGGATCCCGTAGGACGCCACCTGGTTCACCCTGCCGCCGTCAATGACGGCGAGCGCCAATCCCTGGACGTGTTCACGCCGCATCAGTGCACGGGCGGTACTGTCGATCATGAGTGAGTCGGGCATGGGTTCCGCGCCAGCACGCCCGGCGCAGCCGCCCACGGTCAGCGGAATGCTTAGGATGAGCGCGCAAATCGATGCGAGCATGGATGTCGTGCCGGCATGGATTCCCGGCTTCACCAGACGCGCGACGGCACAACGCACTCGCTTCATCAGATCTCCTCGTAGCTCGCGGCGCTGACTGACTACCGCGGCCTCAGGCGAGTTGGATCGCGTTCCGCCCGGCCCGCACTCCGGCGCGGCGAGCTCGGCCCCGGTGAATTCGGCGATCACAGGAGGATTCCGGTCGCAGTCGCACGCCGCGCCGCATATCTCCCGTCAGTTGTTGCCCGGTGCGCGCCGACCGCATGTGGTACGTTACCGGCTCCGAAGGCTGTCCTGCAACTCCGCTTCGGACCACCAGCGGCCGCGCACCACCACACCGGCACGACGCGCGACGTTCCCAACATTGGCCAACGGGTCGGCCGTGAGCAGCAGCAGGTTGGCCGGCTCACCAATCGCGACCGTACCACTACCCGCAGAGCGTCCCGTTGTGCGCGTGAGGAACTCCGCCGGGTTCACCGTGGCCGTCCGCAGCGCCTGGTAGGGCGAGAGTCCGGCAGCGACCAGATCATGCAGTTCCTCGATGGCCGAGAAGCCGGGCGGATTGGCCCAGAGCCCGCAATCAGTGCCGAGCATCAGGTCGACGCCCTGCTGGTGCAGGCCGCGCACCAGCGGCCCCATGGTGAACTCGACGCCTTGCTGAAAGGCGGCGGAAGGCGGCAGGGCGAGAAACGGGTTGTCCTCGACCCAGAACCGCCGCTCGGCCTGGCCCAGGTAACGGGCCTGGGGCCGTGCGAGCAGTTCCCGGAGGTAGGCGCTGTCGCCGCGCATGGCGGCCGACCGCTGCATCATGATCAGCGTGGTGGTCACCGCGGTTCCCGCTTCCCGAATCTGGCGGGCGACCTCCGCGATGCGGGCGGTGTCGGGGCCGGCGGGGAAGCCGAAGAGGTAGACCTGCGCGGCATGCGCGATGTCCACCTGACCGGCCGCGAGCACGCCGTCCAGCCCGACCGCGGCGGGAATGTGGCCCGTGACCGGGATCCCGACCTGGTGCGCCGTTGCCATGATCTGGGCGTACACCGGCGCCGAGAGCCGGGCGTAGACCTTGATATAGTCGTAGCCGGCCAGCTTCTGCGCGCGCACGATCTGGCGTGCGGCCTCGGGAGTTGGCACCACCGTGTTGATTTCGCGTACCGGCTGGTCGCCGTCCAGCCAATTGCCGGTCGTGTAGATGGTCGGGCCGGCCCGCTCACCGCGTGCGACCTCGGTCCGCAATCGCAGGATGCTGTCCGCCGCACCCCAGCCGCCCATGTTGCGGATCGTCGTGACACCGTTGGCCAGGAACAGCACGAGATCGCGCGACCAGAAAAGGTGCACATGCATGTCCGTCAGGCCCGGCATCAGGTAGCGGCCCCTGCCGTCGATGTGCTGCGCCTCGCGCGGCACCGGCGTGGATTTGGCCGGTCCCAGCGCCACGATGCGTCCATCCCGGACGACCACGGTCTGGTCCCGGATCCGCCGCTCGCGGTCCATCGGGACCACTGTTACGTGGGTGACCGCAACAGTTTCCGCCGCCGGGGCATGAACCGGTGGCGTTGGCGCCGCGGTCGCGAGCAGGCTGATCAGTGCCGGCAGCGCCAGACGAGGTCCCGCCGGGACGCGCGGTCTACCGTGTGCTGCTCGCATCATGGTCATACCATGTGCCCGGGATTGGGCTCGGCCTGGCAGGTGGCCAGGACGGCAGGCGCGATCACCAGACCGACCAGGCGGCGGGTCCGTGAAACCGGATGAACGACATGATGTGCTCCACGTTTGGTCATCAATCTCACCACGTTCGGATCATGCTGGATTTTCTGAATAATTCATCTCGATCCGATTCGGCCAGCCTCGGCCGATTGGCCTGCTAGACGAACGGCCGGCAACCGAACCACCGCGGTGCACTTTGGTATGCCGCAAGGATCAGTAAACGATAATCTCGGAACAGCCAATGCTTTCCAGGATCGAGCTGCAGCGGGAAGGTGCCCTGCCGCTGCACGACCAGCAGCTGTCTCTCCAGGCCATCCTGGCCGAGTTCATCGCGGAGGGCTCTTTCGAGCGACACATTGCCAGGTTGCGGATGGTCTACGGAGCACGATGGCAGGTGTTGTGCGAGGAGCTGGTCCGACTTCCTTCCGACAAGATTGATACCGTTGCTGGCGCTGCGCACCTTCACGTCACCGTGCTCCATTGATGCTCCGTTCGTTTGCGGTTCCGACCGTTCAGCCGCTCCTCGCGCCGTCCACCGGAAAACTCTTCGGAAACCATCAGCCCACTCGTTAGGATCGTGAAATCCCTCGCGACCCTGTTCTGGAGGTCTCCGTGCGTGTTCTCTCGCTCCTGGTCCTGGCCGCCCTTGCCCCCACGCGACCGCCGACCGGCGCGCGCACTGCGAGCCGCGACCTGGAGACCGCTGTCGACGCCTATCTGGCGCCGCTGCAGGCAATCCACGTGTTCCGTGGTGTGGTCCTCGTCGCCCGTGGTGACTCGGTTCTCTTCCAGAAGGCGTACGGAGCGGCGGACCTCGAGGAGGATATCCCGCTTGCGACCGGGAACGTCTTCCGGATCGCTTCCATCACCAAGGCATTCACCCGCGCGTTGGCCGGCCGACTTGCCATGCGCGGGGTTGTGGACCTGGACGCACCGATCGCGCGATGGCTTCCCGCCTTTCCGGACGCTGATCGCATCACTCTCCGTCTCCTGCTCGACCACCGGGCCGGCGTGCCAAGCGTGAACTCACTCCCGTACGACGAAGAGTCACCTGCGCCCCACACCCTGGCCCAACTCGTCGACTCGATCGCCCGGCTGCCGCTCGATTTCGAGCCGGGAGCCGAACGGCGTTACAGTAACGGTGGCTACGCAGTGGCGACCCGGATCCTTGAGCTCGCCGCAGCGCGCCCATACGGACCGCTGCTGCAGGACGAGATCCTGGGGCCGCTGGGCCTTACCCACACTCACAATGAGTCGGACGGGGAAATCGTGCGGGCCCGCGCTCGGGGCTACGCACCCAGCCCGCTCGCCTTTGGACAAACGATCCGCGCCCCGTTCCAGGAGATGGTCACCAAGACCGGCGGTGGCTCGCTGGTCTCCACCGCGCGCGATCTCCACCGCTGGGCTCTGGCACTCGGACACGACCCGGTGCTCGATGCGGCGACGTGGGCCGACCTTTTTCCAGATGATGACAAATGGGCCGAGACGGGGCGATGCCCGGGCTACAACGCGGCGCTGGTCCGGGACGGAGATCGGATTGCGGTGGTTTTGGCGAATGACTACGCCGCGGGGATGACATACGACGTGGCGCGCGCCCTGATCGACCTCTCGAACGGTCACGAGCCGAAGGCGCTCCCGGTCACCGCGCCGGTGGCCGCTGACCCAGCCATCATCGCTGCCGTCCCGGGCTCGTATCACCCACCGCCCGACTACCTCTCGCTTCCACCCGGGGCCTCCCTCCACGTTCGCGAGCAGGGCGGGAACCTTGTCATCTACCTCGGCGCCGCTCCGATTGATGTCCTCGTGCCGCAGGGTGGGAGCAGATTCCTCCTCCGGTCCCTCTGGTCCATCGTCACCTTCGAGAAGGCCGTTGCGGGGCGCTCGCCGGCCTTCGTGATCCATCCACTCTACCGTGAAGGCTCCTACCGGGCGACACGGATCGCGACCAGCACCGATCCCGACGACGCCATGGGCGCCTACGTTGCGGCTCTCCGACTGTATGACCCGCCCTTCCATCGCCCGCTCTGGATCGACGGGCTTCGCATTGCTGGCGACTCGCTCGAGCCGTCGCTGTTCCAGGCGCTGCTTCACGAAATTCCCCGAGCCCAGCCCTGGAGAGCGCCCACCAGGGAGACCGGCAGCCACGTCCAGCTCTCGGGGCTCGAGCCTGCCGGACCGGACACGTATCGGATGGTCGTGCGCTACCGGTACAGTTCTCCCTGGTACCAGGGAGCATCCTTCGATCAGTGGCTGCTGCTTCGGAAAAGTGGCGCTCGGTGGAGCATCGCCTCGCGTGGACCGGTGACTTCCCACTAGACTCCTCGCATGCGCGGCAAGCGATGGCTCGGCGTCCAAGTCGTCTTTTGGGGCCTCTATGGTATCGCCCGTTTCCTGGCGATTCTCCCCGAGGTGCAGCCGACGGAGCGGGAGGCGATGGCGCTCGCGAACCTGGTCCGGGCAGCAACGGGGCTGGGGATCACGAGCGTTCTGTGGCTCGCGATCCGATGGGCAGTCCGAAAGGACCGGAACGACTGGCTGGCCATCCTCGGGATAGGCTCGTTGGTGATCGGGCTCTTCCTGTGGCCCGTGCTTGACCGCGCCATCCTGGTCACAATCATCACTGCCTTCGGGGTCGTCGTCCCATGGGTACGCTTCGTTCGCGGTGTGGATCTGGAATACCTGATCGTGCTTCTTGGCTGGTCGGCCGCGGCGGTGGGCGCGCTGGTATGGGGTCGCGAGCGGGAGGCTCGGGAGATGCTCCTCGAGCAACAGGCAACTGCGCATGAGGCCCAGGTCCGGTCTCTTGCCGCACGACTCGCGCCCCACTTCCTCTTCAATGCCCTCAACACGATCCGGTCCCTCGTTGTCGATGATCCCGGACGTGCGCGAATCGTGCTGACCCGACTCTCCGAGTTCCTCCGCCATGCCCTCTCGGCCGACCTTGGCCGCCCGGCTACGGTCCAGGCGGAGATTGCCGCTGCACGGGACTACCTGCAGATCGAGGAGGCGCGTTTCGAGCCGGACCTGAAGGTTGATGTCTGGATCGATCCGGCCGCGCGCGATGTTCTCCTGCCTTCTCTCATCCTTCAACCTCTCGTCGAGAACGCGGTGCACCACGGAACTCCTGGCCCGGACGGCGTGCTTCTCGTCGCGGTTCACGCCCGGGTCGCAGGCGCCACTGTGCGAATAGAGGTCGAGAGTGGGGGCACGCTGGCCGGGTCTCCGGATGGGATCGGGTTGGATCTCACCCGAGTCCGGCTGCGGCAGATGTATGGTGACGACGGACGCTTCGAGCTCACCGAGCGGAATGGTCGGGTGCTAGCAGCACTGGAACTCACGGCCCCCCGCCGAAGTCACGAACCCGTGGAGACAACCGTCCCGTGATCAGGGCGATTGTGGTTGACGACGAGGCCCCGGCCCGCCGCGAGATGCAGCGGCTCCTGCAGGCGCACGAGAACGTGACTGTGGTGGGCGAGGCGAAGGATCTTGCCACCGCCGGCGGGCTCGCGCTCCGGACCAGCCCGGATCTTGTTTTTCTGGACATTCGGCTCGGCCGTGAATCGGGGTTCGACCTCTTGCCGGAACTGGACGGAGCTACGGCGGTGATCTTCGTGACCGCGTACGATGCGTACGCCGTTCGCGCGTTCGAAGCTCGTGCCCTCGACTATCTCGTCAAGCCCGTCGACCCCGATCGCCTGGCCGAATCGCTCTCCAGGGTTGACGCATTCCTGGGAGCGCGTGAGCCGGCAGCCCCCGTGGCCTTTACCGGCGCGCGCTGGATTTTCCTCGAGGCGAGCGACCGGGCCGAATTCGTGGAGATCGCTACGATCATCCGTATCGACGCTGAGGAAGGAGGCAGCCGGGTCCGGACCACCGGTGGCTTGTCCATCCATACGCCGCGGGCGCTCAAGGAGTGGGTGCGGCGCCTGCCGGCCGATTTCCGGCAGGTCCATCGGTCCACCATCGTGAACCTGGCCCGGATCGAGCGCGTGGAACCGTGGTCCCACTACACCTACCGTCTCCATCTCACCGACGGTTCCGGTCTGGTGGTCATCAGCCGTCGCTACGCGGCCCGGCTCAGGGACGACCTGGGATGAAGCGTCGATACCTTTATACGCTGATGTTCGGTGTGCCAGCGTTTCTCTTTTCCGGAATCCTTGCCGTACTGCTGACAGGGGCGATCGCCGGCACACTCTGGATATTCGTGCTGGGAGACAATGCCTGGCCATCATCCGTTCATCGTTCCCTCCTGCTCCTCGTTCTTGCCGCCTTCAGCCTGGTGTGGCTCGCGCTGCTCGCGGCTGCGTACCGGTGGGGCAAACGCCAGGAATCATCGGCCGTCCTGAACAGGAACCACCTTTTCTTGGCCATGGGCTCCACCGCAGGCCTGCTGCTCGTGGCGTTTCTTCACCAACTCAGCACAGGAAACCTTGGGCGCAAGCCCGACGCCATTGTTTGCGCGGATTTCTGCACCAGCAGGGGACTGTACGCCAGTAGGTTGCCGCCTGATGGCACATGTAGATGCCTGGCCTCGGACGGTCGCGATTCGTTGGTTTCGCCGGTGCAACATCTGCGAGAAGAATCGAGATGACGTACTCGGGATTCTGAGCTCCCAGGGTGATGCCCGGATGCCGAGGGGATCACGGGCGATCTGCGTACCTGGATCACGGACGTTGTGGCCGCTCGCTTGACCCACCTTCGATGCGGCTGTCCTATGGCGCGGTGCGTCAAACCACTCATGAACAGCCATCTGATCGCGAGAGGAAGGGCGGACGTGGACCACGGCGATCTCCGTGCGATGCTGGCCGCTGCCCATCTGGATGCACGGGCCTGGGCAGTGCGCTGCAGCGGCGATCGTCCCGACGACGCCGACGACCTCCTTCAGGGGGTCTACGTGGCGGTGCTCGAGGGCAAGGCCCGGTACGACGGCCGTTCCGCCTTCCGGACCTGGCTCTACGGCGTGATCCGGATCTCGGCGGCGAACCGCCGCCGACGCCTGTGGTTGCACCGGCTGTTGCTGGAGCGCCACGGCAACCGGGTTGCCCCTACGGCGCCGCCACCGGCCGATCACTCTGCTGAACGCGCCAGCCGGGCCAGCCGGCTCCGCGCTGCTGTGGGCCGGCTCAGTGTCCGGCAACGAGAGATGGTCGAACTGGTTTTCTACCACGAGTTGACAGTGGAGGAGGCCGCCGGGGTGCTCGGCCTCGCGCTCGGCACGGCTCGCACCCACTTCGCTCGTGGCAAGGCGCGCCTGGCCACAATGCTGGCCGATCTGAAGGAGGGGTAGACGATGGATGACGAACAACTGCGACGCGAGTTCGCCGCCTTGCGTGAATGGGACCGCTTCCGCGCGCCGCGATTCGAGACGGTGCGCGCCCGCCGCACCGGCCCGAGCCGGCTCCGACGCCGGGTACTGGTCGGCGCCGCGGCGACCGTCGTGCTGGTCGTCATCTCGCTTCGGGTCGCCCATCACCCGCTGCCGGCGGTGACCCTCGCAGAGATCGTCCACTGGCAGCCGGAAACCGACGTCCTGCTCAACTCACCGCTCGCCGGAATCGGCGACCTCTCCGCGCCGGTCACCTCGCTCGTCGATGAGATGCCCGACGTGTTCATTGCCGGAGAACCACACCCATGAGACACTCGCTGCTGGCGCTGCTGGTGCTGGGCCTCGCGGCCCCGCTCGCGGCGCAGACCGATTCCACACCGGCCGACACCGGCCGGTTCCGGTTTCACTTCGCCTATCAATTCGTCTTCTCGCCCGACCAGGTCATCCGCCACCAGAGGCAGCTGGGGATCAGCGACGTGCAGCGGAAGGCGATGCAGGCAGAGATCCGCCGGATCCAGGACCAGTTCGCCACGGGTCAATGGGAGCTGAGCGCCGCCAACGAGAAACTCGCCTCGCTGCTCCGGCCCGAGCGGATCGATGAGGCCGCCGCAATGGCAGCAGTGGATCAGGTGCTCAAGCGCGAGTTCGAGCTCAAGCGGAGCCAGATGCTGCTGCTGATACGAATGAAGAACACCCTCACGCCGGTACAGCAGCACACGCTGGAACGGTTGCAGGAGGACAAGCCATGAGCCGCCTGGGTCGGGCCACGCTGGCCGCCAATCTGGCCTTCAGCACCGTGGCACTCACTGCAGCATTCGTCAGCCAGCGCCGGCAGCGCTTCGATGAGATCACGGTGGAGCGGATCAACGTGGTTGAGCCCGATGGACGAATCCGGATGGTGATCGCCAACACGCCACGCACGCCGGGGCCAATCGAGCGTGGGGTGCCGTTCGGCTACGGGGCAGGAAGGCGCGAGGGGCTGATCTTCTACAACGATGAAGAGACCGAGGCCGGTGGGCTGATCTTCTCGGGCAAGACTGACTCGAACCACACCACTGCGGTCGGGTCGCTGACGTTCGACCAGTACGATCGTGACCAGACGGTGGCGCTGCAGTATGTGGAGGACGGCGGCCGCCGCCGTGCCGGGCTGGCGATCAATGACTACCCCGGTGAGACCACCAGCATGGCGTGGGACCGTCAGTACAACATGATCCAGGCGATGACCGACAGCGTCCGGAAGGCACAGGCGCTGGCCGAGTGGCGGGCGCTTCGCGGCCGCCTGCGCGTCTGGGCTGGCCGCCAGTTTGACGGCTCATCCGCGGTCTATCTCGCCGACGGCGCTGGACGGCCTCGCCTCCGGCTGGTGGTCGATTCGGCAGGCACCGCCGCGATCGAGTTTCTCGACGATAGTGGCACGGTAGTGCGGAGGTTTGGGCCGAAGGGCTAACCTTGGGGATGCGCCGCCGCCAGGAGGTCTGCCGCGCCGGCGTGCTGCCCGCCAAGCTCGATGCGCGGGTCGATACGGCGAGAGGGCAGCCCGCCTGTACCCGTTCTCCGTCTGGATGCTGCATCGATCTCGTCATCGGCGGCGCAGAGCTGGCCGCCAAGGCGTTTCATGCCGGCATCGCGACGCAGGAGCAGGCAACGCTCGCGAGACGAGGAGAGGCAGGTCACCGATCGTCTCGCTCAGAGCTCGGCTTCGATCAGCTGGAATATGGCCTCGAGCGCCGGGTCCCGGCCGGCGAAATAGTCCACCGACGAGAGACCCACCGGGATGTCCGGCTCGATGTACAACCGCGTATCATCAGGGTTGGAGTCCTGCCAGTACTGCGTCGAAATGCTGCCGACTACCCGGCTGTACGGCAGGATCAGGCTGGTCTCTTCGCCTGTGAAGTTCGGGCTGGAAGAGGATGCCTCCCCCACAAACACCGCATTGGTGATCCGATCCAGCTGATTGATGAAGTTCTGGGCCGCCGAGAAGGTGTTGCGTCCGGTGATCACGAAGACGCGGTGCGCAGAGTCCGCGAGCTCCCACCAGACCAGCGCCCGCACCAGCGGGCGCACGAGGCTGTTGTTCCCGCCATTGTTGTGCCGCACGTCCACAATGAGCGCGTGCGCGTGGGTGCGGACGAGGGCGAACCGCAGCGAATCCGCGAATTGCGCGATGGAGAGACCGCCCTTCCTGTCGCGCACCTGGTTAAACTGAAAGTACACCGCGTCGTGATCGGGAAGGGATCGCATCCAGTAGTTGGTGTCCACCTGACTGAGGTAGAGCGGTGGATGGGACTGGTCAGGCGGCGGGCGGAGCTTACGCGGGAAGGGAAGCGGCCCATCAGGCGCTTCGACGGTCAAGGTCCGGACGACGCCATTGGTTTCCCGCAGAGTGAGGGTCACGGTGTGTCCGGCTCCAGCGGCGCCGATCGCGCGCAGGTAGTCCAGCGTGGGCAGGATGAAGAAATCGCCGAGCCACCGGACCGTCATTGCGTTGTCATGGTTCGTGTAGCGTGCGAGTTCCGCGAGCGCCCGCTCGGCCGGCACGTCGCCGAAGCGGAGCACGCGCGCGCCGGCGTAACGAGCCAGGGCGCCCACGCCATCAATCACATACAGGCCGTCGGTGAACTCGTGGAACTCGAGCGGCAGAATCCCGCCGTCGAACGTGAGAGGCGAGTCGGGCCCGGGACCATAGATCGCGCTGTGCCCATCACCGAGCGTCACCAGAATGGCGCGCATCTCCATCACGATCTGGTCATTCGTCAATTCGGGCACGCGCGCCTTCAGCGCTCGCGCCGCCGAGGCGAACGCCGTCGAGAAGGCGAGATGTTCCGGACCAGCGTGCATCCGCTTCGCCTCATGGACGAGGTAGTCGACATCCTGACGCCAGCCCGCGTTCCGCGAACCGGGCGTGATCGCCGGCATCCCGGCCAGCCGCTGGAAGCGGGGATCGTCACGCAAGGTGGCGAATGCGTCGTCCTCCGCGATTCCCGGCCGGTCATCCCAGCGAAGCGCCAGGGACCGGGAGAGCCATTCGAGCGCGGAGTCGGCCACGCCAAGGACCGCGTACAACTCTGCGATGCGGTGCGCGGCCCACGGCCCCGCGCCGTACCCGGCTTCGGCGGAATGGCGATAGGCGTTGATCGCCGCCCGCGCCTCACCCTGGCGATCATGAGCTCGCGCCAGGATGTACCAGAGTTCACCGTTGTCTGACGCTTCCCTGACGAGCGCCGAGAGCAGCGACTCCGCCTCGGCGTAGTGCCCTTCGGCGTACAGTGCGCGCGCCCGTCGGACAGTCCCGTAGTGCGCAACGGCGGCGGTGGGGTCGAGTGTCGGGATCTGCTGAGCTGACAACGGCCCGCCAGCGCAGGCGAGCAGCATTACGAGCAGGGATGCCGGGAGTCGTCGCATTCCATGATCTACGGAGTGGGCGGCGGCCAAGTTCCAGAATAGAGATGGGCGCGGGCAAGACTGCAGGTTCGGTCAGACGGCGCGGATGGCGCTTTGGTCGTTACGGCATCGCGACGCAGTAGCAGAGCCAACGTTCGCGAGACTGGGGAGGCAAGTCGTCCGTCACGCAGCCGACGCGTCCGTGATCAGACAGTGCCATGATCATCCACGGACGCGGCCGAGCCGACCCGCGAGCGCGGTCTGCCCGCTGGACCTCCGTGGAGCGAGTGGTCCCCGCCATGAACCAGCTTCCGCGGGATCGAACGCGTCAGCTTTGTACCACAAAGTAGCCCGGTGCGGCGTGGACGGCAACGACGCAACGCAGAGGGGGCTCAGAACGAAAGAGGAGCCGAAGGCCTGCGATACGGTGCCTTCGGCCCCTCTTGTTGGCTTGCCTCTCAGAGCGTTTCGAGAAATGCAACCAGCGCTTCCCGCTCAGCCTCGGTGAGGTGCAGCGGCGCAATGCCCAGGCGCTGTGCGGCCGGCGAGTTGCTGAACCGCTGGCTGTTGTAGAAGTCGACCACGGCCCGCAGAGTGGCCAGGCTGTTGTCATGGAAGAAGGGTGGACTCTTGGCCACACCGCGGAGCTGGGGCGTATTGAATGCGGCGCCCCCCTGCGCGCAATCCGGCAAGGAGGGCTCGATCCGGCAGCGGCCCGGATCGTTAGCCGCTTCGTCCGGCCGCCGTGCCACGATGCCGTGGAACTGGTTGTCGGTCAAGAGCGGCGGCACATGGCAGCTGGTGCATGATGCCTTCCCGAAAAACAACTTTCGTCCCTCGCGTGCCCTGGCTGACAGGAGATCGAGACCCACGCCCCCCGTTGCTGGCTCGGACATCGCCTCCTCGAACGCAACGATCGCGTCCAGCTCCTCCGCCGTGGGTACCCGCTCGCCGGGCCGGTCCGCCGCGCCGTCCAGCAGGTGCAACAGCGCCGCTTCGGCCGCCTGCTCCTGAAGCGTGGCCGCCCGCCCGTCCGAGGTAAACGGGGCAGTGCGGCGAACATTGCGGATGGTGGGAATACCGCGGAAGACCGTCATCTGCGGGCTGAACAGGGAGGCGCCGCCCAGTGGATAGCGGATCATGCCGCGCGCGGCCATCTGGGGATCGACGTCCATGGCCCCCGCAAAGAAGGGATCGTCTGGGGACAGCCGGGCGATATCGGCCGGCGTGAGGACGAGCGTCGGGGCGGGATGGCAGGTGCCGCAGGTGCGGCCATTGCCGCCGAAGGTCTCGTTGAAAAAGAGCTGGCGACCGCGCTCGACGAGAGCGGTGTGACCGCTCGCCGCCGAGAACGTTGCCGCGGATACGTCGGTCGGAGCAGGGCCGTCGCACGCGAATGAGCACACCGCGGCCATCACGACTGCCAACCGTACGCCCTGCTCGCGACCGCACAACCTGAACATGGGGCTACTCCGCGCGTCCGGGAGCGCCCGGCGCCGAGAACATTGAGAGGGCCGCATTGGCGCACCCGACCATCGGCAGGTTGCAGAAGGTGGCGAAGGTGCCCGTCTGCAGCGCCAGGTTGGCCGGATCGGTCTCGGCCGGGCCATGGTTCCGGACCACCACATGGACTTCCGCCCTGAATGGATTGTCCACGCCCGAGGCGTCACCAACCTGGAGGGACTTTCCTTCGATGTCATGACGGAGCAGGTGCGTCTGATGATAGACGGTGCTGCCGGTGGCCACGAAGCCACCGCCATTCACCAGGCTGCCCTGCGCCTCGCGAACCGCAAGGTCGGAGGGATCGCAGGCGTCAACGCATCCCTGAGGATTGTCGAAGATGCCCCACCAGATGCTGTACGCATAGCCCGGGGTCAGGCCGTCCACCGCGAGATCCGCCCAGAGTCCTTCAGCTGTCCGCGTCAGGGTCACCGTTCCTGAGATGCCTGAGCCGCCCACCGCGCTGAGGGGCAGTTCGGTCTCAATCACCGGCGCGGCAGCGCTGGCGAGCGACACCGGCCCGGCGACCGCATTGCTGGTCGGCGCCACTGAATCTGTTCCTGCGCACCCCACGAGCTGAGCCATCGCCGCCAGCAAGACAAGCGGCAAGCACTTGTTGCCCATCGCTGCACTCTCCTTGATTTCCATTTGGAACTGCGGTAGATGGGAGACATACTCCGTCCGAACCCGGCCGATCGCCTCCCGGTGCTGGTCGAAAGAGCTGCACCCTATTCACGACAAACGATCGGATTTTGGCTCATCGGCCGGCGACGAAGCCGTTCTGGCGGTGCCGTCTCTGTTGACAGCCTCTGCCGGGCGAGGGAAGTTGGTAGTGACCGTGTGTGGGTAATCCATGCACCGATCCCGCCGCTGGATGCGTGACTGATATGACACTCCCCCACCAGGACACGGTGAGCGGCCTCCTGGGCGACCTGAGGTCCGGAGACCGTGAGGCGTTCGACAAGCTCTTCCCGCTGGTCTATGCCGAGCTGCACCGGCTGGCCGAGCGGCAGCGACAGCGGTGGCATGGGGACGACACCCTCAATACCACCGGTCTGGTTCACGAGGCCTATCTGCGGCTGGTCGACCAGTCCACGCCGGCCTGGCAGAGCCGGCCGCATTTCCTGGCGGTCGCTTCTCGCGCCATGCGCCAGATCCTGCTCGACTATGCCAAGCGGAGGCAGCGGCTCAAGCGGGGTGGCGGGCGCCAGCAGGTGGCGCTGCATGAGATCGAGGACATCCTGAAGGGTGACACCGATCCATCCGATGTGGTGGCCGATGCCCTGGTCGCCCTGGACGCCTCGCTCCTGCGCCTGGAACAGCGCAACGCCAGGCAGAGTCGCATTGTCGAGTGTCGCTTCTTTGCGGGCATGGGCATCGAGGACACGGCCGAAGCGCTGGGAATTTCTCCGGCAACGGTGAAGCGCGGCTGGGCCATGGCGCAGGCCTGGCTGCATCGGGATGTCGGCCGGGCGCTGGAGAGTTCTCCATGACACCGCAGGACGACCTCGAGCGCCTGTTCGACGAGGCACAGGCACTGCCGGCGGATGCGAGGGCCGCATTCGTCGAGCAGGTGTGTGCCGGGGATCAGGAGCTTCGGGCTGAGCTCCTGTCGTTGCTGGAGCATGTCGCGCCAGCCGAGGCCTTCTTTGAGCGATTGGGCGAAGTGGTCGGCTCGTCTGCGTCCGGTCATTTCATTGCACCTGGATTGTCCCCGGGTGACATGGTCGGCCGCTACACGATTCTCGAACACATCGGCTCGGGTGGGATGGGCACCGTCTATCGGGCCCGAGATTCGCGATTGAATCGCGACGTCGCCCTGAAGCTGCTGCCCGATCACCTGGACGGCGGCCTGGCGGACGAGGAGCGACTGCTGGGCGAGGCCCGGGCTGCCGCAGCGCTGGAGCATCCCAACGTCTGCACCGTCCATGAGGTTGGCGAAACCACTGGCGGCCAGCCATTCATCGCCATGGCCTGTTACGATGGCGAGACCCTGCAGCAGCGGCTCCGGCGGGGACCGCTGGCCGTTGAGGAGGCGCGCGATGTCGCGGTGCAGATCGCCCGGGGCCTCGGCGCTGCTCACGCCCGGGGCATCGTTCACCGCGACGTGAAGCCAGGGAACATCATGCTGGCGTCCGACGGGATTCCGAGACTCCTGGACTTTGGCCTTGCCAAGGCCGTGGACGTGAGTCGCACCCGCCCCGGCGTGACGCCCGGCACCATTGCCTACATGTCGCCGGAGCAGACGCGCGGCGACCAGGTGGACGTACGCACCGATCTCTGGAGTCTTGGGGTCGTACTCTATGAAATGCTGACGGGCGCGAGGCCATTTGCCGCTGGCAACGACCGCGCGGTCATCCAGTCCATCCTGCATGACCGACCGGAGCCACCCAACCGGCGGGTGCCGACGGTCCCCGAGTCGCTCAGCCAGATCGTGATGCGGCTGCTCGAGAAGCGTCCCGAGGATCGGTACCAGAGCGTCAGCCAGCTCCTGCTCGATCTTACGTCGGTGCCCGCTGCGGGGGTGGCCCGCCGGCTCCGCCTGGCGTTCCGGACCGGTCGGGGCCGGGCCGCTGTCACTGTAACACTCATTGCACTGGTGGCCGCCGCGTCCTTCGCCCTGTGGCGGGTCGGCAGGTCGAATTCACCCGTCGTCGCTGACGTCCCGGCCCCCGCCATCGCGGTGCTGCCCTTCAGAGTGTACGGGGATGGACTTGACCTGTGGCGCGAGGGCATGATGGACCTGCTCTCGACCGGGCTGGATGGCGCCGCAGGCCTCCGCACTGCAAGCGTGGGAGCGCTCCTGGCCCGCTGGAACAAGGCAGGAGGAGATCGCGGCGTTACCGAGCTGAGCAGCAAGCTCGAGGTGGCCCGTCGTACCGGCGCGCGCTACGCGCTGATTGGTACTGCCATCGTGGCGGGCCCGCAGGTCCGCCTCCTGGTAGACATTCATGACCTGCAGGGCGATCGCTCTCTCGGTCAATTACAGGTGGAAGGGCCGGCGGACAGCATGCTCGTCCTGGCCGACCGTCTCGGGATGCAGACGCTGGCCATGATCCTCGACCGGGATCCAGGTGAGCTTCCTGGCATCAACCTGGCCGGTATTACGACGTCCTCACTGAGCGCGCTCAAGGCCTATCTGGAGGGGGAGGCGCGGTTCCGCCGCTCGGATTTCAACGGTGCGACCTCCGCCTGGGAACGTGCCGTGGCCAGCGACACGCTTTTTGCGCTGGCCTACAGCCGCCTGGGCGAGGCGTATGCGTGGGATGAGAGCGCACATGAGACCCGTGCAGTGGAGGCACGAGCCGTCGCCTACCGGTTGGCCAGCCGACTATCTCCTCGTGAGGCCAGTCTGGCCCGGGCGGTCTGGATCCGCTGGCAGGGAAGGCAAGCCGGCGTCGCCATGCTCGAGGCAGCCGTGCGGAAATATCCCGATGACGCCCAACTGTGGTATGAGCTGGGAGACGCCTACTTTCACGACCGGGGGACGGCCGGGGGGCCCGAAAAAGCGGTGCGCGCCCTCACGCGTGCCAGCGAACTCCAGCCGACGTCGGCTCCATTTCGGGCGCACCTGCTGGATCTCGCCTTCGTATGGCAGCCAGACAGTGCGCACATCGCCCAGCAGGTCGAAGCATATGAACGGCTGGCGCCGGGTGCAGCTCGCACCCGGGCGGCCCAACTCGCCTTCGCATTGACCTTTGGCCAGGGGCCCGCGAAGGCCAGCGCACGCCAAACGCTCGATTCGCTCGACTCCCCCACCGCCGGGATGGTCTTCGACCACCTGCAGCATCCCAGATTTGCGCGTGAACGTGAGGCGGTGCTACCCCTGCTGATCCCGCGCCTGGGAAGTGCGCTGCCGACGGTCCTGAACGGGCATTTCTACGCCCTGGCCCAAATTGACGGACGACTGCGACAGGCGCTCGCGGTGACGGACGACCCCAGGGGTCGTACCACCTCATGGGGCTGTGGGGTCGCCGCGCTGGCCACGTTTGAATTTCCGGTCCCATCCCTGTTCTTGGCGATGAAGCTCGCGTCACGGACCACCGAGACTCCCGCCGATGATACCCGCCGAATCCAATGCGCTCTCATCGATGCGGCCAACCGGGCGCAATGGGAGGCCCATGCGGTATTGTTGTCGGGTGCCCGCCAACAGCTTCGGCACGCTCTCACATCGGGCGACAGCATCACCGCCTACCGGTGGGGCGAGGCGGTCCGCTTCGCCGACGCGTTCGCGCGGTGGCGGCACGGCGATGCCACCGCAGCGATGCGCGGCTTTCAGGACGTGCTGGCAAATAATCTCGAGGACCGGTTCATCTCGACGCTGGCGGAATGGGGCCTGGGCCGCGTCGCACTCAAGTTGAACCGGTTGGATACGGCTGAACTGGCCTTCCAGTCGCTCTGGAATGTACCGCTGGCTCACCTGCAGCTGGCGCGGCTCTACGAGCGGACCGGCCGGCTGGCGGAGGCGCAATCGGAGTTCGAGTTCTTCGCATCGGCCTGGCGTAATGCCGATCCCGAACTGCAGCCCATGGTGCAAGAGGCGCGGGCGTCGGCTCAGCGGCTCGCCTTGGGCGCGCCGGAGTAACCTCACTCCATTCTCACCAGTCATGGGAGCCTGCGACGCGGCCTGGCCGCTGCCATCGGGACGGAACAGCGCCGCCCCAGAACCGCGACAGACGCGCCGTCACATCTCCGACGAGTGCAACTGGCAGTCCTGGTCACTATGGGAACAGAAAACGCAGCAGTGACCGGCGATGGGACGGACCTCATGGCGGCATGCGGGGCAGGTCCAGCGGACGACGCAGGCATCCGACGGAATTTCACCCGTCCGCTGCGCGCCGCAGTGCGGGCAGGTGATGGTAGCGATGCGGGTCATGGTGAAAGCTAATGCCTCACGTGAGTCGCAAGAAACAAAGCGACGCAGTGATCGGCGCTGACGCACGTCCGACAGGATATGCCGGTGGCCTCGAGCGCAAGGAGTGGCTGCTTCGGCACGAAGCCGGCGCCAGGCGGATCAGCAGCCCCGCAAATTAAAGACTGAGGTGAGTGCCATTGATCATCGCGCCATCCGCTCTGCGGTGTAGGTTTCAACGAACCAATCGCAGGGAGTGGACACGATGGCGATGGCGCATGCTCGAATCCTCGGCACGGCCCTGATGGCGCTGCTCGCCGGCGCCGCACAGCTGCTCTTGGCACAGGATGCCGACCGGCCGGTGCGGGATGGGCCACTGCCCGACTGGGCCAACCCCGCCATCGTGCGGCGAAACGTGGAGCCGACCCACGCCTCGTTTACCGCCTGGCCCACCGAGGATGCCGCGCGTACCGCCCGCCCCATCGCGCCGTTCTACCTCTCCGACCATCCGACCACCGCGCCCTGGTACCAGCTTCTGAACGGGCAGTGGAAGTTCCACTGGTCTCCCAGGTCGGCGGATCGCCCGGCTGACTTCTACCGCGACGATTTCAACGATTCGGCGTGGCCGACGATTCCCGTGCCGGCCAACTGGGAGCGCCAGGGCTACGGCGTCGCGATCTACACCAACAGCAAGTACCCCTTTCATCCTGACAGCCGCCCGACGCCACCCGAGCTCCCCGCCGACGAGAACCCGGTCGGGTCCTATCGCCACAGCTTTGCTGTTCCCGCCGACTGGAACGGCCGCGAAATCTACCTCCGCCTTGGCGCGGTGAGCTCGGCCTTCTACCTCTGGGTCAACGGTCAGATGGTGGGCTACAATGAGGGAAGCAAGGACCCCGCCGAATTCGACGTGACCAGGTTCGTGCACGCCGGCAGCAACACGCTTGCGCTCGAGGTCTACCGATGGAGTTCGGCGAGTTATCTCGAGGACCAGGACTTCTGGCGGCTGAGCGGGATTACCCGCGACGTCTACCTCTACAGCCGGCCCCGCACCCACATCCGTGATTTCTTTGTCCACGCCACGCTCACGCCCGATTACCGCGACGGCCGGCTCGCGGTCGACGTTGCGCTGCACGGACCGGGAGGCCCACCGGCTGGGCACGTCGTCGTGGCCCGCCTCTGGGACGGCGACCGCATGGTCGCCGAGCGGCGGCAGCCAGTGTCGATTGGCGACTCGGCCTCGATCCGCATGGAAGCGACGGTGCCGCGTCCCCGGCTCTGGTCGGCTGAACAACCCAACCTGTACACGCTCACGCTCACGCTGATCGGACCCGACAATCGAACCGTGGAATCGGTGGCCAATCGGGTGGGCTTCCGCACCAGCGAGGTGAAGGACGGGCAATTCCTGGTCAACGGCAAGCCGATCCTCATCAAGGGCACCGACTATCACGAGCACGATCCGGCCACCGGCCACGTCCTGGGCGAGGCCATGATGCGGCGCGACCTGGCACTGATGAAGCAGTACAACCTCAACGCCATCCGCTTCTCGCACTACCCGGAACCGGAGCGCCTTTACGAACTGGCCGACGAATACGGGATGTACATCGTCGGTGAGGCGAATATCGAGTCGCACGGCATGGGCTACAATCCGCGTGTCACGCTGGCCGACAAGCCCGAGTGGCTCACGATGCACATGGATCGCACCCAGCGGATGGTCGAGCGGGACAAGAATCATCCATCGATCGTGATCTGGTCGCTCGGCAACGAAGCCGGCGACGGCCGCAACTTCGTGGCGACCTACAACTGGATCAAGCAGCGCGACAGCTCCCGGCCGGTGCAGTACGAGCGCGAGAGCGAGGGCTACAACCCGGCATCCGGACAGCGGCACTCCGACCTCAAGGTGCCGATGTACCCGAGCATCCAGGGGTTGATCCGGTACGCGACCAGCGACGGTGACCGGCCCTTGATCATGTGCGAGTATGCCCACGCGATGGGCAACAGCACCGGCAACCTCAAGGAGTACTGGGACGCCATTCGAAAGTATCCCAAACTGCAGGGCGGGTTCATCTGGGACTGGGTGGACCAGGGGCTCGCGGATACGTCATGGAGCGGCGCGCCCTTCTGGGCCTATGGCGGCGACTACGGGCCGCCGGGAACGCCGAGTGATGCCAATTTCCTCGCCAACGGACTGGTGGGGCCGGACCGGGTGCCACATCCGGGGCTCGAGGAAGTGAAGAAGGTGTACCAGAACGTGCACGTCAACCTCGCCGATCCGACAACAGGCCGCGTGCGAGTGCGAAACGAATTCTTCTTCACTCCGCTCGATGGCTTCGAGCTGCACTGGGTCATCACCGACGATGGTGTGCCGAGGGATTCCGGCCTGGTGCACCCGCGCGTGGCGCCAGGCGACAGCGCCATGGTTGCATTGGGCTATCGGTTGCCCGTGGCACAGCCGGGTCATGAATATTTCCTGAACCTGGCGCTGGTTCAGCGGACCGATGCGCCGCTGGTGCCGGCAGGCACCGTCGTGGCCACCGAGCAGTTCGTGCTGCCGGTCTCGGCGGCCGTCACGCCGATCGCCATGGCCAAGGTGCCTGCGCTCACGATCACGCGCGACAGTCTGCGCATCACGGTGACAGGTGCCGACGTGGTGGCGCAGTTCGATGTCAGGCACGGGACGCTGGCGTCCCTCCGCTTTCGCGGCAGCGAGCTGATCCGGCGCGGCCCGGCGCCCGATCTCTGGCGGCCTGCGACCGACAATGATTGGGGCAACGAACTGCCGCGCCGCGCGCTGGTCTGGCGCCATGCCGCGGAAGGTGCGTCGGTGGCGCCGCCCAGGGTGGAGCAGCCCGCGCCTGGTGCGATACGGGTGTCCTTCGATCAGATGCTCCATGATGACGGCGGCGCCGAGGTTGCCACCTTTGCGACCAGCTACACCGTCCTGGGCACGGGTGACATCCTGGTCGAGAATACCTTTACACGGAGCGGAACCACGGTTGAGCTGCCGCGGGTCGGGGTCAACCTGGTGCTGCCGGAGGGGTTCGACCAGATGTCCTGGTTCGGCCGTGGACCGTTCGAGAACTACTGGGACCGGAAGTCCGCGGCGTTGGTGGGGCGCTACAGCGGTTCGGTTGCCTCGCAGTATGTGCCCTACGTTCGGCCGCAGGAGAATGGCAACCGGACCGACGTGCGATGGGTGGCTCTCACCAGCGACGACGTGGGGCTCCTCGCCGTCGGTGCGCCGGTGCTCGAGGTGGAGGCACATCACAACTGGCCCGAGGATTTCGAGACGCCGGGAGCCGGCTTCGTCGAGCGTGACCAGACGCTCAACCGGCACACCAGCGACATCGTGTCCCGGCCGTTCACCTGGCTCGCGCTCGACCTGCACCAGATGGGCGTGGGTGGCGACGACTCGTGGGGTGCGTGGACGCACGACGAGTACCGGCTCAGGGACTCGAGCTACTCGTGGTCCTACCGGCTGCGGGGCTTCGATCCGAAGCGCGAGGATCCGGGAGTGCTGGCACGGCAGGTGTTCACGGTGCGGTGATGCGCGGCCGTTGCCCTTCGCATCGTCTAGCGCAGTCCCCTACCCAGGTCACGCACTTCATGGCAATTTCGCACAGCGCCCATGGTGTGCTGCCGTTGCGGATTGCCCGGTACATCGAACCCTTCTCGCTCATGGTCGCTCAGCTCGCCTACGAAGGAGCGGGCGGACCCGAGGTCGCCTATCGAGTGCTCCGATACGGCAAGGAGTCCTGACCGCGCGACCGCGAGCGGGACGTAGCCTCAGCGGCCCTCGGGTTTGAGCGTCACCTTCCAGAGCGGAGCCGGTATGGCTCACCAGATGCGCACCCGCTTGTCGGGCGCCAGGTAGAGCTGCTGACCGGGCTGGACGTCGAACGCCTTGTACCAGGCATCCAGGTTTCGTACAACCGCTACCCGATACCGGTCAGGTGGATGTGGATCTGAAGCCACCTGCGCTCTCATCGCGCTGTCAGTCAGCCGGCTGCGCCATCCCTGCGCAAATGCAATGAAAAACTCGCGATCCTGCCGACGGACAAACGCCTGGTCATTGATCCGGTCGCTGATGGTGGCCCGGTACGCATCGAAAGCGGCGGCCAGGCCGGCAAGGTCCGCTACGTTTTCGGTGCGGGTTCGCTGGCCGTCAATGGCGAGGTCCGGAAACGGGTGGTAGGCGGAGAACTGGTCCACCAGGGGCGCGGCCACCGCCTGGAATCGGGACGAGTCCTCCTGCGTCCACCAGCGATGCGCCCGGCCGTCAAGCTCGTACTCCGCCCCCAGCACATCCACATAATGGGTGACGTCATGGCCGATGATGGCCCCGATCGCGCCGTAGGTCGCCGCCTCTGATGCCGTGGAGTCGAATTTGGGTGGCTGCAGCAGCGCCGCGGTGAAGTCATAGGCGTTCAGCTGGAACACCAGGATCGCGCCCGGCATCTGTGGCATCATCAGCCACTCGGTCCGGTCGACCGGACGACCAAGCCGGGCCAGGGCATGACGGTACGTCCGCGCCTCGGCACGCTGCAGATTGCCCAGGGCATCGCGTGGGTCCACGTTCAGGTCGGAATAGTCCTGCCATCGCTCCGGATACCCGATGCCGATGTACAGACTGCGCACCTTCTGCAGGGCCAGCGCCTTTGTGGCAGGTGACATCCAGTTCGCCGCTTCCACCCGATGGAGAAAGGCCTCGACCACATTGGCCACGACGTTCCGCACCCGCGCCTTCTGCGCGGCGGAGAAGTAGCGCTCGGCATACAATCGCCCCAGTGCTTCACCCATGGCCGCCTGGGTTGCAGCAATCGCGCGGTCGGCGCGCGAACCCTCGGCGGCCGAGGTCATGCCGGCCGCCTGGCGCAGCGCCCGCGCCTGTTCCTGAAACTCGTGCGGCAGGACATCCGCGTAGTGATCGAGCGCATGGAAGCGCAGGTAGTCCTGCCAAGCAGACAGCGGGCGCGAGCCGACCAGCGCCGCCAGTCCGGTGATGGCGCCCGGTTGCCAGGCAATGAACTGCTGCTGACCGGACAATCCTGCTGCCTCGAAGAATGCGGACCAGTCCATGCCCGGGGCCCGGCGCGCAAAGTCGGCGCGGGTCCAGAGATTGTCGGCGTTGCGGTCCTGGGCTGACGCCTCGCGCGATGCCTGGCTCCGGGCGATCGCGGTCTCCAGATCCACAACGCCGCCAGCCCGTTCATCGGCGTGATCAAAGCCGGCCAGCGCCAGCATCCGACCGACATAGTCCTGGTACTTTGCTCGCAGCGCGACCATGGCCGGCTCGGTGCTGATGTAGTTGTCCCGATCGGGAAGACCGAGCCCTCCCTGTACCAGAAACGCGACGTAGGCAGGTTCGCCGTTGTTGCCTTCCTCTACCGAGAGGCCGAGCAACTGCGACGATCGGTAAATACCCCAATTGAGCGGATCGACATCAGCCTGCATGCCGCGGCCCAGGAACCGCGTGAGCGCCGTCCGGTCCTGCACCTGATCAATGCTGTCGAAGAGCGGCTTCAGGGGCGCGAGACCCCTGGCGTCGATCGTGGCCTGGTCCAGGTAGGCGACCCGGAAGTCGGCGAGCTTGCGTGCGGACGATTCCGCCGGCGCCGTGCGCGCCTGCTCGAGCACGGCGGCGACCTGCTCGCGCGTCCGCGCCTGAATTTCCTCCCGGGCTCCCCAGCGCTCCCGGCCGGCCGGGATGCTGGTGGCCTTGAGCCATGCGCCGTTGGCGTACGCAAAGAAGTCGTCGCCCGGTGCGACGGTCGAATCCACGCTCGCTTCAAGGACGGACCCGTGCGGTTCGGCGCATGCGCTGGGCCCTGCGGTCAGGCTCGCAACACCGAGTGCAGCCGCCCAGAACGACCTTCCCAGGCGCAATCGAGAGCCGCCGGTGGACGCAGTGAGGAACATGAACATGCCTCTTGTCGGGAAAGTGGCGACCGCAGGCGGGCGCTCCTTGCCCGGGCACGGTGAAGACGGCAAAAGATACCGGCCGCCGCGCATCCTGTCGGGCGCCTGGGCCGACGACTTTCGATCACTTTCGGACTTCGGGAACGCGTCATCCATTCCCTCAAGCCCGAAGGGGACCTATGCTTCCGTTTGCTCCCGAGGCCATGTCCTGAAATGATCGCTCGCGACCACCCGATCGAGCTCCTCTTCGTCGTCACGCCGCACTCGCTGCTGCTCGACGTCGCCGGGCCGGCAGAGGCGTTCCGCCTGGCCGACCTGCATCGGCACGCGCGTGGCCAGCCGCCACGGTTCCGGCTTCGCTTCGTCGGTCCCCGCTCCGAGGTGAGGACCTCCGTAGGCCTGAGCGTGGCCGACCTCGAGGCGTTGCCAGGCCGACTTACCACGCCCTCATGGGTGCTGCTGGCCGGGCAGCCGACCGCGCGCCTGCTTCCGGTCACACCGGCGATAGCAGCTACCGCGGCCTGGCTCAAGGCGATGTTCGGCAAGTGCTTCGGTGCCGCGACCACCTCGCACCGGGTGCTCGGCATCTGCTCGGGGGCGCTGCTTGCCGCGCGGGCGGGACTGTGCGCGGGCCGCCAGTGCACGACCCATCATGACCTGCTTGAGCGGCTACGGGTGCTGGAGCCGCAGGCCAAGGTGGTCGATAATCGCGTCTTCATTGTGGATGGGCCGCTGGCAACGAGTGCGGGCATTACCGCGGGGATCGACCTTGCGCTGCACCTGATCGCCGAGGAATGCGGCGAATCGCTGGCCGCCAGCGTCGCCGAGGACATGGTGGTTTATCTTCGCCGCTCGCCGCGTGACCCCGAGCTCTCACCTTTTCTGATATACCGCCGGCACCTGCATGCCGCGGTGCACCGGGTGCAGGATGCCATCCTCGCCGAGCCCCAGCAGCGCTGGGACATGCCGGCGCTCGCGGGCGTAGCCCATGCCACCGAGCGTCACCTGCTCAGACTCTTCATGGAGCACGCCGGCGTTTCTCCGCTGCATTACCTGCGGTCGATCCGGCTGGAGCGGGCGCGCCAGGTGCTGGAGGGAGGTGCGAGTGTTACCCGTGCCGCGGAGGTTGCCGGCTTCCGATCGGCGCTCCAGTTGCGGCGTGCGTGGGCTGGCGAATGGGGTGGGTCGCCGCGGGATGCTGTCCGGGCGGCCGCGGCGGACGCCCCCGCCTGGTGCACTTGAGGGGCCAGTTCATCCAGGAGAACGTGGACTGACGCACTGCTCTTCCAGGACGGCAGCCAGTTCGCGCACGCCGCGGCGAATACGATCGGGTTCAATGGCGGCGAACCCCAGCATCAGGTAATCGGCAGTCATCGCACCTGCACGCGGCAACGCCATCAGTTCGAGATCGCGTTCGCCCGCAGCGCGCACAACGTCGTGCGCGCTGACCCTCGGCGGCAACCGTCCCACCGTCTGGAGCCCGGCCTCGACTCGAGAAACATCCAGCAGGCCGGTCAGTTCCTGCTCAGCACACTCCGCCAGCACCGCCCAGCGCTCGGCGTAGACCTGACGCATGCGCCTGAGGTGCCGGCCAAAGTGGCCGCTCTCGATGAAGTCGGTCAGCGTGAGCTGATCCAGCAGGGGCGCATGTCGCGTCGTGAGCGACAGGACCGCACTCGCGGGCTCGACCAGATCGGGCGGCACGACGAGGTAGCCGAGTCGCAGGGAGGGGAACAGCACCTTGTTGAAACTGCCGGCAAAGAGCGTGACGCCATACGGATCGAGCCCCTGCAGAGCCGGCGTCGGCTGCCCCCAGAAGCGGTACTCGCTGTCGTAGTCGTCCTCGAAAATCAGGGCGCTGGCGCTCCGGGCCCACTCGAGCAGGGCGAGCCGGCGAGTGATGCTCATGGTGACACCGAGCGGGTACTGGTGCGCCGGCGTCACATAGACGAAGCGCACCCCTTCCATCCGTTTCGGGTGGAGGACCAGGCCTTCACCATCGACGGGAAGTCGCACCAGCTTCGCGCCCATGGCCTCGGCGATGCATGATGCCCCGGGATACCCGGGATTTTCGATGGCAACACGATCACCCGGATCAACCACCAGGGTCAGCGCGAGATGCACGGCCTCCTGAACCCCCGACACGATGGCAATCTGGTCGGGAGTACACTGCACGCCACGCGAGGTGGCGAGGTACGTCGCCACGGCTCGCTGAAGGGGGGGATAGCCGAACGGGGCGGACCCGCGCAGATGATCCATCGTCGCCATGCGCTGCTGGCGCCCGGCCACCTGCGCCCAGAGGGCGGTAGGAAAGAGATCGAGAGCGGGCTGGTTGGCGAGGAAAGCCCGCACCCGCCGGCCAGTGAAGGTGCGGAATGGCACCGCCCGACGTGCGAACGCCGAGAGGCGGTGGCCGGACGGTACCGACGCCGTGCCGCCGGGCCTCTTCTCCACCTCCAGCAGGTGGTCGGGCAACCCCGTGCTCACGTACGTGCCGGAGCCGGGCCGGGAGTGTACATACCCCTCGGCCTCGAGCTGATCGAACGCCACCACCACCGTGCCCCGCGCGAGTCCGTAGTCCCGTGCGAGATGCCGAGTGGCAGGGAGACGCGCGCCGGAGGCGAGCCGTCCGTCCAGGATTGCTCCGCGAAGCGCATCGTACAGCCATCTGGTGGCGGCCTGGCGCGGTGCCCGCGGTGGAAGCGTGAGGGGTAACTGGGTCGTCTGTTTGGGCATGGGATCCCCTCCAAGATAGCGAAACAGCGCGCTGAAGTGGTCCAGTCCAGATCCAGTAAGTGGATCACTGACGCTGGTCCAATGAGCCCTGCGCTCCCGCCCATGTCGCTCCGATTGCCAGATTGACAACCACCTAGTTGACAATCGCGCTTGGCGCCCTATCTTCTTCTCCATGGTTGCCCCAAGCCCCCGACTCGATTCCGTCTTTCACGCCCTGTCCGACACCACCCGGCGCGCGATGCTGCGTCGGCTGGCCAGCGGCGGCGCGCTGGTGAAGGACCTGGCCAAGCCGTTCGCCATGTCCAAGCAGGCGGTGTCCAAGCACCTGCACGTGCTGGAAGCGGCCGGACTGGTGGTGAAGGTGCCGGAAGGCAGGGCAACCCGCGTCCGGCTGCAGCCGAAGCCGCTGCGGCAGGTCGAAGACTGGGTGTCGTTCTACCGCGGCTTCTGGACCGACAGCCTGTCGGCCCTTGCAGACATTGTTGACGGCCAAGAGGAGAGGAATGCATGATGGCTTCACAGGCAGTCACGGTCAGGCGGATATTCAAGGCACAGCCCGAGCGCGTGTTCAGGGCGTTCGAGAACCCCGCCGAAATGGCGCGCTGGATGGGTGTGCGCGCGAGCAGCACCGAGGTGCTCGCGCTCGACGTGCGCGAAGGTGGCGAGGTGCGGGTGCAGATGAGCTGGGACAACGGCATGTCCATCCGGCTTTACGGCACCTTCCAGCGGGTCGAGAAACCCTCGCTCCTGAAATTCTCCTGGGCGATGGAGGGCGATGACGCCAACAAGGGCGTCGTCACCGTACAGTTCGAGCCGCACGGAAGCGGCACCGAGCTCATACTCACACACGAGGGCCTGACCGGCCCAGCGCAGGCGCAGTCCCAGGCCGGCTGGAACCAGATGTTCGACGGCCTGCAGGCGCTGGTGGAAGCAGCATAACCGAGCGAGTGACGTCACCGCAGTTCCGGAGCAGACACAATGCCTGGCAAGTCAAGGGCGAAGGTTGCGACAGGGAAGCGTCCTGCGAAGAAGTCGGCGAAGGCCGTGGCGCTGGCTGCCCCACAGCGGATTGACCAGCTGATCGCGAGTCTGGACGATTGGCGTGGTGCCAGACTGGCCGATATCCGCGCCCTCATCCACGAGGTGGATCCCGACGTGGTCGAGGACTGGAAGTGGATGGGCACGCCTGTCTGGTCGCACGAGGGGATGTATGTCCTTGCCAACGCGCACAAGGACAAGGTGAAGGTGACGTTTTTTCACGGCGCTCAGCTTGTTGATCCGGGGAAGCTCTTCAACGCCGGCCTGGCGGGAGGCAAATGGCGGGCGATCGACGTCCGCGAGGGTGACAAGCTGGACAAGCCCGCGCTCAAGGCGTTGCTGCGGGAAGCAGTGGCATACAACACGCGCCACGCGGTCCCCAGGAGCCGAGGGTCGAGGCGGTAGCTCGCGTGCCGACTGCAAACGCCGTAACGTGACTGGGAACTACAAACGCAAAGACGCCAGCGGAAGCTGCCTGGATGCCGAGCCCTCCGTGTGCTTTGCGACTCTGCGCCTCTGTGTTGGCAGTTGTCTCCGCCGCGCCGGCCACTTCCCTGGCGCGTTTGACTAACTTTCTTCCATGCTGCTCACCGACCCGGCAGACTCGTGAATTCCTCTCGTCTTTCCGCGACTGTCGCTGCACTCGCCATCCTGGCCTCGCTCACCGCACCGCCTGCCGCCGCATGGGCGCAGGACTCCGATTCGGGCATGGCCGGCCACAGCCACATCACCATTCCCAAGGGTGCCCTCTATACGGTGCCCGACGTCGAGTTCATGCAGGGCATGATCGCCCACCATGCGCAGGCCATCCACATGGCCCGGATGGCGGCGGCGCACCATGCCGACGCCCGGCTGCTGCGGCTCGCCACCAAGATCGGCCAGTCGCAGGTGGCGGAGATCCACATCATGCAGGAGTGGCTGGTGCGCAATGGCCAGGCGGCCCCGGATACCTCGTCCTGGCGCACCATGATGATGCCCGGCATGCTGACCTCGGCGCAGCTCGAGGAACTCGACGCTGCAACTGGCTCGGCGTTCGATCATGCCTTCCTCACCATGATGATCCAGCACCACCAGGGCGCGCTGCAGATGGTCAAGGATCTGCTTGGCCGCGCCTGGCGCCGCGCAGGACGTGGATGTGAACGTGTTCGCCAACGATGTCGTCACCGTCCAGACGGCAGAGATTGGTGCGATGGAGCGGATGCTTTCAGAAAGGTCGACGGTCGACAGTCAACGGTCGACGATGGATGGCGGCTAGCGGGCGTTCTTCAGTGAACGGAGGAGGCCGTGCAGGAGTCGGGCCGTCTGGCGAGTCGCCTCAGTCAGCTCGGCGAGTGAAGCCTCGCTGCCGAATGCCAGGTCGCTCGCCAGGATGGTCTGGGCTTCGAGTTCATGGAGAGAGCCGCGAGCAATCTGCAGGAAGGGATGGAATTGGGTGTCGCTGCCCCGACCGGCTCCCTCGGCGATATTGGACATGATCGAGACCGCGGCACGTCGCATCTGGGCCGTGAGGCCGTAGCGCTCGGCAGGCGGGAACCGCTCCGTCGTCCGGTACGTGAGCCCGGCCAAGGTGCGACTGGCCTGCCAGGCGTCGAGCGCGCGGTAGTTTCCCATGCCCTACTGTGGCACATGAATGCGAGAGCCACAGTACCGGATCCTCGCATCTTCGGCGACCATAGTTCCTGCGTCGACCGTCGACCGTCGACCGTCGACCGTCGACCGTCGACCGTTGACCGTCGACCGTCGACCGTTGACCTTGACTGACCTTCACTGGAGCCCCGTTCGATGCATCTCTCCCGTAAGCTCTTCGCGCTGCTTGCGCCGCTGTGCATGGTGCCGTCGCTCCTGGCCGCGCAGACCTATCCCAGCAGCCAGGACCCCCGCACCGGCCTGAAGCCGGGCCGGCTTGATGCCGGTGTCGCCGCAGAGGGCATGCGCCTGGTGTCGTTCTCGCCCAAGCCGGCGGCGTTCGACACGGCGCGCGGGCTGACGTTCATCAACTCCGACCTGGCCTTCAGCGACAAGTACGTCTACCAGGGCAACTTTGCCGGGTTCACCACCTGGGATGTGAGCGACCCCGCCGCACCGAAGGCGGTGTCGGTCGTGTCCTGCATTACGTCGCAAGGCGACCCATCCGTCTACGGCAACCTGCTCTTCATCTCGGCGGAGGGCCGAGGCAATCGCACCGACTGCGCCAAGGGCGGCGTGCAGGATCCGAAGGACCACATGGCCGGAGTGCGCATCTATGACATCTCCAATCCGGCCGAGCCGCGCCTGGTCAAGAACGTGCAGACCTGCAAGGGGTCCCACACCCACACCATCATTCCGGATCCCAGGGACAAGGGCGTCCTCTACATCTATGTCTCGGGGAATCAGGGCGCGCGCCCCGACTCGGAGCTGGCGGGCTGCAAGGAGGGAACCGATCCGGCGGACGAGACGAACTCGCTCTACCGGCTCGATGTCATCAGGGTGCCGCTGGCCCACCCGGAGCAGGCCGCGGTGGTCACCGGCGCCCGGATCTTTACCGGGCTTGGTCCTGCGCCTCGCGCCGCCAGCCGGCCCCGCCGCGCTGCCCGGCCGCGTGCCCCGGGAGACTCGGCGGCTCCTCCGCGGCCGGCTCCGACGGGGCCGCGGAACTGCCATGACGTCACCGCCTATCCCGCCATGAACCTCCTGGCCGGAGCATGCGCCAGCTACGGATTGCTGGTGGACATTGCGAACCCGCTCAAGCCGAAGCGGCTCGACGCCGTCTCCGATACCAACTTCTCGCTCTGGCACACCGCCGTCTTCAGTAATGATGGCAAGCAGGTGGTGTTCACGGATGAATGGGGTGGTGGCACCGGTCCGATGTGCCAGGCCACATCAATGATGGAAATGGGTGGCAACACCATCCTCACCATCGATGCGAAGCGGAAGTACACCGAGCATGCGTTCTACAAGATTCCGGCCGCACAGACGGCCCAGGAGAACTGCGTCTCGCACAACGGCGGGCTGATCCCGGTGCCGGGCCGGGACATCATGGTGCAGGGCTGGTACCAGGGCGGGGTGAGCGTGATGGAGTTCACCGATCCCGACCACCCGCGGGAGCTGGCCTACTTCGACCGCGGGCCCATCGACCCGCCGCCTTCCGCTGATTCGGCCGCCGCCGATTCGGGAGCTGTGCGACGGGTGCGGGGGACCATCGGCGGATCGTGGGGCGCCTACTGGTGGAACGGGCTCATCTATTCCTCCGAACTTGACCGCGGGTTCGACGTCCTTGCGCTCGAGCCCAGCGACCTGCTCTCGGCCAACGAGATCGCGGCGGCCAAGCTCGTCAGGATGAAGCAGTACAACCCGCAGAGCCAGCCCAAGATCGAGTGGCCCGCCGCGTTCCCGGTGGTGCGCGCGTACCTGGACCAGCTGGTGCGCGGGAACGGTCTCGCCGTGGCGCGGACGACTGCGATCGGGAGCGCACTCGATGCCGCCGAACAGCAGAGCGGCAAGGCCCGGAGTGCGGCGCTCACCGCGCTCGCCAGGTCGGTCGACAAGGAGGTGAAGGGCGCCCGGGATCCCGAGCGGGTCAGGGCCATGTCCGCAGCCATCAAGGCGCTGGCCCGGGCAAGCAGCTAGCGCCTGGAGCAACGCGACGGGGCCGCATGCTGGCAGCTACCCGGCAAGCGGCCCCGTGGCGCGATGTCAGCCGAAACTCAGGACACCGGCTTGCCGCGCCAGTACACCGCCGGCGACACGACGGAGCAGTTGAAGGCGAAACCCAGGTCCACCAGGATGGCATCGCCGTTGGCGACGGCCGCCTTGATCTGTGCCTCGGTCGTCAGGTGCGTGTTTGCCGCCTCCGAGTTGGTGAAGAGCACCTCGATCACTTCCCATGCCACATTGAAGTCCGGGGCGCCCGGCCCGTCGACCACGTGATCATGTCCCGGCAGGGCTGCCGGGTCGGTGCCATAGACACTTGGCATCGTGCTGGTCGCGACTCCGGCCACGGCGGCGTCGTGGTCCGGGCAGTTGCCCGGCAGGCCCATGCAGTTGAGTGTCCCCACGTCCGCGCTGGCGGGATACTCCACCAGGTAGAGCGGCGAGACCGCATGCCCGTTGGCATGCGAGGGAAGCGGAGCCATGACCGGCGTCAGCAGGTAGATGATCTCGCCGGTATCGGCGTCGTAGGCCGGCTCAATTGCCGCCTTGCCGACGATGTGCTCTCCTGATGGGAGTGCGTCGACCACCGGTGGGCCGTGCACGGCGCTCAGCACGCCGGCCTGGGTGACGGGGCTCGTCGGAGAATCCGACGCGCATGCGGCGATGGCGAGGATTGCAGACATGGCGACGCAATTTCGGAACTGGGTACTCAAGGAAGCCTCCGGAGTTGGGGAATAGGCCAAATGACGCCGCACCGTGCGGCGCCGCGTGAGCGAAGCAGTGGAAATTGATCTGTCGGGGGTCGGCAACGACTTGGGGATACACGCCCGCCTATGGCGCGCGCGAGGTCGGTCGTGCTGCGTGGCTTGCAGGAGGTCGGCTTCAGGATCCTTCGGGCTGAGGCGCCCGAGGATCCACTCTCGGGACATGTCGCGAATATGCCGCCGGATTCCGGAGTCGGCAAGGCGGCGGGGAAGGGCTTCGAACCCGGGTGAGGAGATCCTTCGCTGCGCTCAGGATGAGGCATGCGGAGCGCGCCGCCGGCCGGCGTGTCACACTGACGTCTTGACGTTGTGACGTTACAACGTCATGTTTACTGCATGCCAACCCCAAAGCGCGCAACGATCTACTTCGATGAGGCCCTGCACCGGGCGCTTCGTCTTAAGGCGGCGGAGACGGACCGGAGCATTTCCGATCTTGTGAACGACGCTGTCCGGGAGAGTCTGGCAGAGGACGCGGACGACCTGGCCGCATTCCGGAATCGCGTGGCCGAGCCAAGCGAGGCGTTCGAGGATTACGTGCAGGACCTCAAGCGTCGTGGCGAGCTATAGCGTCCGGATCAAGCGCTCCGCGCAGAAGGAACTGGAAGCGGTGCCGCTCGAGGACCGGCGCCGGCTCGTGGGGCGCATCGCGTCTCTCGCCAACGACCCTCGCCCATCCGGTTGCCAGAAACTCGCGGGCGGAGACCGGTTTCGAATTCGTCAGGGCCGTTATCGGGTGCTGTACGAGATCGTGAATCAGGAGCTCGTGGTCACGGTGGTGCGGGTGGCGCATCGGCGGGACGTGTATCGGCGAGGGTCGTGAGTACCTGAAGTTGGGCCGCGCCTGCGATCCAACCCACCGCCTCATCCTGACGAACCCGGGAGAGCAGATCCTTCGCTGCGCTCAGGATGAGGAACGAACCAGCAAGCGCCTCATCCTGAGGGACCCCGGCGCACACCGGGCGACCGAGGGATCTTCCAACCCGGCTTCGAACGGCGGCGAGGTGTTCCTCCAGGCGATTGAGCCTGGTGGGGATCCTGCTGCGCGCCGGTCAGTCGCTGATACTCGTATCACTCATCCGGGGAAGGACTCCACCGGGCGATCCGAAGTGGAGCACGATGTGCTGTGTCGTAAGCGACTCGCCAGAGACGGGCACCACGAATTGTTGCTGATCCGTTTCGTAATAGAGGCATCCGAATTCCTCAGGCGGCCGCTCGAGGACAAAGCGCTCGGCTTCATCGAGGGCCGCCAGCCAGGAACGCTTGGCCTCGACCAGGTCGAACGGTTGCGCGAGGTTGAGCCGGGCGAAGTCTTCCGGCCGGTACCGGCCGCGCCGCTTGAGCAGCTCCAGCAGCGAAAGCGGCGTCAGGCCCGGGTCCTTTCCGACCGCAGCCCAGCAGAGCGCGGCCAGGGGCAGTACCTCGCGGTGCACGAACAGGATATCCACGAAGTCCCTCGGCTCATCGCGACCGGCCAGCGCCAGCACCTTGTTGAGGGCCAGATCGACCGGATGCAGGAGCAACCCGCCGAGGTCGTCTCGGACGAGCGGCATGAAGCGCCAGGCCGAGTCGTGGGCCCAGTCCACCCGCGTCGCCTGGCCATGCCGGCGCACCTGCGCCCGGATGAAGCCGGGCAGGCTCAATTCCACCTCGAGTGTGTAGCCGGCCCGCTCAAGCGTGTCGCGATCTCGTGCGAAGGCCGACGCCACTTTTCGCCTCAGAATCGTGGAAGAAGTCGAGGTCGTCGCTGTAGCGTGCGGAGTTGGGCGAGAAGTGCAGAGCCGCGCCGCCCGCCAGATAGCGATCGTCATTGGGCGACTGCGCCAGCGTAGCGAGGAGCGTACGCTGGAAGTCGGTCAACGGCACAGCCGTGCTCCTGCGAGCCAGGCGCTGCGGTTGCCATGCTTCATGAGCTGTTCTGCCACCCATGGCACATCTGCCAGACCGATTGCGAGATCGGGCCGATACGACCAGAAGCAAGTGGTCTGAAATCGCCGGAAGGCGCGCCGGGCCTCCCGGACGCGGACCATGTTGCGCGCCGTTTCAGGGTCCAGCATGCGCCGGCTCCTGCGGCCACCCCGCGAGCCAATCTCCGCCAGATACCGTTTGATGTCGGCCATGGCGATAACATAAGCAGCTTATGATGTATATGCAACATTCATAGCGTGTTACGAATCAAGTAACCGACCTCGGCTTGCGCCAGTCTCGCCGGGGGAGCGACGAATCTTACCGCCCCACCTGCTGCTGCAGTTCTGCCGGGTAGCGCGCCCCGTGGATGGTGATCTCCGACGTCAGCTCATCGATCAAGCGCAGGTCTTCTGCTGAGAGCGTGAGCTCGGCGGCGGCCAGGTTCTCGCTCAGGCGGTTGAGCTTCGTGGTGCCGGGGATCGGCACGATCCAGGGCTTCCGGGCCAGCAGCCAGGCGAGGGCCACCTGCGCCGGCGTGGCGTCGAGCTGCCCGGCGATTCTCTTGAGCTCGTCCACCAGCGCCTGGTTGGCGGTCCGGTTCTGCTCGCTGAAGCGCGGCAGCTTGTTCCGGAAGTCGTCCTGGTTGAACTCTGTCTGGCCGGTGATGGCGCCGGTGAGGAAGCCCCGCCCCAGCGGGCTGAACGGCACGAACCCGATCCCCAGCTCCTCCAGCGCCGGCAGCACTTCCTTTTCCGGCTCCCGCCACCAGAGCGAGTACTCGCTCTGGAGTGCCGTCACCGGCAGCACCGCATGCGCGCGGCGGATGGTCGCGACACCCGCCTCGGACATGCCGAAGTGCTTCACCTTTCCTTCCTTGATCAGCTCCTTGACCGTGCCCGCCACCTCCTCGATCGGTACGCGCGGGATCCACCCGGTGCTGGTAGAAGAGGTCGATCCGGTCGGTGCGGAGCCGCTTGAGCGAGGCCTCGGCCACCTCGCGGATGTGTTCCGGCCGGCTGTCCTCGCCCGCGGCCTTGCCGTCGGGCCCGATCTTGAACCCGAACTTGGTGGCGATGACCACCTGGTCGCGGACCGGCGCCAGCGCCTCTCCCACCAGCTCCTCGTTGGTGAACGGGCCATAGACCTCGGCGGTATCGAACAGCGTCACCCCGCGATCGACGGCGGCGCGGATGAGCGCGATGGCCTGCTGCGTGTCAGTGGGATGCCCATATCCGTGACTCAGCCCCATGCAGCCGAGGCCCAGGGCGGAGACGGGGAGGGTACCCAGGCTGCGGGTGTGCACGAGCTGCTCCTTGCCGGTGGCTCACTGAAATATGGCGAGCGCTCAGGGCGAACGCAGCACCGGACGAATGGTGTCCAGTCGTGCCACGAAGAGCGAGGGCTGATCGGGATCGGCGAACACGGTCCCGAAGTCCTCCGGCGTGAATGCGCGCGCCAGTCGTGCCGCGAAGCTGTCGCGCAGCAGTCGCAGGTAATACTCCACGTCATAGTCACGGGGGTCGGTTTCAACGGCCCCAGCGCCAGCGCTCGAGACGGGCTCGTCTTCCAGCTCGGCCAGGACTCCGCCCGTTCCGTTGAATTCCGGTACACCCGCACCCGCTCACCTCGGCGCCAGCTGCTCCGCCCGCTTGCCAGCAGCGCTTCGTACGCCAGTTCACGACGGGTTTCGCGCGATTCCTGGTACTGCTCCGCCGACTTGGTGAGGCGGACCCGTGATGATACGTCGCGGGTCGAGAGTTCGCGTCGCCGAAGCGCCGTGATGGTTTCGAGGTAGGCGTCACGGACCCCTGGGACATCACCGACCAGAAGCCGGTCGATGGCGCGGCGGAGAAACGCCTCACCGAAGGGTTCAGCGCGGCTCGACCGGAAGGCCACACCGCGAAGTACCAGCCGACCGTCATATCCCAGCAACGCGTAATTCTTGGGCTCGTGCGACAGCATCGCCGCGTACCTCCCCTCGAACTCCAGCTGCACCAGCGGCGGCAGGAGTGCGGCCACCTCGTCCACCACCCGGCGCTCGTCGGCTTCGGTCCACGAGTGTGGCACCGCGAAGTAGACGCCATCGGTGTCTGCTTCGAGCAGCGTGACGCCCCGTGCCGCGAGCTCCCGGCACATCCGGTCCAGCACTTCACGGCCCCGCCGTGTGACTTCGTTGGCGGCGTGAACATCGGCGAATCGGGTCAGGCCACCCGCCGCGAGGTAACCGTAGGCGGAGTTGACCACCAGCTTCATCGCCGCCGATGTGGCCTCATGGGTGTGACGTTCTGCCGACCCGGGCGCCGCCGCTCGGCCCTTGGCTTTCTCCGCCAGGCGGCGCTCCACCAGCCGGTCCACCAGTGCGAGCAGCGCACCCAGGTGGTCGCGCGCGGGCCCGATCCGGTACGCGCGCATGAGCGAGGGATAGAGACTGGCCACGTCTGCCTTGACGACTCGATGCGCGACACCCACGGCAAAGAGATGCAGCGCGGCGCCGCTGTGCTCGGTGCCGTCGCCGGCTTCATGGGCGGGAAGTGCCGCGCCGGCGCGAAGGTAGGCGCGGACCAGCATGGGATCGATGACGCCGGTGGCTGGTCCGGCATCAGCCAGTCGTTCGTACCGGCGGGGCGCCATGCGGGCCAGCGCGAACGCCGCGCCGCCCAGCACCCGGGCCAGCGCCGCGACCTCTTCCACGTCATCCGTGGCGTATCGCCGTACCCGTTCGGGATCGGTGCGCCAGGTCTGGTAAATCCGGTCGCCCCGGATGTATTCCCGGTCAGGACTCGCGAGACCCAGATGCTTTGCCACTGCCTTGAGTCCGTGACCGGGCAGTTCCCGTACGGCAAAGTCGTAGCGGTGAACCGCGTCCAGTGTATCGATCAGCTCGCGGCCGGGCACCACGAACCGGATCCGGGCGCCTTCCTGCCGGTCACCCAGGGTGCCACGCCGAGCGGCACGCTGGTGAAGCCCGGTGTGGTTGAGGCGGCCGAGCGGCAGCGGAACGCCGAGCTTCCGGGCCCGGCGCTCGAGAAAGGGAAGATCGAACCCGTGGAGATTGTGGTTTTCGATCACGTCGGGGTCAGCGAAGCGGACCTGCTCGACCAGACGGGCGATGAGATCGGCCTCGCCCCGGTCTCCCGGCTCACGCGCTTCCAGCACCAATGCATTTCCCGAGGGTTCCCGCACCGCCACCATGAAGATGCGATGCCGGTCGGGGTCGAGTCCGGTGGTCTCGAGGTCGAACTGCAGCCGCCGAAGCTGGTCGAAGGGCAGGTCGCGGAAGTAGGTCCGGCCGCTGGCGACGAGATACTGCTCCTCGGGCGGAAGCACGAGGAGCGATGCCCGGTCCAGTTCGCGCAGATGCGTGACGGGTTGTCCCAGGCGTTGTGTGGCGCCGGCCAGGATCGCGTTGCTGAGGAGACCCATCCGGGAAGAGGAGACCAGGAACCTGAGCGCGCCAGGTCCCTCGAGCTCCCGGTACCAGACTCGGGCGGCGCTGCCCTCCGGGCCCAGCTCCGGCCCGAGATGAACAAGGTCATCCAGGCGGTCAAGCAGCATCCACGGGCGGAAGCGGTGCAGTTCGCGCACCAGTTCGCCCGTGCCGGGCACCCGGCGCCACACAAAGGCGCGACCATCGGGCTCGGCCCACACCGAGACGATCCCTGGTGTAGGGTCCCAGCCCCAGAGCCATTCATCTTCGGCGGTTGCTGGCGTCGCAGACGGCAACGGGAATCTCCTTGAGGAGATGGCCGGCCGGAGCGTTGGTCGATTCGGACGCTCCTCGTTCGACGAAACTAGTGGGCGTGTCTGGCGTCTGCTCATCCAACCTCTTCGAGGAGTCTCACATGCGACTCGACATCTATCTCAACTATCCGGGGCATTGCGACGAGGCGTTCCGCTTCTACGAGCAGCACCTTGGCGGGACAATCACGGGCATCATGAGGCACGGTGAGCAGCCTGGACAGGGGGATCTCCCCGCCGAATGGAACGGCAAGATTCTCCATGCCAGGATCGAGATCGGCGGGATGGTGCTCATGGGCGCCGACATTCCAGGGAGCGAACCGATGCGAAGTGCCTATCTGGCCCTGCGTGTCGAGTCCGACGAGGAAGCCGAACGCCTCTATGCGCTCCTCTCCGAGGGTGGCCAGATCTTCATGAAGCTGGAGCAGACCTTCTTCGCTTCGCGGTTCGCGATGCTGCGTGACCGGTTCGGCACGTCCTGGATGCTGCTGCATGAGAGGGCAGGGTAGTCGCAGCGACGATCCGCGAGTCCGGCTGACCGCTGGCGCGGGAGGGTTCCAGGCAGAACATTGGTGTATCGCCATTGCGCCTCCCCCGGCGAAGCGACTGTGGTCATGGTAGCGGACGAATCCCCAGCGCGGACTCGTACATGCCCGCCTCCCAGCGCGAGCATAACGGCGTGAAGCTACGATAGAGAAGCGATGGGGCTGGAAGCTGCGCTGAATCGGCCGACACTACCATGTCCGGTTCGATGCCATGACCTTTGGGCATCGGGGGATCCAATGAACATCCGAATGCCTGGGAGATGCCAATGACGAATGATGCTGAGACACGATCGCGCTGGAGCATTGCGCCCTACTTCTTCGTGCGGGATGTGGCCGCCTCGGCCAACTGGTATCGCGACCACCTGGGCTTCAGCTACGAGCGGTTCTGGGGCGATCCGCCGAGATTCTGCATGGTGCGCCGGAGCGGCATCATCATCATGCTCTCCCAGCTCGATTCGGGTGACGGGGTGAGGCCCAACCGAATGGCGGATCCCGACGAGGGGGCGTGGGACGCCTACATCTGGGTGGAAGACGCGGACGCGCTGAGTAGGGAATTCGCCTCGACGGGAGTCCACCTCGTGCGCGAGCCGTGCGACCAGATGTACGGCTGCCGTGACTTCGAGGTGGACGACCTCGACGGCTATCGCCTCTGCTTCGGCATGGACCTGAATGCGTGAATCCGAAACCGCTCGATTGTGACGGCTGATTCCCGACCCGGGCCAGCAGATCCTTCGGTCGCTGCACTCCCTCAGGATGACGAGCAACTAGCCGTCTCGCCGCCTCGCCGTCTCGCCCCCCTCACTTTACTCCCCCCATCAGTCCGCGCACCGGCTTGATCATGATGAAGGCGACCAGTGACGCGCCGAGACAGACAGCGGCAATCACGCCGAAGAGCTGGGGCAGTGGCGCGGAGGAGATGAAACCGGCGGCGAAGCCGGCGACCTTGTTGCCCACCGAGTCGGCCAGGAACCAGACGCCGAGCATGGAGCCGACGATCTTGACCGGGGAGAGCTTGGTGAAGACCGAGAGCCCGACGGGCGAGATGCAGAGTTCGCCGAGCTCCTGGATGAAGTAGCAGCCGATGAGCCAGAACGGGCTCACCCGGATGGCCGGCGCGGCCTCGAGGTGGAAGGCCGGGAGCAGCAGAAACAGGAACGACAGGCCGATGAAGAACAGGCCGAAGGCGAACTTGGCCGGCGTGGACGGCTCGCGTCGCCCAAGGCGGGTCCAGAGCCAGGCGAAGATGGGGGAGAGCAGGATCACGAACATCGCCTGGACGGTGAGGAACCAGCTGGACGGGAAGCTGAAGCCCAGGATGGACGTGCGGGTGAAGCGGTCGGCAAAGAGATTGAGCGTCGAGCCGGCCTGCTCGTACGCACCCCAGAAGACGGCGGCAAACACGAAGAACACCGCCATGGCGCCGAGGCGTTTCCATTCGACTTTGGTGAAGCCCCAGAATTCGTGCTCGGCAGAGGGGCGGCCGCAGGCCGCCCCTACAGGTGCCTTGGCGGATCGGGTCTTGGCCTCTCGACGTTGGCGTGCGAGGCGTTCGACCGCCGGCTGCAGGTGCCTCCGGCCCGCGACGTACTGGATGACCCCGGCGGTCATGCCCACGCCGGCGCAGGCAAAGCCCAGGTGCCAGTCCACGCGTTGCGCAAAATAGCCGGCGATGAACGGGCCGAGGGCGGCGCCGAGGTTGATGCCCATGTAGAAGATCGCGAAGCCGGCGTCGCGCCGCGCGTCGTCGGTGTCGTAGAGCGAGCCCACAATGCCGCTCACGTTGGGCTTGAGGAGGCCGGTCCCGATGACGATCAGACCCAGACCGCTGTAGAAGAATGGGAGCGGGTGAAAGGCCAGGGTGAAGTGCCCCAGGGCGATGATGATCCCGCCGTAGAGCACGCTCCGGTATTGTCCCAGCCACCGGTCGGCGATGATCCCGCCCAGGATGGCCGCGGCCCACACGCTGGCGGTGTAGGTGCCGTAGACCGAGCCCGCATGGCGATCGTCGAACTGGAGCACGTGCACCATGTAGAGAATGAGGAAGGCGCGCATGCCGTAGTAGCTGAAGCGCTCCCACATCTCGGTGAAGAAGAGGGTGGAGAGGCCACGCGGGTGACCGAAGAAGCTGGTATCCGAGGTGGTCAAGATGGTAGGGGCTGGGGGTTAGGGGTCAGGGGCACAGCGCACATGATGGTGGCGGGCAGCGGTGCGGGCGTCAAGGTGTGGGGGACGAGTGGTATCGCTGACCAAGTTCGCTGGCCATTGGAATCAACCGCAGAGCCGCAGAGGACACAGAGTAATAATGAGTGAAGTTGTCATCCCGAGCGCAGCGAGGGATCTTCTCGCCCGGTTCCGAAGTTCGGCCGTCAGGATTGCTCACTTCGTTCGGAATGAGAGGTAGCTCTGCGCCCTCTGCGTCTCCGCGGTGGATTTGCCGAGTGATTGTCAGTCTCGGCTTGATCAGCCTGGGCCTTTGGATGTTCTACGGGAGCGCTGGCTGATGAATCCACGACCTGTGACCCATGACGCGAGAGCACTGACCCATCGACTTGCCTGCCGAGCCGATCTCGACGCGTTGCGGGCGCTCGTGGTGGCGGCGATTGCTGAGCTGCAGAAGCCGTTTCTTGATGCGCGCCAGATTGCGTCGAGCCGGATGATCATGGGCCTGGACACCCAGCTCATTGACGACGGGACCTATTTTGTGATTCATGCCGATGGCGAACTGGCGGGCTGCGGCGGCTGGAGCCGGCGGGCCACCCTGTATGGTGGCGACCATTCGCCGGCGCGGAGCGATCGCCTGCTCGATCCTGCGACGGAACCGGCACGGATTCGCGCGATGTATACCCATCCACGTCATGTACGGAAGGGTGTGGGCCGGCTGGTCCTGGCGCTCTGCGAAGCGGCGGCGAGGGCCGAAGGGTTCACCCGGGCGGAATTGATGGCGACAATGGCTGGGGAGCCGTTGTACCGCGCCTCCGGGTATGAGGAACTTGAACGCGTCCTGGACGACCGGGGCGGGGTCGCCGTGCCGCTGCTAAGGATGTGGAAGGCACTGTGAAGTCACGAAAACACCAAAACACGAAAGTTCTGGAGGGAGTGCCATGGGCCGCAAGCTGACCAGGAAGTCGACGAAGGTCTCGACCAGAGCCGGTGCGAAGCCAGTGCTGCTTGCGGGCGGCAATCCGCAGATTGCCAAGGCCGAGGGCGATGCCCCGGTGCAGGAATACATTGCCGCAATGCCGGGCTGGAAGCGCGACGTCGGGTGCCGGCTGGATGCGCTGATTCAGCGCGCTGTTCCGGGCGTGCGCAAGGCGGTCAAATGGAACTCGCCGTTTTACGGCATCGAGGGCCAGGGCTGGTTCGTGAGCTTCCATTGCTTCACCAGGTACGTCAAGGTCACGTTCTTCAATGGCGGGTCGCTCAGACCGGTTCCTCCCGGCGCATCGAAGCACAAGGAGGTGCGCTACCTGGATATCCATGAGGATGGCGGGCTCGACGAAGCGCAATTCCTGAGTTGGGTGAAGCAGGCCAGCCGCTTGCCAGGCTGGGGCACGACCTGAAGCGTCATTGCGAGGAGGCGCCGCAGGGGCGACGCTTGCGTCGCCCAGAGGCGCCGACGAAGCAATCGGGTGGCGTGCAGCTCGCCCGAGACCTGCTGGCCAGACGATGATCGCCAAGATGTTGGTGACCGAAACTGCACAACGCAGAGGCGCAGAGGGCGCGGAGGCCCGCAGAGGATGCCGAGCAACATTGAGTTCCGATGCTCTCCACCGACATGAATATGTTGTGGCCCGGCAGCTGAGATCAGAACGCCGGTCGTGCGCGGAACCCTCTGCGGCTCTGCGACTCTGCGTTGAGCAGTTGCCCAACAGCGCGGAGGGCGCGGAGAAGCGCCGAGGGATTCACGAAAACACGAAAGCGCCGTCCGGGTCGCGGGTCGCGGGTCGCGGTCGTGGGTCGAGTCTCGCCCATGCGTCATTGCGAGGAGGCGAAGCCGACGAAGCAATCGGGTGGCGTGCAGCTCGACTGAGAAGCTTGATATATAAGATATTACATACTAGATTATAGAGTATGCAAACTACTATATCATGGCATAAGGCCTTGCAACTGCAGAAGTTGCTCAAGGATCGCCAGAAGAAGGTAGCTGCCTCGGTCACCATGGCTGGCGAAGTCATGGAAGGCGTCAACCTGATCGTGCCGGCGCAGCAGCGCTCCAGGTTCGTCGAGCTTGCTGTGCGGCGTGAGCTGCTCCGGCGGCTCCGGCGGGCCCGCGCTGAACACGACCTGGAAATTCTGAACGCGAAGGCGGAGCAGCTTGATCGGCAGACCGACGAGCTGCTCGAGCATCAGGCCGACCCGTTCGCGTGATGCACCGGGGCGAGATCTATCTGCTCTCACCTCCACCGGATCGAGCGGACCCGAAGCGTCGGCGGGCATGCGTCATCGTGAGTCGTGAGACCCTCTGCCAGTCGAAGTTCAACAAGGTGGTCGTGGCGGCGATCCACAGCGAGCCCGATGGCCTTTCTACCGAAGTCCTCCTTGACGCGGACGACGGACTCAAGTGGTCGTGCGCCATCAAGGCCGACCAGCTCTTCCTGATCGAGAAAGCGAAGCTGACGCACTTCGTCGCCGCACTCAAGCCGGCCAAGCTCAAGCGCCTGGACGAGGCCCTCGCGATCGCCCTCGACCTGGCGTGATGGTCGCGGGTCGGGGTCGGGGTCGCGGGTCGCGGGTCGAGTCTCGCCCATGCGTCATTGCGAGGAGGCGAAGCCGACGAAGCAATCGGGTGGCGTGCAGCTCGACTGAGACCTGCTGGCCAGCCGATGATCGCCAGGATGTTGGTGACCGAAACTGCACAACGCAGAGGCGCGGAGACGCGGAGGCCCGCAGAGGATGCCGAGCAACATTGAGCTCCGATGCTCTCCACCGACATGAATATGTTGTGGCCCAGCAGCTGAGATCAGAACGCCGGTCCTGCGTGGAACCCTCTGCGGCTCTGCGACTCTGCGTTGAGCAGTTGCCCAACAGCGCGGGGGCCCGCAGAGGATGCCGAGCAGCATCGAGCTCCGATGCTCTCCACCGACATGAATATGTTGTGGCCCAGCCGCTGAGATCGGGACGCCGGTCGTGCGTGGAACCCTCTGCGGCTCTGCGACTCTGCGTTGAGCAGTTGCCCAACAGCGCGGGGGCCCGCAGAGGATGCCGAGCAGCATCGAGCTCCGATGCTCTCCACCGACATGAATATGTTGTGGCCCAGCCGCTGAGATCGGGACGCCGGTCGTGCGTGGAACCCTCTGCGGCTCTCGACTCTGCGTTGAGCAGTTGCCCAACAGCGCGGAGGGCGCGGAGAAACGCCGAGGGATTCACGAAAACACGAAAGCGACGGCCGGGTCGCGGGTCGTCGGTCGTGCGCGGGTCGCGGGTCGCGGTTCGAGGTCTGTCGGTCGTCGGTCGCGGGTCGGCCCTGCGAGCGTTCTCAAGTTCCCATGATGGGAACGCCACTTCACTAACGATCCGTAGGTTAAGGACTTAGGCCGGCTTGACAGTCTGCCGTCGGGTTCCCATATTGGTAACTGCTCTCTGGCCCCAGGCAACCCATGCATGTGATCACCGAACGGCGGCTCAGGGAGTTCTGGAAGAAGGACCCGAAGGCGAAGGAGCCGCTCAAGGTGTGGCTTCGGCTGATGCGGGCCAGCCGCCTGGCCTCGCCTCACCAGGTGAAGGAGCTGTTCGGGCAAACGGATTTCCTGGGCGACGGTCTGGCGGTTTTTGATATCGGAGGCAACAAGTACCGGATCGTAGCGCGGATCCTGTACCCGGTTGGGCGGGTCCTGATTCTCGGGGTGTTCGACCACAGGGGATACGACGCGTGGACCAGGGCTCAGCGAGGCAAACGGAGCCGGTAAGACCTCCACGAAGAGGGCGTCTCCACGGCAGAGGTAATGATGACCGCAGTGATTCTGGACTTCTCCCGGCCCCACGTGCTCCGCGACGAGCGTGAGTATGACGCCGCGGTGGCGGCGCTCGATGGGCTCGCCTACGCCAATCCTGCCGAGCACACCGATGACTATGACCGCATGGTGTTCCTCTCGGTCCTGGTTGAGGCGTATGAGGCCGAGCATGATCCGATCGAGACGGCGGATGTCACGCCCCAGCAGGTGGTCGCGTTCGCCCTGGAGCAGAAGGGGCTTGCGCGAGCGGACCTCAGTGCCGTGATGGGTGGCAAGAGCCGGGTCTCGGAGTTCTTCAGCGGCAAGCGCCGCCTGTCGCTCACCCAGGCCAAGCACCTGCGCGAGCTGCTCGGGGTTCCACTCGATGGGCTGGTCGGCTAGCGGAGGGTCGAGGGTCGCGGGTCGCGGGTCGTGGGTCGTGGGTCGCGGGTCGTGGGTCGTCGGTCGTGGGTCGAGGGTCACGGAAGCCGCCGAGCCGCCGAGCCGCCGAGCCGCCGAGCCGCCGAGCCGCCGAGCCGCCGAGCCGCCGAGCCGCCGAGCTGTCACACCCGCCCGGTATCGTTCACGGTTCTACCTACCGGAGTGCGCCATGCGACTGCCCGACCGGACACCCATCTCGGCCAAGTGTCCCCGCTGCCAATCGGCGGACGTGGTGCCGATCATGTACGGTCTTCCTGGCCCGGAGATGGGGGAAGCCTCGATGCGGGGCGAGATCGTGCTGGGTGGCTGTGTCATCGGCCTCCATGATCCGATCTGGTTCTGCCGAGCCTGCGAGGCGCGGTGGGATGAGGAGGGCGAGGTGTGGGAGGAGAAGGGTTGAACGCATGAGGTGGCGTGAGGGACTTCCATGAAAGACCAGTACTTCGGCGACGTGAATGATTACCGCAAGTACGGGCTCCTGCGCGCACTGGCCACTGTCACGCAGTTCCCTGTCGGTATCTGCTGGCTCCTGACCACGCCAGACGGGCGCTCGGATGGTGAGTTCCGCCGCTATCTTGACCAGCCCGAGCGATGGCGGCACTATGACCCGGAACTCTATGATCGTTTGCGACTCTTGGTTGAGCCCCGTTCAGTTCGGTCAGTGCAGCTAGCACGCGCATGGACACTGTTGCCTGGCGCGACATTTCATGACGAGCTCCTTCACGACGATGCCCGCTCTCGACGCGCTTACTTCGACCGTGCCTGGAAGGTGCTTACCGAGTGCCCAGTCATCTTTTTCGATCCGGATAACGGTATCGAAGTTCCGAGTACGCGGCTGGGTAACAAGGGATCTTCCAAGTTTCTGTATTGGGATGAAATCACGCAGGCATATGGCCGCGGTCACTCCCTGGTCATTTACCAGCATTTCATCCGTGAGAGACGGGATGGATTCATAGCCAGAATGGGTGCCCAGCTGGCGAGCCGGCTTAAGGCACCACTGGTCGATTCGTTCCGAACGTCGCATGTCGTGTTCTTTCTCGCGGCCCGCCCCGAGCATGCCGCCGCGTTTGATCGTACGCATGACGTAATTCATGACCGCTGGGCGGGACAGATTCGAGCCTCGTCCCATGCTTCCGGATAAACAGCTGGCCTGAATACGGGAGCTTTCATGCGTACGGCGCTGTTCCGGTCCGGCACCCCGGTCGCCTCCTTCAGCGACCTTCTCGAGAAGTATGGAGCTGCAGAATTCGACTCGCCGCTTCGATCCACGGTAGCCCGCTCTCCTACTGGAGGCATCCGGACGCTCGGCTACCCGGATTCGCCTCGGCGCTGGGGATCTCGTTGGGGGACACCACGGAGCTGCATTTCGAGTATGAGGTATCCAGTTCAACGGGGAGAGGGAAAGCCGTCCTGCACCGATCTCATGATCCTGTCCGGAACTACATCGGTGGCCGTGGAGGCCAAGTCAACCGAACCGAGGTACCAGAACGTCAAATCCTGGCTGGGCAGTAAGACCGAAGGCAATCGGCCGGAGGTGCTCGATGGGTGGCTCGGCTTGCTGAACAGGGTGGCGGAAGCCCCCCTCTCTCGTGAGAAAATTGCAGGGCTTCCATATCAACTCATTCACCGCGCCGCGTCAGCGTGCCAGCCCGACGTCGCAAACGGATGGCTCGTTTACCACGTATTCAGCACCACTGAAGAGGCAGCCACAAAGTACAAGGAAGACCTGAAAGAGCTTGGTAGACTGCTGGGTTCGGCCTCGCTTCACGTCCGCCTGCTTTGGTCCGAGCTGCGGCCCACTGCCCACTATGCGGGATTGTCAGCTCGTTGGCAGGGGGGCGAGCGAAAAATGGGACGTGGGGGCCGGGCACGCTCCGGTTGTTGCGGTCGAGTCTCTTGCCATAGGCCAGGCGTCGGCTGCTGCATCATGGCTCTTGCTTCGCTCCTGCCCGGCGGGTGCCAGCACCGTTGTCACCTGGCAGGTTACCCACTCGCTGACGCAAGTCCGGGGGTGCCGAGAAGACGTAGGCCTTGCCGGCCTTTCCCTGGTCGACCAGCCGCATCTCAGCGAGCTGCAGCAGATCGGTTCTGGCCGTCTGGTAACTCACCCCATGCGACCGGCGATGCGAGTCAATGGTGTACACAAAGTGCGGGTTCTTCAGCGCATGATTGATCAGCGCGAGTTGGCGATGGTTGAGGATCGTGTTCAGGAACCGGGAGCCCTGAATGAGCTGCCGAGTCTTCGTCAACTCCAGTGTTTTCCGTGCCAGGTACGTATGCAGCTCGCGGATCGCCTCTATCACGACACCAAGCTGATGAAGGATGAAATAGGTAACGTCGTTGTCGTCGGTCTCGGTGTACAAGTAGGCTCTGCTGTACTTGCCCGGCGCCTTGCGCAGCACGCGTGAAATTGAGATGTATTCGCACAGCCAGTAGTCTTCTCGCGCCATGCTCCAGTAGAACAGTGCGCGCGCCGTTCGACCGTTGCCATCGACGAACGGGTGGTCATAGGCGAGCCAGAAATGCAGCAGGATGGCCCGGACGACGGGATGCATGAACGGTTTCCCGCCGTGATCGTTGGCGAAGCCGCAGAGTCTCCGGAGGCGTTCGGGCAGCTCATCCGCTGCGGGTGGCACATGCAGCGTGTTCCCGATTTCATCGACGACGCAGATATTCTCGTCCGTGCGCCGAAAGCGGCCCGCGGCCGTCGGGTCATCCAGCGTGTCCTGCGTCAGGATTCTGTGCAGCTCGAACACCAGGTCGGGCGTCAGGGGCGCCTGCTTCAACCCACCGATGGAACGCATCGCCTGGTAGTTGTTGTAGATCATCTGCTCGCTGCGGTCCCGTGGCGGCCGCCCACGCTGCAACATGTCTTTGGCGACTTCGCGCGTCGTTGACGCTCCTTCCAGCTGGCTCGACGTGATCGATTCCTCGACCAGGCTCTTGATGAGGTAGGTATCGCGTGTTTGAGGATCCGTCACCTGATCTGATCCCTGGATGGCTCCGCTTGCCTGCTTGTCCACTTCATGCAGCATGCTGAGGCCGGGATCGACCAGGGCGTACCTGAAGGGACGGTGTTCGCGATCCTCCAACGGCAATTCGCGGTACAGGGCGCGCCGAGCCGTCTTGATGCCCAGCCACCACTCATCGGTGGTCAGGTCATCGGGTGGGGCGAGGTATCGAAGCTTGTGCCAATGACGGTATTGCCCACCTGGGGCCGGGTCGTCGCCGCGCTGAGGAGCTTCACGTATCGATCAACGGCGTTTGTCCTGGGAGAAAGACGGATTCGACCAATTGCTCGAAGGGGGGCGGGGCCATGGGGAGTTTCATCGTCACGCTCGTTGCTGATGTACTACTAATGTCAACAAATTTAGTAGTATAAATATTCAAGCCGCGCAACCCATCTGTCAATGCTACTAATTCCCACCGTGGTTGACAATAGATTAGTAGTGCAGTAAACCATTGCCGGCATAGCAGTTTAGCTGACCTGTCCGCAGGCACTGCGCAGCGTCGTCAGCGGATGGCGAGGCCTTCGCGGGAGCGCAGACGAAAACACGAAAGCACGAAAACACTCGGCTCGAGCGCTTACTCCGGAGGAATTTCACCTGAAGACGAACGCCTATGCCAGCATGGTCTCCGCGCGACAGGCCTGCCGTCTGTGCACCCAGTGCGGGCTGACGAACCCAGCAATGGTAGATGGTGGCCAGTGCGATTCGCCGCAGATTGGGCCGTGGACCCAGTGGCAGGGTGATCTCGATGCCGATCTGATGGTCGTGGGCCAGGACTGGGGCGACGTGCGCTATTTCCGTGACAACCGTGGGCTCGACAAAGCCGGCAATCCGACCAACCTCATGCTGGCGAAGCTGCTCCTGTCCATCGGCATGTCGATTGGATCGGTGGAGCACCCTGATCCCCATGGGCGTGTATTCCTGACCAAGGCGGGCGCGCCTTCCTCCGTCCCCAGATCGAGCTGGTGAACCCCGCCGTGGTGGTGGGCCTGGGCCAGCGCGCCTTCGAGGCCGTGCTCACCGCCTTTGCCCTGCCGATCCCCGTGTTCAGGCAGGCGGTCGCTTCACCCCGCGGTGCATCCCTGCCAAATGGTGCTCGGCTGTTCGCTGTCTATCACTGCGGGAAGCGGATCCTGAATACTCACCGCCCGGAGGCGGCGCAGCTGGAAGATTGGCGCCGCATTGGCGCTGCACTCGAACTCGTCAGGCAACGATGAGCCGACAAGCCGGCATCGCGGCACGGTAACCCCATGACTTCGCGGCAGTTACCGGCTGCCTTGATGGCCTGAATCAGGCGCGCTGGCCACGGCAGAAACGCCGGGGCCGGGAGTGGGAATTGCGAGTGTGCTGGTCGGATTTGGGAAAATCCCAGTATCGCTCCGGGAACCTGCGGGTGCATAATGGTTTACCGGCAACACAGCATCCCGCGAGTCGCCGCAGGCGACACCTGCCGAGGAGCGACTCTCAGTCGCGCCCGGGAGAGCCAGGGCACGCTGCTCCCCGAGCTGCTTGCGAGTTTGCTTGGCGCCGCGCCGAGAACTCGCGACGCTCGAGGAGTGGGCGCTGACCGATGATGACCTAGGCTCGAGGGCGAGCATCCCGAGTTCGGGCCGGTGACGCTCCGGCAGCTCCTGGCCACCTGGGTGGCGCATGACCTCGCGCACCTGGGCCAGATCAGCCGGGTGATGGCGAAACAGTATAGGGAAGCGGTGGGGCCGTGGCGGAGGTATCTGGGGGTGATGGAGAGGTGAGCGCAGCTGGCTGACGGGGCCTGGCCAAGAGTCGACAGAGAACGGAATTCAGCGCTGGGCTGCTCATAGAACCACTGCCCGAGCATTTCCGATACGCGCAATACGAAATATTGTGGAAGCGCGGCATAGGTAGCGTTAGATCGCCCGAGGCTTGATATGCTTGTGAGACATCAGGGATCAAGAAGGGAAATCCTACTCCGAGTCCTCACCGCTTTTCAGGAATGCACCGTCGATTTCGCCACCGGTGGAAGCGCCGGTTTTGAAGACTGGGAAAAGGCACGAGAGGAAATCCTGTCTCAGCACGAGCTCCTGCCCCTGATGCCGAGGTGGGTGGGCCTCCAACCGGTCGGGAAGCCAGTTCTGGCAATTCATGAAGGCTCGTGACGGCACGTACGCCGGTCGTCGTCAGTTCATCTGGTCAGAGCTTAGGCCCCTCTTTGACTTTGTAGAGCGCGGTGCAACCCAGCCGACGGCCCTTTCGCTCGAGCCCTTCATTGAGAGGGGCACTGCCGCGTCGATCGGTGAGGCACGGTCGCGGACTCAAGCGCGTCGAGAGGCGGACCCTGAAGGAGCCATCACCCTCGCCCGGACTCTACTCGAGAGCACGTGCAAGGAGCTGCTGCATAAGCTTGGAAAGAATTACTCCGACAAGGACGACCTGCCGAAGCTTTATGGCCTGGTTGCTGGTGCGATGAATCTCGGGCCGCAGGGCCACAAGGACGAAGTGTTCAAGCAGATCCTCGGCGGGGTGCATGTCCGTCGCTAACGGGCTTGCCGCCATGCGTAACACATTCGGTGATGCCCACGGGAAGGGCCCAAAGGCTTACAAGCCGAGCGCCCGCCATGCGGACTTGGCCATCAATCTCGCCGGGACGATTGCGACCTTCCTCATGGCTACGTATGAACAGCGTTTCGCCTTGCCGTCGGGGGCCTGACTAACGCTGGCAGATGGCCGAGCGACCGCCTCCGTTGGTAGCGACGATCAGGCTGTGGCCGCCGCACGATCACTCAGTTGAACAGTGGGAGCTACAAAATGAAGGTCACGCAGGGAGGAACCCAGAAATGGTGCCCCAACTGCCAAGCCATTGAAGTCTGCGCTGCGGTGAATCCCTCCCAACTCGGCGCGACATCTGGCCAGCGCCGGTACTCCGATGACCACTCCGACATACAGTGGTTTCGCAGAGGCCTAGTCTGCGAGACGTGCAGCCACGAATGGCTGTCAGCAGAGGTACCTGAAGACTTCATCGATGAACTTGTCGAACTCAGGGACGCCTTGCGCGACATAAAGGCCAACGCCGAAGCGTATGCGAAGGAGTCCAGCAGGGCATCCAAGAGCTTGGCGAAGCTCAGTGAGGCACTCAGCGTTTTGCGTGCGCTCGAACTTTACAAAGCACAGAAGTAAGGCTTAACCCGATCGCAGAAGTCGGGGCCGCCGCCACCGGCCCGCAATTCCGCCTTTGCTTTGGTAGGCCGCAACAGACTGGTTCGAAAGGGATGACATGCCCAAGTTGTTCTCTCATTTCGAGATCCCTCAATCTCTTGTGCGATCCGCACCAATCAAAGTTCGGGGAATGTCTAAGCGCTATACCCGGCCGAATTACTCGGCGCACGGCGATCTTCTCCTGCGTGAGCGAACAGCAGCAGCGGCGGCGAATCAGGCGACCGCTGTGGACGGCGAGGCAGCAGAGTCTTTGTTTCTGCAGATCCGAACGCCAAGGGAGTTACCTGTTCGCGCCGAACGTCAACGCCTACGTAGCGCGGGCTTTGAGATTGTCGAACTCTCAGCTGTCGACCCAAACGCTGCGACGGTCCAACTGCCTAAGGCGCGTCTTGGAGATCTCCGAGCGAAAATAGAGCACTATGCAACATCGGCAGATAACGTCGGTAAGTCGTACATGGCGATTATCGAAGATCTGTTCGCCGGTCCCGGTCGAGGAGAAGATATCACCCGAGCTGGCGGGAGCGCCTGAGGAACCCACAGAGTGCCTGCTCTTGCTTTACTCCACGCTCACAGAAAAGGAGCGCGCAGCGATCTTGTTCTCCTTGCGCTCCTTCATTGGGCGCACAGGCGGAACCTTGGGGAGAAATGCGCCGCTTCTCCAATGGAGTAGCAGCAGTTGAGGCCAGCATCAAACCATCAGAGGCTAGACTGGCTGGCGCAGCATTTACGACTCTCCGACAAGTCGTTCCGAATCACGTCTTCTTCGTTCCCGATCAATGGCGCATTAGTGCCTTTTCCCCAGAAGTCGCAGCCGACGCGCCACGGATTAGTGCTCCCGTCGTCCTATTTGATACCGGCGTGAGCCCTGCTTGTCGTGGTCTACAGGGCTGCGTTTTGCAGACAATTCCTTTTCTGCTCCTGGAGCGATCGCACCGGCATATATGCACGGTACGTTCGTAGGCAGTCGGATAGTCTACGGAGATGACTTAGAGGCGGGGCTTCGCGGCGGCAGACTAAGCCCGCTCTGTCCACTAATTGACGTGCCTGTAATTGGCGTTGATTGGAACAAGAAGCCCGTATACATCAACGAAGGTCACCTGGCTGCGGCTGTTGACGCAGTAATTCCGCAATTGCCGACGAACGCGCGCGTGGTGAACATGTCGCTCGGTAATGCGAAGCCGACTGTCGATGGAGTCGTCTCTATTGTCGCGCAGCTTCTCGACAAGCATACACGCGATCGCAATCTCGTCATCGTCACAACCGCTGGAAATATCCGCGATGAGAAGCTGGTCCTTGGCTACCCAAAGGCGCTTGAGCATGCTGAGTGCCGGATCGACTCCCCGGGCGACGCACTATTGGCATTAACGGTTGGGTCCTACGCTCGCTTTACAGACACGAACGCCATTAGCACCGCGGGTGAGCTCTCAGCCTTCTCGAGGCGTGGTCCAGGCCCCCTTGGCGGAATAAAGCCCGACCTTGTTGCGCATGGGGGCAACCTCTTTCGTGACACCAAGACATCCGCTCGTATAGGCGTTCATGGACTGATAGATGATAAGGAAGCATGGGCTTGCGACACGGCACGAGTTCGCAGCGCCGCTCGTGGCTGCCATGAGCGCCCGGTTGATCGAGCACTACAAAAACCCACACGCGAACCTCGTTCGCGCACTACTGCTTCACTTTGCGGTGCCTGTCACCGCCCCCGATATCGCGGTTCCACCCGAGCACCTGATTGGACTTGGCGAGCCGGATATCGAAGCTGCAATGTGGTCCAAGGAGCATGCGGCAACGTACTTGCATGTTGGGCAGCTTACCACCGCTCGATTCACCTATCTCCCCTTTCTTGTGCCGCCATGCCTAGCGCCACGGCGGGGCCAACATTTGCGTGTACGTGTTACCGTTGCTCTCGACCCTCCGGTATCACCCGATAATCACCTTGAGTACTCCAAGGCGCGCGTTACTCTAGGCCTACGCAAACCCAGCGAGCTGGGACACGCAGAAGTCGGCGTATCTGATGCAAGCGTCCAAGTCGACAAGTGGAGCCCGGTTGAGCAGCTGGATAGACTCTTTCACCGCAACTTTCGGGCAGGCACATGGGAATTGCGCATGCGTCTCTGGACCAGGGAGTTACCGGCTGAACACAAACAGTCATTTGCAGCAGTGATTGAAGTTATCGATGACAGTGGCAACTGGCCTGTGCGCCGCGAGGTCGAGAACGAAGGCGCACAGGTCTTCCGTCAGATTGCAGTCCGTGTTGCGGCCTAATTAGGGGTTGGAGCGCTGGAGGGGCTGTCGGTGTGGCCCATGCTGGCCGCCAGTCCAGACGCGCGGCAGGCCAGAGCTAATCGCGGGGCTTGCCGTTCGGCCGCGTGCCTCGGCTAGCGGATGCGCCAGGCGAAGGTTTAGGATAGTCCTGTGTCGGCCGCCTT